>NZ_CAKKLY010000007.1 GCF_918698095.1 Arthrobacter sp. Bi83
GACTGGCCGGTACCCTGCTGGGCGCCGCCAAGGATTTTCTTCGCCAGGTAGGACATGACAATCGGCGCGAGGATCGGAAGGAGTTTGCGGATGAGGTCCCCGCCCACGCCGCCGCCCAGGTTGGCGGCACCAGCCAGCTGGTTTGCCACCTGGTCCTGCTGGCCGCCAAAGACGTGGCTCACGATTTTTTCGCCGTCGTCGGTGTTTACCTGGGTGGCGTCCACTCCGCCGTCGACGGGTCCCGTCCGGTGCTGCGCCAGCGCCGATTCCAGGGACGCCGCGCCGTCCGGAGCCTGCGCATTGTTTTGCATGCCGGCGATGAGCGTGGGGACGGCGGCCTCCACAGCGGCCTGCGCGGTAGCGGTATCGGTGCCAAGCAGCGTTGCGATCTGGTCCACCGGGATCTGCCCCAGAAGCTCATGGATGTCAGTCAAGGGATACTCCTTCTGGCCCGCTGAGCGCTCGGGCGTCATGGGAAGCGGCACAAGCGTGCGTCGCCGGACAGCTGCCTTTGCATCCTAGTCCGGGACCCCGGGGCGCGGTAGGTTCTGCCGAACCGCGGCGCCGCGGGCGTCCATGACCCGCAGCGATTGCAGGTAATCTTAGAGAGTTCCGGCGCCTGGGAGGCGCCCGGACGGGTTCCTGTAAGGCAGTAAAAAGGCGAGGTTGATGGTTCACATCTGGAACGATCCGACCGAAGTCCCCGACGACTTTGGTCCTTCCGTTGTCACTATCGGCAACTTCGACGGAGTCCACCGCGGGCACCAGCAGGTGCTGTCCCAGCTGATCCGGACGGCCAGGCTGAACAGGGCAAAGTCCGTGGCCGTGACGTTCGATCCCCACCCGGCGCAGGTCCACCGGCCGGAGGCCGCACCCGAGCTCATCATGGGCCTGCAGGACAAACTCCAGGCGCTGGGAGAGCTGGGCCTGGACGCGGTGCTGGTCATGAAGTACTCGCTGGAGCTTGCCAGCCTCACTCCCGAGGAATTCGTCGGAACGGTTCTTGTTGACAGCCTCCACGCCAGCCACGTCGTCATCGGCCATGACACCCGCTTCGGGCGGGGCAATTCCGGTGACCTGAACACCATGCGCGAGCTGGGGGAGAAGTTCGGCTTCGAAGTCCTGGTCATCAGTGAATTCGGTTCCGAGGGTTTTCCCCTCCACGACGACGGCGGCACGGACCGCCGCTGTTCGTCCACCTGGGTGCGTGAAGCGTTGAACGGCGGCGACGTTGCCACGGCGGCCGCCGTGCTCGGACGCCCGCACCAGATGCGCGGTGAAGTGGTCCACGGGGCGGCCCGCGGCCGCGTGCTCGGTTTTCCCACGGCCAATCTCTCCCATGACGCCAGCGGCTTCATCCCGGCGGACGGCATCTACGCCGGCTGGCTGGTGGACCAGGGTGGCACCCGGTGGCCGGCCGCTATTTCGGTCGGATCCAACCCGACCTTCGACGGCGTCAGCCGCCAGGTTGAGGCCCACGTCATCGACCGCCCGGAAGAGTCCGCAGACGACTTCAATCTGTACGGCCAGACAGTAGTGGTGGAGTTTGTCGTCCGTCTCCGGGGCATGGTGGCATACCGTGGGCCTGAAGCCCTCGTGGAGCAGATGCGCCAGGACGTCGTGCAGACCCACGACCTCCTCCTCAAGCGCTGATTTGTCAGCCCCACACAGTACTGGCAAGGAAGGCAACACTGTGACCGTGGAGAAGAACACCAGAAAACTGGACAAGGGGATCGTCCGCGATTTCAGTTCCAGGATGAGTTACGGGGCATACCTGCAGTTGCCCACGCTGCTCAGTGCCCAGCGGCCTGTCAGCACGCCGGAACACCATGACGAAATGCTGTTCATCATCCAGCACCAGACCACCGAACTCTGGCTCAAGCTCGTGCTCCACGAGCTTCGCAGCGCGGCGGAACACCTCCGGGCGGATGATCTCGGGACGGCCCTGAAAGGGATTGCCCGGGTTAAGCACATCCAAAAAACCCTCACGGAGCAGTGGTCGGTGCTGGCCACGCTCACGCCCACCGAGTATTCGCAGTTCCGCGGTTTCCTCGGCAACTCCTCAGGATTCCAGTCCAGCCAGTACCGGGCAGTGGAGTTCGTCCTCGGCAACAAGAACCGGAAGATGCTGCCGGTGTTCGAATCCGACCCGGAGGCTCACGCGCTGCTCCAGGAAGTCCTCGATGCCCCGAGCATCTACGACGAATTCCTGGCCTACCTGCACCGCAAGGGCTATGACGTGCCCGCCTCCGTCCTTGACCGCGACGTCAGCAAGGCGCACGAGTTCACCCCCGAGCTCGTGCCCCTTTTCAAGCACATCTACGAAAATGCGTCCGACAACTGGGGCGCCTACGAAGCGTGCGAGGAGCTCGTGGACCTGGAGGACAACTTCCAGCTGTGGCGGTTCCGCCATCTGCGGACCGTGCAGCGCACCATCGGCATGAAGGGCGGAACCGGCGGCTCCAGCGGCGCGGCTTTTCTCCAAAAAGCCCTTGAACTCACGTTCTTCCCGGAATTGTTCGCCGTACGGACGGAGATCGGCCAGTGACCACCGTTCACGGCACTGAAGACGCGCTCCGCCAACGTGCGGCCCTGCTGGACGCCGAGGATCCCCTGGCACCGTACCGTGCGCGTTTCATCGGCACGGACACGGAGCTCTCCTACCTTGACGGCAACTCCCTGGGCCGCCCGCTCAAGAGGACGGCCGAGGACATCAACGCCTTCATCCATGCGGGCTGGGGCGCCCGTCTGATCCGGGGCTGGGATGAGGAATGGCTGGAGATGCCCCAGGCCATCGGGGACCAGCTGGGACATGCCGTCCTGGGTGCCGCCCCGGGCCAGACCATCATTGCCGATTCCACCACGGTGGTGCTCTACAAGCTGATCCGCGCCGCGCTTGCGGTGGTCAAGGACTCCGCAAGGACAGAGATCGTCCTGGACACGGACAACTTCCCGACCGACCGCTACCTCGTCGAGGGCATCGCGCGGGAGGAAGGGCTGACCCTGCGCTGGATCGACGCAGACCCTGCCGCCGGGGTGACCGTTGAACAGGTGAGCGAGGCCGTAGGGCCGGCAACCGCCGTCGTACTTCTCAGTCATGTGGCCTACCGCTCGGGGTTCCTTGCCGACTTGCCGGCCATCACGGCGGCGGTGCACGACGCCGGCGCGCTGGTGGTGTGGGACCTGTGTCATTCGGCGGGGTCAGTGGAAATAGGGCTGGATGCCAGCGGCGTTGATTTCGCCGCCGGCTGTACTTACAAGTACCTCAACGGCGGCCCCGGCTCGCCCGCCTTTGCGTATGTCAATGCCAGGCATCTTCCCGGACTGGCCCAGCCAATTTGGGGATGGATGGGCCGGAAGGACGCCTTCGAGATGGGGGCCGGCTACGAGGCCGCCCCCGGTATCCGCGGCTTCCTCAGCGGGACCCCGGCCATCTTCGGAATGATCGCGATGCGAGGCACATTGGACCTGATCGAGGAAGCGGGAATGCCGGCCATCCGGGAAAAGTCGCTGCGCCTGACCGCCTACGCTTTGGAGCTGCACGATGCCTGGCTTGCGCCGGCCGGCGTGAAACTCGCAACACCACGCGCCCCCGAACAGCGGGGGAGCCACATCAGCCTCGACCATCCGGCCTTCCGGGAAGTGACTGCGTTGTTGTGGGACAGGGACGTCATCCCCGATTTCCGCGCACCGGAGGGCATCAGGATCGGACTCTCCCCGCTGAGCACGGGGTTCACCGAGCTCCACCGCGGCATGGCGGCCGTCCGCGACCTGCTGCCGCGTGCCTGACCTTCACGCCCTGCCGGCCTTCACGTGCCCGGCGGGGCGGCCGGAGTCGTTTCGACAAGGCTGGGGGCGTTTCGACAAGATTGCAACAAGGCCGGTAAACTAAGCGGTGGATCCGGCTGCAGTCCGTGGTTGCTGGATCCTGTTTCGCGCGCACCGGCCCCCGTTTATCGGGATGGTCCGCGCCGGCACACCCGGCAGTGAGTTACTGACTCGGGCCTCACGGCACATCTCTAGGAGTTATTGTGGCACTTGAAGCCGCTGTAAAGCAGTCCATCATCAAGGATTTCGCAACGTCCGAAGGCGACACCGGTTCACCGGAGGTCCAGGTTGCAGTCCTGACTCAGCGGATCAAGGATCTCACTGAGCACATGAAGGAGCACAAGCACGATTACCACACCCAGCGCGGTCTGCTGGCCATGGTCGGTCGTCGCAAGCGCATGCTCACTTACCTGAAGAACACTGACATCGCCCGCTACCGTTCGCTCATCGAGCGCCTCGGCCTGCGCCGCTAGTCAGGCATTACGGGCGGCCCTTTCCGGAGCGGAACGGGCCGCCCGCTTCACAGATAATTAAACAGGAGGATCAACCGCATCACGCATTCGCGGTCCTCGGTAGTGATCCCCGGGAACGGCTTCGACGTCTTGAAGCCCCGGCCCGTGGGTCTCGATCGATGACCGGGTGCAGTGCAGGCCAGTAGACAGATGCTGGCCTGGGTTGATGCGGCTGGACTTCCGTTAAACAAGAAACGGAGGTGACTCTCTTGGAGGGTCCCGAAATCCAGTTCTCAGAAGCCGTCATTGACAATGGCCGCTTCGGCAAGCGTGTAATCCGCTTCGAAACCGGCCGTCTTGCCAAGCAGGCAGCCGGCGCAGCCATGGTGTACATCGACGAAGACACTGCCCTGCTGTCCGCCACCACCGCCGGCAAGCACCCGCGCGAAGGCTTCGATTTCTTCCCGCTGACGGTCGACGTCGAAGAGCGCATGTACGCTGCCGGCCGCATCCCGGGCTCGTTCTTCCGCCGCGAAGGCCGTCCGTCCACCGAGGCCATCCTCGCGTGCCGCCTCATGGACCGCCCGCTGCGTCCGGCCTTTGTCAAGGGCCTGCGCAACGAGGTCCAGATCGTCGTCACCGTCCTGGCGATCAACCCCGACGAGCTGTACGACGTGGTGGCCATCAACGCCTCCTCGATGTCCACCCAGCTCTCCGGCCTGCCCTTCTCCGGCCCGATCGGCGGCGTCCGCGTTGCCCTCGTCGCCGACGAGAACGGCTCGCAGTGGGTAGCTTTCCCGAAGCACTCCCAGCTCGAGAACTCCGTGTTCAACATGGTCGTCGCAGGCCGCATTGCCGGTGATGACGTCGCCATCATGATGGTCGAGGCCGAAGCCACCGACAACTCCTGGAACCTCATCAAGGAACAGGGCGCCACCGCCCCCACCGAAGAAGTTGTTTCGGAAGGCCTCGAGGCTGCCAAGCCCTTCATCAAGGCCCTCTGCGAAGCACAGGCCGACCTGGCAGCACGCGCCGCCAAGCCGACCGTCGAGTTCCCGGTCTTCCTTGACTACCAGGATGACGTCTACGCCGCTGTCGAGGCTGCCGCCGCTGAGAAGCTGGCCGCCGTCTTCCAGATCGGTGACAAGCAGGAGCGCGACACCGCCTCCGACGCACTCAAGGACGAAGTCACTTCTTCCCTGGCCGGCCAGTTCGAGGGCCGCGAGAAGGAACTGTCCGCAGCATTCCGCTCGGTGACCAAGCAGGTTGTGCGCCAGCGCATCCTCAAGGACCAGATCCGCATCGACGGCCGCGGCCTGACGGACATCCGCCAGCTCACCGCCGAGGTCGAGGTTCTGCCCCGCGTCCACGGTTCGGCCATCTTCGAACGCGGCGAGACCCAGATCATGGGTGTCACCACGCTGAACATGCTCAAGATGGAACAGCAGATCGATTCGCTGTCGCCGGTAACGCGCAAGCGCTACATGCACAACTACAACTTCCCGCCGTACTCCACCGGTGAAACCGGCCGCGTGGGTTCGCCCAAGCGCCGTGAAATCGGCCACGGCGCCCTGGCAGAGCGCGCGCTCGTGCCGGTCCTGCCGTCCCGTGAGGAATTCCCCTACGCCATCCGCCAGGTGTCTGAGGCTCTCAGCTCCAACGGTTCGACGTCGATGGGTTCCGTCTGCGCCTCCACCCTGTCCATGCTGAACGCCGGAGTGCCGCTGAAGGCCGCCGTCGCCGGCATCGCCATGGGCCTGGTCTCCGACCAGGTTGACGGCCAGACCCGCTACGCGGCCCTGACCGACATCCTCGGCGCCGAAGACGCCTTCGGCGACATGGACTTCAAGGTCGCCGGTACCTCCGAGTTCGTCACGGCCATCCAGCTGGACACCAAGCTCGACGGCATCCCGGCCTCCGTGCTGGCAGCAGCACTGAAGCAGGCCCGCGAAGCCCGTCTGCACATCCTTGAGGTCATCAACGCAGCGATCGACACCCCGGACGAGCTCTCCGAGTTCGCACCGCGCGTCATCGCCGTCAAGATCCCCGTGGACAAGATCGGCGAGGTCATCGGGCCCAAGGGCAAGATGATCAACCAGATCCAGGAAGACACCGGCGCCGACATCTCGATCGAGGACGACGGAACTGTCTACATCGGCGCCACCAACGGCCCGTCGGCTGACGCTGCACGGTCCGCGATCAACGCCATCGCCAATCCGCAGGTTCCGGAAATCGGCGAGCGCTACCTGGGCACGGTCGTCAAGACCACCACCTTCGGTGCGTTCATCTCCCTGACCCCGGGCAAGGACGGCCTGCTGCACATCTCCGAGCTGCGCAAGCTCGCGAGTGGCAAGCGCGTGGACAACGTCGACGACGTCGTCTCCGTGGGCCAGAAGATCCAGGTCGAGATCACCAAGATCGATGACCGTGGAAAGCTGTCCCTGTCTCCCGTTGTGGCTGAAGAGGAAGGCGCCGGCGAAGCCGAGCGCGTTCACGCCTCGGCAAACGCGGAGGGCTCTGACGACTAACAGCAGTCAGGGGCGGTAACTCCCCAGCAGACGACGGCGGGGCCGGTGGTTGATCCACCGGCCCCGCCGCCGTTAACCCCACACACTCCGGCGTCGCGGCCCGCTGGTACGATTGCAGGCAGATTTGGCTCCGCTTCCTGAAAGGCCTTGATGACTGTCGTACCCCTGCCGCTGGCTCAGAACCACCCCGGCGACACCCTGATCCACGGCGCCGACGGCGGCTCGGTTGTGCGCCGGTCCGTCCTCCCCGGCGGGGTGCGTGTCCTGACCGAGGCGATGCCGGGCCAGCGCTCCGCCACTATCGGATTCTGGGTGGGTGTAGGGTCGCGTGACGAGGCACCCGGCCAGCACGGTTCGACCCACTTCCTCGAGCACCTGCTGTTCAAAGGCACCAAGCGGCGCACCGCGCTCGAAATCGCGTCGGCGTTCGACGAGGTCGGCGGGGAATCCAACGCCGCCACGGCGAAGGAGAGCACCTGCTATTTCGCCCGCGTGCTGGACACGGACCTGCCGATGGCCATCGACGTGATTGCGGACATGATTACCGGCGCCGTCCTGGACCCGGGCGAAATGGAGCAGGAACGGGACGTCATCCTGGAAGAAATCGCCATGGACAGCGACGACCCCACAGACGTGGCCCATGAGCATTTCGTCGCCGCCGTTCTTGGAACGCATCCTCTCGGACGTCCCATCGGCGGCACCCCTGACGCCATCAGGGCTGTAGCCCGCGACTCGGTCTGGGACCACTACCGGCGCTACTACCGTCCGGATGAGCTGGTCATTACCGCTGCAGGCGGCCTGGAGCACGACGTCGTGTGCCGCCTTGTGGTGGACGCCCTCCACGCCGCAGGCTGGTCGCTTGAGCCCGACGCTGCCCCGGTGGAGCGCCGCTCCACGGAGCGCGCGGACATCACCGGCACGTCAGGCCTGCACGTGGTCAAGCGTCCTGTGGAGCAGGCCAACATCATCATGGGGTGCCCCACCATCGTGGCCACCGATGAGCGACGGTACGTCATGAGCGTGCTGAACGCAGTACTGGGCGGCGGGATGTCCTCGCGCCTGTTCCAGGAGATCCGTGAGAAGAGAGGGCTTGTTTACTCCACGTATTCCTTCGCCTCTTCCTACGCCGACGCCGGCTACTTCGGCATGTACGCCGGCTGCACGCCCACCAAGGTCCGCCAGGTAGTGGAACTCCTGGGGGCGGAGCTGGACAAGCTTGCAGACGGCGGCATTTCTGACGACGAACTCCGCAAGGCAGTTGGCCAGCTGTGTGGCGGGATCGTCCTCGCCCTGGAGGACACCGGATCCCGCATGTCCCGGCTGGGCCGCGCCGAACTCGTCTCCGGCGAGTATCAGGACATCGACGAGACGTTGCGGCTCATCAAGGCCGTGACGGCGGGGCAGGTGCAGGAGCTGGCCCGCGAGCTGGCAGCCGCGCCGCGGACGGTGACGGTTGTGGGTCCCTTCGAAGAGACGGAAACCTTCGGGCTCTGATGCGGCGCGAGGGGTGGCCCCCAGCCGGCGCGGCACCGGACCTGCCCCTGACCATGCCGCTGGACATGCCCGCGGCGCGGGATCATCATGGAGCCAGACCACTCCGGAATTCCACTCGGAGTCATCCGACTCGGAGGAAGAATGGACCGGCCGCATCCGGGGACAGCGCACGAGGCGCTCGGGATTTTCGTCGGACGCTGGCTGGGCACCACTGAGCTGGCCTCATCGCCGTGGGGGCCGGCCCGGATCGCCACCGCGGAGGTGACGTTCACGCGGGCAGCCGGCGGGTTTGCGGTGGTGCAGACGTACCGCCACACCGAGGCCGACGGCACGCACTTCGAAGGCCACGGCGTCTTCACCGTCGACCCGGACCACGACGAAACCCTCTGGTACTACGTCGACAGCATGGGCAGGCCCCCGGCAGCGCCGGCCCGGGGCGCCTGGCATGATTCCACGCTGACCGTGGAGCGGCACAGTGACCGCGGAACTGCCCGGCACACGTTCCGGGTTGATAATGGCATCCTCATCCACACCGCCGAACTCAGGCTGGGGGACGCGCAGGACTTCAGCCCCTTCATGACGTCAATCTGCCGCCGGGCGTGACCCGCAGTCCGGGTCTGAGCCGCTTCGTTCTTAACCGCCGGCGAAGGGCGGCAGGACGTCCACCACGTCGCTGTCGGAGAGAACCACAGTGCGGTCGCGGACGGCAACCTCGTTGAGCAGGAAGCTGCTGCGGGCAAGGATCCTCGCCAGCGGTGGCGTCCCGGCAGGCGGCTCGGGGCGTTCAACCTCGAGCACGGCGGCCAGCAGCGACTCCACCGTGGCCCCGGCGGGAAGGTCGAAGCGCTCTTCCTCCATGCCTGCCGCGGCCCGTGCGGCAGCGAAGTAGCGTACGTTCAAGGGTTCAGCCTCCGATGGCGCTCATGCTGCGGTCCGGCTGGACGAAGTCCGGGGCGTCGAGTCCCACGTGGTCCATGCCGTGGGCCCTGGGCTTGACCCACATGGCGTCCTGCCAGCGTTCCGCCAGTTCCTGATCACTGGCTCCGTCGCGAAGCAGGCCCAGAAGGTCGAACTCCTCGCGGGAGAACAGGCAGCTCATGATCTTGCCTTCGGCCGTGATGCGGGTCCGGCGGCAGTCCGAGCAGAACGGCTCGGTGACCGAGGCGATGATTCCCACGGTGCCCAGCACCGGTCCGTGCGGATCAGCTGACCCCGCCACCCGGCGTCGTACTTCAAAACGCTCGGCAGGCGCGCCGTCCCGGACACGCGGATCCGGGCTCAGGAGGTAGTCCGCGGAGAGGAGGTCCCGGATTTCCGCCGCGGTGATCATGTTCCGCCGTGTCCAGCCGTGATCGGCGTCGAGCGGCATCTGCTCGATGAACCGGAGCTCGTAGCCCCGGTCCAGCGCCCAGGCGAGCAGGGACGGGGACTCGGCGTCGTTGATTCCGCGCATCAGGACGGCGTTGAGCTTGACCGGCCCCAGGCCTGCCGCCCAGGCTGCGTCCACGCCGGCGAGGACACGGTCCAGGAACGGGCGCCTGGTCAGATCGGCAAACGTTTCCTCGTGCAGGGAATCGAGCGAGACGTTGATGCGGGTCAGCCCGGCCGCTTTGAGCGCGGCGGCCTTCTTGTCCAGGCCTACCCCGTTGGTGGTCATGGAGATCGGGAGCTCGGGGTGCGCCTTCCGGAGGGCCGCAATAATGCTGACCAGATCCGCCCGGACCAGAGGCTCGCCGCCCGTCAGGCGCAGCTCGCGCACGCCCAGCAGGTCCACGCCCACCCTGACGATCCGCACGATTTCCTCTGCGGACATGACAGCCTGCTTGGCCAGCCACTCCAGCCCCTCGGCCGGCATGCAGTACGTGCACCGTAAGTTGCACTTGTCCGTGAGGGACAGCCTCATATCGGTGGCACGGCGTCCGTAGCGGTCTGCAAGCCCGGCAGGAGCATCGGCCGGGCGGGCAGCGGGAAGGCCCTGGGCACCCGGAACCGGGCTGCCTCCTTCGCGGGGCTGCGGCATGCCAAGCTGAACACTCATAAATTCAGGCTACGCCACGTTGGGCACAGCTCCACGCCTGTGACATTCCCGGGACGGGCGGGCCCGCCGTTCAGATCCATGCGCCGCGAGAAGGGGCAGGCGCGGGTTTGGGAATGACCCTGGAAAAGGCGCCGACGGCGGCCGGCGAACTTATGCTGGAAGGGTGAACGAGTCCCAGCCGGCAGTGCCCCGGGCAGCAGCCGGGCAACAGAACTACACCCCTGAACGCACCCGTGGACCTGTGCCGGTTACGGCGGCAGGGGCATCCCCTGCGGAACAGCCTGCCGAACAGCCGCCCGTCACGTCCGGGCAAATTCCGGAACCCGGGCCCGGCGCTGGTGCGCAGCCCCGCGGCTGGGCTGCGGCCGCCGGTGTGGTGGCGGCAGGCACGGGACTGGTGGCCAGCGAGCTCATCGCCGGGTTCGTCAGCCCTTCACTGTCGACCATGACGGCGCTGGGCGGCGCAGTCATTGACGCAGCTCCGCCGGGAGTCAAAGATTGGGCGGTTTCGCTTTTCGGCACCGCGGACAAGATAGCGCTGCTGACCGGCATGGCCCTGGTGATCGCAATCCTCGCGGCCGTGGCCGGAATGCTGGAGCTGCGCCGCCGCTTCGCCGGTGCCGCCGTTTTCGCGGCCTTCGGCATCGTGGGCGTGGCGGCAGTCCTGACCCGCGCCCAGGTGACTGTCACCGCCGTCGCGCTCCCCGTGCTGGCGGCCGGCATCGGAGGACTGCTGCTCCAAAGCCTGATCTGGCGGCTGGCCGCCTGGCAGAAGGCCGCCGCACCACGTTCCCGCGGGCAGCGCCCCGGGCAGAACAGCGCGGAGCGGCGCAGCTTCCTGCAACTGCTCGGCGGCACCGCAGCGGCTGTCCTGGTGGGAGGCGCCTTCGCCACCGCCTGGCGGGGAGGCGCTGCCGGCGTCAGCGAGCTCCGCAGCGCCCTCCGGCTGCCGTCCCCACGTTCGCGGGCCGCGGGCATTCCGGAGGGCGCCCAGATTGGCCTGGCCGGAATGGTTCCCCTCGTCACCCCGAATCCCGATTTCTACCGTATCGACACCGCACTCTCCGCCCCTGTGATCGATCCGCGCGAATGGACGCTCAAAGTGACCGGCATGGTGGAACGGGAGGTAGAGCTCAACTTCGATGCACTGCTGGCGAAACCCCTCACGGAACGGCATGTGACCATCGCGTGCGTGTCTAACGAGGTGGGCGGCGACCTGATCGGCAATGCGCTCTGGCTCGGTTGGCCCGTCCGTGAGTTGCTGGCGATGGCGGGGCCGAAGCCCGGCGCAGACATGGTGCTGTCCAAAAGCACTGACGGCTGGACAGCAAGCACGCCGCTGGAAGTCCTGACTGACAAAAACCGGGATGCGCTGCTCGCGGTAGGCATGAACGGCGATCCGCTGCCGCTGGAGCACGGGTTTCCGGTACGGATGATCGTTCCCGGCCTGTACGGATACGTGTCCGCCACGAAATGGCTGACTGAGCTCAAAGTCACGAGGTTCGCCGACGACGTCGCGTACTGGACACCGCGCGGCTGGTCAGAGCGCGGCCCCATCAAGATCTCCTCGCGGATCGATGTGCCCCGCGACGGCCGGCCCGCCCGCGCCGGCACGGTGATGTTCGGCGGGGTGGCCTGGGCGCAGCACACCGGAATCGGCAAGGTGGAACTGCGCGTGGACCGGGGCAACTGGCAGCCGGCCGACCTCGCCCCGGGCATCTCGGTGGACACGTGGTACCAGTGGCAGCTCGGCATCGACCTTCACCCGGGACAGCACGAGGTCCAGGTGCGCGCCACGGACCTCCGCGGCGCCGCGCAGTCCGAGGAACAAAGGTCGGTCGCCCCGGACGGCGCCACGGGCTTCCACACCATTAGAGTTGACGTGAACCCGTAGCCGCCGTTCCCGAAGGCAGGACCATGCACAGCCAACCGCAGCCGCACGCCTCTGCCACCTTCGCCTCCGCACCGGCAGCAGCCGCCGAAACGGGGCACGCCGCCCACGCCCACCGCACTGTGGCCGAACACCGGCGTGCCGTCCGGGAGCTCCTTGAGCCGCTGCCGGCCGCAGGGCGCACCGAGCGCCTTTCCCTCGCCGATGCCCTGGGCCGCGGGCTGGCGGAGACCGTGACCGCACCGGTCAGCCTGCCATCCTTCGCCAACTCCCAGATGGATGGCTTTGCCATCCGCGCTGCTGACGTGCCCGACGGCGGCGCGGAACTGCGGGTTGTGGCTCCGGTTCCGGCCGGCTCGCGTCCCGTCCCGCTGCAGCCGGGCGAGGCGGCCCCCATCATGACGGGAGCCATGGTCCCGGCGGGTGCCGACGCCGTCGTGCCCGTTGAGCGGGCTGTTCCGGCGAGGTTCCCGGTGCCCGGCGAGGTAGCGACGGTGCGGCTGCCCGCGGCGCCTGCCGGAACGTACATCCGCCGTGCAGGAAGCGACATCCGGGCCGGGGAAATTGCCCTGCCCGCCGGCACGTTTTTGGGGCCGGGCCAGCTGGGGCTCCTCGCAGCACTGGGACTGCCGGACGTCCTGGTCCACCCTGCACTGACTGTTCTGCTGGTCACTACGGGCGATGAAGTGGTGGAACCGGGCGAACCACTGGAGGACGGCAAGATCTACGACGCCAACGGCACCCTGCTGGAATCGTCCTTGCGGCAGGCGGGGCTGGCAGTGGTCAGGGCCGGCATCTCCACCGACAACCCCGCCGCGCTGCGCATTCTCCTGCGCAGCCACACGGCCACCGTGGACCTCATCGTCACCACCGGGGGAGTCAGCAAAGGCGCGTACGAAGTGGTGCGCCAGGCCATGGACGGCCAGGCCGTGGTCTTTCAGCATGTGGCGATGCAGCCGGGCGGCCCGCAGGGGCTCGGAACGTTCGACGGCGTCCCTTTCCTTGGGTTTCCGGGTAACCCTGTCAGTTGCCTCGTTTCGTTCGAGATGTTCCTGCGTCCCGTCCTCAGCGCACTTTTCGGCTCGCCCGCGCCACGGGCCAGGATCCAGGGCCGGCTCGCCCAGCCGCTGACGTCGCCGGCAGGCAAGCATCAGGTGCGGCGGGGAACGCTGCTGCCGGACCGCACCGTGCGGCTCGAGGGCGGCGAAAGCTCCCACCTCATCAGGGCACTCGCGCAATCGAACGCCCTGGTCCACGTGCCTGAAGGAATCTCCGCGCTCGACGAGGGCGCCGAAGTGGAAGTATGGATGTTGTGACTGCACAAAATGACAGCGCCGGGCTTACGCACCTGCGCAACGACGGCACCGCCCAAATGGTGGACGTCTCAGGAAAACCCGAGACCACGCGTGAGGCCACGGCCACCGCAACAGTCCGCAGCACCGCGGAGGTCCTGGCGCTGCTGGGCACCGGCGGGCTGCCCAAAGGCGATGCCCTGGCTGTGGCCAGGGTGGCCGGCATCATGGCGGCTAAGAAGACACCGGAACTGATTCCGCTGTGCCATCCGCTGCCGATTTCGAAGGTGACCGTCGACTTCGAACTCGGTCCGGATACCGTGGACATCCTGGCCACCGTCAGGACCAGGGGAGTCACCGGCGTTGAGATGGAGGCCCTGACTGCCGCCTCTGTTGCTGCACTGAGCGTTTACGACATGATCAAGGCCGTGGACAAGCACGCGGTACTGACCGACATCAAAGTGCTCGCCAAAAGTGGCGGCAAGAGCGGGGACTGGACACTGTGAGCGGCACGCAACCCCACGTCCACGGCGAAGTCCAGGGCCGGAAGGCAGGCGTTGTCATTGCCTCAACGCGCGCCGCGGCCGGCTTGTACCGCGACGAGACCGGGCCCGTCATTGTCGACTGGCTCACCGAACACGGTTTTGAGACGTTTCCCGCCATGGTGGTCCCCGACGGCGAACCGGTGGGAGCGGCCATCCGCGCGCTCCTGACCCAGCAGCCCGCCGTCGTGATCACCAGCGGCGGCACGGGACTCAGCCCCGACGACCGCACGCCGGAAATGACGCTCCCGCTGCTGGACCGCGAAATCCCCGGCATCATGGAGGGCATCCGCCAGGCCGGGATAGCCAAGACCCCGCACGCCATGCTCAGCAGGGGCCACGCCGGCGCCGCCGGCAGGACCTTCATTATTAATCTTCCCGGATCACCCAAGGGCGTCATGGACGGCCTGTCCGTGCTGGACCCGGTGATCGGGCATCTCTGTGACCAGCTGGAGGGCGGACATGGGCACTGAAGCATCCTTTGAAGTAGTTCACGCGGTGCTGAGCACCGAGCCCATCTCCGTGGACCAGGCCATCGCCGCCGTGGAGTCGGACACGGCAGGAGCCGTGGTCAGCTTCAGCGGCGTGGTGCGGAACCACGACGGCGGGAAGGCAGTCGAGCGGCTCAGCTACAGCGCGCACCCCACGGCACACCAGGTGATGGCCGACGTCGTGGCGCAGCTGGTGGCCGAACACGCCGTCGGTGCTGATGCCCAGGCACCGCCGGTGAAGATCTGGGCTGCCCACCGGGTAGGACCCCTGGAAATCGGGGATCCCGCCCTGGTCTGCGCGGTATCCGCGGCACACCGGGGGCAGGCGTTTGCCGTATGTTCCGAGCTCGTTGACCGCATCAAGGCACAGGTTCCCATCTGGAAGGAACAGTTCTTCGCCGATGGCACCGTGGAATGGGTCGGGGCAGGAGCCTGAGCGGCGGGTGACTTCCCGGCAAAAAAGCGGCCTTGACCCTTCCGTAACGTCAACCTTTAGAGTCGCATTAGCGGGCCGGACCGGCCGGCCGCTGATGGGCAAGGGGAGGACGCATGGACTGGTCCATCCAGGAGATAGCGAAGATCGCCGGCACGACGAGCCGCACGCTGCGCCATTACGACGACATCGGACTGCTCAGGCCGAGCCGGACCGGCCATAACGGCTACCGGTACTACAACTCCGCTGCCCTGGTCCAGCTGCAGCGCATCCTGCTTTTGCGCGAACTGGGCCTCAGCCTGCCAGTGATTTCTGACGTGCTCCGGCAGGAGACGGATGCCGTCAGGGCCCTCGGCGGGCACCTTGCGTGGCTGCAGCAGGAACAGGCAAGGCTGGCCAGGCAGGCGGCCTCCGTCCGGCAAACCATTGAGTCATTGAAAGGAGATGGGGAACTCGTGGCAGAAAAAATGTTCGACGGTTTCGACCACACACAGTACAAAAACGAGGTCGAGGAACGGTGGGGGAAGGACGCCTACGCCCAGGGGGACTCCTGGTGGCGCGGAATGAGTGCCGAGGAGAAGCAGGCCTGGCGGCAAGGCTCCCAGGATCTGGCGACGGACTGGATCCGCGCCGCAGGGTCGGGCGCCGCAGCCGACAGTGCTGAGGCGCAGGACCTGGCGCGACGCCACGTCGACTGGCTCACCGCCATCCCGGGGACACCGGCGTCCCGGGGCGGCGACAGGAAGGGATACGTGGTGGGCCTTGGCGAGATGTATGTCGCCGATCCGCGTTTCGCAGCAAATTATGGCGGCGAGGCCGGAGCGGGCTTCGTCCGCGATGCTCTTCGCATCTATGCCGAGCGGCATCTCCAGGGCTGAGGAGAGCTGAGGGGTATAGCCGGGTCCGGAGCTTCTGGGGGGAGTGCGTCCGGACCCGGCAGTCCTGCAGCCGAGGGTTCGCGGCGATCTTCGACTTCAGGACACTCCAACTTTCGCCCGGGCGTCTTGAGGAAAGCCGCACCCTGCATCCCCGCCACATGGTCCCCCGCTGCCCCCCTCATGGGGGTGGTTCCCGCTCGTGGGGGGCAGGGGGCTTAGGACAGGGGGTCCCCGGTCCGGGTTTTCGTAGCAGAAGCGCGACACGATGATGCTCGCCGGGGAAAGCCGGCCAGCCGTTGCGACGGCTGGCCGGCTTGCCGGGCACGCCCGGACGACTAGCCCGGGCGGGTCTCAGGTCAGTGGGCGAAGGGGCTCTCTGGCCGATTGGAGCGGAAGGAGTGGGCCGATGGAGCCGGGAGACCCCGACACGGAGGCCCGACCGCACGGGCTTTACCCCGGGAACCCACTGGAGTCCGGGTCAAGGGAGCGGAGGGCTGGGGATCCTTCCCTGCGCGGTCAGGTCCTGGACGTCATCGCTGACGTCATTTCCGGAACAACGACATCCCCCGAGGTGCGGCGCAGGCTGCTGTGGCAGCTGATGGAAAATCCGGGAAACCCGGAGCGGGCCTTGCTCTCACACCTCCAGGAATTGGAGGGGCCTTAATGCCGCCATGCATGCCCCCGCCGCACATGCGTGCGGCGGGTGAGGGGCGGCTTCTGGCAGCCAGGCAACTGGCCGTTACAGGACTTCCAGTGCCCCGTTTGCCTTGATGCCGGGGTCCCGGAGATGTTCCAGCAGAGCCCGTTCCGGGTGGCCGGGATTGTCAGCCAGATGTTGCAGGAGGCGGCCGCGGACCTCGGGCCGTACAGGTTCAGAATCGGAAAGGACATCCAGGATGATGTCCAGGATCTGCTGGCGGAGCTCCGGATTCCCCAGCTGAACGCACGCAGGCGCCTGTGGGGCGGCGGTCTCCCACTGCTGTGGAGCGACGTGCTCGTGAAGATCGCGGGTGTCGATGCGCATTCCGGACTCCTTCGGCTCGTTGAAGTCACGATCCTTGTCCCCCTGGAGTTCCATGATGAGGGGCAAACGTGAGGGGTGCATGAGACTCGTCTGAGAGTCTTCTCATAAGCGTGCCGGCCACGCAGCGGCCTCTGGGCGCCCTCAGGCACGGGAGGTAACGCATGGGGACCGGTTCCCTTCGCCGGCCGGGCGAAAGGTAGGGTTGAATCCATGACCGAACAACTCGCTGTCGCCGTCCTTGGCGCGAATGGGCGCATGGGCGCCGAAGCAGTCAAGGCCGTTGAATCGGCTCCCGACATGAAGCTCGTCGCAGCCTTGGGGCGTGGCGATTCCCTGGACACACTGCTCAGCGCCGGGGCCCGATTCGTCGTGGACCTCACCGTTCCGGAGAGCACGGAGGAGAACGTCCATTTTGCCGTGGAGAACGGCATGCATGCCGTGGTGGGCACAACGGGCTGGGACGCAGCACGGCTTGAGAAGCTTGAAACGCTGCTCGCCGGCAACCAGAAAGTCGGCGTCCTGATTGCGCCGAACTTTGCCCTTGGCTCGGTGCTGGCGTCGGCGTTCGCCGCCAAGGCCTCCAAATACTTCGAATCCGTGGAAATCATCGAGCTCCACCACCCGGACAAGGTTGACGCGCCCTCCGGCACCGCCGTCCGCACCGCCCAGCTGATCGCAGCAGAGCGGGCAGCGGCCGGGATGGATCCCAGCCCGGACGCCACCACCAGCGGGCTTGCTGGCGCCCGCGGGTGCGACGTTGACGGCGTCCGCGTGCACAGCGTACGGCTTCGCGGCCTCGTAGCGCACCAGGAGGTCCTGCTCGGGGGGCCGGGGGAACAGCTGACGATCCGCCATGATTCGTTCGACCGGGCCTCGTTCATGCCGGGGGTCCTCCTGGGCGTGCGGAACGTCGCGCACCACCCCGGACTGACCGTTGGCCTGGACGGCTACCTGGATCTGGGGCTGTAGAAACTGTGAAACCACTCCTTGGCCAGCTGGCGAAGAACCGCACCAAGATCTGGGTTGGGGCAGTGACGCTCCTCCTGGTCTTCTATCTCATTGTCTCGTTGCAGCGCTCCGTGCTTCTGCTGACGGATCCGGAGCCCGTTGCCAAGGCGATCGGCGCGGCGTACCTCGTCCTGCCCGTCATCGGCGCGTGGGCCCTTATCCGTGAACTGCTGTTCGGTGCCCGCACCGAACAGATGGCGCGCGTGCTCGAGGCCGAAGGCGGCCTGCCCGTTGACAACCTGCCCCGCACGCCGGCAGGAAGGATCGTCCGCGCCGCCGCGGACCAGGAATTCGAGAAGTACCGGGCCGAAACGGAGGCAGCCCCGGACGACTGGCGTTCCTGGTTCCGCCTCAGCTGCGCGTACGACGCCGCCGGCGACCGCAAGCGAGCCCGTTCTTCCATGCGCGACGCCGTTCGGCTTTTTCGCACCTCCAAGGGTGCCCTGGCGGGATAAGCCGCCCGGATCCTGCTGACGGAACCCGGGCTACCGGACCCTGACCGGCTCGTGCCGTCCCACCTGGTTCGCGGCGTGGCCAAGCCATTCGAGCGGGCCGCGCTTCTTCAGGATCACGAAGGCCATCCCTATCAGCACAGCCAGCGCGGCGTGGGCAAAGTACATCCCGTCCTCGGTCCATCCCGGCGGCAGCGGCTTGAGGTGGAACGAGGCCACCACGCATACGTGCGCGGTGTACAGGGTCAGGGTCATGGCACCGGCGCCGCGCAGCGGCAGCAGCAGGTCCAGGTCCAGCCATTCGCCCAGCCGGCCCACGAGGAGGCAGAGTCCGACGACGGCCGCGGCCACGCCGCTTGTATGGAGCAGGTCGAGGGTGGTCCCCGAATGCGGTGCGCTGGACGCCAGCCACCACCACGAGCCCTCCTGCCGCACCCCGGCCAGGTTGACCTGCAGGAGGCTGCCCAGGGGGTAGTTGGGATCAGTGAGGATCGACTGTAATGCGGCGTGGCCGCCCCATTCCTCCATGGCCGCCGTGCCCAGAACCTTGGCGAAGGCGGCCACAGCGGTACCTCCTACCAGCAGCAGCACCGGGAGTAGCGACGTCGTCAGTGCCAGCCTGCCGATGATGAGGCCCACCAGCAGATAGGAAATCCACTGGACCACGGGGTAATAGCCCGTCAGGAACAGGTCACCGAGCAGCCGGCCGGGAGCCGACAGGTCCTCCCAGCCCGGGTTGTGATCGAGCTGCAGGGGCGGATCCGCGGCCATCAGCCATGGCCGCTGCAGGAATGCCAGCACGGGGGAGCCGAGGATCCAGCCTGCCGCCCAGGCACACAGGGCCTTCAGCCGCAGCCCGATGAAGGGCAGGATGCACAGGAAGAGCACGGCATAGTGCACGAGGATCACTGCGATGTTGACGTCCAGGCCGCCCAGGGCCAGGCCGACGACGGCAATCACCAGCGCTCGCAGGGCAATGCCCCGCCGGGCAGCTGTGAGGGCTCCGCCTTCCAGGGGGCGCTGCTTGCCGGTGGACAGGGCCAGCCCGACTCCGGCCAGGACGGCAAAGAGGGCCGCAGCACGGCCGGAAAATGTCAGCCCGATCCACGTGGGAGTCAGGGCGGCATCCGCCTCGAACGTGGGCAGCAGGTGCGTGGCCATCATCCCCAGGAGGGCGAGGCCGCGAGCGGCGTCGATGCCCGCGAGGCGGGTGCCGGTTGCAGGTCCTTTTGCTGTTCTGGACGATGCAGCCGTGCTCCGCGAGGTCATGATGTGATCGTCTCACATCCCGCCATGACGTTTTCTGACCGGGCATTCATCTCCCGCTGCCGCGGGTCTTGTGTTCGAATATATGTTCGAATAGTATTTCCGCATGATCAACTCATCCGGGCACCAGGTCAACCCATCGCGTCATCAGCCGGGACAGCAGGCGGGGGACAGCTGCTCCGTTCACCGCGCCGCACCGAGGCGCGGCAATGACGGACCGCTGAAAGCGATGAGCCCGGGAGTGGTGGACTACCTCTTCCGGCGGCTCGTCGCAGGCGAGCCCGCCGAAGACGTGCAATGGGGGCGTGAGGGGATCCCCCTCTCAGCCCAGGCCCCCGGCGCGGAGCTGGCCCGCCGCCTGTCGGAGACCGACGTTGAGGCGCTGACGCCCACGGAGCTGTTCCACTACGTTCGCGCCGCCCAGCGGCTGGCGTCCTGGGCAGAGTCGCTGCGGGAGACGGCTGTGGGCCGCTACTGTGCGGGGAACGGTCCCGCCTAGGATGGAGCCGTGACCGGAGCGCTGACTGTAGCCGCCATCCAATACGAGGCCGTCGCGGGCGGGATCGGGGCCAACATACCCGAACACGTCCGCCTCATCGAGGACGCCGATTCCCACGGCGCCCGGCTCGTCATCTTCCCCGAACTGTCCCTGACCGGGTACAACCTGCCGTTGTTCCGGAACGCGGACGAGTGGCTGGTGCCGGGCGACGCGCGCCTCAGCGCGGTCCGGGAGATCTGCCGCCGAACCGGAGTGACCGCCGTCGTGGGTGCGGCGCTGCGGACAGCGGACGGGACACCGAGGCTCGTATCCCTGGCCGTCCATCCGAACGGATCTGAAGAGGCAGCCTTCAAGACCCACCTCCACGGCGGTGAGGAGGCGCTGTTCACCGCCGGTCCGGGTCCCGCCATCCTGACTGTGGACGGCTGGAAAATAGCCCTGGCCGTCTGCTTCGACGCAGCCCACCCCGGCCACTCGGGTGCCGCGGCCGGGGGCGGCGCGGACGTTTACGCCGTATCTGCGCTGTACACCCAGGGCGAAGGGCACCGGCTGGGGCTGCATCTGGGAGCGCGGGCCATGGACAACCGCATGTACACGGTCCTTGCAAACCTTGGCGGCCACACGCCGCTGGGACCGTCCTGCGGCCTGAGCGGTTTCTGGGGCCCGGACGGCCTGGTCATGAAGCACGCGGCGGGGAGCGGAACGGAAGTTGTCACGGCGGTTCTGCGCCGGGGTGCCCTCGATCGGTACCGGCATCCCGCCATGTGACGAGCCGGCGCCGCAATTTGACGGCAGCCAGGTGTTTGACCATCATCACGTGCCGGCCATTGTCCTAACGTGCAGGTGACAGGGTAACGTTTTTCCCATGGCTGACACTTCCGCGAACATTCCTGCTCTTGGTACCCTCCTGACCGCGATGGTCACGCCCTTCACCAAGGAAGGCCAAGTGGATTACGGGCAGGCGGCGGAGTTGGCCAGCAAGCTCGTGGACGACGGCTGCGATGGCCTGGTGGTTACCGGAACCACAGGTGAGACCTCTACCCTCACGGACGAGGAAAACCTCGGAATGTTCCGCGCTGTCAAGGACGCTGTCGGGGGGCGGGCCGCCATTATCGCCGGCACCGGGACCAACGACACGGCGCACTCCGTGCATCTTTCCCAGCAGGCGGCCGCCCTCGGCGTCGATGGCCTCCTGCTCGTCACGCCCTACTACAACAAGCCCAGCCAGGCCGGCGTCCGCGCACACTTCGAGACCATCGCGTCGTCAACAGATGTCCCCGTCATGCTGTACGACATTCCGGGCCGCTCCTCCATTCCGATCGAGCCCGACACCATGATCCGTCTTGCCCAGCACCCGAATATCGTCGCCGTCAAGGATGCCAAGGCAGACTTCACTGCGGCCACACGCGTCATGGCAGAGACCGACCTTCTCTTCTACTCCGGGGACGACGGACTGACCCTTCCTTGGATGGCCCTGGGCGCCGTAGGACTGGTGGGTGTCACAACCCACGTTGCTACCCGCCGCTTCCGGGACCTTATCGACGCCGTCAATGCGAACGACCTCGGAACGGCCCGCAAGATCAACTTCGAGCTGCAGCCCGTGGTGCGCGCAACGATGACCCGTGTCCAGGGAGCCGTTGCGGCCAAGCAAATTCTTAAATGGCAGGGAGTCCTGCCCAACTCGATTGTCCGTTTGCCCCTCGTGGAGCCGGACGAAGCCGAGATCGAAATCATCCGCGAGGACTTGGCGGAGGGAGGGCTGGTCTTTTCCTGACGGACTGAGACCGGCACTCTTCCGCCTGGAAAGAAGTGCATTATGACCCAAGTAGCGCTACCCGGCCTTGTCACGCCTCCCCGACTTCCCCAAGGAACCCTGCGGATCGTTCCGCTCGGCGGGTTGGGCGAGATCGGCCGCAACATGGCCGTCTTCGAAATCGACGGCAAATTGCTGATCGTGGACTGCGGCGTCCTGTTCCCTGAGGAAACGCAGCCCGGCGTGGACCTGATCCTGCCCGATTTCTCGTACATCGAAAACCGGCTTGACGACATCGTTGCCGTGGTGCTGACCCATGGTCACGAGGACCATATTGGTGCCGTTCCGTACCTGCTCAGGCTCCGCAGCGACATCCCGCTGGTCGGATCGCAGCTGACGCTTGCCCTCATCGAGGCCAAGCTGCAGGAACACCGGATCAAGCCGTACACGCTCACGGTGGTAGAAGGACAAGTGGAGAAGTTCGGCCCGTTCGAATGTGAGTTCGTGGCCGTCAACCACTCGATTCCGGATGCCCTGGCGGTCTTCCTCCGCACCGCAGGCGGCACCGTCCTGCACACCGGCGACTTCAAAATGGACCAGCTGCCGCTGGATGGCCGGATCACCGACCTCCGCCACTTCGCCCGCCTCGGCGAAGAGGGCGTGGACCTGTTCATGTCCGACTCCACGAACGCGGATGTCCCCGGATTTACCACCGCTGAAAAGGAAATCGGACCCACACTGGACCGGCTCTTCGGGCAGGCCAGCAAGCGCATCATCGTGGCCTCCTTCTCGTCGCACGTCCACCGCGTCCAGCAGGTTTTGGACGCCGCGGCGAAGCACAACCGTAAAGTTGCTTTTGTGGGCCGCTCCATGGTCCGCAACATGGCCATCGCCGCGAAGCTTGACTACCTGGACGTGCCGGACGGCATCCTCGTTGACGTCAAGAACATCGGGAACCTCCCCGACAACCGCGTGGTGCTGATGTCCACCGGTTCCCAGGGTGAGCCGATGGCCGCGCTGTCCCGCATGGCCAATGGTGACCACCCGGTGGTGGTGGGCGAAGGCGACACCGTCATTCTGGCGTCAAGCCTCATTCCGGGCAACGAGAACGCGGTTTTCCGCATCATCAACGGTCTGCTCAAATTGGGCGCGGACGTCATCCACAAGGGAAACGCCAAGGTCCACGTCTCGGGCCATGCCGCGGCCGGCGAGCTGCTGTACTGCTACAACATCCTCGAGCCGCTCAACGCGATGCCCGTCCACGGGGAGACGCGCCACCTGATCGCCAACGGAAAAATTGCCGAGGAGTCGGGTGTGCCCGACGCGAGCATCCTGCTCGCGGACAACGGCACGGTGATCGATCTCCGGGACCACCAGGCTGACGTGGTGGGCCAGGTTGAGGTCGGCTTCGTCTACGTGGACGGTTCAAGCGTGGGCGAAATCACCGACGCCGATCTCAAGGACCGCCGCGTTCTGGGGGATGAAGGTTTCATCTCCATCATCACGGTCATCAACCGCGCCACCGGCAAAGTGGTTTCGGGCCCGGAGATCCACGCCCGCGGCGTCGCCGAAGACGACTCGGTTTTCGACGACATTATCCCCAGGATCAATGCCGCGCTTGAGGAAGCCGTGCTCAACCGGACGGACCACACCACGCACCAGTTGCAGCAGGTTGTCCGGCGTGTGGTCGGCACCTGGGTAAACCGCAAGCTCCGCCGTAAGCCCATGATCATTCCGGTGGTCCTGGAGGCCTAAACGGGCGCCGCCGGGCCTTGGGAGCGGGTGAACACAGCCCCCAAGGCCCGGAAATCCGCGGAATCCGGCCTGGGTTGGAGTACCGTGGCACATATGGCCACACGTACTTCCCCCGCGCCAAAACGTACTCCGAGCGCTAAGACAGGCACGTCCGCAGGCCGCGCCGGTTCTCCGGCATCAAAATCCAGCCGGGCCGGAGCGTCCGGCGGAACCGCCCGCACGCGCCAGCTGGCCGCCGTCGAACCGCACCAGCCGTGGCTGCTGCGCGTGGCCGGCGGCGCCTGGCAGGGCATCGGGCACCTCGTGGGCGGGGGAGTGCGCCGGATCGGCCATGACGTCAGCGACCTCGCACCGGAAGAGCGGCGTGACGGTGCCGCCCTGTTCAACCTTGCGCTGGCGGTCTTCATCGCCACCTTCGCCTGGTGGGGCCTCCGGGGCTGGTTCCCGGATGCGGTCTACGCCGTCGTCAACGGCACCTTCGGCTGGATGTCCCTGGTGCTGCCGCTCATGCTGTTCGTCTGCGCGTTTCGGCTGTTCCGCCAGCCGGCCGACGGCCGCGGAAACAACCGGGTGGGGATCGGTTTCCTCATCATGACCTGCGCGGGCTGCGGGCTCGCCCACATCATCGGCGGCCAGCCCACCGTCAGCGAGGGCTTCGACGGCCTCCGCCGGGCGGGCGGCATGCTGGGATTCCTCGCGGCGTCCCCGCTGGCGGCCATTCACGCTGCCGTTCCGCTGGCACTCTACGGGCTGCTGGCCTTTGTTTCCGTGCTCATCGTCACGGCCACGCCGTTCGGCGCGATCCCGCGCCGGCTGCGGGGGGCCTATGAGCACCTGATGGGCATCGACCTTCAGGACGACGACGGCGATAGCCACGACCGCAGCTATCTTTACGAAAACAGCGCTCCGGCAGCGCCGAAGAAGAAGCGCAAGCGGCTCTTCGGCAAAGACCAGGACTCCGACGCCCGCCTGGAAGGCTACGTCGGGGACGAGGCCTTTGAGCATGCCGTCATTGACGACGACGCCCCGCCTGCGTCTTCCGGCAAGGGTTCCTCAGCGGTGGCGCCCGGCGTCCGCCGCCCCACCCAGGCGGAGATCGCCGTCGAGAAGATCAAGGCTGCCCAAGGCCTCGGGGCCTCGAACCGGGAAACTACGGCGGGCGCCGCCGAAGACAATGCCACCGAGGCCATCCCGCTGGTAACGCCGGGGATGGTGGCGGCAGGTTCGTTGAACGCCGCTCCGGCTGCCGCGGCAGCCGCGCAGGTTCCGTCGAAGCCGGTGGCACCCGCGCCGCTGCCCACACCCATCCCGCAGCGCACGGAGCAGCTGTCGCTGGCTGGCGACGTCACCTATACGCTGCCGTCGTCGGACGTGCTGACTCCCGGTTCCATTCCCAAGGAGCGCACCGAAGCCAATGACGCCATCGTGGCCTCTCTGACGGACACGCTGAACCAGTTCAACGTGGACGCGCAGGTAACTGGCTTCAGCCGCGGCCCCACCGTCACCCGGTACGAGATAGAACTGTCCGCGGGCACCAAGGTGGAGCGGGTGACCGCCCTGTCCAAGAACATCTCCTACGCGGTGGCCAGCTCTGACGTCCGCATCCTGAGCCCCATCCCCGGCAAGTCAGCCATCGGCATCGAGATCCCCAACACGGACCGCGAGACGGTCTCCCTCGGCGACGTCCTCCGCAGCCAGAACGCCCGCCGCACCGACCACCCCATGGTGATGGGCGTCGGCAAGGACGTCGAGGGCGGCTACGTGGTGGCGAACCTCGCCAAAATGCCCCACCTGCTCGTTGCCGGCGCCACCGGCGCCGGCAAGTCCTCCTTCGTGAACTCGATGATCACGTCAATCCTGATGCGGGCCACGCCCGATGAGGTCCGCATGGTCATGGTGGACCCCAAGCGCGTGGAACTCACGGCCTACGAGGGCGTCCCGCACCTGATCACGCCCATCATCACCAACCCCAAGAAAGCCGCCGAAGCCCTGCAGTGGGTGGTCCGCGAGATGGACGCGCGCTACGACGACCTCGCCAACTACGGCTTCAAGCACATCGACGACTTCAACAAGGCCGTCCGGGCCGGCAAGGTCCACCCGCCGGTGGATTCCAAACGCGTCATCCGCCCCTACCCCTACCTGCTGGTGATCGTCGACGAACTCGCCGACCTCATGATGGTGGCCCCGCGCGACGTCGAAGACTCCATCGTCAGGATCACCCAGCTGGCCCGTGCGGCCGGCATCCACCTGGTCCTGGCCACGCAGCGGCCTTCCGTGGACGTCGTCACAGGCCTGATCAAGGCCAACGTGCCTTCCCGCATGGCCTTCGCGACGTCCTCAGTGACCGACTCCCGCGTGGTCCTTGACCAGCCAGGAGCGGAGAAGCTGATCGGCCAGGGCGACGCCCTCTTCCTGCCCATGGGCGCCTCCAAGGCGATGCGTGTTCAGGGCGCCTGGGTCACGGAGTCCGAGATCCACCAGGTCGTGGAGCACGTCAAGGGCCAGCTCAAGGCCGTGTACCGCGACGACGTCGCCGCCGAAGCGCCGAAGAAGCAGATCGACGACGACATCGGAGACGACCTCGACGTGCTGCTGCAGGCCACCGAGCTGGTGGTCACCACGCAGTTCGGCTCAACATCGATGCTGCAGCGCAAGCTGCGTGTGGGCTTCGCGAAGGCCGGCCGCCTCATGGACCTGCTTGAGTCCAGGGGAGTGGTGGGCCCCTCCGAGGGATCCAAGGCCCGCGACGTGCTGGTCAAGCCCGATGACCTCGCCACGGTGCTGGCCGCCATGAAGGGCCAGGAATCCCCGGCTGCTCCTGATTCACAGACCGCGGCCCTGAGTGACAACGCCAATGCCAACATCGCCCAGGGCGGCTATGCCGAGGACCTCGTGGCGGCTGATCTGGACAACCGCGCCCAGAACGTTGAGTACTACGACGGCGCCGACGCCAGCTCCGGCGACGACGAGGACGGTTCCGAAGACGCCTGGTCCCTCACCGGACGGTAGCTGAGAAGACGGTAGCCTAGGAGAGTGACTAGCACCGAAGCGACCGCGGCCGGCTCCAGCAGCTCCGGAATCTGGAATCTTCCGAACATCCTCACCATGCTCCGCATCGTGCTGGTGCCGTTCTTTGTGTGGTTCCTCGTCGCTGATGCTCCCGGCCTGCGGAGCGAATCCGGGCCGTGGCGCTGGGCTGCGGTGGCGGCCTTCGCCGTCGCCATCTACACGGACAAGCTCGATGGCGACATCGCCCGGAGCCGGGGACTGGTTACCGATTTCGGAAAAATAGCCGATCCCATTGCCGACAAGCTGCTGATCGGTTCCGCCCTGGTCATGCTATCGGTCCTGAACGAGCTGCCCTGGTGGATCACACTGGTCATCCTCGTCCGCGAGTGGGGGATCACGGCGCTGCGGTTCTTCGTCATCCGCTATGGCGTGATCCCAGCCTCCCGTGGCGGAAAGCTCAAGACCGTCGTGCAGACCGCCGCGATTTTCCTCTACCTGCTCCCGCTGTCAGCCATTGCGCCATGGCTGGTCTGGGTGGCCCTCGCCGTCATGCTCGTGGCGGTGCTCATCACGGTGTGGACCGGCGTCGAATACGTCATTGAAGCAATGAAGGTCCGCGCCCAGGGCCTGCTGCGCAGGGCCGGGGAACTCCCAGCGGACGGGCACCAGAAATCGGAAAACCACAAGCCGGAAGCACAGGAGGGATAGGCATGTCCAACCTTCACCGAATCGCCGGGGAGGCTGTTGCCGCGGCCGTCCGGCGCGGCGTCACCGTGGCCACCGCCGAATCACTGACTGCCGGCATGGTCACGGCAATGCTGGCGGACACGCCGGGTGCGTCGGCCATGCTGCGTGGCGGCGTCGTTTCCTACAGCAATACCGTCAAACGGGATGTTCTCCACGTGTCGCAGGAACTGCTCGACGCCGTTGGCTCGGTTGACGGCGAAGTGGCGGCGGCCATGGCCGAGGGTGCGCGGAGCGCCTGCGGCGCAGACCTGGCCGTGTCCACCACGGGCGTGGCAGGGCCGGACGAGCACGACGGCAAGCCGGTGGGTACGGTGTACATCGGCGTCGCCACAGCGCAGGGCTCCTCGTCGTATCCCTACAGCTTTGAAGGCACCCGGGCGGAGATCAGGGCCCTGGCGTGTGAGGCGGCGCTGGAGCGGCTACAGGAGGCCCTCGCGTCGATCGGCTACCGGGAGTAAGGTTGCCGGGAACAAAAAGCATTACCGAATAGTTGTTACTTTGTGTCGCTTCCACAATACGGAGGCGCCTAGGATGAAAAGACCAACTACGGTTCGCGTCACAGCGAACCGGACTCATGAGGGAGCAAGGCGATACAGATGGTAAAGCAGCCCGTATCCGTGAACGGCGTTGTCCGCTGGAAGGATGTGGGCCTCGCCGATCAGGCCAAGAGCGAACAGAAGGAGCGCAAGATGGTAGTACTTCGTCACGAAATTGGTGATGTTCTGCGCGACGTCCGCCAGCGTCAAGGGCGTACCCTCCGCGAAGTCTCGCACAGCGCCCGAGTTTCCTTGGGCTACCTCAGTGAAGTGGAGCGCGGGCAGAAGGAAGCCTCCTCGGAGCTGCTGTCCTCGATCTGCTCAGCCCTGGATGTTCCGTTGTCCATCATGCTCCGTGAGGTCAGCGACCGCGTGGCAGTGGCCGAAGGCGTAGCCGTACCGGACACCGTTCCGCAGGAATTTTCCCAGCGTTACGGCCGGGATCTTGAGCGCGATCTCAGCACTGAACTCAACAACGAACTGGCCAAGGGCCTGCTGTCCGGCGCACGGTAGCCTAACGCAACCCGGACCTACAGAACCCAAGGCATTACAGATCCAAGATGAAGGCCTTCGGCACAAGCCGGAGGCCTTTTGTCGTCTCCTAAAGGGCGCCGTCCTTAGAGGGCGCCGTCTTTGGGAAACCCGTCACGTTCATAAGTTGCGTTGAGCTTGGCCATATAGGTGGCGAGGGCCTCAAGATCCGCCACCGGCCATTCGCCCAGCCGCTCGCGGAACACTTCCCGCCTGGCGTCCTGTACCTGGTGCATTTTCTCTTCGCCCTTGGGCGTGAGCCGGATCGTCTGCGCGCGACCGTCCAGCGGGTCCGCTTCCTTGAGTACCAGGCCGATACTTTCCAGGAAGGCAATCTGCCGGCTCACCGACGGTTTGCCCACGCCGATGCAGGAGGCCAGTTCGGTCAGCCGGATGGGTCCCGTCTGGCGGATCATGGTGAGCAGGCCGTAGGCCGCAGGCTCCATGTCCGGGTGAACCTGACGTGAAAGCTGCTGCGAGACGGAGCGGGCGCGCCGCCAGAAGATGCTGATCTGATGCTCCACTGACTTCAGTGCGGTATCCATGGTGTCCTCGAAGGGGGCGGACACTCCGGGGACGTCAACGGGGTTGCTCATGGCAACCATTCTAGAGTCCGCGGGCGTGAGAGACTCTATGTCGTGCGGATTAGTGATTTTTGGCGGCTCATGGACGATGAATTCGGCGCTGGCTACTCCCGCGTGCTCAGCAGTTCGCTGGTCCTCGCGGGTGTGGGGGGACGGACTGCGGACCAAGCGTTGGCCGCCGGCGTCAGCCCCCGCGATGTCTGGCTCGCAGTCTGCGACGTCCAGGACGTGCCGGCGGAGCGGCGGCTCGGCAGGGACGTCAAGCCCAGCCGCAACTAAACCGCCCCGCCCGCTGGCAGACTCCTGACACGCCGACCGATTGTTCGAATATCTGTTCGGGTAGGACTATGCTTTTTTCAGCGGGTTATCCACATACGCAGTGCCACCCGGCAACAATGTCAGAGGGCGGCGCTAGCGTCAGTGATGACAGAGAAAAGGGGCCGCGCAGGCCCACTCCACAGCGAGAAAGCATTAGAGGTGTGAACCATGGCGGCAGCCCCGGATCGTGCAAAGGCGCTTGAAGCAGCGCTTGCCCAGATAGACAAACAGTTCGGAAAAGGCTCCGTCATGCGGCTGGGCGATGAAGTCCGCGCCCCCATCGAGGTCATCCCGACGGGGTCCATCGCCTTGGACGTGGCCTTGGGAATTGGCGGGCTGCCGCGTGGCCGTGTGGTGGAAATCTACGGTCCGGAGTCCTCCGGTAAGACCACCGTCGCCCTGCACGCCGTGGCAAACGCCCAGCGGCTGGGCGGCATTGCGGCCTTCATTGACGCCGAGCACGCCCTGGATCCTGAATATGCCGCCAAGCTCGGCGTGGACACGGATGCCTTGCTCGTCTCCCAGCCGGATACCGGCGAGCAGGCGCTTGAAATCATGGATATGCTCATCGGCTCCGGCTCCCTCGACGTCATCGTCATCGACTCCGTGGCGGCGCTGGTGCCCCGGGCGGAAATTGAAGGCGACATGGGTGACAGTCACGTCGGCCTGCAGGCCCGCCTCATGAGCCAGGCCCTGCGAAAAATCACTGGTCGGCTGAGCCAGACCAAGACCACTGCCATCTTCATCAACCAGCTCCGCGAAAAGATCGGTGTGTTCTTCGGCTCACCCGAAACCACCACCGGTGGTAAGGCGCTGAAGTTCTACGCGTCTATCCGCATCGACGTCCGCCGCATCCAGACCCTGAAGGAAGGCGCGGATTCGGTCGGCAACCGTACCAAGGCGAAGATCGTCAAGAACAAGATGGCCCCGCCGTTCAAGATCGCCGAATTCGACATCATCTATGGACAGGGCATCTCCCGCGAGGGCGGCATCATCGACATGGGTGTGGAGCACGGCATCATCAAGAAGTCGGGCTCATGGTTCACCTACGACGGCGACCAGCTCGGCCAGGGCATGGAGAATTCCCGGCGCTTCCTCCGCGACAACCCTGAACTGGCTGCGGAATTGGAGCGGCTCATCAAGGAAAAGCTCGGGGTCGGAGTGAAGCCGGCGGATGCCGAGGCCTCACCGAAGCTGAAGGCCGTTGACGGTTTCTAACAGCAGGCGGCGGGGCCGGTCAGGCCCCGCCGAGCCGGCCTCAACACCACTTTCCGGTCCTGCGGGTCCACTGTCCGGTCCGGCGTCCGGGCCGCCGGAGGACAGGGAGCCCGATCCGGCGTCGGTGGCTCGAGCGATTGTGCTGCGGCAGCTGACCAGTTCGCCTAAGAGCAGGCTCCAGTTGGAGCGCAAGCTGGCCGAACGCAATGTGCCCGGGGATGTTGCGGCAGCAGTCCTCGACCGCTTTGAAGAGGTCAAACTCGTCGACGACGCAGAGTTCGCCGATATGTGGGTGCGGAGCCGCGCTCAGTCCCGCAAGCTGGCCAAGGGTGCCTTGCGCCGTGAGCTGGCGGACAAGGGCATTGATCCGGACACGGCTGCTTCGGCTCTGGAGCAGCTCAATGACGACGACGAGGAAGCCGCCGCCCGCCATCTGGTGGAGCGCAAGCTCCGGCCCGGCACCGACCTGTCGGACCGCGCCGAGCGCGACAAAACCATGCGGCGCCTGGCGTCCATGCTGGCCCGCAAGGGGTACCAGCCCTCGCAGGCCTTCCGGATCGTAGGCGAAGTGCTCGACGCCGCGTCGGGGAGCTAGGCACAGCCGGTACGCTTAACGGGTGAGTCTGACCTACCCTTCCCCCGCATCCGGCACCGTCCCCGCAGCAGCTGACGCGTCCGCCGCGCCCCGCACCTACCAGGTACGCACATTCGGCTGCCAAATGAACGTGCACGATTCCGAACGGATGGCCGGGATGCTTGAGGCGGCAGGCTACGTTCCCGCTGACGGCGGCCAGGCCGACGTCGTGGTGTTCAACACCTGCGCCGTACGGGAAAACGCAGACAACAAGCTGTACGGCAACCTGGGAATGCTGGCGCCGGTCAAGGAAGCCAACCCGGGGATGCAGATAGCCGTGGGTGGCTGCCTGGCGCAGAAGGACCGCGAGACCATCCTGAAGAAGGCGCCGTGGGTGGACGCGGTCTTCGGAACGCACAACGTAGGTGCCCTGCCTGCACTCCTGGACCGCGCGCGGCACAACAACGAAGCCCAGCTGGAGATTCTTGAGTCGCTGGACGTCTTTCCGTCCACGCTTCCCACCAAGCGCGATTCCGTGTATTCCGGCTGGGTATCCATCTCGGTGGGCTGCAACAACACCTGTACCTTCTGCATCGTGCCGGCGCTGCGGGGCAAGGAGAAGGACCGCAGGCCCGGAGACATCCTCGCCGAGGTTCAGGCGCTCGTGGATGACGGCGCCATCGAAGTGACCCTTCTCGGCCAGAACGTGAACTCGTACGGCGTGGAGTTCGGCGACCGCCAGGCCTTCTCCAAGCTGCTCCGCGCCTGCGGTGACATTCCGGGCCTGGAACGGGTCCGCTTCACGAGTCCCCACCCGGCGGCCTTCACCGACGACGTCATCGACGCCATGGCGGATACGCCGAACGTCATGCCCCAGCTGCACATGCCCCTGCAGTCTGGTTCGGACAAGGTCCTCAAGGACATGAAGCGGTCCTACCGTTCCGCGAAATTCCTCGGTATCCTGGATAAGGTCCGGGAGAAGATCCCGCACGCCGCAATTTCCACCGACATCATCGTCGGCTTCCCGGGGGAGACCGAGGAAGATTTCCAGGCAACCCTGGACGTCGTCGAAACGTCGCGCTTCGCCACCGCCTTCACGTTCCAGTACTCCAAGCGGCCCGGCACGCCGGCGGCTGACCTTCCGGACCAGCTGCCCAAAGCCGTCGTGCAGGAACGCTTCGAACGGCTCACGGCACTCCAGGACCGCATCGCCGCAGAGGAGAACGCCAAGCAGCTCGGACGCCGCGTCGAGGTCATGGTAACCGCCCAGTCCGGCCGCAAGGCCGAGGAAACCCACCGGTTGTCCGGCCGGTCCCAGGACCAGCGGCTCGTCCACTTCTCCGTACCGGCGGGCGCCCAGGCGCCCAGGCCGGGCGATCTGGTCACGGTCACCATCACCGAAGCTGCAGCCTTCCACCTGGTTGCCGACCCGGAAAACTCAGGAGACTACACCCTGCGCCGCTCGCGCGCCGGTGACGCATGGGACAGGTCGCAGGCCGACTCCTGTGGTGCACCGGCGCCGGCCGCCGCGGGAGGTAAATCCGGCGTCTCGCTCGGCATGCCGTCCCTTCCGGTCCGCGGCCGCTAGCCCTGTGGCCGCCAGTCCCGGAACAGTCACTTCCCAAGCCTCAACCTCCGGAGCCAAGGGCCCAGAAGGACAGCCTCCCGTCATCGCCGTGGTCGGGCCGACAGGTTCTGGAAAATCCGACCTCGCCGTCGAACTCGCCCTGGAACTCGGTGGCGAGGTCATTAACGCCGACGCCATGCAGTTCTACCGCGGCATGGACATTGGGACGGCCAAGGTCACGGAGGCCGAGCGCAGGGGAGTGCCGCACCACCTGCTGGACATCCTGGGCGTCACCGAGGAAGCGTCCGTGTCGGACTTCCAGCAGCAGGCAAGGGCGGCCGTCGCCGGCATCCACCGGCGGGGACGGCGCGCCATAGTGGTGGGAGGTTCCGGGCTCTACGTCCGGGCCGCCCTGGACGTTCTGGAATTCCCGGGCACCGACCCTGACATCCGCGCCCGCCTTGAGCAGGAACACGCCGCCGCCGGGACGGCCCCCCTCCTTGAACGATTGCGGGATGTTGACCCGGTGTCCGCCGGCCGGCTCGGGGACGTCCGCCGGATCATCCGGGCGCTGGAGGTCTTCGAACTGACGGGACGCCCGTTCAGTTCATTCATGCCAAACCGTGAGTACTTCCAGCCCACCGTTCAGATCGGCCTTGAGGTTGACCGCGAAGTCCTGCGGGGGCGGCTGGCCGAACGCGTCCACCGCATGGTGGACCGCGGACTGCTGGCCGAGGTTGAAAGGCTGGATGCCGCGGGCCTGCGCCGCGGCCGGACCGCGCCGCGCGCCCTGGGCTACGCCCAGTTCCTCAAAGTGCTCGACGGCGAAGCGGACGTTGCGCTGGCCGCTGAGGAGACCATCGTGGCCACCCGGCAGTTCGCCCGCCGCCAGCTCACCTGGTTCCGGGCCGACCCGCGCATCTCTTGGCTGGACTGGCAGGACCCCGCCCTGGCCGCCAAGGCCGCGGCGTTCTGCCGCTGACCCCGGAAGGCGCGCCCGTCCGGAAGGCGCGCCCGTCCGTTAGGCCACCCCGTCCGGAATGCCATCGAGGCGGGAGGGGCCGGTTTTCGGCCGCCAGCGGCGTGCGGGTAACCTTGACGCATGGATGAAACCCTTGCAGAAACCGCTGAGCCCGCCATCTCACAGCTGAGCGGTCTGCGCTTCTCCAAGGGCCATGGGACGGGCAACGACTTCGTTCTGATTGCCGACCCCGAGGGCATGCATTCCATTTCCCCCGGGCAGGTTGTGGGGCTGTGCGACCGCCACAGAGGCATCGGCGGCGACGGACTCATCCGGGCTGTCCCGTCCCGGCTGCTTGACGAGGGCCGCGAGCTGTTGACCGGAAGCCCCGACGCCGAATGGTTCATGGACTACCGGAACGGTGACGGCTCACTGTCCGAGATGTGCGGCAACGGAGTCCGGGTCTTCGTCCACTTCCTCCTCGCCGAGGGCCTCGCTGAACTGCCTCCGGGCGGCTCGCTGACCATCGGCACCCGCGGCGGCGTGAAGACCATTGTCCGTACTGCTGGCGGCTACGCGGTGGACATGGGGCCGTGGGAGTTCATCTTTCCGGCCGAGGCAGCGGCCCGCGCCATGGATTCCCTCGTCAGCGCCGACGGACTCGAAGTGCCGCGGCCGGCGCTGTCCGTCAGCATGGGAAACCCGCACACGGTGGTCGCCCTGGCCGAGCTGTCAGAACTTGAGGGCACGAAGCTCTTCACCGCACCCCATGTTGATCCCACGCCGGAACACGGCACCAACGTCGAGTTCGTCGTTCCGGCCGAGCCGCTGGTCCACGACGGGGTCGGCACCGTGACCATGCGCGTGCACGAGCGCGGCGTCGGCGAAACGCAGTCGTGCGGAACGGGCGCGTGCGCCGCCGCCGTGGCCATCCGTCACTGGGCCGGCCAGGGCGCACCGGACGCCTGGCACGTGAAAGTACCGGGCGGCGTCGTCGGGGTTAAATTCTTTACCGTGGCAGACGGGCACGAACACGTGGAGCTGAGCGGCCCGGCAACGATTGTCGCTAGCGGGACGCTTTCCTGACCCGCAGGATCCGGAACGACTTCGACGTGCTCTCGCGGGTCACCGTAAAGGAACCGTCGAGCGCCCCCGCCAGCCAGCGCTGAAGCGAATCCGAGCCAAGGTTCTTCTGCACCACCAGCCAGGCAGAACCCCCCGGTGCCAGCCGGGGCAGCCACAGCATCAGCAGCGAATGCAGTTCATCCTTGCCGATCCGGATCGGCGGGTTGGACCAGATCGTGTCGAAGCGCAGGTCCGGATCAACGGCCTCCGGCGCGCTGGCGGCGAGGTTGCCTAGGCCCAGCAGTTCGGCGTTCTCGTTCGTGAGCGTGATGCAGCGTTCGTTGACGTCCACCGCGTACACCTTGGCGTGCGGCGCCCGGAGGGCCATCGTCAGGGCAATCGGCCCCCAGCCGCAGCCAATGTCCAGCAGGTTTCCCTGCGGGGCCGGGGCAGGAACGTCCGCCAGCAGGACCGCCGTGCCTTTGTCGATGCCGTCAGGGCTGAAGATGGCGGAGGAGGTCTGCAGCTTGCGCGTTTCGCCGGCGAGTTCCACCGTGAGCTGCTTGCGGGTAAACGGCCCTGCGGGCGAGGCGCTGAAATAGTGGGCAGACTCCATAACTGGCCAGATTAGTGGGCCGCCCGCCGGATGGGAAACCGGAGGGTGCGCGTCTGCTAATCTAAAAGGCATGTTCTTGATCTTTGAGTAGCCGGCCCTGACGCGGTCCGCCCCGAACTGCCGGCCTTCGAGGCCGTCGCCACGGGCGCAGCACCGTCTCCGGAGTGATGCAGGTTTCGACCTTCCGCCCGGACGCCGCGATGCACGCACCACGGAATGCACCCTCACTCAGATCAATTCACTCAGATCAATCTCGCCGGCCCAGGCTTGTCCGCCGCGGCCGCACAGGAGCTCAGATGCCCTCCAGTCGTCAGCCCAGCGCGAATTCTGCGCCCAAGGCAAGCAATCAGCACTATTCTGAAGATGCAGAACCCTTTAAGGAGACCATGACCAGTCAGCAAAATTCCGGATCCGAGCCAGCAGCCCAGGACATGAGTCCTGAGGAAATCCAAGCTGTCATCGACCGGATTCTCTCCAAGGACGTCCCGGCACGAAGTGCCGCGGCTGCGGACGGCTCGGGAGCCGGCAGCAGGGCCGTCTTTGGCAAGGCCCAAGCCATCTCGCGGCTTGATGAAGAACACAGCACTTTCGACGGCGACCAGCAGGATCTCGAGGAACGCCGGGCCCTGCGCCGCACGGCGGGACTATCCACCGAACTGGAAGACGTCACCGAGGTCGAGTACCGGCAGCTGCGCCTTGAGCGCGTCGTCCTTGCCGGCTTGTGGACCGAAGGCACGTTGGCCGACGCCGAGAATTCGCTGCGCGAACTCGCGGCGCTGGCCGAAACCGCAGGTTCCGAGGTGCTGGACGGCCTGGTCCAGCGACGCGCCAAGCCGGATCCCGGCACGTTCCTCGGCTCGGGCAAGGCGTTGGAACTCAAGGACGTAGTGATGTCCACCGGCGCAGATACCGTGGTGGTGGATGCGGAACTGGCGCCGTCCCAGCGCCGTGGACTCGAGGACATCGTCAAGGTCAAGGTGATTGACCGCACCGCACTCATCCTCGATATCTTCGCCCAGCATGCCAAGAGCCGCGAAGGCAAGGCCCAGGTGGAGCTGGCCCAGCTCGAATACCTGCTCCCGCGCCTCCGTGGCTGGGGTGAATCCATGTCCCGCCAGGCCGGTGGCCAGGTGGGCGGCGCAGGCGCCGGCATGGGCTCCCGCGGTCCGGGCGAAACCAAGATTGAACTGGACCGGCGGCGAATCCGCACACGGATGGCCAAGCTGCGCCGCGAAATCTCCGCGATGAAGCCGGCCCGCGAGACCAAGCGGGCCAACCGCCGTCGTAATGCAGTGCCGTCTGTCGCCATTGCCGGATACACCAACGCCGGCAAGTCGTCCTTGCTGAACCGGCTCACCGACGCCGGAGTCCTGGTGGAGAATGCCCTGTTCGCCACCCTGGACCCCACGGTCCGCAAGGCCGAGACCTCGGATGGCCTGGGTTACACCCTGGCCGACACCGTCGGCTTCGTTCGGTCCCTTCCCACCCAGCTCGTGGAGGCTTTCCGATCCACCCTGGAGGAAGTGGCGGACGCGGACCTGATCCTGCACGTTGTGGACGTGTCCCACCCCGATCCGGAGGGGCAGATTGCTGCGGTGCGCTCGGTGTTCGCCGAAGTGGACGCCCGCAAGGTGCCCGAGATCATCGTGCTGAACAAGGCCGACGCAGCCGACCCGTTCGTCGTGGAAAGGCTGAAGCAGCGCGAACCGCGCCATGTGGTCGTTTCCGCCCGCACGGGCCAGGGCATCCCGGAGCTGCTGAAGGCCATCAGTGACGCCATTCCGCGGCCAAACGTTAAGCTGGAGCTGCTGGTCCCGTACCACCGAGGTGATTTGATCAGTAAACTCCACGACTCCGATGCGGAGATCCTGAGCCTGAATCATGAAGAAGGCGGCACACGCGCCGTGGTCATGGTCCGGGAAGGCCTCGCGGCTGAACTGGAATCCTTCATCAGCAATGACTGACCAGGAACCGGACGGCGCCGAAGCCACAGCCGGCGAGGAGTTCGTGATCGAACTCCTCGACCGCGCCGTGGCCGGTATGGGCGGACAAAGCCGCAGCGGCCAGCACGAGATGGCGCGGCAGGTGGCGCGGGCGATCGACACCGGCGACCACCTGCTGGTCCAGGCGGGCACCGGAACGGGTAAGTCGCTGGCGTACCTGATTCCGCTCATCGCCCACTCGCTGGAGAGCGAGAAGCCCACCCTGGTGTCCACCGCCACCCTTGCGCTGCAGACCCAGATCGTAGGCAGGGACCTGCCCCGGCTGCTGAAGACCATCACTCCGGCGCTGGACCGGCCGGTCAAGGTGGCACTCGTCAAGGGCCGCGCCAACTATGTGTGCCGGCACAAACTGGAAGGTGGTTTCCCCTCGGAGGAGCCTTCCGAAGGCCAGCTCTTCTCCCTGGGCGAGGACACCAGCGTCCCGCACTTTGCCGCCGCCATGGGCGGTCCGTCGTCGCAGCTGGGCAAGGAAGTGGTCCGGCTCCGGGAATGGGCAGAAAAGACGGCCACCGGCGACCGCGACGAACTCCTCCCGGGCGTGACGGACCGCGCCTGGCGCCAGGTCTCGGTCACCTCCATGGAATGCCTGGGCGCGCAGAAGTGCCCGCTCGCGGCGGAATGCTTCAGTGAACTCGCGCGGCACAACGCGGCCGAGGCCGACGTCGTAGTGACCAACCACGCGATGCTCGCCGTCAGCGCCTTTGAAGGGCTGGCTGTGCTGCCCGAATACGACGTCGTGGTGGTGGACGAAGCGCACGAGCTCCAAGACCGTGTCACCGGCGCGGTCTCGGGACAACTGTCCGTTGCCATGGTGCACGCGGCCGCCTCCGGTGCCCGCAAGCACTCCGGGATCACGGTGGATGCGCTGAACAACGCCGCGGCCAACCTGGAGCTCGCCATCGCCGGGGTCCCCAGCGGGCTGGTCCCCAACGGGCTCAACGACGAACAGCTCGACTGCGTGGACCAGCTCCGGGAAGCGTGCCGGGCGGCGCTGTCCGATTCCAAGGGGGACAGCAACACCACGGCCGACGGCGGGCGGCAGCTCGCGCGGTCCCGCCTCCTCGTGATTCTCGAGCTCTGCGAACGCCTGCTCACGGCGCGCGACAACCGCGAAGTGGTGTGGTTCTCGCGGAACAGCACGTTTGATCCGCAGCAGGGCTATTCGGCACCGGATGACACCCAGCCTGCCCTGATCAACATTGCCCCACTGAGCGTCGCCGGAAAGCTCAGGGAAGGCCTGTTCGCAGGCCACACAGTAGTTCTGACGTCGGCCACGCTTGCCATCGGCTCCGCGTTCGAACCCGCTGCCGGCGGACTCGGCCTCGTGGGGGAGGGTGCGCCGAGCTGGACCGGCATCGACGTCGGTTCTCCCTTCGATTATCCCAAGCAGGGCATCCTCTATGTGGCGGGCCACTTGCCCAAGCCGGGCAGGGGTACGTCGCCTGAAGCACTCGACGAACTGGAATCGCTCATCCGCGCCTCCGCTGGGGGAGCGCTGTGCCTGTTCTCCTCCCGGCGTGCTGCCGAGGAAGCGGCCGAGGCACTGCGTCCGCGCCTGGATGTGAGCGTTCTTTGCCAAGGCGACTCGACGATGACCGCGCTGGTAAAGCAGTTCGCCGACGAACCGGACACGTGCCTGTTTGGCACCATGTCGCTGTGGCAGGGCGTGGATGTTCCCGGCGGTTCATGCAGGCTTGTGGTGATCGACAGGATTCCGTTCCCCCGGCCCGACGACCCGCTCATGACGGCACGCTCACGGGCAGTGGCACAGGCCGGCGGCAACGGATTCATGTCCGTATCAGCTACCCATGCGGCCATCAGGCTGGCCCAGGGTGCCGGGCGCCTGATCCGGTCCACCGATGACAAGGGCGTAGTGGCAGTGCTGGATTCGCGGCTGTCGACGGAGCGCTATGGAGGGTTCCTGCGCGCCGCACTCCCGCCCTTCTGGCCCACGACGGACCGGAAGATCGCCGTGGCGGCGCTGGAGAGGCTAGCGGGAGCGCGGTCCTAAGGAGCGGCCTTCAGCGAACGCACGACGACCTAAAGTGAACGCACGAAGTCCTAGAGCGAACGCAGCACCGACACCACTTTGCCCATGACCACGGCGTGGTCCCCAAGGATGGGCTCGTACTGGGTGTTCTGCGGCAGCAGCCAAGTGTGGCCGTCCCGCTGCCGGAAGGTCTTAACGGTTGCTTCGTCGTCGAGCAGCGCCGCCACGATGTCGCCGTTGACGGCGTCACTCTGCCGCCTGACAACTACCCAGTCGCCGTCACAGATCGCAGCGTCCACCATGGAGTCGCCCGCAACCTTGAGCATGAACAGTTCGCCGTGGCCAACGAGCTGGCGTGGCAGGGGCATGAGTTCCTCAACCACTTGGTCGGCGAAGATGGGGCCGCCGGCCGCGATGCGGCCGACCAGCGGCACCATGGCCGTGTCTGTTGCGCTGGGCAGCTCGGTGACTGACGCGCTTCGCGCGCTGTGCGGCTTGGCGTCACCTTCGGCACTGGAGGCCTTGGACAAGCCGGCGTCCAGGGTGAGGGGCATGAGGACTTCCATGGCCCGGGGGCGTTTGGGATCACGCCGCAGGTAGCCGAGCTTCTCCAACTGTGAGAGCTGGTGGGTGACGCTGGAGAGGCTGGCCAGGCCAACGGTGTCGCCGATTTCCCTCATGGAGGGCGGGTACCCGTTGTCGTTGACCGACCGCTGGATGGTTTCCAGGATCCTTTTCTGGCGGATGGTCAGTCCTTTGGGTGTCCGCTGAGACCGCTGGCTGCGCTGGGTAGCCTTGCCGTCGGAGGCTTGTGCTGCCATGTTCGCCAACGCCTTTCGTTCCACCCGGCCTCCGTGGCTGCAGTTGCCGGGAACTTCCGGCCTGAAAATGTCAGACCCTGCTGATCAACTGCAGAAGTGGTTGTTCTTTGATTTCAAACGTAGGCCAGCCACACGGCTTTTTCAAACATTTGTTCTAGCGAGTCTCGACTTTGTTCGTTGATAAGTGCTAAAACTGAAGAAGCAAAGTTCGAACATGTGTTCTAGTTCAGCTGCGGAGCGGGCCGGTTTCTTCGAATATTCCGGCGGATGCCGGGCGGACCGGGCACACCGGGCAGCACAGAGTGGTCCAGGAGGGCTCAGTTCATGTCAGCTTCAACAGCAGTCAACCATTCACGTCGGCAGGGTGCGCAGGGTGCTTTCGGCATGCAGCCGGGCAGGCCGCCGCGGCTTCGGCTTACTCGCCGGGGCCGGATCGTCCTCATCGGATTGCCCCTGGTTCTCCTGGCGGCACTGCTCCTGTCGCTCACCGGTTTGCTGAACTCGCCGGCCAAGGCCGCCGATACCGCCAGCGGACTGTCCGTGACGGAGACGGTTTCCGTGACTGTGCAGCCGGGGGAATCACTGTGGGCTATCGCCGGGACAGTCGACCCCACCAGGGATCCGCGCGATGTCATCGCGGACATCGTCCAGCTGAACGACCTCGAAAACGGCAAGGTCATGCCGGGGCAGCAGCTGTTTGTACCGTCCAAGTAAGGGCTGATTCGCCGGGCCTGATCCGTCACAGTTTCCCGGTCGCCGCCTCCGGCACTTAAACTGTCCAAGTGAGTGACCAGCTTGAGCGACTGAACCGACTGCCCCTGCGGACTAATCTGCGGGGGCTGACTCCCTACGGAGCGCCGCAGCTGGACGTACCCATCCTGCTCAACGTCAACGAGAACACCCATGGGGTCCCCGCCGATGTCAGGGCGGCAATTGCCGAGGCTGTGACAGAGGCGGCAGCAGGCCTCAACCGGTACCCTGACCGCGAATTCACCGGACTCAGGGAAGCGCTGGCGGAGTACCTCGGCCACGGACTCGGCGCCGAAAACATCTGGGCAGCCAATGGCTCCAACGAAGTCCTCCAGCAGATTCTCCAGGCATTCGGAGGCCCCGGCCGCAAGGCTCTGGGTTTCCCGCCCACGTACTCCATGTACCCACTGCTGGCCAGCGGAACGGACACCGAATATATCGTCGGCCAGCGCGCGGACGACTATGGCTTGAGCGCCGAGTCCGCCGCCCGCCAAGTCCGCGAGCTGCAGCCGAACGTCGTCTTCCTCTGCTCGCCCAATAACCCCACCGGAACTGGCCTGGGCCTGGATGTCGTGGAAGCCGTTTACGAGGCTGGCGAAGCCAGCCAGACCGTCGTGATCGTCGATGAGGCCTACCACGAGTTCGCCCACGACGGCACACCCAGCGCCCTCTCCTTGCTGCCGGGACGCGAACGTCTCATCGTCTCCCGGACCATGAGCAAGGCGTTTGCCCTTGCGGGCGCCCGGCTCGGATACATGGCAGCGGCACCTGAGGTAACGGACGCGCTGCGCCTTGTTCGCCTGCCGTACCACCTGTCCGCCATCACGCAGGCCACGGCCCTGGCGGCCCTCCACCACCGGGAGGCACTGATGGCCGACGTCGAGGACATCAAGCAGCAGCGCGACCGGATTGTCGCCGAACTCATCAGGATGGGCCTGCGGCCTGCCGCATCGGACTCCAACTACGTGTTCTTCGGGGGCCTCGACAACCCGCACGAGGTCTGGCAAGCATTGCTGGACTCCGGCGTGCTGGTCAGGGACGTCGGCATCCCCGGTCATTTGCGGGTCACTGCCGGCACTGAGACCGAAACCACAGCCTTCCTCGAGGCACTGGAGAACATCCTGGCCGGGCAGGCTGCTCTTCCGGCCTAAACTTGAGGGAAGACCCAGCAATGTCTGCACCCTCCTTCGTCAAAGGACATCTATCACTATGAGTGACACCGGAATCAAGGCTGCCGGGGCCCGGACCGCACGTCTCGAGCGTGCCACCAGCGAATCTTCCGTTCTGGTGGAGATCAACCTCGACGGCACCGGCGTGTCGGACATCAGCACGTCGGTCCCGTTCTACGACCACATGCTGACTGCGCTGTGCAAGCACTCCCTCATTGACATGACTGTGAAGGCAAGCGGCGACATCCACATCGATGTGCACCACACAGTTGAGGATGTGGCCATCACTTTCGGCGAAGTGCTACGGACCGCTCTCGGCAACAAGGCCGGTATCCGCCGCTTCGGGGAAGCCACCGTGCCGCTGGACGAAGCGCTTGCCCACGCCGTCGTCGATGTCTCCGGCCGGCCTTACCTGGTCCATGGCGGGGAACCCGCGGGCCAGGAGTATCACCTGATCGGCGGCCACTTCACCGGTTCGCTGACGCGCCACGTGTTCGAGGCCATCACACTTCACGCCGGCATCTGCCTGCACATGAACGTCATTGCCGGCCGCGACCCGCACCACATCGTCGAAGCCCAGTTCAAGGCCTTCGCCCGTGCGCTGCGCGCTGCCGTAGAACCCGACCCCCGCGTCGAAGGCATTCCGTCCACCAAGGGAGCACTGTGACCGGCAAACTGTTGCGGGAAGGTGCGATCATCGACCCCTCGGCCACCGTCAAGCCCCCCTCGCCGGAGGGTAAACCCACCGTGACAGTGCTCGACTACGGTTCGGGCAATGTTCGCTCCGCCGTCCGTGCGCTGGAGCGTGCGGGCGCCGAAGTCATCCTGAGTTCCAAGCCGGAGGACGTCCTCAATGCCGACGGACTGCTCGTTCCGGGGGTCGGCGCCTTTGAAACTGTGATGCGCGAACTGAAATCCGTGGACGCCATCAGGATGATCGGACGCCGCGTAGCCGGCGGCAGGCCCGTCCTCGGCATCTGCGTGGGACTTCAGGTGCTGTTCGAAGCCGGAGTGGAACACGGGACCGAAGCTGAAGGCATGGGGGAGTGGCCCGGCAAGGTGGAACTCCTTCCGGCGGACGTCGTTCCGCACATGGGATGGAACACCGTCAAGGTCCCGGAAGGCTCCAGGCTCTTCGAGGGCGTGGAAAATGAACGCTTTTATTTCGTGCACTCCTACGGCGTGCAGAACTGGGAATTCGACGTTGTCCAGCCGCGTATGGCCGCACCCCTCGTCACCTGGTCCGAGCACGGCGGACCCTTCATCGCCGCCGTGGAAAACGGGCCGCTCTGCGCCACCCAGTTCCACCCGGAAAAATCGGGGGACGCCGGCGCCCGGCTCCTCCGGAACTGGGTGAACGGCCTCCGCGGCCCGCACGGCCGCACCGCGACAGCGGAGGCAAGTGCGGCAGTGGACGCGGCGCCTGCGGCGGACGCCTAGATGTGGTCCATCGTCCTGATGGGCCTTGCCGGCCTCCTGGTCGGCGGCGCGCTGTCCTTCAGGCAGCAGACGAAGCCGCTCTGGACGCAGGTCGGGTTCTACGTGCTGGCAGGAATGTCGCTGCTGGCCGCCTACCTGCTCACTTTGCCAGGGGCCTGAAACCAGGTGCTTGCCGCACCTACCAAAACTCCCCAGGCGCTGCCTAAAACCGCGCCTTTCCGGAAACTGCGCTACACGAGAACTGAGGACCCGAAATGATCAGCCAAACCGATCTGCCGGCACTGGAACTGCTTCCTGCAGTGGACGTCGTGAACGGCCAGGCTGTGCGCCTGGTCCAGGGCGAGGCCGGCAGCGAGACAAGCTACGGCACGCCGCTGGAAGCAGCCCTCAACTGGCAGCAGCAGGGCGCCGAATGGGTGCATCTCGTGGACTTGGACGCTGCGTTCGGCCGCGGGTCCAACGCCGAACTCCTGCGCGAAGTGGTGGGCCGGCTTGATATCAAGGTGGAACTCTCCGGCGGCCTGCGCGACGACGAGTCGCTGGAAAAGGCCCTGGACCTGGGAGTGGCCCGGGTTAACCTCGGTACCGCAGCCCTGGAGAATCCCGACTGGACCGCGCGGGCCATCGAGCGCTTCGGAGACCGGATCGCCGTCGGGCTCGACGTCCGGGGGACCACGCTTTCCGGCCGCGGCTGGACTAAGGAAGGCGGGGACCTCTGGGACGTGCTGGGTCGTCTAGAGGAAGCCGGCTGTGCCCGTTACGTTGTCACCGACGTGACCAAGGACGGCACCCTGCAGGGCCCCAATGTTGAGCTGCTGCGGCAGATGGTGGAGAAGACGGGCAAGCCCGTGGTGGCTTCCGGCGGTATCTCCAGCCTGGATGACCTGAAGGTCCTGCGATCCCTCGTGCCGCTGGGCGTCGAGGGCGCAATCGTCGGCAAGGCCCTCTACGCAGGGGCCTTCACCCTGCCGGAGGCCCTCGACGTCGCCGGCCGGCGCTAGGCTGCCGCCATGGCCGGGCACGGGCTGACTTCCGGAGGGACGGGCGGATCGGGGGCGGACCAGCCGCAGCCCCGCCGGCTTCCGGGACACATCGAAGCTGCGCTTGCAGGCGCCGGCGGTGCCACCGATTCGGCCGGCCAGCCCTGGGCCGGGCGGAGCCTCGCCGGCGAAAACGCCGCCATCCACAACTTTGAGGACGACGACGGCTCGCCGGACAGTGGCTATCTCGCCGCAGTTGATCGGCTGCTCAGCGGTGAAGCCGACGAAGCAGCCGTTGTTGCATCGCTGGCGACCGCACGCGTTTTCGTTCCGGTCGTGGCCCAGCTGGCGGAAGAGGCCGAAGGCGTGGGCGGGCTGCACGCCGACAAACAGGCGGACATGGCACTCGTGACGCTGAAGGCGCCGGACGGGCGGCTTGCCATGCCGGTATTCAGCTCGTCGGCAGCGCTGGCGGCATGGCACCCCGAGGCGAGGCCCGTCGCGGTCTACGCAGCGAGGGCAGCGCTGTCGGCCGTGGCCGAGGGCGCGGAGCTGCTGGTCGTGGACCCGGGCTCGGAAGTGACGTTCGTGGTGAGGCGGCCCGCGGTCTGGTCCCTGGCCCGGCAACAGAAGTGGATTCCCGCGTACCGCGATGCTGAACTGGCGGACATGCTGGGTTCTGCGGCGGCAGACTTGCCGGCTGTCCGCCGCCTGGAGGTTCTTCCCGGGGGCGGCGTGGCAACGTCGACTGCCTCCGGCCGCCCCGTTTCGGGCGGCGGTCCGGGGCCCGAGGTGCGAGTGGTGCTTTACCTGGCGGGCGGACTGGATGCGGCCGGCGTCCAGTCGCTCGTTGCAGGGCTCCAGAATGAGTGGAGCCGGAATGTATTGTTTGGTGAGCGTGTTGACTCGATCGAAGTCAAGCTAAGGCGCGCCGCGGAGTAAACGGCGGTCCACCTGTGGTCCGTCCCTATGCTGCCCGGCGGCGGAACGAAGGACCCACCCGTGAATTTCACCCTGTACCGGGAGCTGCTGGCCATCAGGCCCATTCGCCGGCTCCTGGTGGTCGGCATGATTGCCCGCATACCCCATTCGGCCGCAGGCGTGCTGCTGACCCTGCACATAGTGCTGACCCTGGGACAGGGGTATGCAGCTGCGGGCACAGCAGCAGCCGTCATGACCATCGGCATTGCGGTAGGCGCCCCGTGGCGCGGCCGCCGGGTGGACACCGCGGGACTCCGGACAGCCCTCATCCCGTCGGTGGTTTCCGAGACGGTCATCTGGTCCGTCGTGCCGCACGTGTCCTATCAATGGCTGCTGCCGCTGGTCTTTGTGGGAGGGCTGTTGACTCTGCCCATCTTCAGCGTGGTGCGCCAATCGCTGGGCGTGCTTGCCGACGGCGACCAGCGCAGGACCGCCTTCGCGCTCGACGCCATCACCACCGAGGTGGTCTTCATGATCGGGCCCGCTGCCGGAGCGATTGTGGCCACGAGCGGCCATTCGGTCCTCGGCCTGACGATCGTCGGTGTCTCCACCTCGCTGGCCGGGCTGTTTCTCATGTGGTTCAACCCGCCCACCCGCAGCGCGGCCCGCGATGAGGCATGCGAGGCGGACCAGCGGGAGGCTGCCGAGGTGGCGGTGGTGGCTGCCGCCCCGGCCCACGTCCAGGAGGCGGCCGCTGAGCTCGGCCCGGCAGCTGCGGGCAACAGACGGCGTGCCGGCCTCAGGCACAAGGTCGCCCACAATTTCAGGTGGTTCACCGTGGCTGTTGCGGCGGTGTTTACCGTCGCAGCCGGGGCGGGAATGGTGCTCAGCGGCACCGACGTGGGGATCGTGGCGGCTTTGGAGACCGGCGGGCACCAGGGCGAAATCGGGATCGTTTTCCTCTTCTGGTGCGCGGCGTCGGTCGTGGGCGGCGTCATCTATGGCGCCATGCACCGCCCGGTTTCGCCGTTCCTTCTGCTGCTGGGCATGGCGGCGCTGACCATTCCGATGGGCTTCGCCACCGACACGCTGACCCTGAGCCTGCTGTCGCTGCTGCCCGGTCTGTTGTGCGCCCCGGTACTGTCGGCGGCGTCGGAGAAGGTGGCGGACCTCGTGGACGAGGCCCGGCGGGGCGAGGCGATGGGCTGGTACGGCTCGGCGCTGACCGCCGGCGTGGCACTCGGTGCGCCCCTGGCCGGGGTGTTTATCGACGGCGTGGGCCCGTCCGGGGGTTTCGTCTCCGTGGGCGTGGCCGGCGTCGTGCTCTGCGCAGCCGGCATCGCCCTGCAGCACCGCCGACGCCGGCGGGCTGCGAGGGCGTAGGACCTACGACTTAAGACAGAACGACGGCGGGCTTAAGACAGAACGACGGCGGGCCGACCTCAAAGGTCGGCCCGCCGTCGTCGTTACTTTCCTGTGGGCCGCGACATGTCCGCGCAGCCACGCGGCGGCTAAAGCCGGATGCCGGGCGTCAGTTCACCGCGCCGGTGTACTTTTCGCCAGGACCCTTGCCCGGGGGATCGGGAATGATCGACTCTTCCCGGAAGGCAAGCTGCAGTGAACGCAGTCCGTCGCGCAACGGCCCGGCATGCTGGGAGCCGATCTCCGGAGCGGCCGCCGTCACGAGTCCGGCGAGGGCAGTGATGAGCTTCCGGGCCTCGTCCAGGTCCTTGAGCTCTTCGGCGTTCTCTTCGGCTGCCAGGCCGAGCTTCACGGCTGCGGCACTCATAAGGTGCACGGCGGCTGTGGTGATGACCTCGATGGCGGGAACCTCAGAGATGTCCCGGATCTGCTGTGAGACATCAGCCTGCTCGCCGGGGGCCTGGTAAACGTGTGAATTACTGTCTGGAGTGCTCATACTGGTAAGCTTGTCACAGACCGACTGGATGTCGTTATTTTGCTGTGGATGAGTCCCACTTCCGCAATGTGCGGGGAGCGGGTAGTTTTCTGTAGAATTGATATTCAGTTTGCAAGCGGAGTTCTCTCCCACCCGCGTCGGCCGTTTTTCCTCGGATTCCAGAGGTAAGCAAGGTTGCCGGGTAATGGTCGGGCGTTTCCGGCGGGCACAGTCCTGTCGAAGCGTGCGCAGCCCACGGGCCTGCGCATCCGATCCTCGAGGCCTCTGATTGCTCCGGCAATTGGGGGCCTTCTCTATTTGCCGGTGGAATACTCACCACAAACACAGGAGCTTTAACATTAGCGAGCCAAGAATCAATGAGCGTATCCGCGTCCCTGAGGTGCGGCTGGTCGGCCCTGCCGGCGAACAGGTGGGAATCGTCCGTATTGAGGATGCTCTTCGCCTGGCTGCCGAGTCCGATCTTGATCTCGTTGAAGTTGCACCTCAGGCCAAGCCTCCGGTGTGCAAGCTGATGGACTTCGGCAAGTACAAGTACGAGGCCGCCGTCAAGGCCCGTGAGGCCCGCAAGAACCAGACCAATACGGTTCTTAAGGAAATCCGGTTCCGCCTGAAGATCGACACCCATGACTACGAGACCAAGCGCGGCCACGCCCTGCGCTTCCTCGGAGCCGGGGACAAGGTCAAGGCCATGATCCAGTTCCGCGGCCGCGAACAGCAGCGCCCTGAAATGGGCCTGCGCCTGCTCCAGCGCTTCGCCGAAGACGTCAACGAAGTTGGTGTGGTGGAGTCGAGCCCGCGCATCGATGGCCGCAACATGGTCATGGTGATCGGTCCGCTGAAGAACAAGGCTGAGGCCAAGGCCGAAGCCCGCCGCGCCACCCAGCGCGCCGAAGCCAAGGCCCAGAATGAAGCCAAGGCATCCGGCCGTATCGACGTCTCGGGCGACGAGCAGGTACCACTGACGCAGTCACTCGCGGACCTGCTCCCGGAAGGCTTCCAGGTCAACACTGAAGCTGCTCCGGAAGCCCCGGCAGCAGCCGCTGCTCCGGAAGCCGCCGTCGAAGCGCCGACCACACAGACTCCGGCTGCCGAAGCGCCTACCGCGGAAGCTCCGAAGCAGGAAGCGCCTACCGCGGAAGCTCCGAAGCAGGAAGCGCCGAAGCAGGAAGCGCCCAAGGCTGCCGAGCCGAAGCGCGAGGCACCCAAGGTCGAAGCTCCCAAGGCTGCCGAGCCGAAGCGCGAGGCACCCAAGGCGGAAGCGCCCAAGGCTGCACCGGCGAAGGCGCCGGCACCGAAGGCTGCGGCACCCGCCGCGGCGAAGGTTTCCGAGGCCCCGGCCCCGGCCGCGCCCAAGCCTGCGGCTGTTCCTGCTCCACCGAAGCCGGTGGCCAGGCCTGCTGCGCCGAAGCCCGCTGCGCGACCTGCAGCACCCCGGGCCACGCCGAAGCCGGCAGGCAAGAAGACCACCTAGTTCACAGCTGCGGAAGGTACCGCCTTCAGGCAGTCAGCAACCAGCATGCCGCCCGCAGGGGCGGCTGCACGAAAGACTGCAGACATATAGTCTGCGGATACGTTAGGAGATCGGTTCCCATGCCGAAGATGAAGACCCACAGTGGTGCTAAGAAGCGCTTCAAGCTGACCGGCAGCGGCAAGCTGCGCCGCCAGCAGGCCAACCGCCGCCACTACCTCGAGCACAAGTCCTCCAGGCTGACCCGTCGCCTCGCCGGCGACAAGATCGTCTTCAAGGGCGACGCCAAGGTCATCCGGAAGATGCTCGGCATCTAATTTCCAAGCTCTCTGACTGACTGCCACCTGGCACCAGTCAACTAAATAAGCCTTCTCAGGCCGGCCGGGTTACCGGCAGTAGACGCTTGGGATAAGAATTCTGAAGGAGTACGCACGTGGCACGTGTGAAGAGGGCGGTAAACGCCCACAAGAAGCGCCGGGTTATCCTCGAACGCGCAAAGGGCTACCGTGGACAGCGTTCACGCCTGTACCGCAAGGCCAAAGAGCAGCTGCTGCACTCGTTTGTGTACAGCTACGGCGACCGCAAGAAGAAGAAGGGCGACTTCCGCCGTCTTTGGATCCAGCGCATCAACGCTGCATCCCGCGCCAACGGCCTGACCTACAACCGACTGATCCAGGGCCTGAAGGCCGCTGAGGTCGAGGTCGACCGCCGCATGCTGGCCGAGCTTGCCGTTTCCGACGCCAACGCCTTCGCTGCGCTGGTCCAGGTCGCCAAGGACTCGCTGCCTGCCGACACCTCCGCTCCCGCCGTCTCGGCTGAAGCCGCACCGGCTCCGAAGGCCAAGGCCACCAGGAAGCCCGCCGCCAAGAAGCCTGCTGCAGAGAAGCCGGCCGCTGACGAGGCCGCCGAGTAGTTCCCCCGTTCTGGTAGTTCGAGAACCTGCTGCGACAGCAACTAAGGTTCTTATATGAACGAAACCGGGCGCCCGCAAGACTTTCCACTCTCCAACCCCCGAGCTGATCGGGTCAGGGATGTGGCAAAGCTTGCAGGGCGCCCGGCCCGTTTAAAGCGCCGGCAGTTCCTGGCAGAGGGACCCCAGGCTGTCCGTGAGGCGTTGGTCCTGCACCGCAAGCGGACGGACGCGGGGGAGCCGGGCATCGTGAGCGAAGTATTTGCCAGCGAGGCATGCCTGGACCGTTACCCGGAGTTCGAGGAACTGGCTGCCGGAACCAGCGCCCGGCTGGCAACGGACGACGTTCTTGCCGCCATGGCGGATACCGTGAGCCCGCAGGGAATCATCGCTGTCTGCGATTTCGTCGACGTTCCGCTCGCAGATGCGCTGGACGCCCGGCCGAGGCTGATAGCCGTGCTGTGCCAGGTGCGGGACCCCGGCAACGCCGGCACCGTTCTGCGCGCTGCCGATGCCGCGGGCGCGGATGCTGTTGTGCTGACAGGCTCCAGTGTGGATATTTACAACCCGAAGGCCGTGCGCTCGACGGCAGGATCGCTGTTCCACCTGCCGGTGGTCCTCGGCGCCGACGTCGAAGACCTGGCGGCCCAGTGCAGGGCCCGGGGCATCGGGGTGCTGGCGGCCGATGGCTACGGCAAGCTTAATCTCGACCGTCTCCAGGACGAGAGTGCGGCGCGGCGGCTCGGTGGATCTACCGCCGGGTCGGCTTATGCCCTTGAAAGTCCCACTGCCTGGCTGTTCGGAAACGAGGCGCAGGGACTGTCTGAGAAGGAGCTCGCCCTGGCAGACCACCGGGTGGCAGTTCCCGTTTACGGCGCCGCCGAGAGCTTGAACCTGGGCACGGCCGCCACCGTCTGTCTCTATGCCAGTGCGAGGGCGCAGCAACCGGCCTAGGAGCTCGTAAAAGTCGGCATGAAAAAAGCGGGGGCCCACCAGATGGTGGGTCCCCGCATTTAGTTTTTCAGCAGGTCCGCGTCGAGGCGGGCCTTTTAAGGGGCTCGCGTGGTCCGGTTGCTGCGTCCGGTGATTGCCCCGTAGACGCCGGCGACGACCAGGCCGCCGATAATGGCGAGGATCCAGGTGCCGAGGTCGAAGAAGGCCAGGTCACCCTTGCCGAACAGAAGGCTGCCGATCCAGCCGCCAACGATGGCGCCAACGACGCCCAGAACCAGGCTGGTGACCCAGCCACCGCCGACCCTACCGGGCATGACGGCTTTCACAATTGCGCCTACGATCAGGCCGAGAATAATCCAAGCAAGAAAACCCATTGTCTCCTCCTTCATATTCGTCGGGATCGATTCTTATCAGTCCCGATATGGCTTCAAGCTAACACAGCGCGCGTTTATTTGTCAGCACGCTTAGTTTCGGGGTTTCCGTGGCGTGAACCCGCCACTGCTGGTGCACCGCCGTGGACCGTGCAGGTACGGTATTTACTAGACGGCCGCGGTTCGCGGCTGTATCCAATTCGTTGTAATTCCCACTTGAAGAGGTGAAGCTCCCTTGGCTGCAAATGGCGGTACCAAGGCGATCGTCGCGGCTCTGGCCGCAAACCTGACCATCGCTGTAATGAAGTTCGTCGCCTTCCTGCTGACGATGTCCTCCTCGATGCTTGCCGAAGCCATCCACTCGGTGGCTGACTCCGGCAACCAGCTGCTCCTGCTGGTAGGCGGAAAGCGCGCACAGAAGGAGGCAAGCCCGGAGCACCCGTTCGGCTATGGCCGCGAACGCTACATTTACGCCTTTATCGTCTCAATTGTGCTGTTCAGCGTGGGCGGTTTGTTCGCGCTGTTTGAGGCCTGGGAAAAGATCCAGGACCCGCACGCCATTGAGGGTGACTTCTGGTGGGTACCGCTGGCCGTACTGGTAGGTGCCATCGTCGCGGAGTCCTTTAGCTTCAGGACCGCCATCATCGAATCGAACCACGTTCGGGGCCAGCAGAGCTGGGCAAAGTTCATCCGGAACGCCAAGCAGCCGGAACTTCCGGTCATCCTCCTGGAGGACTTCGGGGCCCTGCTGGGGCTCGTGTTCGCACTGCTCGGTGTGGGACTCACCTTGCTGACAGGAGACGGCATCTGGGACGCGCTGGGAACAGGGATGATCGGCCTGCTGCTCGTGGCGATCGCCGTCGTCCTCGCCGTGGAGACCAAATCGCTGCTCCTGGGGGAATCGGCCACCAAGGCAGATGTTGCCAAGATCAGGGACGCCATTGAGTCGGACGGTACCGGAATCATCCATCTGAAGACCATGCACCTTGGGCCGGAAGAGCTCCTGGTGGCTGCCAAGATCACCATCGGCGCGGCCGATTCCGGACTGGAAATTGCCCGGCTTATCGACGCCGCGGAGGACAGGATCCGCACCGCAGTGCCGATTGCCCGGGTCATCTATCTCGAACCTGACGTGCACCGTGCTGACGTACCAAGCGGGCAGGCGTTCGCGGGGGAGCAGGGGGCCTGACCGGCCCCGGGCAGCCGGGGCCGCTGGCGCTGTGACCTGAGGGTTCGCTGTGACTTGAGGGTTACGGTGCCAGCGGTCTCTTGCGTTCCAGCATGCCGCTGAGGACGGCGACGCCCAGGCCCAGAACCGCCAGTACCGCACCCACCAGGGCGGGGGCCACGTAGCCCCAGCCCCAGGCGATGACCAGTCCGCCGAGGAAGGCGCCCAGGGCGTTGGCCACGTTCAGTGCCGCGTGGTTGAGCGAGGAGGCCAGCGACGGCGCATCCGGGGATGCGTCGAGCAAACGCGTCTGCAGCGCCGGAACCAGCATTGAACCGGCCGCCCCGACGACGAAGACCATGACGAACGCGGACCAGGACCAGTGAACGGCGATGGCGTACACCACCAGCGCAACGGCGATGGCGGGCAGGACGCGGTAAATGGTTCCCATCACGGACTTGTCCGCGATCCTGCCGCCCACGATGTTGCCGGCAACCATCCCAAGCCCATAAAGGGCCACCACCAGGGGAAGCCATGCAGATGGGATGCCGGCGACCGACGTCATGGTGTGAGCGATGTAGGTGTACGTTGCGAAGAAGCCGCCGAACCCAACGATTCCAATCATGATGGCAAGCCAGACCTGTGCGCGCTTCAGTGCGCCGAGTTCACGCCGGATGCTCGCGTCGGCGTGCGCCTTCTGGAACGGGACGAACCTCCAGATGAGGGCCAGGGTCACCAGACCGAGCGCGCCGACCAAGACAAAGAGCAGCCGCCAGCCGAAAGTCTGGCCGAGCCACGTGGCGAAGGGTACGCCGATGACATTGGAAACCGTCAGGCCGGCCATGACCATGGAAATGGCCCACCCCCGCTTCGTCGGCGCCACGAGGGAGGCTGCGATGACCGCTGCCACTCCGAAGAAAGCCCCGTGCGGCAGTCCGGCGGCGAACCGCGAAACCAGCATGCTCCCGTAGTCGGGTGCGACGTAAGAGGTCAGATTGGCGATGCTGAAGAACAGCATGAGGCCGAGGGCAAGGTACTTGCGTGGCAGCTTCGCTCCGACGGCGGCCAGCACCGGAGCGCCGATGACAACGCCAAGAGCATAGGCGGAGATCAGGTGGCCCGCCTCGGGGGTGCTGATGTTGAGTCCAAGCTCCACCTCTTTGAGGAGCCCCATCATGGCGAATTCGGTGACGCCGATACCGAAGCCGCCCATGGCCAGGGCCAGGATCGCGAGTCCGAGGTGGGTGCCGGCGGCTTTGGAAGTGCCGGGGGCTTGAACAGTAGAAGTCATGAGCCTGCTTTTCGGAGCGGAAGTGTGGAGACGGCCTCTGGGGCTGATGGACACCAAGGCAAGTTAAATCTGATTTATAGAACGTCGCGGGGCTGAAGGGTGTTCCCTGCAGATACACGGGATCGGGGTTCCCGCGCTGGGGGCCCTACCCATTCTGCCCCATAGACTGGGGCGGTGACTGAACTGACCAACACTGAACTGATCAACACTGAACTGATCAACGTTGTGGGCGGCGCCGTGCTCGATTCGCTGGCTGAGCCCGCGCGGCTGCTCGTGGCCCGGCGCACGGCACCGCCGCAGTTCGCCGGCATGTGGGAATTCCCCGGCGGCAAGGTGGAGGCGGGCGAGGCCCCTAAAGATGCCCTGCACCGGGAGTTGCGGGAGGAACTCGGGATCGCCGTCATCCTCGGCGCCGAATTGGAAGCACCGGAGAGCTCAGGCTGGCCCCTCAACGAACGCGCGTCGATGCGCGTATGGTTCGCCGAGGTAGCCGACGGCGACCCCCGGCCCCTCGAGGACCACGATGAACTCCGGTGGGTCAGCATTCAGGACCGTGACGAAGCTCTCCACCTTCCCTGGATCCCCGCCGACCTTCCGATTGTCAGGGCACTGCTGACCGCGCTGGGCGCGCCGCTGCCTGCGGGGGCCGCCCCCCGCGCGTAAGAGTCACGCCGGGTAGGAAGGTGCCAAATCAGTCTGCTCTGTCAGAGGGCGTTCAGAAAAGTGTCGGCTGTGGTGCGGCCGCCGCTCCGCTGGGGTGGCCGGCACGCGCCGCGGGCAGGCTGCCCTCCGGGTACGCCGCTTCCTCCCCGCGGGGGTCATCGACGTCGCGGTGGCTGAACCCCTGTGAGCCCGAAAAACCGTGCCGCGCCTTGAAGAAGCGAATTCTGCCGGCGAGCCAGGTCCGGTATTCCTTGGAAGCGTACGAGCCCGTGCCGTAAAGCCTGCGGTACCGTCCGGCAAGTTCCGGGTGCCGGGCGGCGATCCATTGCATGAACCATTCGCGGGTGCCGGGCTTGAGGTAAAGCGCCCCGGCAGTGACTCCGGTGGCTCCGGCAGCGGCCAGCGAGCTGAAAAGTGAGTCCAGCGCTTCGTCGCTGTCCGACAGCCAGGGCAGGATGGGCATGGCCATCACTCCGCAGGGGAGCCCGGCTTCGCGCAGCCTTGAAATGAGCTTGAGCCGGGCCCGCGGACCGGGCGTTCCGGGCTCAACGGCCTCGGAAAGCTGTTCATCCGTCATGGCGAGCGAGATTCCGATCCCCACGGGGACCTGCGTGGCGGCATGTTTCAGCAGGGGGATGTCCCTGGCAAGCAGGGTCCCTTTGGTGAGGATGGACAGGGGTGTGCCCGAGTCCGCCAGCGCGCTGATGATTCCGGGCATCAGCCGGTAACGGCCTTCGGCACGCTGGTAGGGATCGGTATTGGTGCCGAGCGCAACCTGCTGGCGTCCCCAGGACGGCTTGGCCAACTCCTTGCGCAGGACGTCCGCGGCGTTGATTTTCACCACCACCTGGCTGTCGAAGTCGAGCCCGGCATCGAAGTCAAGATAGGTGTGGCTCTTGCGGGCGAAGCAGTAGACGCACGCGTGGCTGCATCCGCGGTAGGGGTTGACGGTCCACTCAAAGGGCATCCGTGAACCGGCAGCCACCTTGTTGAGCACCGATTTGGCAGTGACCTCGTGGAAGGTGACCCCGGCAAATTCAGGGGTGGAGACGGAACGCACAAGCCCGGCCAGGGGCAGCAGCGGCACTGCGGCTGGGGCGGCCGCGGTTAGGCTGTTTGCGCCTTGCTCTCCAGGTGCCGGATTAAGTGCTTGTGCGTCCCATCTCATGATCTCAATTCGAAGGTATGTTCTAATCAATGTCAAGGCCCGGCGTCGGTGTTTCGCCCGGCCGCTACGCTTGCTTCATGATCCTCCTCACCGGATTTGAACCGTTCGGCGGCCAGTCTTCCAACCCGTCATGGGCAGCAGCACTCCACGCGCGGGAACTGCTCCGCAGCGAAGGCCTGGCCGTCAGGGCGGTTGAACTGCCCTGCATCTTCGGTGCAGCCGGTGCCGTCCTCCGCGATGCCCTGGACGAACTGGAGCCGGAACTCGTGGTGTGCATCGGTCAGGCGGGAGGCCGTGACCGTGTGTCGCTGGAGCGAGTCGCCATCAACTGCGATGACGCCCCGATTCCCGACAATGCCGGGAACCAGCCGCTCGACAGCGAAGTGGTGCAGGGCGGGCCGGCCGCGTACTTCAGCTCACTGCCGGTGAAGGCAGCCCTCCGTGCCGTGACTCTGGCCGGCATCCCCGCAGAGATCTCGCAGACGGCAGGGACATATGTCTGCAACCACATCTTCTACACCCTGATGCACGAGCTCGCGTCCCGGGCGGATGTGCGGGGCGGGTTCGTCCATGTCCCGTTCGAGCCCGGGCAGCTGCCGGAGGGGAGCGCAGCCCCCTCTCTGGCCGTGACGTTGATGGCCGAGGCGATCGCCGCCGTCGTCCGCACTGCACTGGCGACCACGGCGGACCTCAAACTGTCCGCCGGTACCGTCCACTAGCCGGTTGCGCGGAGTTCCCAGACGACGCCCACCGTCGCGGAGACGCTCGACTGGCCGGCTTCGATCCCCACGGCATCAGCGGATACGGCCCGCTGCATTTTCGCTACCGGAATGGGCACGGCGGCGCCGGGCTGCTGGGTAACCGAGGCCACCGGGCCCAGTTCGGCGCCAGCCAGTGCGGCGAACTGCGTGGCAGTGGCGAGGGCATCCTGCCAGGCTGCCTCCCGAGCCCGTGACATCACGGCGGCGGGATCGGCAAAACCGAGATCCAGCCCGCCCCGCCGCGGCATAGGCGGCCCCCACGTCCTCCCGGCGGCACTCCACGCCAAGGGAAACGGTCAGCAGGTCCGGCACGGCTTCCGCGGTTCCGGCCCCGGTCACAGAGATGGTCCTCGGAATTTCCGTCATGTCACGCCTCGATTCCGTTCGGGGGAAGCTTTGCCCGTTCCGCGTTTTCCGGTCTCCGCATATCCGCCTGCTTCCAGGCCCGCCAGGCTTTCAAAGACGTTGGCGGACCCCGGGTTGCCTGTCCGCAGCCGGGACCACCCCGCGGCGATGAAGTACAGCGGCAGGAACGGCAGGCCCAGGCAGGCGTATTGGCTGCTGTGCCGTTCCTCGTGTCCCAGCAGCACAGGATTGGCCAGGGCTTCCTCCGCTCCGGCCCGGAAGATGACCACGTTGCCGACCGTGAAGGCCTGCGCGAAGGGAAGACGCCAGCGGTAGCCGGCGGCAATCACCAGACCGCGGGGGCCGCCAACCGTTTCGGTGCCTGCCAGTCTGGCCAGCAGGAGTCCCAGGGTTGTGGAGGCGTTGAGCACGTTCGCAAGTTGGCGCAACCGCTGTGCGGGGGTCATCCTGCCATGGTAGCGGCAGCCATATTCGCTGCACACTGCGGCGACGCGCGCCCTGCCGTTCGGGCAGCCGGGCCCCGTCAATTAGACTGGGAACAGTGCCTGCCGGCCAAACTCCGGCGAGCCTGCCCTTGTCTTTGGATGATGTCATTGGATGACTCCATCCAATGACATGCCAGTGACGGACGCGCTGCCGGGGAACCGGCACAGCAGCCCCGGCCATTGGCATCACCCGACTCGTAGCTAAGAACAGTAGATGACTGAAACTTTGCCGGGCGCTGCCGCCCCGAACCCTCTGGATGAAGCCGCCATCACCGCCGCCGTCGACCAGGCAATCGCCGCGATTGCCGGTGCCTCCACGCTCGATGAACTCAAGGCTGTCCGTTTGGCCCACACCGGCGAGAAATCGCAGCTGAGCCTGGCCAACCGTGAGATCGGGCGCCTTCCCAAAGACCAGAAGGCTGTCGCCGGCAAGCTCATGGGTTCCTCCCGCGGACGCGTCAACAAGGCGCTCGCCGACCGCACCGTCGAGCTCGAAGCCGAGAACGACGCCCGCATCCTGGTTGAGGAAACCGTGGATGTCACCGCTGCTCCGCGACGCCGCCGTGCCGGGGCGCGCCACCCGCTCTCCACGCTGCAGGACCGCGTGGCGGACATCTTCGTGGGCATGGGCTGGGAAATCGCCGAGGGCCCGGAAGTCGAATCCGAATGGTTCAACTTCGATGCCCTGAACTTCAAGCCGGACCACCCGGCCCGCGAAATGCAGGACACCTTCTTCGTGGAACCACCGGAAGCGCACCTCCTCATGCGCACCCACACCTCCCCGGTGCAGGTCCGCTCCATGCTGGAACGCGAGGTTCCCATCTACGTGCTGTGCCCCGGCAAGGTGTTCCGCACCGACGAACTGGACGCCACGCACACGCCGGTGTTCCACCAGTTCGAAGGCCTGGCCATCGACAAGAAACTCAGCATGGCGGACCTTCGCGGAACGCTGGAGCACTTCGCCCGGCAGATGTTCGGTGACGAGGCCCAAATCCGGCTGCGTCCCAACTACTTCCCGTTCACCGAGCCGTCCGCCGAGCTGGACATCTGGCACCCGGGCGCCAAGGGCGGTCCGCGCTGGATCGAATGGGGCGGCTGCGGCATGGTCAACCCCCATGTTCTCCGGGCTGCCGGCATCGACCCCGACACCTATTCAGGATTTGCCTTCGGCATGGGCATTGAGCGCACCCTCATGTTCCGCAACGAGGTCGGCGACATGCGCGACATGATCGAAGGCGATGTACGTTTCAGCGAGCACTTCGGGATGGAGATCTAACAGTGCGTATCCCACTTTCCTGGCTGCGTGAATTCGCGCAGGTACCGGCCGGAGCAACGGCCGAAGACGTCATGGCCGAGCTCGTCAAGGTCGGCTTTGAAGAAGAAGCGGTCCACCGTCCCACGGACGGCCTTAAGGGCCCCGTCGTGGTGGGCCAGGTCCTGAGCCTGGTCAAGGAACCGCAGACCAACGGCAAGACCATCAACTGGTGCCAGGTCCGCGTGGTCCCCGAAGGCCAAGAGCAGACCCTCACCGGCAAGGGCATCGATCCCTCCGGTGTCCAGGGCATCATCTGCGGAGCCCACAACTTCGTCGAAGGGGACAAGGTGGTAGTCACCCTCCCCGGTGCCGTGCTGCCCGGCGACTTCCACATCTCGGCACGGAAAACCTACGGGCACCTCTCCGCGGGCATGATCGCCTCCGTACGCGAACTGGGCATCGGTGAAGACCACGATGGCATCCTGGTGCTGTCGAGGATCGGCCTGGACCCGGAAATCGGTACCGACGCCATGGAGCTCCTGGGGCTCTACGACGAAGCCGCCGAGATCAACGTCACCCCTGACCGTGGCTACGCGTTCTCGATCCGCGGTGTGGCCCGGGAATACGCCCACGCCACCGGAACGTCCTTCACGGACCCCGCGTCCAAGGTGTCGGCCCCGGCGGAATTGGCCGGCGGCCACGGCGTCAAGCTCAACGACGACGCGCCCATCTACGGCAAGCCCGGCTGTGACCGCTTCGTGGCCCGGACCGTCCGCGGAGTCGACGCCACAAAACCGACACCCCAGTGGATGGTTTCACGGCTGCGTCTTGCCGGTATCCGCTCCATCTCCCTTCCCGTGGACATCTCGAACTACGTCATGCTGGAGCTCGGCCAGCCCACGCACTGCTACGACCTGGACAAGCTGTCCGGCGACATCGTGGTCCGCCGTGCCGTGGCGGGGGAGAAGATCACCACCCTGGATGACAAGGAACGGACGCTCGACGTCGAGGATCTCCTCATCACGGACGGCTCCGGGGCGATCGGCATCGCCGGCGTCATGGGCGGCGCGGCCACTGAGGTGTCCGACTCCACCACCAACGTGCTGGTCGAGGCGGCCCACTTCGATGAGGTTTCCATCGCACGCTCCCGCCGCCGGCACAAGCTGCCGTCCGAAGCGTCAAAGCGATTTGAACGCGGCGTGGACTGGCAGGTAGCGAACATTGCCGCCCAGCGCGTTGTGGACCTTATGGTGGAACTCGCCGGGGGCGTCGCTGACGAGGCGGGCACCGACGTCGGGACCGCACCGGACGCCGTGACCATCGCCCTGCCGGCGGGCTTCGCCGCCGCACGGATCGGCATCGACTTCACTGAAGAGCAGATTGTCACCTCCCTTGAGGATCTCGGCGCCGTGGTGGAAAAGGCCGACGGCGGCTGGACGGTTTCGGCGCCCAGCTGGCGGAACGACCTCGAAACCAAGGAAGACCTGTCCGAGGAAATCGCCCGCCTGGTGGGATACGACCAGATCCCGGCGACCCTTCCGGTCGCTCCTCCGGGACGCGGGCTGACCCGCGTGCAGCAGCAGCGGCGGCGACTGATCCAGGCCCTCGCCGACGCCGGGCTTACCGAGGTCCTGGCCTACCCATTCGTGTCGAAGGCTGCCAACGACACCTTCGGCGTGGCCGAAGCCGGCGCGGTCCGCACGGCGGTCAAGCTGGCCAACCCCATCAGCGAGGAACACGGCTACCTGCGGACCTCGGTCCTGCCCGGACTCATCGAGGTAGCCAAGCGCAACCACTCGCGCGGCTTCCGCGACCTGGCGCTCTTCGAGGCAGGCCTTGTCTTCCTGCCCGGCGACACCGTGGGAACGTCCTCCATCCCGCCGCTGGGCGTCAAGCCCTCCGATGAGGTGCTGGATGCCCTGTACGACGGCGTGCCGGACCAGCCGTTGCACGTCGCCGCGGTCCTGACCGGCCACGACTCACCCGCTGCTGCGGGTCACTCGCCCAGGGCGTGGGACTGGGCTGATGCGCTGGACATCGCCCGCTTGGCTGGCGACATTCTGGGTGTTGAGCTGGTTGTGGGCCAGGGCGATCACCAGGCGTTCCATCCGGGCCGGACCGGGCAGCTTTCGCTGCGCACCGGCGAGGTTGTGGGCTACGCGGGGGAGCTGCACCCGAAGCTCCTTGCCGCCCACGACATGCCGGCCCGTTCCGCGGCACTTGAGATCAATGCCGACGCCCTGTTCGAGGCGGCTGCCGATGTCATCGTGGCACGCCATATCTCCACCTTCCCCGTGGCCACCCAGGACGTGGCACTTGTTGTGCCGCAGGAAATTCCTGCAGATGACGTCCTGGCCGCGCTGCGGGAAGGAGCGGGCGAACTCCTGGAGGACGTCGCGCTGTTCGACGTGTACGCCGGTAAGGGGATCGAGGAAGGCAAGAAGTCGCTGGCCTTCGGTCTCCGCTTCCGTGCCAATGACCGGACGCTGACCGCCGATGAAGCCTCTGCCGCACGCGAGAGTGCGGTCGCGGTTGCCGCCGCGCGGTTTGGCGCCGTGCAGCGTTAGCCGGGGGACGAGTCGACTGGGCACCAGTTTGGGAACAACGCGAAGGACCACGCCCTCCGGCGTGGTCTTTCGCGCTTCCCCGGACGGTCCCGCCGACGAATCGCTGCTTGACCCTCCCGAGCTGGAACGCGCAGCCGCCATGGAGCCCGGCCTGCGCCGGGCTTTTGTGTCCGGTCGGCTGGCGCAGCGGGAGTTGGCCGCCGATTTGCTGGGGACCCCCGCCCGGGACCTGACCTGCGACTACAGCTGTCCGAGGTGCGGCAGCGGCCCGGGCCTATCGCACGGCCGGCCGGGATATTCGCGGGCGGGCGTGGGGCTTCCGTTGCTCCTCAGCCTGTCCAGGGCGGCGGGCTGGACGCTCGTGGGTGCTGTCCTGGAGCCGCAGCCCGGAACCAGGCTGGGCATCGACATTGAGGATCCCCGCGGCACCGATTTTTCGGGTTTCGAAGCTGTAGCGCTGACGGAGTCGGAGCGCGCGGCCGTAACGGGGCTGCGGGACACTGAACTGCTTCAGGCCCGCGCCCGGCTCTGGGCGCGGAAAGAGGCGTGGCTCAAGATGACCGGCGAGGGGCTGACCGTGCAGCCAGGAACGGTAGAAGCACTGGGGCATCCGGAAATTTCCGATGTCGACGCCGCGGCGGCCGGCCTGCCGGCCTGGCTCGTGGCTGCAGTGGCACTGGGCTGACCGGGCACCGGACAGCCGGGCCCGTTAGGCGCCGGGCAACGCCGGAAGTGCCTCCTCGAACAGCCACGGGTGCAGCAGGGACTCCGAGTCCAGGCCCGTCACCCGGTCCGCAGCCAGAATGAACTCGGCTGTGGATACTGAGGCATGGACTCTGCTCCGGGTCCAGTCCTGCAGCAGCGCGAAGAATGCCAGATCACCGCACCGCCGGCGGAGTGCGTGCAGGGCCAGCGCGCCGCGCTTGTACACCCTGTCGTCGAACATCAGTTCGGGACCAGGGTCTCCTACGAGGATGTCCTGGATGCCGGAGTCGAGTTTTCGCCACGCTGCCGCGGCCCTCTCCTGCACGGGCATGATGCCGGCTTCCTCGGACCAGATCCATTCCGCGTAGCAGGCGAAGCCCTCATGCAGCCAGATATCGCTCCAGATGCTGAGGGTCAGGGAGTTGCCGAACCACTGGTGCGCAAGTTCGTGCGCGATGAGCCGCTGCGACTCCCAATCCGCGGCCAGGTGGTTGCGGCCCAGGATCGAAAGCGACTGGGCCTCAAGGGGAATCTCGAGGTCGTCGTCGGTCACCACCACGGTGTACTCCCGGAAGGGATACGGTCCAAAGCAGCCGATGAACGCGCGCATCATGTCCGGCTGGCGGGTCAGTGCGGCCCTCGCGGAACCGGCAAACGAGGCGGGCACGGCGATGTGCTGCGCCACTCCGCCTTCGTCGGGCAGCGTCAACAGTTCATACCGGCCGATCTGCACAGTGGCCAGGTAGGTCGCCATCGGCTCCGCCTGTTCATAGACCCAGGTCTGCCTGCTCGACCGGCTGGTATGTCCCACCAACAGGCCGTTGCACACGGCACGGTAACCGGCGTCGGTGGTGACGGAGATACGGTAGCTTGCCTTATTCCGCGGATGGTCGTTGCACGGAAACCAGGACGGTGCCCCGTTGGGCTGGCCCGCAACGAGCACTCCGTCCGTGAGCTCCTCCCACCCCACTTCTCCCCAGAGGCCCTTGCGCGGCTCCGGATTACCGGTATAGCGGATGTCCAGGGTGAATTCCGCTCCAGGGTCCAGGGGCTGCTCGCAGTGAACCACCAACTGCTCCGCCCGCTGGGTGAATCTCCTGACACGGGACCCGTCCAACTGGATCTTCAAGGCACGGAGGCCGGTCATGTCCAGCACCACTGCGGAGATGCGGCGTGCGGCAACCGCCCGCACTACCGCCCGGCCGTTGAGCCTGTTGCTGGCCAGTTTGTAGTCCAGCTCCAGTTCATAGCGCAGGACCCGATAAGCATCGGTTCCGTGCCCGGGAACGTAGGGATCGGCGGTGCCGGCCGGACCCGGCACAGGCAGCACAGCAGCGGGGCCGGGGGAATCTGGAGAACTCATCAGGCGTGTGCCTCAATCAGGTTTGTCGGGCGGATCGGTTGGTCTTCTGCGGGCAGTTACTTCAGGCGGGGAGCCGGAACTCCCGGGCCCGTCCAGGGGCTGACCGGGTTGCCCATCCAGTAAGTTGCGGCCGGGACCGTCTCGCCGCGCATTACCAGGGATGCCGGGCCCACGGTCCCACCCTTGCCGATCCGCGCCTGCGGCAGGATGACGCCGTGCGGTCCCATGGTGGCCCCGTCTTCGAGCGTAACAGTGTCGATGCTCATGATGCGGTCGTGGAAGAGGTGCGTCTGGACCACACAGCCGCGGTTAACTGTTGAGCTGTCACCCAGGGTGACGAGGTCAGCTTCAGGCAGCCAATAGCTCTCGCACCAGGCGCCGCGGCCGATTTTTGCGCCCAGGCCGCGGAGCCACCACACCAGTGCAGGTGTTCCCGTGGCTGCCCGGGCGAACCACGGCGCGGTGACCATCTCGATGAAGGTGTCCACCACCTCGTTGCGCCAAATGAACGAGCTCCATAAGGGATGTTCGCCCGGTTTGATTCTTCCGACCAGGAGCCATTTGGCAGCCACGGCGCTGCCTGCGGCTATCCCACCGGCAGCCAAAAGCACCAGCCCGCCGAGCGCGGCGGCCGCCGCGTAGCCCCAGAGGGCCGCGAGCCAATCGAACGTCACCATGACCCCCATGGCCAGGGCGACGGTCAGCATCACGGGCACGAAGCGGCACAGCTCCCACAGCGTCCGGGCCACCTTCAGCCTTGCGGGCGGCTGGAACGTCCGGGTGCTGTCCGACGCCACCGCTGTCCGCCGAAGCCTGACCGGAGGGCTGCCGAGCCAGGACGTACCGGACTTCGCCTTGTTGGGCGTTGCCGACAGGACTGCCACCAGGGAGTTCTTCGGCACGTTGCGCCCGGCCGCCGTCATTCCCGAGTTGCCAAGGAAGGAGCGTTTGCCGATTTTGGCAGGGGCGATCCGGATCCAGCCACCGCCCAGCTCATAGGAGGCCACCATGGTGTCGTCCGCAAGGAAGGCGCCCTCGCCCACGGTCGTCATTTTGGGCAGCAGGAGGACAGTGGAAGCCTCAACGTTCTTGCCGACCTTGGCGCCCAGCAGTCTCAGCCAGACAGGCGTGAAGAGGCTCGCATAGATCGGGAAGAGGAGGTCACGGGCCATGTCCAGGACCCGCTCCGTGGCCCAGACCTGCCAGCCGATGCGGCTGCGAACGCGGTAGTAGCCTTCCGCAAGGCCCGTGCCCAGCAGCCTCGTGGCTGCCAGGATCAGGAGCAGGTTCGTCAGGAACCAGGTGAGGGCAGCCAGCGGTAGCGCGGCCAGAAGCTGGGGCCAGGCACCGATCAGGGTGTCGCTTCCCCTGATGAACAGGAACACCACCAGCGCTGCGCATGCAGCTGAAGCGTACGGAATCATGGCCAGGACCGCCGAGGCCGCGGCGAAAGCGGCAAACCACAGCCTGCCGATCAGGGAGCTGGCAGGCTGGGCAGCGGGCCAGCCCTGTTTGGCCTTGCCGCGGCGCTCAGCGGGCGATCCCGCCACGACCTGGCCCGCTTTGACCTTCCCCAGAACGGCCGAGCCCGGTTCCACCTGGCCTCCGGCACCGATACTGGTCCCGGGCATGAGGGTGCTGCGGGCACCGACGGAAGCCTCTGCTCCCACGTGGACCCGGCCGATGTGCACGACGTCACCGTCGATCCACCACCCGGACAAGTCCACCTCGGGCTCGATGTTGCTGCCGTTGCCCAGTGAGAGGAAGCCGGTCACCGGGGGCAGGGAGTGCAGGTGGACGTTGACCCCTATCTTTGCCCCCAGCGCCCGTGCGTAATAGGGCACCCACGGAGCGCTGGCCAGGCTGATGGCGCTGGAGAGATCCTGGATCTGCTCGGCCAGCCAAAGCCGCAGGTGAACCCGTCCGGAGCGCGGATAGGTTCCGGGTGTCACGTTCCACAGCAGGAGGCGCGCAGCGGCAACCGCGATGGCCATCCGCCCCGCAGGACTGACAAAGACCAGCCAGGACGCCGCAACCCACCACCAGGAAAGGACCGGGGCAGCCGAGAAGCCGGCGAAGGCCGACAGCAGGTTGTTCGCGGCCATCAGGTATGTCAGCCAGCGCATGCCCACGAGAATGTGCAGCGGGATGCCCATGAGGGTCTGGAACACCTGTGACTTGAGGGCGGTGGGCCGCACCGGCCGCTCCGGGGCGGGCCCGGCGGCCATGCCGTCCGGCAGCGACTGGCGTGCGGTGTCAATCAGGGCGCCGACGCGCGGGGTGGCATAGATGTCCGCCACAGTGATGGTGGGGTAGCGGACACGGAGCGCCGAGACGAGCTGGGCTGCGGCCAACGATCCGCCGCCGTGGGCGAAGAAGTCCGCGTCAAGACTCGCCACCCTGCTTCCCAGGACTGCCGCCCATTGCTCCACAATCCACTGTGCGTCGTGCGGGAGGTTCAGCGGGGCGGCAGCGTCGTCCGCGCCGCCGGCCCCCGGCAAGGGCCACGGAAGCGCATGCCGGTCCACCTTCCCGCTGGTTTTGGTCGGCAGGCTGCCGACGACGGTCAGCAGCGGGATCAACGGCGCGGGGAGAACCGCAAGCAGCAGCTTTCGGGCCGCCGCGAGGTCAAGGACAGCATCACCGGAGGGGGCGAGATATCCCACCAGGACCTGGTTGCCGGCCGCCGTCGTGCGTACCGCGGCAGCGGCGCCCGCCACGTCCGGAAGCGACTGGAGCGCAGCGTCGATCTCGCCGAGCTCGATCCTGCGGCCGCCGAGCTTGACCTGTTCATCGGCCCGTCCGATAAAGATCAGGCCCGCACGTTCGTAGCGGACCAGGTCGCCTGAGCGGTAGGCGCGGTCCCACCCCAGTGCCGGCATGGGTGCATATTTTTCCGCGTCCTTCAGAGGATCGAGGTAGCGGGCCAGGCCCACGCCCCCGATGATGAGTTCACCGATTTCCCCTTCGGCGACGGGAACGTCGTCGGAAGCGACCACGGCGAGGTCCCAGCCGTCGAGAGGCAACCCGATCCTGACCGGACCGGTGCCGCCAAGGGGAGCAGCGCAGGCCACCACCGTCGCTTCGGTCGGCCCGTAGGTGTTCCACACCTCGCGGCCTTCCACGGCCAGGCGTTCAGCCAGTTCGGGCGGGCAAGCCTCCCCGCCGAAGATCAGCAGCCGCACATTCTCGAGTGCCTCCGCAGGCCACAATGCCGCGAGCGTGGGGACGGTGGAGACAACAGTGATGCCGTGGCTGATCAGCCACGGCCCGAGGTCCATGCCCGTGCGGACAAGTGCCCGGGGAGCCGGCACCAGGCAGGCTCCGTGGCGCCAGGCCAGCCACATCTCTTCGCACGAGGCGTCGAAGGCCACGGACAGCCCCGCGAGGACACGGTCCTGCGGCCCCACGGGCTCATCGCGCAGGAAAATCCTCGACTCGGCGTCGACGAAGGCCGCCGACGACCGGTGGCGGACGGCCACGCCCTTCGGCGTCCCCGTGGAACCTGACGTGAAGATGACCCAGGCGTCGTCGTCGGGAGTTGCCGTCCGGGGCTGGGGAAAAGGCCGGGGACGCTTCTGGTCGGTGACAATATCGCCGTTGGCCCGCACGATCCCGGCCACCCGGGCCTCGCCAAAGACCAGTTTGGCGCGCTCGTCCGGATCGTCGGCGTCGACCGGAACGTAGGCCGCCCCGATGAGCATGACCGCAAGGATGGAAATGTAGAGCTCGTTGGTGCCGGACGGGATCCGGACGCCGATCCTGTCACCTGCGCCCAGGCCGGCCGAATGAAGCCGGCGGGCGGTTGCCCGGACGGATGCCATCAGCTGCGCGTAACTGAGTGACTGCCGGCCGTCATCCAGGGCTGACGCGTCCGGAAACGTTGCCGCGGTGTCCTGCAGGATGTCCATCAGGGTCCGCTCCGGCGGCGCAGCGTGGGCACCGGGAAGCTGGGCTGCGTGCACCGTGGCAGGCGCAGCACCGCCCGCAGGGATGCCTAGGGTGCGGGTGGTCTGCGGAGGCTGCTCATTCACAGGTGGATTCTCTCCCGGCAAAGTGAACGGAAGGTGTCGCGGTTTACCGGGCGTTCACTTGCCAGTGGATCCGGGTGGCCGTTTAGGGAACAAGAAGTACTTTGCCCGTGGTGCGCCGGCCTTCGAGGTCCTCATGGGCCCGCCGGGCCTCGGCCAGGGGATAAGTGGCGCCGATCCGCACGCTGAGGCTGCCATCGGCCACGGCGCCAAAAATTTCGGTGGAGCGCCAGAGGCGTTCCTGCGGGTTGCCCAGGAAGTGGGCGAGCGAGGGCCGCGTGAGCGTCAGCGAACCACCCGCGTTGAGCCGCTGCGGATCCACCGGCGGGACCGCCCCTGAGGCTGCGCCGAACAAAACGAGCGAGCCGCGCGTGCGCAGGCTGGACAGTGAGCCGTCGAACGTGTCTTTCCCCACGCCGTCGTACACCACGTTCACCCCGTCGCCGTTGGTCAGCTCACGGACAGTGGCCGCGAACCCGTCATAGCGGAGCACCTCGTCGGCGCCGGCTTCCCGAGCCAGAGCTTCCTTCTCATCGGTGGAGACCGTGGTGATGACGCGGGCGCCGCGGGCCTTCAGGAGCTGGATCAGGAGCAGGCCGACGCCGCCGGCGCCCGCGTGCACCAGCACGCTGTGGCCCGGTTCAACCCGGAACGACGAGTTGATCAGGTAGTGGGCGGTCATGCCCTGCAGGGGGAGTGCCGCAGCCGTGAGGTCGTCCACGCCGTCGGGCACCGGCAGGGCCTTGGCCGCGTCAAGCACCGTGTATCCCGCATAGCACTTCGAGCCCTCGGCCGTGGCTACCCGGCTGCCCATCGCGAAGTCCTCGACTCCCTCGCCGACTTCCTCGACCGTGCCGGCAGCCTCCGAGCCCGGAGTGAAGGGAAAGGGCACCTTGTACATGCCGCCGCGCTGGTAGGTGTCAATGAAGTTGACGCCGGCAGCCGCCACCTTAATAAGCAGCTGGCCCGGACCGGGAACGGGGCGGTCGATCTCCGCGAAGTCCAGGACCTCGGGTCCGCCCGGCTGCTGGGCGACGATGGCGTGCGTCATGGAAGCTCTCCTTCCCGGGCCGGGACTTCCGGCGGCCGGATCCTCAGTCCATCCTAGGGACGTCAGGCGCCGCAGGCGAAGTCGGGCTTCATCCGGGGGTCCGGGCCGCGCCAACCTGGCGCTGGGGGCGGTCAGCGTTGCTGTGCCGGACTCGGCGACATTTCGGCGGCCTGGCGCAGTGCCTCGATCATGCTGCCCACCTCAACGATGCCCTTGCCGGCGATGTCGAAGGCGGTCCCGTGGTCCACCGAGGTGCGGATGACGGGCAGCCCGACCGTGATGTTGACGCCGGCCTCGATGCCGAGGACCTTGACCGGACCGTGGCCCTGATCGTGGTACATCGCGACGATGAGGTCGTAGTCGCCGCGGCCGGCGAGGAAGAAGGCGGTGTCGGCCGGCAGGGGGCCGCGGGCGTCGATGCCGTCGGCCTGGAGCTTTTCGATGGCGGGGGTGATCTTCTCCGCTTCTTCGCCGTAGCCGAACAGCCCGTTCTCGCCGGCGTGCGGGTTGATGGCGCAGACGCCGATCTTCGGGTTGGCGATGCCAGCGCGCTGCATGGCACCGTGGCCCCGGCGCACCGTCCGTTCCACCAGCCCGGGCTCAATCCTGTTGATGGCGTCGAGGAGACCGATGTGGGTGGTGACGTGGATGACCTTCACCTTCGGGGTCGAAAGCATCATCGACACTTCCTCGATGCCCATGAAGTGCGCCAACAGTTCCGTGTGCCCGGGGTAGATGTGCCCGGCCTTGTGCAGGGCGGCCTTGTTCAGCGGCGCGGTGCAGATGCCCTGCACCTGGCCGCTCATGCCCAGCTCGCAGGCGATCCTGATGTAGTGGTATGCGGCGTTGCCCGCCTCGGCGGACTCCTGGCCCCAAGGCAGGTCCCTGGACAGTAGCTTGGGGTCGATCACGTTGATGCGGCCGGCCTCAAAGACGGCTTCGCCCACGCTCGCGATCTCCACAATGTCGGCCTTGACGCCAAGCGCCTTGGCACCGAGCTGCAAACGGTAGGTGTCTCCGATGACCACCGGCCGGCAGTCGCGGTAGGCGTTCTCAGCAATGAGCGCGCCCACTGTCACTTCGGGGCCGACGCCGGCGCCGTCCCCCATGGTCACGGCGATGAACGGCCGGCGGTCCTGCTCAGTAATGTTCGCTACTGCGGATGTCATGTCTGCTCCAGATTGGTGGGAGGGCTTGTGGGGGTGTTCTCCGGCCGGACGTGCGTGAAGGGATACGCCCGGAGGTCTTTCATGGACTGGTACAGCTCGACGAGCGCGTGGCCGTCCCCGAAGCTGCCCGGTTTGGTGCCGACGAGTCTCCCGTCATCGGACAGGCTGACCACGGCCCCGTGCTGCGCGGACGCCAGCGGCGTCAACTGGCGGATGCCAAGGTCATCGAGCACCTCGCGGGCGGTTTCGCCGCCGGTGAGGATGAGGTCGGCGGTGCCGGCGGCATCTGCCGCCAGGCGACCGAGGCTGCGGACGATCGCGCCGGATTCCTGCGGATTCACGACGTCGGCGCTGACAGTCAGAGCGGTCGGCGTGTCGGCAACCAGGAGCTGCTTGGCCGAAAGGAGCCGCTGCGCCCAGGCTTCAGGATCCCGGAGTTCGGCGGGAGCTATCCGCAGTGCGCTGAACCCGGCGCTTTCCAGCTGCAGCAGCTGCGCAGCCGCCGCCGCGGAGGCGGAGCCGACGGCGGCAAGCACTCTTGGGGTGGAACGCGCCATTGCCTGATCTTGTCGCCGGGAAAGCTGGCTCTGCGTGTTTCGCGCAGATTTGTTGCCCAGTTTCGCACCCAGTTTCGTGGCCAGGAGGGCGGCGATGCCGCCTGTTCCGGCCAGCACGATCCGGCGGCCGGCGGCGGTGAACTCCAGGTCCAGCAGGGCGTCCGTGACGGCTTCCAGATCCGCCTCGGTCTCGCCGTCGGCAATCACCGTGGCCGGGCCCCCGGCTTGCAGGGCTTCAGCTATGAAGGCCGCCAGGCCGCCGGACCTCACAATGTCGAGGCCGGCCAGGGTGAGGGAGGAGCCCTCAGGCCGGTTCAGTACCTGTTCTACTGACGATGGCGGCGCGGCGTCCTCCGCCTTCCAGAGAGTCGTGAGGTCGAGGCGGATGCCGTCGGCAAACGGCTGGCCGCCCACCACGGTCCGCCGCAGCTGGGGGAGTGCACCCGCCACCACGACGTGGTAGCCCATGCCCGTCAGTGCGGCCAGTTCCGGGCCCACGTTGCCGCGCCACAGCGAATCCATCTTCTTGAACAGGGCCTGTGCACCGGCTGCCGTGGCACCGTCAAAGACTCCGGAAACGGCCGCTTCGGCTGCTTCCGGAGAAAGGGCCCGGGTATGCGTGTCAACCACGAGGACGTCCGGAGCGTCATTGTCGGCAACGCCTGAGTCCGCGGTGCCGGCCAGGAGGAGGCGCGTTCGAAGACCCTGGGTGGCAAAGCACTGTCCCACCTCGGCCGCGCCGGAAAAGTCATCCGCCTGAATAAGGACTGCGGTCACGTCGTCCTCCTTTCTTCTGTAGATCCGCTCTTGTAAAGATCCACCGACTGCGAACCGGCCGGGATGGGTCCCAGGCCGAGTCGTCGGTAGCACCATCATGGCACGATTGCGCGGAACGCGCCATAGTGCTTGCGCATTTCGCGCATGAGTGGCAGAGTGATCCATGTAACACGGCGCAGGCCAACCGGCCGCCAGCCGTCCCGTTCAACCGAGAGGTCAACGATGACCGTTCTTCCTCAGGGAAGTGAGATCTCACGGCGCCGCCTCCTGCAGTTCGGCGCAGCCGCCGGATTTCTCCTGGGCACAGGCTCCATCGCCGGGTGTGCCGGCCCCACGGGCCTGCCGGGTCCCAGCACCCTGACCCTGGCGCTCAACAGGTCCCTTGTCAGCCTGGACAACAAACTGAACCAGTTCGATGCGGCCGTCACCGTCCAGCGGGCTGTCCGGCAGGGACTCACGGCCATCGGGCCGGAAACCAAGCCGGTCCTCGTTCTCGCGGAAAGCTTCAAGATGACCAAGCCCACGCAGTGGACCGTCAAGCTCCGCGAGGGAGTCCGCTACTCCGACGGCACGCCGGTGGTCATCGAGGACATCGCCACGGCCCTGAAGATGTACCAGCAGGTGCAGGGATCCTTCGTCGCCGGGTTCTTCCCGGAGTTTCCCACCGTGGTGCCCGTTGACGAGCGGACCTTCCTGATGGAGTCCAAGAACCCCATCCCCATCCTGGATTCGCTCATGAGCATGATCCTGATCAGCCCGGCTGCGAAGAACAAGCCCGAAGAGCTCCAGGAGGGCGTTGGTTCCGGCCCCTACATGGTCACCAAGTTCAACCGCGGCGCCGGCACCTACAGCCTCAAGCGCAATGAGAACTACTGGGGCCCGGCGCCCAAGGTGGAGAACGTCGAGGTCCGGTTCCTCCCTGAGGAATCCAGCCGCGTGATCGCCCTGCGCAGCGGCGAGGTGGACGTCATCGACTCCATCACGCCGGACTCGCGCGAACAGCTGGCCGGGCTTCCCGGCGTCGTCCTTGCCGAAGCGTCGAGCCTTCGGCTGAACCAGATCTTCTACAACTTCCGCAAGCCCGCCAGCCACCCGCTGGCCGACGTCCGGGTCCGCGAGGCCCTCAGCTGGGCCGTCGACGGCGAGGCTCTGGTCAAGGACGTGCTGGTCGATTCGGTCAGCGCGGCCGAAGGCGTGGTGCCGTCGAGCCTCACCGGCTACTCGAAGACCGGCTCCTACACCTACGATCCGGAGAAGGCCAAGGCAACGCTGAAGAGCCTGGGCGCCACCGACCTGAACCTGAAGATCATCTGGGAAACCGGCGAGTTCGCGTCCGATACCTCCGTGATGGAGGCCCTTGTGGAAATGTTCGGCGCCGTGGGCGTGAAAACCCAGCTCCAGCAGTTCGAGCCCGGCGGCAACATCCTGGCCTGGCGCCAGGGCAAGCAGGGCGACTGGGACCTGCTGGGCAACGGCTTCAGCAGCCCCACCGGCCTGGCCATCACCATGATGCAGGGCATGTACGCCGGCACTGCCGAGAAGGAAAAGACCCGCGACACCTACCAGGGCTACGTGGTCCCGGAGGTGCAGGCCAAGATCCAGGCGGCGTCGTCCGAAGTGGATCCGGTGCGCCGGCAGCAGCTGCTCGCCACGGCGCAGAAGGCCATCTGGGATACCTGGCCGTGCGCCTGGGCGTTCGTGCCCAAGTCCGTGCTGGCACACCAGAAGCGCGTGGACGGCCTTTCACTGGCGCCCACCAACTCCTACCCACTTGTTGACGTCCGGCTGGAGGCCTGAGTCATGACGAACTACATCCTCAAACGGCTGGGCCAAGGCCTGCTGACCGTGTTCCTCACCGTTTCCACCGTCTTCATCCTTATCCGTCTGGCCCCCGGCGACCCTGCGGTCTCCTACGCCGGACCGCTGGCCACCACCGAGCAGCTGGCCAAGGTCCGCGAGCAGTTCGGACTGGACCGCCCCGTGCTGGAGCAGTACTGGATCTTCCTGCAGCAGCTGTTCACCGGCAACCTCGGCACCTCGTACTCCTTCCAGGCCCCGGCCCTCCAGGTGGTGGCCGAGCGGATGCCCTACACGCTGACGCTCGCCACGGCGTCGATCCTCCTCACCGCCGTGGTGGCCATCCCGCTGGGCGTGTGGATGTCCCGGCGGCCAGACACCAAAAGCGAGTTCGGCGTGAACGTCCTGACCATCGCAGGGCAGTCCATGCCCGACTTCTGGACCGGCATCATGCTCCTCACCGGATTCGCCGTCCTCATTCCGATCTTCCCGGCCTCCGGGTTCGCCACCTGGGGTGGGCTGGTCCTGCCCACCGTCACCATCGCCATCCTGCAGATCGCCCTGATCTCCCGGATGGTACGGCGGGAAATGACCACCAACTTCGCGGCCCCCTACCTCACCGTGGCCCGGTCCCGGGGAATCCGGAACTCGATCCTCACCTGGCGCTACGCCATGGGCAACTCAGCTATTCCGGTCTTCACCGCACTTGGTACCCGCTTCGCCGCCATGCTCAACGGCGTGGTGGTGGTGGAAGTGGTGTTCGCCTGGCCAGGCGTCGGTTCCTTGATCGTCCGTGCCCTCGAAACCCGCGACTACCCCCTGATCCAGGCAACAGTCCTCCTCACGGCCCTGCTGGCCGTAGGCGTCCAGCTGGTCATCGACCTCGCCTACCCGCTTCTTGATCCCCGCGTTCGTCTTGGAAAGGCGGCAGCAGCATGAGCCTCGACACCGCAGCACCGACCGCCGGCCTGCCTGACGGCACCCCGGAGCGCAAACCGTCCCCCAGCGCCGTCACCAAGGCGCTGATCGCGAAGGCCGGCGCCACCCGCCGTCGTAATTCCGCCAAATGGAAGATGCGGATCGGCGCCCTCTGCACGCTCCTGGTCATCATCCCCATCCTGCTGGCCCAGGTCCTGCCCCTGCCGGACGCCAACCACCAGGACCTCTCGGCCCGCCGGCTCCCGCCCCTGATGGACGGGCACCTGTTCGGCACCGACCAACTGGGGCGCGACCTGCTCTCCCGCGTCCTGCACGGCGGCCAGGTGTCACTGACCATCGGCGTCCTGGCCGTGGTGGTGTCCGGCGCGATCGGCATCATCCTTGGCGCGGCCGCCGGCTACTTCGGCGGCTGGGTGGACACCGTGGTGTCCCGCGTCCTCGAAGCCCAGATGTCCCTTCCGCTGCTGATGATGCTGCTGCTCGTGGTGGCCCTCTTCGGGCCGTCAATTCCTGTCATCACTGGCGTCATCGCCATCGCCCAATGGCCCGAAGTGGCCCGCCTAACCCGGTCCATGGTCCTCGTGGAACGCGAAAAACCGTACGTTTCGGCAGCCCGGATCCTGGGCCTGCACAGGATCCAGATCCTGATCCAGCACATCATCCCCAACGTCATCAAGCAGGCAACCCTTGTGGTGCTCCTGCTCCTGGCCCAGGCCGTGCTGCTCGAGAGCGCGCTCAGCTTCCTCGGCGCCGGCCCGCAGCGGCCGTTCGCCACCTGGGGCCGCATCATCTCCGACGGCCAGGACTACATCACCACCTCGTGGTGGATGGTCACTCTGCCAGGCCTTGTGATCGTGCTCATGGTGGTGGGCGTGAACCTGCTGGGTGACGGCCTCCGCGACCGTCCCCGCCGCAAGAAGAAGGGTGCCTGACATGAACGCACACACAGACGCAGGCCACACTGACTCCGGCCACAAGGAGCAGGCCCTGCTGGAGGTCCGTGACTTCCAGGTGGAGCTGATCACCGACGCCGGCATCATCCGTGCCGTGGACTCCGTGAGCTTCAGCATCCACCGGGGCGAGACCGTCACCATCATCGGTGAGTCCGGCTCCGGGAAATCGACGACGGCGATGGGCATCCTGCGGCTGCTGCCGGAGGACCTCGCTGTGCTGTCCGGATCGGTCAAGATCGACGGAGTGGACGTGATCGCCGAGCCCAAGGCCATCGAGAAGGTCCGCGGCAAGACGCTCGCGCTGATTCCCCAGGACCCCATGACCGCCCTGAGCCCGGTGCACTCGATCGGCAGCCAGCTCTCCGAAGCCATCAGGATCGCCGGTGCCGCCTCCACGGACAAGGGTGCCGTCCAGGCCCGGGCCATCCGCCTTCTGGAACAGGTCCACATCCCGACGCCGGAAAAGCAGCTCAAGAAGTACCCCCACCAACTCTCCGGCGGCATGCTCCAGCGCGTGCTGATCGCCATCGCCCTGGCCAGCGAACCGCAGCTCCTCGTGGCCGACGAGCCCACCTCCGCCTTGGACGTTACCGTGCAGGGCGGCATCCTGGACCTCCTGCTGGAGCTCCAGGAACAGCGCGGCATCGGCATCCTGATGATCACGCACGACCTCGGCGTGGCCCGGCTCATCTCGGACCGGATCCATGTGATGAAGGACGGTTCCTTCGTGGAATCCGGAGACGTCCAGCAGATCGTGGATCATCCCGCCACGGAGTACACCCGCGACCTGCTGGCCGCCGTGCCGGTCCTGGGTCCCTGGGACGAAACCCCAGGGCTTCCTGCCACCACCACAACGCCCGACGCCGCCCTGACCAACACTGGAGCCCGCCATGAGTAAGCCGTTCCTCTCCGTCGAAAACCTCGTGGTGGACTACCACGTGCCGGGCGGAACCTTTCGGGCGGTGGACGACGTCTCCTTCTCGGTGGAGAAGGGCAAGACGATCGCCGTCGTCGGTGAATCAGGCTGCGGCAAGTCGACCATCGCGAAGGCACTGATGCGGCTGGTGACGCCGGCCAGCGGCCGGATCGAGCTGGACGGAACGGACCTGGCCGCGCTCAGCGAGGCGAAGCTGCGCCCGCTCCGCTCCAAATTCCAGATGGTGTTCCAGGATCCCTACGGCTCCCTGGACCCGCACCTCACCGCGCAGGAAATCGTGGCCGAGCCGCTGAAGCTGCAGGGCGTCCGGTCCAAGGCCGAGCGGAACAAGGCCGCGGCGAAGCTCATCGACCAGGTGGGCCTGCCAGCAAATTCCCTGGACAAGCACCCCGCGGAATTCTCGGGCGGCCAGCGGCAGCGGATCGGCATCGCCCGCGCGCTGGCGTCCAAGCCCGAACTGCTGGTCTGTGACGAGGCTACCAGCGCGCTCGACGTCTCCGTCCAGGCCCAGGTACTCCGGCTGCTGAAGTCCATCCAGGACGAAACCGGCATCACCTACGTCTTCATCTCGCACAACCTTGGCGTGGTGCAGGAGATCAGCCATAGCGTCATGGTGATGCAGCGCGGCAAGCTCGTGGAAGCGGGAACCACCGCCTCGGTGCTCACCTCGCCGAAGGAGGACTACACCCGCCGGCTCCGCCGCGCGGCACTGGACCCGTCCACCATGCGCGGGCTCAAGCCGCGCCACCTTGTCTCGTCGCTGGCGCTGAAAACCAGCGCCTGAACTGAACTGAACCCGACCAAAACCGATACCGCAACCATGAGGAAGCAACACATGAGCAAGCAGCCAGCAGGCACCCCGGTGGACGGCCTGAAGCTACCCATCTCCCGGCTCGTCCTGGGCACCATGACCTTTGGTGATACGGCCGACGAGGCCACCGCAGGCCGCATGGTGGACGAGGCCCTCGACGCCGGCATCACCACGATTGACACCGCCAACGCCTATGTGGGCGGGGCCACCGAGGAAATGCTGGCCCGGCTCCTCAAGGACCGCCGGGAGAACATCATCCTCGCCTCCAAGGCGGGCATGCCCCACCCGGACCATGGCCAGCACTCGCCGCTGTCACCCGAGGGGCTGCGCAACAGCGTCGAGGGCAGCCTCCGGCGCCTCGGCGCGGACAGCATTGACCTGTTCTACCTGCACCAGCCGGACCGTGCCACGCCGTTGCACGACACCCTGCGCACCGTGGCCGAGCTCGCCGCCGAAGGCAAGATCGGCGCCCTGGGCGTCTCCAACTTCGCGGCCTGGCAGATCGCCGACGTCATCCATGTGGCCCGAGAGGTCGGCGCACCGCGGCCGGTGGTGGCGCAGCAGCTCTACAACCTCGTGGCCCGCCGTGTGGAGGAGGAATACCTCGAATTCGCCGCCACGCACGACGTCCACACCATGGTCTACAACCCCCTGGGCGGCGGCCTGCTCACCGGAAAGCACAGCTTCGAGTCCAAGCCCTCCGAGGGCCGTTTCGGCGACTCCAAGCTCGCTGCCATGTACACGCAGCGCTACTGGGACAAGCAGCTGTTCGAAGCTGTCAACGCGCTGGCAGGCATTGCGGAGAACGCCGGAGTCACTCTGGCGGAACTCTCGCTGCGCTGGCTCGCGTACCGGGACGGAGTGGGCTCCATGCTGCTCGGTGGATCCAAGGTGGAACAGCTCCGCGCCAATATCGCGGCCGTGGCCAAGGGCCCGCTGCCAGCCGACGTGTCCGAAGCCTGCGACGCCGTGGGCGCCGGGCTCCGCGGCCCCATGCCCGCCTACAACCGCTGACCGGGCCTGTATACAAATCCGGCCCTTATATATCCGGCCCGTAAACATCCGGCACCGCTCCACGCACATGACTGAAGGTAGAAAAAGATGACATCGGAACTGGCCCTCGAATTCGCCCGTAAGATCCGCGCCCGTGAACAGGCGGTCGGCTACTGGGCCGTGCTGGATGCACCCGTGGCCACGGAGCGCATCGGCCGTCTGGGCTACGACTATGTGGCACTCGACGCGCAGCACGGCCTGCTCGGCTACTCGGGCGTGCTCAGCGGCCTCATGGCCATCGACGCCGGGCACACCGCCGTCGGCATGGTGCGCGTTGAGGACAACAACCTGACCGCGATCGGAAAGGCCCTGGACGCCGGCGCCGTCGGCGTGATCGTGCCGCTGGTGAACACGGCGGCGGACGCCGCCGCAGCAGTTGCTGCGGCCAAGTACCCGCCGATGGGCGGCCGCTCGTACGGGCCCATGCGCTCCGCCCTGCGGATCGGGCCGGTTCCGGCCGACGCCAACGCCGCCACCCTGGTATTCGCGATGATCGAGACGCCGGACGGCCTGAAAAACGTCAAGGAAATCTGCGCGACGCCCGGGCTCGACGGCATCTACGTGGGCCCGTCTGACCTGGCCATCGCCGTCGGCGGCGCGTACCCCGGCGACCCCGCGATCGACGCCGAGTTCAACGCCGCGCTGGAGACGATCGCCGAAGCGGCGGCCTCGGCTGGCGTGGCCGCCGGCATCCACACCGCCTCGGGCGACATCGCCGCCCAACGGCTCCGCCAGGGCTACACGTTCACCACGGTGGCCTCGGACCTGACCCACCTGGAACTGGCCGCCAAAGCCCACCTGGCCGCCGCAACCGCGAAGGACTGATCCATGTCCACGAGCCCCACGACGCCCACCCCCACGACGCCCGGCACCGAGTACAGCTCCATCACCCCCGACGGCAGCGTCAGGCACGCCGACGGCGCGGACTTCGCTTACCTGCCCGCGCCCACCGTGCAAAGCCACGCCGCGAACCTCCTGACCCTGCCGGACGGGCGCCTGGGCTGTGTCTGGTTCGGCGGAACCCAGGAGGGCGTGCCGGACATTTCCATCTGGTTCTCCACGCTCGAACCGGGGAGCACGCAATGGTCCCCGGCGGAGCAGCTCTCCGACGACGGCACCCGGTCCGAGCAGAACCCCATCCTGTTCACCGCACCGGACGGCTCGCTGTGGCTGCTCTACACCGCGCAGAAGGCGGGCAACCAGGACACCGCCGAGGTCCGCCGTCGGACTTCCACGGACAGCGGCCGGACGTGGGGTCCGGTGGAGACGCTGTTCCCGGCCAACGAAACCGGCGGCGTGTTCGTCCGGCAGCTGCCGGTGGTCCTGCCGTCGGGCCGGCTGATCATCCCGATCTTCCGCTGCATCACCACCCCGGGTGAAAAGTGGGTGGGCAATAGTGACGACAGCGCCGTCATGATTTCCGACGACGCCGGCGCCAGCTGGAGCGAGCACGTCCTGCCGGGGAGCCTGGGCTGCGTCCACATGAACATCCAGCCGGTGGCCGACGGTTCGCTGCTGGCGCTGTTCCGCAGCCGCTGGGCGGACTCGATCTACGAGTCCCGCTCCACCGATGACGGCACCACCTGGAGTGAACCGGTCCCCACCGAGCTGCCCAACAACAACTCCTCCATCCAGTTCACGGCACTGGCTGACGGCCGGCTGGCGCTGGTCTACAACCACGCCAGGGCGGAGGAGAACACCGAACGGCGGCTCTCGCTCTACGACGAGATCGACGACGACGGGCTGGCCGACGAACAGGGGCAACTCGCTGACGCACAGGTGGGACCGGCTGTGCAGGCCCGCGGTTCGGGTCCCGCCGATGCCGGGGAGCGGACGGCCTTCTGGGGCACGCCGCGCTCGCCGATGACGCTGGCGATATCGGAGGACTCCGGCCGCAGCTGGCCCGTCCGGCGGAACCTGGATGTGGGCGACGGCTACTGCCTGTCCAACAACTCCCGGGACGGCCTGAACCGTGAGTACTCCTACCCGTCCATCCATCAGGGCCCGGACGGCGCGCTGAACATCGCCTACACGTACTTCCGCCAGGCCATCAAGTACGTGCGAGTGGACCCGCAGTGGGCCTACGAAGGGACCGCGACGCCCGGCGGGGACTCGTGAGCAGTCCGCAGGCTGAGCGGCACGCCGTCGTCACCGGCTGCAGTTCGGGCATCGGCAAGGCCATCGCCGAGCGACTGCTGGCCGACGGCTGGACGGTCACCGGGTTGAGCCGCAGCGAGACTTCGCTGGGACCAGGGTTCCGGTGGCTGCGGGCAGACCTCTCGGACCCGGCGTCGCTGGCTGAAACCGTCGCCGGAGTCAGCCCTGTCGACGCCCTGGTGCATGCGGCCGGGTTCCAGCGGACCGCCGTCCTGGGCGACCTGGATCCGGAGGCGCTCGCCGGTATGTTCACGGTGCACGTGGCCGCCGCCAGCGCTCTGGCCAACATCGTCGTGCCGCGGATGCCGGCCGGCGGCCGCGTCCTGCTGATTGGCAGCAGAACGTCTACGGGTTCGCCCGGCAAAAGCCAGTACGCAGCCACGAAGGCGGCGCTGCTTGGCATGGGCCGCACCTGGGCGCAGGAACTGGCCCCGCGAGGCATCACCGTCAATGTCCTTTCTCCCGGCCCGACGGACACACCCATGCTCGACGATCCCGGCAGGTCGGCCACGCCGCCGAAACTCCCGGCCCTGGGCCGGCTGGTGGATCCGGAAGACGTTGCGGCACTGGCCGGTTTCCTGCTCGGGCCGCACGGCAAGTCCATTACCGGGCAGAACTATGTGATCTGCGGCGGCGCGTCTCTGTAGCAGGCCGGGCAGGCCTGCCCGTGGCATGATGACAGCGCGCCCTTCCCGAAGGAGAACGGAACATGACCACCGCCAAAGCCAGGCGAGAAGAGATCTACCACCTCGCCGTCACCACAGGGCTGGCCTCCGTGGAGGAGCTGTCGCGTCACTTCAACGTGACCGCCTCTACGATCCGCCGGGACCTGGCACAGCTGAACGAACAGGGGAAGCTCGCCCGGACCTACGGAGGGGCCGTTGCGCTGGGCGCGCATCCGGAACCATCGCTGCGTCAGCGTACCGGCGAGGCCTTCGAACAAAAGCAGGCAATTGCGGCCTGGGCCGCCGCGGAGGTTAAGGACGGCGAAAGCATACTGCTCGACGGCGGTTCTACTGTCGGCGCCCTCGCGCACGCCCTCCGGGAGCGGAACAACCTGACCGTGGCAACACCCGGCATCAACACACTGCAGGAACTCGCTGACTCGCCGGGCGTGCAGGTGGATTGCCTCGGCGGCAGACTCCGCGGCGTCAGCCAGACGTTCGTCGGTCCTCTCGCCGAAGCCGCGCTCGAACGCATGAGCTTCGACAGGGTCTTCCTGAGCGCAGATGCCGTGACGGCCGAGGACGGACTGTGCGAGGCAGACCATGCCCAGACCAGGCTCAAAGAACTCATGGCACGGCGCGGTGACACTGTCTATGTCCTTGCCGACTCCACCAAGCTGGGCAAAAGGCCCTTCCACGCCTGGGCGCGGATTCCCCTTCCCTGGACGCTGGTGACTGACAGCCACGCCGATGCATTCCAGATCCAGCTGTTCCGCAAAGCGGGCGCCACCGTTCAGCTTGTGGACGTTGGCGACAACGGAGCCGCTGGCCCCGCCCCCGCGAAACGTGTCAGTTAGGGCCGCAGGCGCAGACGCGCACCACGGCCACATGAACCATCCATCGCAGAATCCGAGGTCCCTGAATGTGCATTCCCGATGAAATCACCACGCCGGAAGTGATGATCGATGTGGACGTGCTGGACCGCAACATCGCACGGATGGCCGCCGCCACCCGTGCCCGCGGAGTGAAGCTTCGCCCGCACGCCAAGACACACAAGATCCTCGAGGTAGCGGCCAGGCAACTCGCGGCAGGAGCAGTGGGGCTCACCGTGGCCACGATCGGCGAGGCGGAAGTCTTTGCCAACGGCGGGGTGAAGGACATCTTCATCGCCTACCCGCTGTGGGTAACCCAGGGTCAGGCAGAACGGCTGCGCCGCCTTTCGGCCCAAGCCCGCATCACCGTCGGTGTGGACTCTGCGGAGAGCGCGGCGTTCATGGGACAAAACCTCGGAACGGACGCCGGCAACATTGCCGTTCGCGTGGAGATCGACAGCGGACACCACCGAAGCGGAGTCCATCCTGACGAAGCCGCAGGCGTTGCCCGCGCGGCCGCGGACGCCGGGCTGGAGGTTGTCGGCGTCTTCACGTTTCCCGGCCACAGCTATGCGCCCGGGATGCCTGCGGCAGCGGCCCGGCAGGAGGATGAAGCGCTGATCCGGGCGGCCACGCGCATGGCGGCGGAGGGGTTCAACGTGTCAGAAATTAGCGGCGGCTCCACTCCGACCGCCTTGGTGGGAGGAGACACAGCAGCTACCGAACTGCGGCCGGGCGTCTACGTTTTCGGTGATGCCCAGCAGCTGGAGCTTGAGCGGTGCACGCCAGAGAGCATCGCGCTGACGGTTGCGAGTACGGTGGTCAGCCATCACAGGACGGGTCCAGGCGAGCCTGGGCGGTTCATCATGGATGCCGGCAGCAAGATCCTGGGGAGCGACCGCGCGGCGTGGGCCAGCGGCTACGGCCGCCTGCTCGACTATCCCGGTGCCAGGATCACGTCGCTGTCCGAACACCACGCCACGGTGGAGTGGCCCGACGGCACTCCAATGCCGGCGCTCGGACGGCGGCTCAGGGTGGTCCCCAACCACGTATGCCTGACCATCAACCTGGTGGACGAGGCGAGCCTGGTCAGCGGCGGGGTGTTCACTGGCCGGTGGACCGTTGCGGCCCGCGGCAAGAACACCTGAGGATGGCCGTGCCTCAGGGTGCGGTTCCTAGTAGCGCCGCGTGACCGTGGCCATGGGGCACTCAAAGCGGCGGCCGGCTGCAAGGCCCACGTCGTTGAGGTAGCGCACGATGATGCCGTAGGAGGCCGTCAGCGTGGTCTCGGTGAAGGGAATGCCGTGGGTGTCGCAGTACTGGCGCACGATCGCCGTCGCCTTGTGCAGCTGGGGCCGGGCCATGTCCGGGAAGAGGTGGTGCTCCACCTGGCGGTTCAGCCCGCCGAGAAGGATGTCCATGAAGCGGCCCCCGGAAATGTTCCGGGACGTGAGGACCTGACGGCTCAGGAAGTCCACCCGGCTGTCCGCCGGAAGAACCGGCATGCCCTTGTGGTTTGGCGCAAAGGAGGCACCCATGTAAAAGCCGAAGACGGCGAGCTGCACGCCGACGAAGGCGAAGGCCATCCCGAGCGGGAGGAAGGAAAACGCTAGCACGGGAAGGATGCTGAGCCTGACCAGCAGGATGGGCAGTTCCACCCAGCGGTGGGTGACCTTGGCGCGCCGGAAGATGAAGCGGACCGAATCGATCTGCAAGCCCAGGCCCACCAGGAACAGCAGCGGGAAGAAGAACCAGCCCTGTTTGCGCGTGAGGAACGAAAGCGGTCCCTGGCGGCCGGCAGCGGCTTCGGTGTGGAATGCGATGGCACCGGTGGCGATGTCGGGGTCCTTGGAGATGACATTCGGGTGGTTGTGGTGCGCCCCGTGCTTCTGCTCCCACCACGAGTAGCTGATTCCGGCCACAGACGTGGCAATCAGCCTGGCGGACCAGTCGTTGGCGCGCCGGGAGGCGAAAATCTGGCGGTGGCCTGCCTCATGGGCGAGGAAGCTCAGCTGTGTGCAGATGATGCCGAGAGCGGCAGCGATCAGGAGCTGGAACCAGCTCTGCCCGATCAGCGCGAAGCCGAACCAGGTGGCGGTCATGAGGACCACCAGGCTGGAGAAAACGGTGATGTAGAAGCCTTGGCGCCGTTCCAGCAGGCCGGCTGCGCGCACGGACTTAAGCAGGTCCGAGTAGCTTTGGGTCACCGGATTGGCTTGGCGGACCCGCGACTTCGGGCGCTCGGAAGTGATGGTGGGCGTCATGGACGGCTTGCCTCGTAACTGATTACGGGCAACGCTGCAGCCGACACTCGGCTGCGCGGTCAGGATCACCCTCTGTCAACCATACGCTGTTACGGCGCGCACCGAGGTCATGCATAAATATCAGGACCCATGCATACTCTTGCTGTATAGTCGTTCCCATGACTATTTCTGTTGCCGTCTCCGGCGCGAGCGGCTATGCCGGCGGCGAGGTGCTGCGCCTATTGTCCGGGCATCCCGACGTCACCATCGGTGCCATCACGGCGCACAGCAACGCCGGTTCCAGACTAGGCGAACTGCAGCCACATCTCCATGGCCTGGCGAGCAGGATTCTTGAGGACACCACAGTGGAGAACCTGTCCGGGCACGACGTCGTGTTCCTGGCGCTCCCGCACGGGGCGTCGGCGGAAATCGCTGCCCAGTTGCCTGAGGGCACCGTGGTGATCGACGCCGGAGCGGACCACCGCCTGGAGGACGCCGCCGCATGGGAGAAGTTCTACGGCTCGGCGCACGCCGGCACTTGGCCTTACGGACTTCCGGAACTGCCCGGCCAGCGCGAGAAGCTCAAGGGAGCCCGGCGGATCGCCGTTCCCGGCTGCTACCCGACGTCGGCCCTGCTGGCACTCACCCCTGGCTTCGCCGCCGGGCTGCTGCAGGGCGAGGACGTGGTCATCGTCGCCGCCTCGGGCACCTCGGGGGCAGGCAAGGCCGCCAAGGTAAACCTGATCGGCGCCGAGGTCATGGGGTCCATGAGCCCTTACGGCGTGGGCGGCGGCCACCGCCACACCCCGGAAATCGAACAGGGACTGTCAAACGCCGGGGGAGAGTCCGTGACGGTATCCTTCACGCCCACGCTGGCGCCGATGAGCCGGGGCATCCTGGCCACGGCCACGGCCAGGGTCAAGCCCGGCATTGGGGCCGAGGAGCTGCGTCGCGCCTGGGCCGAGGCCTACGACGACGAACCGTTCGTCCACCTGCTCCCGGAGGGTCAGTGGCCCTCCACCAAGTCCGTGCAGGGGTCCAACCACGCCGCCATGCAGCTGGCCTTCGACGAACACACCGGCCGCGTCATCGTCACCTGTGCCATCGACAATCTGACCAAGGGAACCGCAGGCGGAGCCGTGCAGTCCATGAATATTGCCCTCGGACTGGCGGAAACCGCCGGCCTCAACCTGCAGGGAGTTGCCCCGTGACTGTTACCGCACCCCAAGGATTCCGCGCCGCAGGCGTCAAAGCCGGCCTCAAGGCCTCCGGGAATCCGGACCTCGCGCTCGTGGTCAATGACGGCCCCTCCAAGGCAGCCGCGGCGGTTTTCACGTCGAACCGCGTGGCGGCCGCTCCCGTCCACTGGTCGCGCCAGGTGGTCTCCGACGGGCGGGTGGACGCCGTTGTCCTGAATTCGGGCGGCGCCAACGCCTGCACCGGGCCGCAGGGCTTCCAGAACACGCACACCACCGCGGAGAAAACGGCTGAAGTCCTCGGCATTTCGGCCACGGACGTGTTCGTCTGTTCCACCGGCCTGATCGGCGAGCAGCTGCCCATGGACAAGATCGTTCCGGGAATCGACGCCGCGGCGGCCGCCCTGAGCGCGGACGGCGGTGCGGACGCCGCAACGGCCATCATGACCACGGACACGGTTCCCAAGCAGGCAATCTTCACCGGCGTTGACGCCGAGGGAAACGAATTCACCATCGGCGGCATCGCCAAGGGCGCCGGTATGCTCGCGCCCGGGCTGGCCACCATGCTGGTGGTGCTCACCACTGACGCGGATGTCCAAGCTGAAATGCTCGACGTCGTCCTCCGAGACGCCACGCGCGTCACCTTCGACCGTGCTGACTCCGACGGCTGCATGTCCACCAACGACACCGTGGTGCTGCTGGCTTCCGGCGCCTCCGGCGCCGTGCCGTCCGCGGAGACCTTCGGCGACGGCCTCACCCAGGTGTGCGCCGAGCTGGCCCGCAAGCTGATCGGCGACGCAGAAGGTGCAAGCCACGACATCGCCATCCGGACCTTCAATGCCGCCAGCGAACGCGACGCCGAAACCGTCAGCCGCGCGGTGGGCAGGTCCAACCTCTTCAAGGCCGCCATCTTCGGCAAGGACCCGAACTGGGGCCGTGTCCTGTCCGCCGTCGGAACCACCGACGCCGCCTTCGAGCCGGACGAGCTCAACGTCTCCATGAACGGCATCCAGATCTGCCAGAACGGCAGCATCGGCCAGGACCGCAAGCTCGTGGACCTCGAGCCGCGCGAGGTGCTCGTGGAGATCGACCTGCAGGCAGGCGGCGCGGAAGCCACCATCTGGACCAACGACCTCACGCACGACTACGTCCACGAAAACAGCGCGTACTCAAGCTAGATCCACCAGCCACCCCTGGAGAACAGCAGCATGAACACCCAGACCCGCGAGACCACGTCCATGAGTGACGCCCAGGACAAAGCCGGCACACTGATCGAGGCCCTGCCGTGGATCCAGCGCTTTGCCGGAACCACCATGGTGATCAAATACGGCGGCAACGCCATGGTCAACGACGAACTGCGCCGGGCCTTCGCTGAAGACGTCGTGTTCCTGCACCATGTGGGCATCCACCCCGTGGTGGTGCACGGCGGCGGCCCGCAGATCAACGCCATGCTCAGCCGCCTGGGCATCGAGTCCGAGTTCAAGGGCGGCCTGCGTGTCACCACCCCCGAAGCCATGGACGTGGTCCGCATGGTCCTCACCGGCCAGGTGGGACGCGAACTCGTGGGACTGATCAATTCCCACGGCCCGTACGCTGTGGGCATGTCCGGAGAGGACGGCGGTCTGCTGCGCGCCGTCCGCACCGGAACGGTCGTGGACGGCGAGGAAGTGGACCTGGGTCTCGTCGGCGAAGTCGTTGGTGTCAACCCGGAGGGAATCGTCGATATCCTAGCGGCAGGCCGGATCCCGGTGATTTCCACTGTCGCTCCGGAAATCATTGACGAGGACAGCAATGACGAAGGAGCTCGGCGGTTCCAGACCACCGGACAGGTGCTCAACGTCAATGCGGACACTGCGGCCGCTGCCGTCGCGTCGGCCCTTGGCGCCTCCAAGCTGGTGATCCTGACCGACGTCGAAGGCCTCTATGCCAACTGGCCGGACAGGTCATCGCTTATTTCGTCGCTGACGGCCTCGGAGCTGCGGGAGATGCTGCCGCGGCTGGAGTCCGGGATGATCCCCAAAATGGCTGCCTGCCTGAAGGCCGTCGATGAGGGTGTGGAGCGCGCGCACATTGTGGACGGGCGCCTCCCGCACTCCATGTTGCTGGAAACCTTCACCACCGCGGGCATTGGCACGCAGGTGGTACCGGACGAGGAAGTGAATGCATGAGCCAGATTGAAAAGTCCCCGGTGGTCGACCTGGTCGAGACCCGCGGCCACACGACCGGAGCCGAGTGGCTGAGCCGCTACTCTTCCTCGCTCATGGGAGTGTTCGGCACCCCTCAGCGTGTCCTGGTCCGCGGCGCCGGGTGCCTGGTCTGGGATGCCGACGGCAAGGAGTACCTGGACCTGCTCGGCGGCATCGCCGTGAATGCCATGGGCCACGCGCACCCGTTCGTGACGTCGGTGATCTCCAGCCAGCTTGCCACCCTGGGCCACGTCTCCAACTTCTTCACCAGCCCCACGCAGATCGCACTGGCCGAAAAACTGCTCGAACTGAGCAAGGCGCCGGCCGGTTCCAAGGTCTTTTTCGCGAACTCCGGAACGGAGGCCGTCGAGGCCGCGTTCAAGCTGGCCCGGCGGAACAACGGCTCCGGTACGGCCGGGAACGGAACGCCCCGGACCAAGATCATCGCGCTGGAGGGCGCCTTCCACGGCCGGACCATGGGCGCCCTCGCCCTGACCGCCAAGGAAGCGTACCGGGCGCCGTTCGAACCGTTGCCCGGCGGCGTGGTCCACATTCCGTTCGGCGACGTCGACGCCCTCGTGGAGGCGATCGATGAAACCACGGCGGCTGTCTTCCTCGAACCGATCCAGGGCGAGGCCGGCGTCCGCCCCCTGCCCGCCGGCTACCTGCGGGCCGCACGCGAAGCCACCACCAAGGCAGGCGCACTGCTGATTCTCGACGAAGTCCAGACCGGCATCGGACGCACCGGCAAATGGCTGGCAAGTGCAGACGCCGGCATCGTGCCGGACGCCGTCACCCTCGCCAAGGGCCTGGGCGGCGGGTTCCCCATCGGAGCGCTGGTCACGTTCGGCCCTGAAACGTCCGCGCTCCTGACGGCCGGGCAGCACGGCACCACGTTCGGCGGGAACCCGGTGGCTACGGCGGCCGCCCTGGCCACCCTGCACGCCATCGAAAACCAGCACGTCCTGGATAACGTCCGCAGCGTGGGGGAGCACCTCCGCTCGAGGCTGGCCGGAATCGACGGCGTCACGGAAGTCCGCGGCGAAGGCCTCCTCATCGGCTTCGACCTGGACGCGGACGTAGCCCCCGCCGTCGTGACAGCCGGCCTGGATGCCGGGTTCATCATCAACAGCCCCGGTCCGCGGACCATCAGGCTGGCCCCGCCCCTGATCCTCACGGAAGAGCAGGCGGACCGTTTCCTGGCCGCCCTTCCTGACATCCTGCACACTGCAAAGGAAGCACAGTGACTTCACCAGCGACATCATCCGTCAAGATCCGCCACTTCCTGAAGGACACCGACCTGACTCCTGCCGAGCAGGCCGAGGTGCTGGACCTCGCCATGCGACTGAAGGCCGCGCCGTACAGTGCGCAGCCCTTCGCGGCAGAGGGCAGCGGCCGCCAGACGGTCGCCGTGATCTTCGACAAGACCTCCACCCGGACCCGGGTTTCCTTCGCCACCGGTGTGGCGGACATGGGTGGAAACGCCCTCATCATCAACCCCGGTGAGGCCCAGATCGGCCACAAGGAATCAGTGGAGGACACCGCCAAGGTGCTTGAGCGCATGGTCTCCACCATCGTGTGGCGCACGGGCGCCCACTCGGGCCTCGTCGCCATGGCGGAAAACTCCCGGGTGCCGGTCATCAATGCCCTCTGCGACGACTACCACCCGTGCCAGCTCCTGGCGGACCTGCTGGCCGTGAAGGAGCACAAGGGCGAGCTCAAGGGGCTCACCATGGCCTACCTTGGCGACGCCGCCAACAACATGGCCAATTCCTACCTGCTGGCCGGTGTCACCGCCGGAATGCACGTCCGCATCGCCGGGCCGGAAGGCTACCTGCCAGCCGCGGGCATCGTGTCGGCGGCCCAGGAGCGCGCCGCGGAAACCGGCGGCTCCGTCCTCGTCACGACGGACGCCGGGGAAGCCCTCAAGGGAGCGGACGTCGTCGCGACGGACACCTGGGTCTCCATGGGCCAGGAAGCCGAAAAGGAAGCCCGGCTGCAGCTTTTCCGCGAGTACTCCGTCGATGAGGCGGCTATGGCACAGGCGGCGGAAGACGCCGTCGTGCTTCACTGCCTTCCCGCGTACCGCGGCTACGAGATCTCGGCGGCCGTCATCGACGGCCCGCAGTCGATCGTCTGGGACGAGGCCGAAAACCGGCTCCACGCGCAGAAGGCGCTGATGGCCTGGCTCATGCACCGGTCGGGCCTGGCCGTTGTTGAGGGACTGCCGCCGGTGGCAGGGCAGGCCTAATTGTCAGTCCAGCCTCCGTCGCCGGGCGCGAGCCCGGCCACCAAGACAGCCCGCCAGGCGCGGATCACCGCGATCCTCACCGGCGAGTCCGTGCGCTCCCAGGCGGAGCTGGCGGCGCTGCTCGCGGACGACGGGGTGCAGGTCACGCAGGCAACCCTGTCGCGGGATCTCGTGGAGCTGGGCGCCGTCCGGGTCCGCGGTAAAGAAGGCGTCCTGGTCTACGCCGTGCCCGGCGAGGGCGGGGAGCGGGGGGCCAAGAGCGGAGTCAGCCAGGAAATCCTTGACGCACGGCTGGCGAGGCTGTGCGGCGAACTCCTGGTCACGGCCGAAGCGTCTGCCAACATTGCCGTGCTGCGCACGCCGCCCGGGGCCGCGAATTTCCTGGCCCTCGCGATCGACCATTCCGTGATGCCGTCCGTCCTGGGCACCATCGCGGGGGACGACACCGTGCTGCTGGTCGCCCGGGATCCGCAGGGCGGACCGGACCTTGCCGCCCGGTTTCTGCAGCTCGCGGAGGAAGCCGGCACCAGCCCGTAGCCGCCGGCCCGAAGCAGCAGCGACGTACAAAAATTGGGCCCGGCACAAGGGTGTGACAGGCTTTCATCAGACGAACAAATTCAACCAAACAACTAAGGAGCATGTGAAGTGACTGAGCGTATTGTTCTGGCCTACTCCGGTGGCCTGGATACTTCTGTAGCCATCGGCTGGATCGGTGAAGCCACCGGCGCCGAGGTCATCGCCGTAGCGGTCGACGTCGGACAGGGCGGCGAATCGCTGGAGACCATCCGCCAGCGCGCGCTGGGCTGCGGTGCCGTCGAAGCCTATGTGGCGGACGCGAGCGACGAGTTCGCCAACGAATACTGCGTGCCCACGCTGAAGGCCAACGCCCTCTACCAGGGCCACTACCCGCTGGTCTCCGCCATCTCCCGCCCGGTGATCGTCAAGCACCTGGTCAAGGCTGCCCGTGAATTCGGCGCCACCACCGTGGCCCACGGCTGTACCGGCAAGGGCAACGACCAGGTCCGCTTCGAAGTGGGCATCCAGACCCTCGGCCCGGACCTGAAGTGCATCGCGCCGGTCCGTGACCTTGCCCTGACCCGGGACAAGGCCATCGCCTTCGCCGAGGAAAAGGGACTGCCGATCGAGACCACCAAGAAGAACCCGTACTCGATCGACCAGAACGTCTGGGGACGCGCCGTCGAAACCGGCTACCTCGAGGACATCTGGAACGCCCCCACGAAGGACATCTACGACTACACCGCCACGCCGGAATTCCCGCCGGCCCCGGATGAGGTCACCATCTCCTTCGAAGCCGGCGTGCCGGTAGCGATCGACGGCGTCAAGGTCACCCCGCTGCAGGCCATCAAGGAACTCAACCGCCGCGCCGGCGCGCAGGGCGTGGGCCGCATCGACGTCGTCGAGGACCGCCTCGTGGGCATCAAGTCCCGCGAAATCTACGAGGCCCCTGGTGCCATGGCGCTGATCACCGCGCACAAGCACCTCGAAGACATCACCATCGAGCGCGAACAGGCACGCTTCAAGGCCACCGTTGGCCAGCGCTGGGCCGAGCTTGTGTACGACGGCCAGTGGTTCTCCCCGCTCAAGCGCTCCCTGGACGCCTTCATCGAGGACACCCAGAAGTATGTCTCCGGCGACATCCGCATGGTGCTGCACGGCGGCCAGGCGATCGTCAACGGCCGCCGCTCCGAGACCTCGCTTTACGACTTCGACCTCGCCACGTACGACACCGGCGACACCTTCGACCAGTCGATGGCCCGCGGCTTCATCGAACTGTGGGGCATGTCCGCCAAGGTTGCCTCCGGCCGCGACCTCCGCGTCGCCGGAAAGTAGCCCCTGTGGCTGAGCAGGAAACCACCAAATCGGAAGCAACGAACACTGGAGCCCTGTGGGGCGGCCGCTTTGCCGGCGGCCCCGCAGACGCCCTGGCAGCGCTGAGCAAGTCAACGCACTTTGACTGGCGCCTGGCCCGTTACGACATTGCCGGCTCGGTGGCGCACGCACGCGTGCTGCACAAGGCAGGCCTCCTGGACGATGCCGAGCTGGAGGGCATGCTCGCGGCCCTCAAGCAGCTGGACGCGGACGTCGCCTCCGGCGCCTACACGGCCGCGGAGTCCGACGAGGACGTGCACGGCTCGCTGGAACGGGGCCTGATCGAGCGCGCCGGCACCCAGCTGGGCGGCAAGCTCCGCGCCGGCCGGTCACGCAACGACCAGGTGGCCACCCTCGGCCGCATGTTCCTGCGCGACCACGCCCGGATCATTGCCCGAGGAGTCCTGGCCACCATCGATGCTCTCGTGGAGCAGGCCAAGGCGCACCGGGGCGTGGCCATGCCTGGCCGCACGCACCTCCAGCACGCGCAGCCGGTCCTGCTCAGCCACCATCTGCTGGCCCACGCCTGGGCGCTGCTGCGCGATGTCCAGCGGCTGCAGGACTGGGACAAACGCGCCGGCGTTTCGCCCTACGGCTCCGGCGCTCTTGCGGGCTCCTCGCTGGGCCTGGACCCGGAAGCTGTTGCTGCGGACTTGGGCTTCTTCTCGGCAACGCACAACTCGATCGACGGCACCGCCTCCCGCGATGTCTTCGCTGAGTTCGCCTGGGTGACCGCCATGATCGGCGTGGACCTCTCGCGTGTCTCGGAGGAAGTGATCCTGTGGGCCACGAAGGAGTTTTCCTTCGTCACGCTGCATGATTCCTACTCCACGGGCTCCTCGATCATGCCGCAGAAGAAGAACCCGGACGTGGCTGAACTGGCACGCGGCAAGGCCGGCCGGCTGATCGGCAACCTGACCGGGCTGCTGGCCACGCTCAAGGGACTGCCGCTCGCGTACAACCGCGACCTCCAAGAGGACAAAGAGCCGGTGTTCGACGCCGCCGACACGCTGGAGCTCCTGCTCCCGGCAGTCTCCGGCATGATCGCGACGCTGAAGTTCAACACCGAACGGATGGAGTCGCTGGCACCGCAGGGCTTCGCGCTGGCCACCGACATTGCCGAATGGCTGGTCCGCCAGGGCGTCCCGTTCCGCGAGGCGCATGAGCTCTCCGGCGCCGCGGTGAAGCAGGCCGAAGGCCGCGGCGTCGAGCTCTGGGACCTTACGGATGAGGAATACGCCGCCATCTCGGAGCACCTGACGCCGGAGGTCCGCACAGTCCTCAGCACCGAGGGTTCGCTCAACAGCCGCAACTCGCAGGGCGGCACGGCACCGGCCGCCGTCGAACGCCAGCTTGGTGCGCTGGAAGCCGAGCTCGCCGGTGTGCGGGAGTACGCCGGCTAACAGCCGCACGCTCTCTCACTTCCTGCAGCTTTTTGGGCAACGCTCTCTCACTTTCCTCAAGAAAGGGAGAGAGCGTTGCCGATTTTCCTGCGAAAAGTGAGAGAGCGTTGCGCGTTAACGAGCGAAAACTCCCCGCTACCATTGCGCCATGAGCGAATCCTTCCGCCGGCAATTGCGTGCCCTGCCGGATTTCCACGAAAACCTTCCGGACTTTGATGCGGCTACTGCCCCCGCGGACCCGGCCGAGCTGTTCCGGAAGTGGCTGGCGGCTGCCCTGGATGCCGGGGAGCGGCAGCCGCATGCGTGCAGCCTGGCCACGGCGGATTCCGACGGCCAGCCGTCGTCCCGGATGCTGATCCTGAAAGACATCGACGACGACGGCTGGCACATCGCGACGTCCCGTACCTCACGCAAGGGGAGGGAACTATCGGCGAACCCCAGGGCCGCGCTGAACTTCTACTGGCCGCTGCAGGGCAGGCAGGTCCGTGTGGTTGGCCACGCGGTGGAGCTGTCCGCGGAGGCATCGGCGGCGGACTGGGACGCCCGGCCAGCGGCGGACGGCAGCCACAATCCGGACTGGCAGCTTTACGCCATCCAGCCTCTGGAGATCGAGTTCTGGCAGGCCCGGCACGACCGCAGGCACATCAGGCACTTCTACCGGCCGGCGGGGAACGCCGAGCTGCGTTAAGGCCGATTAACCGTCCGCTACGATTGCCGTATGACCGCAATCACACCTGAGACAGTACTCACGGAACTGCACAAAGCGGCCGACGCCGTTGCCTCCCAGGCGGCAAAACTCACCGCTGATGACGTCCCGGCGTCGTCGAAACTTCCGGGCTGGACACGGGGACATGTTCTGGCCCACATCACCGGGATCTCGAACGCGATGGCCCGACAGCTGGAGTTCGCCGCTCGCGGCGCTTCCGTGGAGTTGTACGACGGCGGCTACGAGGGCCGCACGAAGGCGATCGGGATGGCCGCGGGGCACAGCATCGACGAACACCGCGCCGACCTGGACGCCGCGCTGGAACGGGCGCTCCGGGCCTTCGACGCGCTGGATGCCGCCGGCTGGCAGGTCCCCATCGCCTACCGCGGGGGAGTGGTCTTCGACGGCGGCCGCGCCCTCTGGCGCGAACTCGTGATCCATGCCTCGGACCTCGGCACGGGTCCTGGCCCTGAAGCGTGGAGCAGGCTTTTCTGCGAGCATCTGTTCGACTTCCTGACGGCACGGGTTCCGGAGGGGCAGAAGTTTGTGCTCCAGCCGCTGGGCCTGCCGCCCGTGGCCATCGGAGCCGGCGGGCGTTCCACGGTGATCAGCGGGATGGTCACGGATATCGCTGCGTGGCTGGCCGGGCGCGAACCTTCGTTGGGCAGCCTGCGTGCCTCGGCAGCCGCCGACGGAGTGGACCTGCCGGAGCTGCTTCCTTGGCCCTCGGGAGTGCCGCACTAGCCGGATGCCGGACCCTTGCCCGCCCTATCGCATTTTTGTCAGGGGTCGCTGGCAGACTCTGGTTATGGACGGCAACCAGAAGCCAGTAGCGGCACCATGATTGACCAGTTGCGGGAGCTGGAGGATCTTAAGTCCGCGGCGGCGGCCACTCAGGCCCGGATCGCCGTCGCGTTTGAGCCCGCCGGTGACTCCGGCGATGCCGGCAGCGCGGCGTTCAGGGTCCGGAAATGCCACAGCCTCAAACCCGCCAGAGACGCGAACTCCGGCACCAAGCCAAGGCCCACAAACGCGCACGCCCCACCGGGCCGATAGCCGCCTAAGACCTAGGTCCGGGTGAGGGCCTCTTTTTCACGGGCCAGCAGGCTTTCCTTGATCCGCAGCCCCCACCGGAAACCGCCCAACGTGCCGTCGGTGCGGACCACACGGTGGCACGGCACGAAAAGGGCCGCAGCGTTGAAGGCGCACGCGCTGGCCGCGGCGCGGACCGCTTTGGCGTTGCCGGACAGCACCGCGTATTCGGTGTACGTCACCGGCGCGCCGGGGCTGACGGTGCGCAGCACATCCCAGGCATGGGCGCGGAACGGGCCTGACTTCTGCAGCACCGGCACGCTCATGGCCGGAACAGGATCCCCCGCGTAGAAGGCTTCCACCGCGGAGGAGATGGGGCCGAGGTCGTCCACGCTGTCGTACGCCACGGGCTGCAGCTCCGGATGGATCTGCCCGGTGAGTTCGCCCGAATCGGCGGTCCAGCCCGAAGCCAGCACAACGCCGTCGCGGGCGATGATCGTGAATGGGCCGTCCGGCGTGGTCATGGTGAGCAGCTGCGCATTCATGTCTGCGCCGTTGTGCTGAGATGTCATTTCAAAGCCTTCTTTGTGGTGGTTTTCGGCGCGGCCGCTGCGGCGCGCCAGAGGTGCATGGTGGCGTACGACCGCCACGGGCTGACTTCGCTGAAATCTGAGGACAGCGTGGAATCAGGCGAGGCGCCTTGAGTGGCGGACACCTGCCCGAGTGCCCGGATTCCATTGCGTACCGCGGCGTCGTTGGCCAGGAGGATATCCGGTGCGCCGATCACTCGCATCGCAACGTATCCCACTGTCCAGGGGCCCACGCCCGCCAAGGGAAGGAGATTCGCGCGAAGACCGGGCAGATCGTCCCCGTAGCCCAGGTCCAGGTCCCCGGAAGCAAGCGCCGCGGCGGTTGCCACAAGGGAGTCTATTCTCCGCCGCGGCCCGCGCAGCAGTCCTTGGCCGGCCAGTGCGATCTGCTCCGGCGTCGGGAACATCCTGTCCAAGCCTTCGCCGGGAGCGGTGCTCGGGCTGCCCGCGGCGGCCAGCTGGGTGAGGGCCGTCCTGGCCGCGGCCACCGTGATCTGCTGCCCGACCATGGCGCGGACCAGGAGCTCGTGCGGATCCAGGGCGCCGGGCATGCGGATGCCGGGAGTTTCGGCAACAGCCTCTGACAGCCGGGGATCTGTGCCGAGTGCTCCGTCAATGGCGAGGGGGTCGGCGTCGAGGTCGAAGAGCCGGCGGACCCTGCTCAGCAGGGCTGAAAGGTCGCGCAGGTCCACCGCGCCGATGGTGAGCACCAGGGGCCGCCCAGGGGCGCCGGCGTCGTACTCGACCCTGAAGCGCGCGTCACCGTGCGGCAGCCGCAGCGAACGGGCATAGGACGACGGCGTGCCCGCCTCGATTCCGGGAATGGCGCGGACCGCAAGGAAGCCGAAGATGCCCGGGTCGAAGGGTTCACGGTAGGGAAGGTTCAGCGTGAGCGCGGTACTGGCAGCCGGCGACGGATGAATCCGCGCGGTGGCGCGCAGGGCGGTGGGGGTCATGTCGAACACCTCGCCCACGGTCTCATTGAACTGGCGAACGCTGCTGAACCCGGCCGCGAAAGCGATGTCCGCGAGTTTCATGGGCGTCGACACCAGCAGTGTTCGGGCGGTCTGTGCCCTGCTGGCCCGGGCGAGGGAGAGCGGCCCGGCGCCGAGCTCGTGGCTGAGGATTCTGTTCAGCTGCCGGGACGAATATCCCAGGCGTGCGGCCAGTCCTTCCACGCCGTCGCGGTTGATCACGCCGTCGTTGATGAGCCGCATGGCACGGCCCGCGATGTCCGAGCGCACGTTCCACGCAGGCGTTCCCGGCACTGCTTCCGGAAGGCAGCGCTTGCACGCGCGGTAGCCGGCGTCGTGGGCCGCAGCCGAGGTTTCGTAAAAGGTGACGTTCTCGGCTTTCGGCGTCCTGGCCGGGCACGAGGGCCTGCAATAGATTCCCGTGGTCCGCACCGCCGTATAGAACTGCCCGTCGAAACGGGTGTCCCGTGCGTCGATTGCACGGTAGCGCTGCAAGAAGTCCATGACTCCATCCTGCCAGCCGAAGCAGGACGCAGCTAGCGGAAATCGGACATCGCCGTGCGATAGTTTGCGCCCTCCCGTCGGTGGCGGGGGCACGGGTGGGTAAAGTCGGAGCATGACCGTCAGCAGCAGCCACCCCGCATCGGAGGACGAGGATCACGTGCGGGAATTCCTCACCGGCGATGCCCGCGAGGTAGCGCCCCTGCTCCTGGGCGCCGTCCTCACCCACCACAGCCCGGATGGTCCTGTGTCCGTGCGGATCACGGAACTCGAGGCCTACATGGGGCCCGGCGATTCGCTGCATCCCGATCCCGGGTCCCACACATTCCGCGGCCCCACGCGCCGGAACGCGCCGATGTTCGGCCCGGCCGGGCATCTTTATGTGTACTTCACATACGGCATGCACAGTTGCGCCAACATCGTCTGCGGGCCGTCCGGCCACGCCTCCGCCGTGCTGCTGCGTGCGGGAGAGATTGTGGACGGGCTGCCGCTTGCCTTGGCGAGGCGGCCGACGTCGAAATCGGCCAAGGACCTGGCCAGCGGACCTGCCCGCCTGGCCACCGCCCTCGGACTGACGACGGCGGACAGCGGCCGGGACGCGCTCACGCACCCGTTCAGCCTCGAACTTCCCCCGGCGCCGGTGGCCGGCGTAAGCGCCGGACCCAGAGTGGGCGTCGCCGGGGACGGCGGATCGCACGACTATCCCTGGCGTTTCTGGCTGACGGGGGACCCCACGGTTTCCCGCTATAAGGCGGCGAAGGTGCGTTCGGCCTAGTCCGTGACCGGCGGGGTTCAGTAACGCGGCGGCTCGGCAACACGTCGTAGGCTTGACGGGTGAACCAGAGCGAGCAGACCCCGGCCCCCAAATCCGTTCCCGTGGACCAGCTGATCACCCGGCTTTGCGCCACCGTGCCGGACTATCCGAAGCCGGGAATCGTGTTCAAGGACCTGACTCCCGTGTTCGCCGACGGCCGTGCGCTGCGGGCCGTCGTGGACTCCCTGGTGGAACCGTTCAAGGGCCAGTTCGATGCCGTGGCAGGCGTCGAGGCCCGCGGCTTCCTGCTTGCCGCCGCCGCAGCCTACGCCACGGGAACAGGGGTCATCACCGTGCGGAAAGCGGGCAAACTGCCGCGTGACGTCTACGCCGAGGATTACGCCCTGGAGTACGGAACCTCCACGCTTGAACTCCACAAGACGGACCTGCCCGCCGGCAGCCGGGTGCTGATCCTGGACGACGTCCTGGCCACCGGCGGAACACTCAGTGCAGCGGTGCGGCTCTTCGAACGCTGCGGTGTCCACGTGTCCGGCGTGGGAGTGGTCATGGAGCTGGGGGAGCTGCGCGGCCGCGCAGCCCTTGCCGGGCACCGCGTCCGCTCGCTGCTCCGCCTCTAGCAGCTCGTGTGAGCAGCCAGCGCTGGCGACAGTTCTCTGAGGCGCCGGAAATACATGGCACCACGGGCGCGCTGACAAAAATGGTTGTAGAATGGACGGTCTGTCTTTTGCGATAGGGGAACGTTTAGATGCTCGACGCCGATTTGGCCCACGAACGGGACTATGTTGCCGGTCTGTACGCACGGCTTGATGAATTGCGCGAGGAAAAGCGCACCCAGCTGGCGCACGTGCGCCGTGCCGGCGCTGTGGGCACCATGCAGAACGTTTCAGAACGCGACGCCTTTGCTGCACTGTACGAAGACCGCCTGGCGCAACTCGACGCCGTCGACGACCGCCTCGTGTTCGGCCGGCTGGACCTCGACTCGGGCGAGGCGCAGTACATCGGCCGCATCGGCCTGACCACCGAGGACCTCCAGCGCCTCATGGTGGACTGGCGTGCGCCCGAAGCCGGGCACTTTTACCAGGCCACGGCCTTCGACCGCCAGGGTGTTCGCCGTCGCCGGCACCTGATCCTGCAGGGCCGCGAGGTCAAGGCCATCGAAGACGACGTCCTCGACGCGGACATGCTGGCAGACAACGACTCCCTGCAGGGTGAAGGTGCCCTGCTCGCTGCCCTGAACTCGAAGCGGACCGGCCGGATGTCGGACATCGTCGGCACCATCCAGTCCGAACAGGACCGCATCATCCGGTCCTCCATCTCCGGAGCCCTTGTCGTCCAGGGTGGTCCGGGAACGGGCAAAACCGCCGTTGCGCTCCACCGCGCCGCATACTTGCTGTACACGCACCGGGACAGGCTCAAGACCGCCGGCGTGCTGCTCGTGGGACCGTCGTCGTCGTTCATGAAGTACATCGAACGCGTCCTGCCCTCGCTCGGCGAGACCGGAGTGGTGATGGCGAGCGTTGGCCGGCTGATGCCGGGCATCAATGCCGTGCCCGAGCCGGAGGCGGACGTCGCTGCAATCAAGGGGCGGCTGGACATGGCCGACGTCGTCGCCAACGCCGTGGCAAACCGCCAGCGCATCCCCGCCGAAAACCGCATTCTGGAAGTGGACGGACGCAAGCTGGTCCTCACGCCGCGGCAGGTCCGGCGGGCCCGGGAGCGCGCCCGCTCCACCGGCAAGCCGCACAACGAGGCACGCGTTACCTTCGTCAAGATTTTGCTCCGGGAACTGACGGAGCAGATGACGGAACTGGTGGAAGCCGGCAACATCGGCAACAATGCCGACCGGTCCTACCTCGCCGAGGATGTGCGCTCCGCACGGGATGTCCGCGTGGCCCTGAACCTCTGCTGGATGCCGATGACGCCCGAAAAGCTTGTCAGTGAACTGCTGAGCAAACCCGCGATTTTGGAAGCCTGCACGCCCAAGCTGACCGCCAAGGAGCGCGAACTCCTGCTCCGGGCACCTGACGCCCGGTGGACCGAGGCCGACGTTCCCCTGCTCGACGAGGCAGCCGAACTCCTCGGCGAGCTCGATCCCGCCGCGGGCCGCGGACTGGCACAGCAGGAGCACGACCGCGCCCGCGATCTGGCAAACGCCCGGCAGACGCTCGTCAACATGGAGACGGCCGGCGTCGATGTCCTGGTCTCTGCCGAGGAACTGGTTGAGCAGAACGAGGAACGCGAGGCACGGCTGACCGCCGCCGAGCGTGCCACCAGCGACCGCACCTGGGCATTCGGCCATATCGTGGTCGACGAAGCCCAGGAACTTTCGCCCATGCAGTGGCGCCTCCTCGTCCGGCGCTGCCCGCTGAAGTCCTTCACCATCGTGGGGGACATTGCCCAGACCAGCTCCGTGGCCGGCGCGAATTCGTGGCAGGGTGCACTCGCTCCGATGTTCGGAGACCGCTGGCAGCTCGAAGAGCTCACGGTCAACTACCGGACACCGTCGCAGATCGCCGAGGCCGCAGCCCGGATGGCAAACGCCGCCGGGCTCGTGGTGTCCGCACCCAAGGCTGTCCGTGAGGGCCGTTGGTCGCCCGTCATCGACCGCGTGGAGCCGGGCGGCCTGGTGAGCCGGCTGGTGGAGGTGCTCCCGGAGGAGCTGGACGCGATCGACGGCGGCCTGCTGGCGGTGATTGCCGACGGCGATCTCCTGGCGGAAGCGACGTCAGCGCTGCGCGCGGCCTACGGCCGCCGCATCGGGACGGGCGCCGGCAGCTACGAACAGGACGTTGTGGTGATCAGTCCCAGGGAAGCCAAGGGCCTCGAGTTCGACGGCGTGGTGGTCCTTGAACCGTCCGTGATGCTGAATCATGAACACGGACGCGTGGGAGACCTCTATGTGGCGATGACCCGGCCCACCCAACGGCTCCGGCTCATCGCTGCTGACGGCATTCCGGCGGGCATCGAACGCTAGAAGTTGAAGTGAACGGCCCGGGCGCCTGACATCCGAACCTTCATCGGGGGCCAGGCGCCGCCGATCCTGCTAACTTAGAAGTCGTGTCACACCTAAACGACCTCGAATCCCAGCAGAACGACCCCAGCTTTGCCAACGTCTGGCAGGAGCTCAAATGGCGCGGCCTTGTCCACGTCTCCACCGACGAGGTGGAGCTGGAGAAACTCCTCGCAGGGGATGCGGTCACGTATTACTGCGGGTTCGACCCCACGGCGCCGAGCCTGCACCTGGGAAACCTGGTCCAGCTCCTCCTTATGAGGAGGCTGCAACTGGCCGGCCACAAGCCCCTGGGTCTCGTGGGCGGCTCCACCGGCCTGATCGGGGATCCGCGGCCGACGGCGGAACGCACCCTGAACACGAAGGACACCGTCACTGAGTGGGTGGGCTACCTGCAGGCCCAGGTCCGCAGGTTCCTCAGCTTCGAGGGCGGCAACGCTGCCCGCATGGTCAACAACCTCGACTGGACCGCGCCGCTGAGCGCGATCGACTTCCTGCGCGAGATCGGAAAGCACTTCCGTGTAGGCACCATGCTGCGCAAAGACGCTGTCGCGTCACGCCTCAGCTCGGACGAAGGCATCAGCTACACGGAGTTCAGCTACCAGATCCTGCAGGGGATGGACTACCTCCAGCTCCACCGCGACTACGGCTGTGTTCTGCAGACCGGCGGATCCGACCAGTGGGGCAACCTCACCAGCGGTACGGAACTCATCCGCAAGGTGGAGGGCAAGACCGTCCACGCGCTCGGCACCCCGCTCATCACCAACTCCGACGGCACCAAGTTCGGCAAGAGCGAGGGCAACGCCATCTGGCTGGACGCGGCCATGTGCAGCCCGTACACGTTCTACCAGTTCTGGCTGAACACGGCGGATGCCGATGTTGTGGACCGCCTTAAGGTCTTCACGTTCCTAGGCAGGGCAGAGATTGAGGCACTGGCGGAATCCATTGCTGAGCGTCCCTTCGCCCGGGAGGGCCAGCGCAAGCTTGCTTACGAAGTGACTTCGCTGGTTCACGGCGTCGACGCCACAGAAAAGGTCATCGCTGCGTCGGCCGCCGTGTTCGGCAACGGCGACCTCTCGTTGCTTGACGAGCAGACCCTCGCGGCCGCGACCGCCGAACTGCCTTCCGCGTCAGTGGACGGGGCGGGCCTGGGCATCATCGATCTCCTGGTTGCCTCAGGACTGTCGGAGAGCAAATCCGCTGCCCGCAGGACCGTCAGTGAGGGCGGCGCTTACGTCAACAATGCCAAGGTGTCAGATCCGGATGCTGTGATTCCTGCATCCGAGCTGCTTCACGGAAAGTACTTGCTGCTGCGCCGGGGAAAGAAGAACCTGGCCACCGTTCAGGTGTCAGGCGTCTAGCACTTCTGGCGCCGCAAAGACCCAATTGCACGCTCCTTCGCAGCCGATTTGCACGGCCGCGGGGGAGCGTGTAATGTTTTCTGAGTCGCCGCCGCTGAGTGGTGACAAACCCCCTTCACTTGAGAAGCGATTCTTCATGTGCAACGCACGAAATGAAGAAAAGCTTCCATTTGCTATGGGCGGATTCGTACCACCAAGTGAATATCGGGAAAACAACCCGGATTTGCAAAGTGAATATGAATGAAATAAGCTATAAACATCGCAGCGAAGAAATGCGAAACAAATGAAATTTGCGAATAGACTTGCGAATTGTTTCGAGAAGTATTCGAATGTGTCTGTTGTTTGAGAACTCAATAGTGTGCCAAGTTTGTTGATACCGGTTTATTTTATATGAATTGGTTGAATTGACCAGGTTGCGCCGCCCCTGTGGTGTGGTCTGGTTTTTACAGCTGGTTTC
>NZ_CAKKLY010000008.1 GCF_918698095.1 Arthrobacter sp. Bi83
TCCTCCTACCGTGCCGGCCGGCTCTGGGCCACCGCGATGCGCAAGAAAGGCTGGGAAATCCCCGCCGAACTGGCACACATCGAAAGCTCCGGCAGCACCCGCCAGGAAGCCAGCTCGCTGCTCGCAGCGCACTCCTAGCACCAGCCGTCTCCCTGCGGCAAAGGGCCGGACACCGGAGCTTCCGGCGTCCGGCCCTTTGTCGTAAATCACGTAGAATTAAGGCACTATGGCGAAATCCCCTGATTCCAGTAACGACACTCCGGCTCCTGTTGCCCGCAAGCGTGCCCTCTTCGCGCGCAAGCCGAAAGAGGCGAAGGCCCAGAAGCCCAACCGGCTCAAGCAGATAAGCGAAGTCTTCAACATGACCCGCCGCCACGATCCGATGGTTCCGTGGCTCATGCTGCTGGCGTTCCTGGGCGTTGTCGCCATCAGCCTCATCATTGGCCTGGTGCTGGAAAACTGGGTTACCGGCCTGATTATCGGCATCCCGCTGGGTCTGCTCGCGGCTACCTTCATCCTGTCGCGGCGCGCCGAACGTGCGGCTTTCGCCCAGATCGAGAATCAGCCCGGTGCATCCGGCGCTGCACTCAGCACGCTGAAGCGCGGCTGGATCACCGAGGAGCAGCCCGTGGCCGTTAACCCGCGGACCCAGGACGCCGTCTTCCGCGCCATCGGCCGACCCGGCGTCGTGCTCGTCAGCGAAGGCCCGACCCACCGGGTGAAGCCACTCCTGGATGCGGAGCGCAAGAAGCTGGCCCGGATTCTGCCCAACGTCACCATCCATGTGATCGAGAGCGGCCGCGGCGAGGGCCAGGTCCCCATCAGCCAGGTCGCGAAGAAGATGAACAAACTGAACAACGAACTGACCAAGATCGAGGTCAGCGCCGTTTCAAAGCGCATCTCGTCCCTGGGCACGAGGCTCCCCATTCCCAAGGGCATCGATCCCTACAAGGCCCGCCCCCAGCGCGGCCGCTAGCATTTTCCTGATCCGCCCCGGCGGCCGGACTTCCCTCCGGCAGCCGGGGCGTTTTCATTTGTCCGAAATACCGAGATACCACGTGAGGCCGGAGAGCTTGTGAATCCACCGTCAAGAAACACCGTCATCCGCATCTTTCGGATACTGGCCGTCGCCGAGGCATTCAGCTGGGCGGCCCTGCTGACAGGCATGTACCTCAAGTGGATCGCCAAAAGCAGCGAACTGGGCGTGGAAATTGCCGGGCCGGTTCACGGCGGACTTTTTATCGCCTACGGCGTTTGCGCCCTCTTCCTGTGGCGCATGCAGCGCTGGCCATTCTTCGTAGCGCTTTTCGCCGGCTTTTCGGCCGTCTTGCCTTTCACCACGGTTCTTTTTGAACAATGGGCGGGTCGCCGAGGTTACCTTGCGACGGCCGCGAGGGCGACGGCCCAGGGCAGCCGGCTCCGGGAGCCGGCTGCAGAAGAAACCGCGGACGTCTAGCTGGCTTCGGACCGTCTACATGCGGAGGAGCACAGTCCCCATGGCCTTGTCGTGGAGGCCGCGCTGGTCCGGATCGAAGATGACCGCGGGAACCACCAGGCAAAGCAGCAAGGTACGGACAAGGGCCGCCAGCGGTCCTGCGGGCGAGCCGCCGAGCCGTACCACCTGGATTCCCAGTGCGCGGTGGCCAATGCTGTAGCCAAGGGTTCCGATCAGCAGGATCTGTTCCGCGGCAAAGACGGCCAGTGTGGCCCATGAGTTGCCGGCAAAAAAGAAGTTGCTGATCAGCAGCGCGATGGTCCAGTCAATGGTGATTGCCAGGATTCTCCGCCCGGCCCGCGCGACGGACCCCGGACCCGACTCCGGCAGCCCGAGGCGCTCCCCCGGGTACTGGGAAATGCCGGATGTGTCCGGCCCGCTGAGCCAGGAGCCAATGTCTCTTCGATCTACCACTGTCCAAGTTTACCGGGGTGTCGCCCGGCCAATAACCGCCCAGAGTGTGGATGCGGATAGACCACAGTGTGGACACCGTATAGCGTTTACATATCAAGCGGTTCTGTAACGTGCCGGAAACAAAGCGGACACGGCCGGGAAATCCCGTGTCCCTAGGGTGGTAACAGTTGCTAGCGATCTGGGAGCGGGGGCACTTTTGTGTTTTCGCGCTGTCGGACTGCGCTGGACCACGATTGCGCTGGACCACTTTGGATTTCCAGCCAGTTATTAAATATGCGTAAGGAGCATAGATGTTCAAGACTGCGGACGAAGTCCTCAAGTTCATCAAGGACGAAGATATTAAATTCGTCGATATCCGCTTCACCGATCTTCCTGGCGTACAGCAGCACTTCAACGTGCCGGCCAAGAGCGTGGACGCTGATTTCTTCGTCAACGGCCAGCTCTTCGACGGATCCTCCATCCGCGGTTTCCAGGGCATTGCAGAGTCCGACATGCAGCTCATCCCGGATGTCACCACTGCGTTCCTGGACACGTTCCGCATGGAGAAGACCCTGGCGCTGAACTTCTCCATCGTGAACCCCCGCACCGGTGACCCATACCACCGCGACCCCCGTGGCGTAGCCGAGAAGGCTGAGGCCTACCTCGCGTCTACCGGCATTGCAGACACCGCGTTCTTCGCCCCCGAAGCCGAGTTCTTCGTCTTCGACAACGTCCAGTACCAGTCCTCCCCGCAGGGCAGCTTCTACAAGATCGACTCCGAAGAAGCGCACTGGAACACCGGCCGCGAAGAAGAAGGCGGAAACCTCGGCTACAAGACCCCCGTCAAGGGCGGCTACTTCCCGGTTTCCCCCACCGACAAGCAGGCCGACCTGCGCGACGCCATGTGCGTTGCCCTGGACGAAGCCGGCCTTGAGGTCGAGCGCAGCCACCACGAGGTGGGTTCCGCCGGCCAGGCTGAAATCAACTACAAGTTCACCACGCTGACCCACGCGGCTGATGACCTGCAGAAGTTCAAGTACGTCATCAAGAACACCGCCGATGCCTGGGGCAAGTCGGTCACCTTCATGCCGAAGCCCGTCTTCGGTGACAACGGCTCGGGCATGCACTGCCACCAGTCGCTGTGGAACGGCAGCGAGCCGCTCTTCTACGACGAAAAGGGCTACGCCGGCCTGTCTGACATGGCCCGCTGGTACATCGGCGGCCTGCTGAAGCACTCCTCGGCTGTCCTGGCATTCACCAACCCGACGGTCAACTCCTACCGCCGCCTGGTCAAGGGCTTCGAGGCTCCGGTCAACATGGTTTACTCGCAGGGCAACCGCTCCGCAGGTATCCGTATCCCGATCACGGGCTCCAACCCGAAGGCCAAGCGCATCGAGTTCCGCGCTCCGGACCCCTCCTCCAACCCGTACCTGGCCTTCGCTGCCCAGCTGATGGCCGGCATTGACGGCATCCGCAACCGCATCGAGCCCCCGGCTCCGATCGACAAGGACCTCTACGAGCTCCCCGCCGAGGAGGCCAAGGACATCCCCAAGGCTCCGGGCACGCTTGAAGAGGCCCTGGACGCACTGGCCGAGGACAACGAGTTCCTGCAGGCCGGCGGCGTGTTCACCCAGGACCTGATCGACACCTGGATCGAGTACAAGTACGAGAACGAGATCCGCCCGCTGTCGCTGCGCCCGAACCCCTACGAGTTCGAGCTCTACTACGGCGTCTAATCCCACCCCCGGGACATACCGGGTGCAGTGAGCAGTGAGTCCACGGGACTCCTGGCACCGCAGGGGCGGCCATCGGTTACGAAACCGGTGGCCGCCCTTGCCGTTGCCGGCTGTACTCCCGCGGTGTGTTCGGGCCCCCGAGTATCACAGTCCCCGGCAGGGCTCCTCCGCGTAAAGTCCCCAGAGTGAATCGGGTCCGGCACCCCCGAACGCCTCCTTGTCTGCGGACAGGGCGCGGCACAGGATGAGCGATTCCGCGAAACTTCGCCTGATATAAGCCTCCCAGTCTGCCCTTTCAGAGGTGAAGGCCTGCGTGCCCATCTGGTACTTCAAGTGGGCAAAGTGATCCAGTATCCGGTGGGCCGTGGCTTCAGACCTGGCGGCCAGTTGCTGTGCCTCCCGCCTGGCCGCAGGATCCTGGGTGGCCGCAGGATCAGGCAGTTCCTGGCGGCGCCAAAAGTACGGCTGAAGGTCCACATTCTCCACGAAAATCTTGTCGATCTCCTGCTGCTGGGCATACAAAGACGCGGCCGTACTGCTTTCCAGTGTGCTCCTGATGCCGAAGTACTGGTACGCCGCTGCGATGAGGGTGGCAGCCACACCGGCCCCGATGAGCAGCAGCTCGACCCTTCTGTGCTTCCTGGCGCGGCTGCTTTTCACCTGCGCCCGGGCATGCTCCGTGTCCTGGCCCACCGTGGTTCGCAAGCCGCTGCCCGGTTCTTCCGGGGATGCGGCCGGGCCCTGCCTGCCTGGTTCGCCTTCCGGGTCGCCGAGTTCCATTTCCGCACTCCGTGATGGTCACACTGCCTTCCCCCCAACAAGGTTGAAGAGCGCTGCCAAGACACAGCGTAAGCACGCACTCGGGCCAGCGCAACGGCCCGACGAGACTCAAAGCCGGGTGCTGAATCAGAAGGCCGCGAACATGGTCCGCTGCGGACCGGCCTCGCCGCCCAGGTAACGGCCCCGGTCCTCGAAGCCTGCCTTCAGATAGGCGGCGAGGCCTGCACCGTTGCGCTCATTGACTGAAAGCACGACGCCGGTCTGGCCGCCCCCCAGCCTGGCCGTCAGTTTAGCGGCAGCCGCCACGGCTGCGGCAGCGGCTGACGGGCCCAGTCCCCCGCCCTGCCGTCGCCGGTCTATCAGGAATCCCCGGAGCAGCCACACGGACTCGTCGTCCGGCCACCCCGCCAGCCGCGCGGCACCGGACTGGAGTGTCAGCACGCCCACAGCCTCGCCGCCTGCTTCGATGACATAGGGACGGCGCGAGTCTTCCTCCAGGCCAACGAGCATCATCCGCAGCGGATCGCCGACAAAGTCATCCTGGCCGGGGCCCAGTTCCATCCCGGCCACTTCGCCAAGGTGGATGGAACGGGCATCTTCATCAAGGTCCCTGAGGGATATCAGCCAAACGTCGGGAAGCATAGTCCGAGCCTACCCACGAACTGACGGCAGGCGGGACGCGCGACGGAACCGCCGCCGTCGTCGGCCTGCTGCCCTTATTGCGGCGCGGCAGTCTCGCCGGAGTCGGCGGGCGGGCCCGCGGGGTCCATCCACATGACCTCCCACAGGTGGCCGTCGAGGTCCTGGAAGCTGTGGCTGTACATGAAGCCGTAGTCCTGGACCGGCTGGGACTCCTTGCCGCCGGCGGCGATTGCCTTCCGGTACATGTCATCCACGCCCTCGCGGCTGTCGACAGAGAAGGCCATGATCGCTTCGGTGCTGCCGGTCGAGTCCACGATGTCCTTGGAGGTGAAGGTCTTGAAGAAACCCTCCACGAGGAGCATGACGTAGGCGTCGTCGTTGATGATCATGCACGTGGCGTTCTCGTCGGTGAAGTCCGGGTTGAAGGAGAACCCGAGCGCCGTAAAAAACTCCACCGCTTTATCGAGATTTTTGACGGGAAGATTTACATAGATTTGGGTAGCCATGGGCCCAAGCTAGCAGTTGGCCCCCTCCGTGTCAGCCCTTGGCCGGCTCGGGCTCCCGGCGTCCTTTGGCGTCCTATTGACCGTAGAAGACCTTCTCGAAGACGCCCCTCGCGCGCCGGCTGACCCGAAGGTAGTCCTCCTCAAAGGCGGTGGCCATCCCCTCCTCATAACCGCACCAGCGGGCCACCGCTTCCAAGTCACGCCGGGACGAGGGCAAAAGGTCCGAAGCACGGCCGGTCCAGATCACGTTGGCGGAGCGGATTCGGCTGGCAAGCCGCCAAGCCTCCGCGAGCAGCCCGGCGTCTTCGGCGTCGAGGAGTTCCAGCGAAGCCGCTACCTCCAGCGCCCTGAGCGTGGACGTGGTGCGCAGCTCGGGATGCCGGCCGGCATGCTCGAGCTGGAGCAGTTGCACCAGCCATTCGACGTCGCTGAGTCCGCCCCTGCCGAGCTTGAGGTGACGGGCAGGGTCGGCGCCACGCGGCAGCCGCTCTGATTCCACCCTGGCCTTGACCCGCCTGATCTCCCGGACGTCGGCCTCGGACAGCGCCGCCGGGTACCGGATCGGATTGATCAGCTTAAGGAAATCATCCGCGAGCTGGTCGTCCCCCGCGATGGGCCGGGCGCGCAGGAGGGCCTGGGCTTCCCAGACCAGGGACCATCTGCGGTAGTACTCGGCGTAAGAGTCCAGCGACCTCACCATCGCGCCGCTTTTGCCCTCCGGGCGCAGGTCGGCGTCGACCGCCAGTACACGTTCAGCCATGATGGCGGGTCTGAGGGGCTGCGTCAGCAGGCTCGAGAGGTGGCCCACAATCTTCGCTGCCTGCTGCTGCGCTTCATCATCCGCGGCCCCAGGCAGCGCCCGGTGCACATACATGACATCCGCGTCGGAGCCGTAGCCGATCTCCCGGCCGCCCTGTCTGCCCATGGCTACCACCAGGACCGAGGTCTTCAGGGGACCGGACGCGGACACGATGTTTTCGGCCACCCGCAGGGCCCCGAGGATGGCCGCCCTGTCCGTTTCGGCGAGGGCTTCACCCACCTGGTCCTGTGCGAGCAGCCCGGAGCTGTCGGCCACCGCGATGCGCAGTATCTCCCGGCGGCGGATCAGCCGGATGAGCCGCATGGCGCTCTCCGGCTCCGCGTGCCGGGACATTTTGGACGTGATTTCCTGCCACTGGGCCTCAAAGCTGAGCGGTGCCAGCTCCTTGTCCGTCCCCAGCCAGGCAACGGACTCCGGTGACACTTCCAGCAGGTCGGCGATGAGCCGCGAGTTGGACAGCATGTGGCAGAGCCGTTCGGCTGCCGCGGCGGAGTCCCGCAACATGCCGAGATACCAGTGAGTGGTGCCAAGGGCCTCGCTGACCCTGCGGAAGGCGAGCAGTCCGGCGTCGGGATCCACGCCTTCCGCGAGCCAGCCCAAAAGGATGGGGAGCAGCTGCCGCTGCAGGGCGGCCCGCCGGCTGACGCCCGCCGTCAGGGCCTCAATATGCCGCATGGCGCCCTGCGGATCGCGGTAGCCGAGCGCCGCGAGCCGGCCCTGTGCTGCTTCCGGGGTCAGGCGGGCATCTTCACTGCTCAACTTGGCTGCCGTGTTCAGCAGCGGGCGGTAGAAGATCCGGTCGTGAAGCTCCCGGACGGAGCGTTTGGTCTTCTGCCAGGCCGCCATGAGCGCGTCCGGGTGCGGCCGGTCGGTGGAGAACGGGCCCAGCACAGCCTTGGCGAGGGCGCGCTGCGAGGATTCCTTGACGGGCATCAGATGCGTCCGGCGGAGCTGGAACAGCTGGATGCGGTGTTCGAGCAGCCGCAGGTAGCGGTAGGCGTGGTCAAACGCGGCCGCGTCAGCCCGGCCGATATAGCCGCCCGCGGACAAGGCCGCGATTGCCGACGTCGTGTCGCGGCGCCGCAGCGTTTCATCGGCTTTGCCGTGCACGAGCTGCAGGAGCTGCACCGTGAATTCGACGTCCCTCAGCCCGCCCCTGCCGAGCTTGATCTGGCGCTGCTCCTCCGCCGCGGGAATATGCTCCGTCACCCGGCGCCGCATGGCCTGCACCGATTCGACGAACCCTTCCCGGTTCGCGGAGGTCCACACGAGGGGTGAAACTGCGTCTTCGTACCGCGTGCCCAGATCGGCGTCACCGGCGATCGTCCGGGCCTTGAGGAGCGCCTGGAATTCCCAGCTCTCGGCCCACCGCGCGTAGTAGCTCCGGTGCGAGTCAAGCGTGCGGACCAGGGGTCCCGACTTGCCCTCGGGGCGGAGGTTGGCGTCCACTTCCCACAGGCCGGGCTCGCGCGCGGGAGACGAAATGGCGCGGGAGATGCCAGCGGCCAGTGCCGTGCCGATGGTGTTGGCCCTGGCGTCATCCGGTTGCCCGGCCTCGACCACGTAGATGACATCGACGTCGGAGATGTAGTTCAGTTCGCGGGCGCCGCACTTGCCCATGCCGATCACGGCAAGGGCGACGTCGGCGACCTCCTCAGGATCGAACTGCGACGCCGCTTCAGCCCTGGCGACAGCCAGGGCCGCTTCGATGGCGGCGCCGGCCAGATCGGCAAGTTCGGCGCCCACGGCCGGCATGAAGTCGAGCGGATCAGCGGCGCAGAGGTCTTTGACTGCCAGGTCAACCACGCCCCGCCGGTATGCGGCTCGCAGGGCCTCGTAGGCCTCCGGGCCAGTGATTCCCGCGACCGGACGGGCGGCCTTCGGGTCGGCGCGCACCGACCTCAGCAAGTGGTTGCGCAATTCGGCTGGCTCCGCCTGGACCGGCTCGGGGCTCGCAGTCACATTGAAGGCATCGAGATGTTCGGGATGGCGGATGAGGAACTCACCGAGCGCCTCGCTGGCACCCAGGACGCGGTACAGCGGCTCGCTCGTGTCGGTGTCCGCCGCTGCCAGCTTCTTCAGGTCTGGGTGTTTTTCGATCAGCCGGACCAGCGACTGCAGCGCGGCGTCCGGACTCGCGGCCAGCTGCAGGCCGGCGAACAGCACGTCCTGGTCGATGCCCTCCAGTTCAGGGGCAGCGAGGAACCTCTCGCCCTTCTCCAGGTCGCTGAAGCCGGCCGAAATGAGGCGGCGGGCCAGGCTCACCGCGCAGTCCTAAAGGATGCCCAGGTTGCGCTGCAGCTCATAGGGCGTCACCTGCAGCCGGTAGTCCTGCCATTCGGCCCGCTTGTTGCGCAGGAAGTGCTCGAACACCTGCTCGCCAAGGATCAGGGGCATGAGTTCGGAGTCTTCCATGGTACGGATGGCGTCGTGCAGGCTGGCAGGCAGGGGGTCGTGGCCCATGGCCCGGCGCTCGGCCGAACTCAGCGACCAGATGTCGTCTTCGGCCGCCGCGGGGAGCTGGTAGCCCTCCTCGATTCCCTTAAGCCCAGCGCCCAGCAGGACCGCGTACGCGAGGTACGGGTTGGCCGCCGAGTCGATGCCGCGGTATTCGATCCTGGCCGACTGGCCCTTGCCCGGCTTGTACAGGGGAACACGCACCAGGGCGGAGCGGTTGTTGTGGCCCCAGCTCAAGTAGCTGGGCGCCTCTCCCCCGCCCCAAAGACGCTTGTAGGAGTTCACGAACTGATTGGTTACCGCCGTGAGTTCCGGGGCGTGCTTGAGGATGCCGGCGATGAACTGGCGGGCCGTTTCGGAGAGCTGGAACTCGGAGCCCGCCTCGTAGAAGGCGTTCGCGTCACCCTCAAACAGCGAAAAGTGAGTGTGCATGCCCGAGCCCGGGTGCGCCGTGAACGGCTTGGGCATGAACGTGGCGTAGGTGCCCTGCTGGAGCGCCACTTCCTTGATGACGGTGCGGAACGTCATGATGTTGTCCGCCGTCTGGAGGGCATCCGCGTAACGGAGATCGATTTCGTTCTGTCCCGGTCCGGCCTCGTGATGGCTGAACTCCACGGAGATGCCCACCGATTCGAGCATGGTCACGGCCGTGCGCCGGAAGTCCTGTGCCACGCCCCCGGGCACGTGGTCGAAGTATCCGCCTTCATCCACAGGCACCGGGGAGCCGTCCGGACCCGGCTCCTGGGACTTCAGGAGGTAGAACTCAATTTCCGGGTGCGTGTAGCACGTGAACCCCATATCGGCGGCCTTGGCCAGGGTGCGCTTGAGGACGTTGCGGGGGTCCGCAGCGGAGGGTTCGCCGTCAGGGGTCAGGATGTCGCAGAACATCCTGGACGTCTGCTCGGTTTCGCCGCGCCACGGCAGGATCTGGAAGGTGGCGGGGTCCGGCTGGGCCAGCATGTCGGATTCGAATACCCGGGCCAGGCCTTCGATCGACGAACCGTCGAAGCCCAGGCCCTCTTCGAAAGCACCCTCAACTTCGGCCGGCGCCAGTGCCACCGATTTGAGTGAACCCACGACGTCGGTGAACCAGAGACGTACGAACCGCACGTCACGCTCTTCGATCGTGCGCAGGACAAACTCTTGCTGGCGGTCCATGAGGCCTCTTCTCCGGGTCAACGTTCACGCCGCGGCCCATCACTAACCAAGCCGCCGGCAGCTCACGAATCACTTTACTAAGCATTCACGCCTGATGTTGGCGCAGGTGCTCCGCGTAACACAGCGTTAACACAAGGGGTGGCCTGAAGCGCCTGAAAGGGGCCGGCCGGGCACCGCCAAGCGACAGCTTGTGACGGGAATCACCCGGAGGCCGTCGCTGCCCGGTAGCTAGGACGTTGGGTCTCGGTTTACGCTCTAGCATATGGCCCCAAGCAGCAGTCCCGACGCAAGCATGTCCGCTGAAGTACCCGCCCCGTACGGCAACGGTCCCGCGGCGGCCGCAGCGCCGTCGTCGGAATCCACCAAAAAGGCTGTGCCAAGAATCCGCACGCACCACCTTCAGCAGGCGAAGGTTAAAGGGGAGCGCTTCGCAATGCTCACGGCTTACGAGCAGTACACGGCGGAGATCTTCGACCAGGCAGGTATCGAGGTCCTGCTCGTGGGCGATTCAGCGTCGAACAACGTTTTCGGCAACGAGACCAGCCTCCCGGTGACCGTTGATGAGCTGCTGCCGCTGTGCCGCGCCGTCGCGCGTTCGGCAAAGCGGGCCCTGGTGGTGGCGGACCTGCCTTTCGGCAGTTATGAGGTTTCCCCCCAGCAGGGAGTGGCCACCGGCGTCCGGTTTCTGAAGGAGGGCCTGGCGCACGCCGTCAAGATCGAAGGCGGCAAGTTCTACGCCGAAACTGTCCGGGCCATGGTCCAGGCCGGCATCCCGGTGATGGCCCACATCGGCTTCACGCCGCAGAGTGAGCACTCCCTGGGCGGCTACCGCGTGCAGGGCCGCGGCGACGATGCGCAGCGGCTGATCGACGATGCCGTGGCCTTGGCCGACGCCGGGGCGTTCTGCGTGCTCATGGAAATGGTCCCGGCGGAGACAGCGGCAGCAGTGGACGCGGCGGTCCAGGTGCCAACAATCGGAATCGGCGCCGGGAACGTCACCACCGGCCAGGTCCTCGTCTGGCAGGACATGGCAGGGCTCCGCGGCGGCAAAATGGCCAAGTTCGTCAAGCAGTATGCCGACCTGCGCACCACCCTCGGCGATGCGGCCAAGGCTTACGGCGACGACGTCCGGTCAGGCCATTTCCCGGGCCCGGAGCACTCGTTCTAAAGGATCTGTCCCTCCGGAGGTTCAGTCCTCGCGGGCATCAGTCCTCGTCGCCTTTTTCCCAGGCCTCGTTGCGGGCGTGGACCTTCTCCATCGCGTGTTCGGCCTCTTCCCTGGTCTTGTAGGGGCCGATGAGCTGGGTCCAGTCCGACATCGCGTCCTCTTCCACCTCATGGGTCTTCACGTTGTACCAGTACTCGGGCATCGACGTTCCTCGCTTCCGGTTGACAGCCGGCCCCGCCGGCGTGATCCACGTAACGTAAACCGCAACCGGGGCCGGTGGCCGCACAAAATTTACATGGCAATCTGCGCTGCCTTATATGATCAATCTATGCCTTCCTTAGCCTCGACCGCACCCACCGGCACGCTCACCCCGGGATCGATCAGCCCGCAGCGGCCAGTCCCCGCGTCCATCCCGCGGCCCGAGTATGTCGGCAAGCCCGCTCCGGCCAAATTCACCGGCTCCGAAGTGAAGTCCGCTGAAACCATCGAGAAGATCCGCGTTGCGGGCAGGATAGCAGCGCAGGCCATCGTGGAGGTGGGAAAGCACATCGTGCCTGGCGTCACCACGGATGAACTGGACCGCATCGGCCACGAATTCCTGCTCGACCATGACGCCTACCCGTCCACGCTCGGGTACCGCGGCTTCCCGAAATCCCTCTGCTCGTCACTGAACGAAGTGATCTGCCACGGCATTCCGGACAGCACCGTGGTCCAGGACGGCGACATCCTCAACATCGACATCACGGCCTTTATTGGCGGCGTGCACGGCGACACGAACCACACCTTCCTCGTCGGGGACGTGGACGAGGAATCCCGCCTGCTCGTGGAGCGGACCAGGGAATCGCTGAACCGCGCCATCAAGGCAGTCGCTCCCGGGCGCCAGATCAATGTGATCGGCCGCGCCATCGAGTCTTACGCCAAGCGCTTCGGCTATGGTGTGGTCCGTGACTTCACCGGCCACGGCGTGGGCGAGGCCTTCCACACCGGCCTGATCATTCCGCACTACGACGCCGCGCCCGCCTACAACACGGTCATTGAAACAGGCATGGTCTTCACCATTGAGCCCATGCTCACGCTGGGCACCATTGAATGGGACATGTGGCCCGACGATTGGACAGTAGTGACGCGGGACCACAAGCGCACCGCACAATTCGAACATACGCTCCTTGTCACCGAAACCGGCGCCGAAATCCTCACCCTTCCCTGACGCCGCCTGTAGCGTCCCCCTGACTCTCCCGGCAAGCGACCCTTGCCCTGCCCGAGCCCAAACCCAGCCACGAACGGAATCCCATTGGCCAAGAAGGACGAAAAGACCCGCAAGCACGCCCCGCTGATCGGCATCGACATCGGCGGCACCGGAATCAAGGGCGGCATCGTCGACCTGAAGAAGGGCAAGCTGATCGGCGACCGCTTCCGCCTGGCAACGCCCCAGCCGGCGACGCCCGCAGCGGTAGTGGAGGTGGTGGCGCAGGTGGTCGAGGAATTGTCCGCGCGCCCTGACGCACCGGAGGCAGACAGCCCAGTAGGAGTGACCTTCCCCGGCATCATCCAGCACGGGGTGGTTCATTCCGCCGCCAACGTGGACAAGAGCTGGATCAATACCGACATCGATGCGCTGCTCACCGCGCGGCTTGGCCGTCCGGTGGAGGTTATTAACGACGCCGACGCCGCCGGCCTGGCGGAGGCCCGCTATGGTGCCGGTGCGGGAATCGGCGGCACGGTCCTCGTGATCACGCTCGGTACGGGCATCGGATCCGCCTTCATCTTCAACGGACACCTGGTTCCCAACGCCGAACTGGGCCACCTGGAGATCGATGGCTATGACGCCGAAAGCAAGGCGTCAGCCGTGGCGCGTGAGCGTGACGGCCTCAGCTGGGAGGAGTACAGCGTCCTCCTGCAGCGATATTTCTCGCACGTGGAGTTCCTTTTCTCCCCCGAACTGTTTATCGTCGGCGGCGGCATCTCCAAGCGCGCGGACGAGTACCTGCCGCACATGCGGCTGCGCACCCCGATCGTTCCCGCCGAGCTGAAGAACGAGGCCGGCATTGTGGGCGCGGCCCTTGAAATTGCAGTGAAGCACGAGCTGGCAAAATAATTAGCTGTGGCGGAGGGACCCACTCCGGCCAAGGCACGCAGAAGGCGGCAGACACAATGTCTGCCGCCTTATGCGTTTCACTGGAGCCGGTGGCGGCTGCGGCTTCCCCTCCGCTGCCGCCACCGGAGTCTAGAGCGGGCTCTTTTCGGAGCTCTTGCCTTCGGAGCGCTTGGCTTCGACTTCGCCCTCGTGGCGCAGCAGCGCGATGGCGGATTCGAAGTCCTCCAGCGATTCAAAGGCCTGGTACACGCTGGCGAAGCGAAGGTACGCCACCTTGTCCAGCTTCTGCAGCGGACCAAGAATTATCAGGCCGACCTCGTGGGCATCGATTTCCGCGGCCCCGGAAGCCCTGATGTTCTCCTCGACCTCCTGCGCCAGCAAGGCGAGGTCGTCCTCGCTGACGGGGCGGCCCTGGCAGGCTTTGCGGACACCGTTAATAACCTTGCTGCGGCTGAAGGGTTCGCCGACGCCGGAACGCTTGATCACGGAAAGGCTGGTGGTTTCGACCGTGGTGAACCGGCGGCCGCACTCAGGGCATTGCCGCCGCCGTCTGATCGCGGAACCGTCATCAGCCATGCGGCTGTCCACCACGCGGGAATCGGGGTTGCGGCAAAACGGACAGTACATGTTCGTTCCTTCCCCTGGCGCGCGGTGGCGGTCCGGGCCTGACACCCCACGCTTCTCCCGAACCAGTTTACGGCTAGATGCAGCTGAATAACAAGCCTGTAATTACTACATGTAGTGGTCAGCTGCCTGATTTGAACCGGGCGGTGACCGCGTCGCCGTGGGCAGGCAGGTCCTCCGCCCCGGACAGGCTGACGATGTGCCCGCTGACCTGCTCCAGCGCGGCTTCGGTGTAATTGATGACCTGTATTGCGCGCAGGAAAGTTGTGACGTTCAGGCCCGATGAGAAAGCGGCCGTTCCACTGGTGGGCAGGACGTGGTTTGACCCCGCGCAGTAATCACCGAGGCTCACGGGACTGTAGTCGCCAACGAAAATGGCACCGGCGTTCCTGATCCGGGCGGCAACGGCGGGAGCGTCCGCCGTCATGATTTCGAGGTGCTCGGCCGCGTATGCATCGCACGCGGCGATCCCCTGGTCGAGGTCGTCCACCAGGACGACGCCGGACTGCGGGCCGGACAGTGCTTCACGTACCCGCTCGCCGTGCTTGGTGGTGGCGGCCTGGAGCTCAAGCTCCTCCCGCACGTCGGCGGCGAGCTGCTCGGAGTCCGTAATTAGGACCGAGGCCGCCTTCGGATCGTGTTCAGCCTGGCTGATCAGGTCCGCGGCAACGAACGCCGGCCGGGCCGTCGCATCGGCCAGGATGGCGATCTCCGTGGTGCCCGCCTCGGAATCGATCCCCACGACCCCCTTGACCAGACGCTTGGCCGTGGCAACGAAAATGTTTCCCGGTCCGGTGACGACGTCCACCGGTTCCAAGGCTGCTTCACCCTCGGCGCCCGGGACTCCGTAGGCAAAAGCGGCGATGGCCTGGGCCCCGCCAATCGCGTACACCTCGCTGATGCCCAGCAGCGCCGCGGCCGCCAGGATCGTGGGGTGTGGAAGACCGCCGAAGTCCTTCTGGGGCGGGGAAGCCAGTGCGATGGATTCCACACCAGCTGCCTGCGCGGGAACCACGTTCATGATGACCGATGACGGATAAACGGCCAGGCCGCCCGGAACGTACAGTCCCACCCGTGCTACCGGCACCCATTTCTGGCTCACGACGGCACCATCCCCGAGGGCAACGTCGACGTCGGCAGGTCGCTGTCCGTCGGCAAAGCGCCGGGCACGGCTGATGGATTCCTCCAGCGCCGAGCGAACAGCCGGCTCCAGGCCGTCCAGCGCGGATTTCAGCGCCTCTGCCGGAACACGCGGGTGCGCCTGCTCCACGCCGTCAAAGCGCCGGGCAAAGTCTGCCAGGGCAGCGAAGCCGCGCTGCCGGACCGCTGAAATGATGTCCGTTACCTTCTGCTCGGCATCTGCCACCGTCTGGTGCCGGGCACGCGGCACAGCCTCCCTCAGCTCCGCGAGGCTGAGCTGGCGGCCCCGCAGGTCAACGGTGCGGAAATCGACGGCGGGGTAATTCGGGCGTACGGAGCTGTCCGGAGAAGTGGTCACCGGTCCATTTTACGCAGGAAACCGAGCAGGCCGATGGCGAAGTAGCCGGCGGCAACGGCCGCCGGCCAAAGGAGCAGAACCGGGTAGGACCTCAAGGAAAATGCAACGCTTGCGCTGGCTGACGTGTCCTGTGGTCCTCCGAACCAGAGACCGGCAAGCACCCCGCTCTGCCAGGCGAGGAGGGCAGCCGCGCCGCTGGCAGCCACCGACGCCGCCAGCATGCGGCGCGATCCTGCATCCTTCCGGCCGGTCAGCAGCACGGCGACGAGGCAGCCGGCGAAGAGAAAGAGTCCAGCCAGCACAAGGTCCCGCGGGAGCCAAACCTCGGTGTTGGTTCCGGATGCCAGCGCGGCATTCCCGGAAACGAGGTTCAGGCCGCCGGGCGCCAGCAGCCACCACAGGATGCCGGCAGGTATTCCCGACGCTGCGATTCCCGCCGCCCACGGCCAACTGCGTCGGTTGCGTTTCCGGCCCCTGAAGCTGCTTTCCTGGGCGTGGTCCGCCTGTTCCTGGTGGCGGGCCGGAGGTGCGGCTGCTGGCTGGGTCATGAACAAACGTTAACAAATGTTCGCCCGCATTGCGGAAAGAGGCCCTCATTGCACGCGGATCACGCAACCCGCCGGAAGCCCAATACTCTTGTAGTGGGAACCCAACAACCAACAGATCAGCAGCAGGGAGATCGATAACAGTGGCCTCAGATGACGCCGCCTTCGAGGGCACGTTCAAGGAAATGTTCCGCCGTCATGCAGCTGGCGTGGCCATCATCACGGTGAACTTCAACGGCGTACCGTACGGCTTCACCGCCACCTCCGTGGCGTCGCTGTCGGCCAAGCCGCCGCGCTTCACGTTCAACATGGCACGCAGTTCGAGTTCATGGCCGGCGGTCGCCAACACCACGTACATCGGCGTGCACATGCTTGGCTTGGAAAACCAGGAACTGGCTGACCGTTTTGCCCGCACCAAAGAGCGCTTCGCCGGCGATCACTGGGCACTGGGCTCCCACGAGGTGCCCATCCTCAAGGACGTCGCCGGCTGGCTGATCGGGAAGATCCAGATGCGGCTCTCCTTCGAGAACAACGCGGTGGTCGTGGTGGAAGTGGTGGAAGGCCAGGTGGGCGAAGACGGCTCACCCCTGCTCTACCATTCCGGAACGTACGGGCAGCCCGTGCCGCTGGACTACGAGATCTAGCCCCGGCCGCCGGGCCCGGGAGACCGGACGCAGCTCCTAGGCGTCCAGGCAGGCAGGACCGAGCAGCACTTTGAGGTCTCCGAAGAGGGACGGGTTGGGGTTGACCCGCAGGTGCACGGGCAAGCCCATGACTTCTACGCGGGCGTCGCCCTGCAGGTTGATCCGCACCTCGGAGTTTCCCCGGTGGTTGCGCAGCACGTCCCCCAGTTCGGTGACCACGGCTTCCGTGGCCTTGTGCGTGGGCATCGTGATCACGACGGGCCCGTTAGTGCCCTCGCTGAGGTCCGGCACGGAAAGTTCCATGCAGTTCAAGGTGACGGCGCCGTCGTCGCGCCGTTGAAGTCGGCCCTTGACCACCACGATCAGGTCCTCGGCGAGGACCGACGCGATGGGCCCGTACACCTGGCCGAAGAACATCACTTCGATGGAACCGCCGAGGTCCTCAATCTCCGCCCTGGCGTAGGCGTTGCCGCTGGCCTTGGCGATCCTGCGGCTGAGCGAGGTGATCATGCCCGAAATGGTGACGATCGCGCCGTCATGCGGCCCGTCTTCGGCGATGATCGAGGTGATGGACTGGTCGGCGTGCTGGCTCAGGAGCCCTTCGAGGCCCTGCAGCGGGTGGTCGGAGACGTACAGGCCGAGCATGTCGCGTTCGAAGGAGAGCTTGTCCTTCTTTTCCCACTCGGGAAGGTCGGGGATCTCAATGCTCAGAGACGCCTCGGACTCGGCTTCGTCAAAACCAGCGAAGAGGTCGAACTGACCGATCGCCTCGTTGCGCTTGAGCGTGATGACGGAGTCGATGGCCTCCTCATGGATCATGGCCAGGGCACGCCGGTGGTGGTTCAGCGAGTCGAACGCGCCTGCTTTGATCAGGGATTCAATGGTGCGCTTGTTGCAGACCACCGCGGGGACCTTCATGAGGTAGTCCTTGAAGGACGTGTAGGCGCCTTCCTTTTCGCGCGCCGCCACCATGGCTTCGACGGCGTTCACGCCGACGTTGCGGATGGCGCCCATGCCGAAGCGGATGTCATTGCCCACAGGGGTGAAGTTCAGCGCTGACTCATTGACGTCGGGCGGCAGCACGGTGATGCCCATGCGCCGGCATTCGTTGAGGTAGATCGCCGACTTGTCCTTGTCGTCGCCGACGCTGGTCAGCAGGGCTGCCATGTACTCCGGCGCATAGTGCGCCTTCAGGTACGCCGTCCAGTAGGAGATCACGCCATAGGCGGCCGAGTGGGCCTTGTTGAAGGCGTAATCGGAGAACGGCAGCAGGATGTCCCAAAGCGTCTTTACTGCGGCCATGGAGTAGCCGTTGTCCTGCATGCCCTGCGAGAAGCCGGCGAACTGCTTGTCCAGTTCCGATTTCTTCTTCTTGCCCATGGCGCGGCGCAGGATGTCGGCCTGGCCCAGGGTGTAGCCCGCGAGCTTCTGCGCCACGGCCATGACCTGCTCCTGGTACACGATCAGGCCGTACGTGCCACCGAGGATTTCGGAGAGCGGTTCCTCGAGCTCCGGGTGGATCGGGATGACCTCCTGGATTTTGTTCTTGCGCAGGGCGTAGTCGGTGTGCGCGTTGGCGCCCATGGGGCCTGGCCGGTAGAGGGCCAGCACGGCGGAGATGTCTTCGAAGTTGTCAGGCTTCATGAGCTTGAGCAGCGACCGCATGGGGCCGCCATCGAGCTGGAACACGCCCAGCGTGTCACCCCGGGCGAGCAGCTCGTAGGACTCGGTGTCGTCAAGCTCCAGGGTCTCGAGGTCCAGATCGATGCCGCGGTTCATCTTGATGTTTTCTAGGGCATCCGAAATGATCGTCAGGTTTCGCAGCCCGAGGAAGTCCATCTTGATCAGGCCCAGGCCCTCGGACGTCGGATAGTCGAACTGTGTGATGACCTGGCCGTCCTGGAAGCGGCGCATGACCGGAATCACGTCGATGATGGGGTCCGAGGACATGATGACGCCGGCGGCGTGCACGCCCCATTGCCGTTTCAGGCCCTCGATGCCCAGTGCCGTCTCAAAGACCTTGGCGGCCTCGGGGTCGGTGCTGATCAGTTGGCGGAAGTCACCGGCTTCGCTGTAGCGCTTGGCGTCCTTGTTTTGGATGTCGGCCAGCGGAATATCCTTGGCCATCACGGCCGGCGGCAGCGCCTTGGTCAGCTGCTCGCCCATGCTGAACGGGTAGCCCAGCACGCGCGAGGAGTCCTTGAGGGCCTGTTTGGTCTTGATGGTGCCGTAGGTGACGATCATCGCCACACGTTCGTCGCCGTATTTCCGCGTGACGTAGTCGATCACCTCGGAGCGGCGCCGATCATCGAAGTCGACGTCGAAGTCAGGCATGGAGACGCGGTCCGGGTTGAGGAAGCGCTCGAAGATCAGGCCGTGGTGCAGCGGATCAAGGTCGGTGATTCGCATGGCGTACGCCACCATGGAGCCGGCACCCGAACCACGTCCCGGACCGACCCGGATGCCGTTGTTCTTGGCCCAGTTGATGAAGTCGGCCACCACCAGGAAGTAGCCCGGGAAGCCCATGGAGGTGATGACCTCCAGTTCATAGTCGGCCTGCTTGCGGACCTTGTCCGGGATGCCCTGGGGGTAACGGTATTGGAGTCCCTTGTCGACTTCCTTGACCAGCCAGGACGTTTCGTCCTCACCCTCCGGGCAGGGGAACCGGGGCATGTAGTTGGCGCCGGTGTTGAACGAGACTTCGCAGCGCTCGGCGATCAGGAGCGTGTTGTCGCACGCGTCGGGGTGGTCGCGGAACAGTTCGCGCATTTCCTGCGGTGACTTCAGGTAGTAGCCGCTGCCCGAGAAGGCGAAGCGCGAGCCACCGTTGTCGTAGGTCGGCTCCAGGAGGGTGGAACCTGACTGGATGGCCAGCAGGGCCTCGTGCGCTTTGGCATCATGTTCGTGCGTGTAGTGCAGATCGTTGGTGGCCACCAGCGGAAGGTTCAGGTCCTTGGCCAGGCGCAGGAGGTCTCCGGTGACGCGCCGTTCGATGTCCAGGCCGTGGTCCATGAGCTCGCAGAAGTAATTCTCCGCGCCGAAGATGTCGCGGAACTCTGCAGCAGCCTCAAGCGCTTCACGGTACTGGCCCAGCCGGAGCCTTGTCTGGACCTCACCGGACGGGCAGCCGGTGGTGGCGATGAGCCCTTCCGAGTAGGTGTTCAGCAACTCACGGTCGAGCCGGGGCCATTTGCCGAAGACCGAGTCCAATGAGGCGATCGACGAGGCACGGAACAGGTTCCGCATGCCCACGTTGTTGTAGCTCAGCAGGGTCATGTGGGTGTAGGAACCACCGCCGGAGACGTCGTCCTTGCGCTGGCTTTCCTCGCCCCAGCGGACCCGGCTCTTGTCACCGCGGGCGGTCCCGGGCGTCACATAAGCTTCGACACCGATAATGGGCCTAATGCCCTTGTCCGTGGCCCTCTTCCAGAAATCGAAGGCGCCGAAGAGATAGCCATGGTCAGTGGTGGCCAGGGCGGGCATGCCAAGCCGCTCGGTTTCATCAAAGAGCTCTCCGAGCCGGGCGGCACCGTCCAGCATCGAGTACTCGGTGTGGTTGTGGAGATGGACAAACGAGTCGTTGCTGGAAGTCACCGGACCATTCTAGTGCCGAGCAGCGACACAATCGCGCGGACCGGCCGCGCCGGCCGGTGGCTGTGAGGTAAGGCTCAGGCGTCGCCGGACTCCAGCACCTGCAGTGCATAGGTCAGGTCTTCGGGGTATTCGCTGGTCACGGTCACGCGCTCCCCGGTCCGGGGGTGGTCGAAGCCAAGCTGCCGGGCGTGGAGCCACTGCCGGGTCAGCCCAAGCGTCGCGGCAAGCCGCGGGTCTGCGCCGTAGGTGAGGTCGCCCGCGCACGGGTGCCGAAGCGCGGCGAAATGGACCCGGATCTGGTGCGTCCTGCCCGTTTCCAGGTGCACCTCCACGAGGGTGGCTTTCCCGTAGGCCTCAAGGACCTCGTAGTGCGTGACAGACGGCCTGCCGTCCTCGATGACGGCGAACCGCCAGTCATGGCCGGGGTGGCGGCCGATCGGCGCGTCGATGGTGCCCTGCAGCGGGTCCGGAAGGCCCTGGACCACGGCATGGTAGACCTTGTCCACCGTGCGTTCCTTAAAAGCCCGTTTGAGGGCGGTGTAGGCGGGCTCCGTCTTGGCCACCACCATCACGCCGGACGTTCCGACGTCGAGACGGTGGACGATGCCGGCCCGTTCGGCGGAACCGGAGGTGGAGATGCGGTAGCCGGCACCGGCCAGGCCACCGACGACGGTCGGTCCCACCCAGCCGGGAGACGGGTGGGCCGCGACCCCTACCGGCTTGTCGACGACCACAAAGTCGTCGTCGTCCAGCAGAATCTTCAGGCCTTCCACAACTTCCTCCACGACTTCCAGGGGATCCCGCCGCTCCGGGACCGTCACGTGCAGCACGGTGCCGGACGCGAGTTTGGCGGACTTTCCCACCGGTTTGCCGCCGCTGAGGACGTTGCCCTCGGCGATCAATGTGGCCGCGAGCGACCGTGATACACCGATCAGCTTGGCCAGTCCGGCGTCCACCCGGCTGCCGTCAAGCTCTTCGGGCACCACCACGCGTTCAGACATCCGCGCCCCCGTCCCGCTTAGCGGCAGTGTGGCGCGATCCGTCCAGGGCGATGCCCCGCAGCGTGAGCAGGCAGATGATGACCACCGACGACACAACGGCCGAGTCGGCAATGTTGAAGATCGCGAAATTAGGCAGCTGGATGAAGTCGACCACGTGGCCCATGGCGAAGGACGGCTCGCGGAACAGACGGTCCGTCAGGTTGCCCAGGGCCCCGCCGAACAGGAGGCCAAGTGCCACGGCCCACCACGCCGAACCGAGCCTGCGCAGCTGGACCAAAATGGCGACGGCGACGCTCACCATGACGATGGTGAAGACCCACGTCACGTTCTCCCCGATGGAGAAGGCGGCACCGGAATTCCGGATGTAGTACCAGTGCAGCAACGGAGGCAGCACCGGGATCCGTTCGCCTTCGACCATGGTGCTGGTGACCCACAGCTTGGTGAGCTGATCGAAGAAGTACGCGAAGAGGGCAAGCCCGGCGAACAGGGCGAGCAGCACGGCGCGCCGGGGCCGCGGTGGCAATGAGGCTGGGTGCGCTGCGTCAGCGGCAAGTTCGTCAGTCATGGTGCTTTCATTCGGGAACCGTTGTTAATCACAAAAGCCGGTGGCCGAGGAATCCTCAGCCACCGGCTTTCAGAATACGTGCTAAACGGCAGCGCTGCTTTCGCCGACCTCAGGCGCAGCGACCGAGCCGCGGGCATCCAGGTCACGAAGCTGGCCTTCGATGTAGGACTTCAGGCGTGAGCGGTAGTCGCGCTCGAAGCCGCGGAGCTGCTCCACCTTGCGCTCGAGGACCGACCGCTGCTGCTCCAGGGCACCGAGAATCTTGCGGGACTTCTCCTGGGCATCGTTGACGAGGCTGCTGGCCTCGATCTGCGCTTCGGCAATGATCTTGTCGCGCTGGTCCTGGCCGTCAGCAATGTGGCGGTCGTGCATCTGCTGCGCCATGGCGAGCAGGCCTGCGGCCGATTCGGAGACGTTGCCACCAGCGGCCGGAGCCTGTGCCGCAACGGTTGCAGGCTGCTCGGCTTCCTTCTTCTTGGCAGCTTCGGCAGCCTTGGCTTCCGCCTCGGCCTTCGCACGCGATTCGTCCTTGTCGGACTTCGCGGGGGCGGGAACCTTTTCGACGACAGGTGCCACAGCTGCGGAAGCGGCAGGAGTTCCAGTGCCGCCCTCGGACAGCTTCTTGCGAAGTTCGTCGTTTTCCTGGTTCAGGCGGCGCAGTTCAACGACGATTTCGTCCAGGAAGTCATCAACTTCATCCTGGTCGTAGCCTTCGCGGAACTTGGTCGGCTGAAAGCGCTTGTTGACAACGTCTTCTGGCGTCAAAGCCATCTGGTCACCTCGTTGGTCTAGTTAGTCAGTAGGCCTTCCGGCCGTCAAAACTACGGTACCTAAATATGGTCTGGTTCCTCTAATTCAACACTGTGATGTCAAACCGGAGATTCTTCCGCGCGGACGGCGATCGGGTCAGGAACCGCCGCTGCGCTGCAAGCTATTGTGAAATTATGCGAGGCCCCTGGTGATCGCCATTGCCACGCTGAGGGCAATGAACAAAACCAGAAAGCCAAGGTCAAGCGAGACTCCGCCGAGCCTCAGAGGCGGGATGACGCGGCGGAGGACTTTCAGCGGAGGGTCCGTGACCGAGTACACGGCGTGGGCCGCCACGAGGGCCATGCCCCGCGGGCGCCAGTCCCGCGCGAACATCTGGACCCAGTCAAACACCAGCCGCACGATCAGGGCGACGAAGACGAACAGCAGGACAATATAGACAAGCCCGAAAACTAATCCCATGAGCTAACCCATATCTCCATGTTCGTTCCGGATGCCGTGGCGTCCTGTAGGTCTTGGCTGTTGATGCTGTCCGCTATTCCAGCACAAATACTACTTCAGCACGGATGCCAGGCAGGTGTCCCTGCCTGGCATCCGGATAGCCTGCTTAGCTTTGGTTGAAGAAGCTGGCGGTGGTCTCGCTGGCCTTCTTGTCATCGCCGATGACCTCAATGTATGACGGCGAGAGCAGGAAGACCTTGTTGGTGACCCGCTCAATGCTTCCGCGCAGGCCAAACACGAGTCCTGCAGAGAAATCCACCAGGCGCTTCGCGTCGGCCTCACCCATGTCGGTGACATTCATGATGACGGGGATGCCGTCCCGGAAGCTTTCACCAATCAGCTTGGCGTCATTGTAGGACCGCGGGTGGATCGTGGTGATCTGCCGCAGTCCGGTGGTCTCTTCGCGGCTCGACGCCGCACGTTTAATAGGTGTCACGGGTGCGCGGTATTCCTCTTCGGCGGCGGGTGGCGCCTCACGGACGACCTCGCGGACGGGTGCCGGAGCACGGCGTTCCTCGCGGTCAGGCTCCATTGAGTGGTCCTCATCCTTTTGCTGGGTGGAAAGCTCAGACTCGTAGTGTTCTTCGCCATCGGCGAGCCCAAGATAGATCATTGTCTTGCGCAGAGCGCCGGCCATGGTCGACTCCTAATCGTGTCCGTAAGCGGGCCGCCCAAAAAGTCTCGACAGCATTGGAATCCCCGCCATTCACTTCCAATACTCAGACGCTACCGCACCGCCGGGCGCGAACCGAGAATATCCGAACCAATTCTGAGGTGTGTCGCTCCGCACCTGATGGCGGCTTCGAGGTCCTGGCTCATGCCTGCAGAAACCCCGGTGGCATGCGGGTGGTCGGCCCTCAGCCGGGCTGAAATCCCGGACAGTTTCGCGAAGGCCCGGTCCGGGTCGGCCCCCAGCGGCGCCACGGCCATCACACCTGCCAGCCGGAGTCCGGCGGCTCCCTCCAGCTGATCGGCCAGGAGGGGCACGTCGGCGGGGGCGGCGCCGCCCCTGTGCGCCTCGGCGTCGTCGTCGAGGCTGACCTGGATGAAGCAGTCAAGGCTGCCCCGGCCTGAACGCTCCTGTTCCACGGCCATCGCACGGCCAAGCGCTTCCACCAGCTGGGAACGGTCCACGGAATGCACGGCGTGCGCGTACCGGACCACGGTTTTGGCTTTTTTGCTTTGGAGCTGGCCCACGAAATGCCACCTGACATCGAGTCCGCTCAGCAACGCCGCCTTTTCCGACGCTTCCTGGTCGCGGTTCTCCCCGAAGTCCGCCACGCCAAGCCCGGCCAGCCGGGCGATGTCCTCGGCGGGGTGGAATTTGGAGACCACAATGAGGCGTGGCGGGTCGTCGGTGCGCTCTGCGGCGGCCACCGCCGCCGCGATCCGCTGCCTGACGGCTGTCAGTCGTTGCCCCAGCTGGGCTGTCCGAGGGTCCGTTTCCGGCGTCATCTCACTCATGGGTCCACACCAGGCCGGCGAACCGTCCCGAGTTCCTGTCCCTCCGATAGGAGTAAAGCGTTTCGGTTTCCAAGGTGCAGGGTCCCCGGTGTTCAACCAGCACACCCTCTGATTCGAGTTGGCTCACCGCGCCGGCGGGCAAATCCAGAGCGGGAGTTCCCCACGTGGTGGCCGACCAGGCGGAAGGCGCGACGGCGGCGACCTCCTCGCGCAGTTCGGCCGGCACTTCGTAGCACCGCCCGCAGATTGACGGTCCGAGCCAGGCGCGGATGTTCCTGGCCCCCGCGGCGCGAAGCTGGTCCACGGCAGCGGGAATGACCCCCGAGGCCAGCCCCGGGCGCCCGGCGTGAACCACGCCAAGCACAGGGCCGGCGCCGCCGGAGTCGCCAACCAGCACCAAGGGAATGCAGTCGGCTACCATGACCGCCATCGGCAGCCTGCGGGAAACCATGGCATCCGCCGTGGGTGCCGCGGTGGCGGACTCCAGGACGGCCACGTCGTTTCCATGAACCTGGTTCATGTACTGGAACCGGCGGGGCGCGATGCCCGCCGCCTTATCCAGTTCCTCCCGGCGCCGCATCACCGACGGTCCATGATCGCCAACATGCAGTGCGAGGTTGCCCGCACCTGTGTCAGTGAATGCCACCGACACACCGGGGAAGACTTCAGCACGCCACAGAAACAATCAGAACACCGACAACAATCAAAAACACCGACAATCAGGAGAGCGACAGCAAGGAACCTCCCGGACGGCACTGCGGTCCGGGCAGCGCCTACTTCAGGAAGTCCGGAACATCCAGGTCGTCTGAGCGGCTGCCCGAGAGGTCCGGCTCAACAACCGACGGAAGGTCGACGTCGAACCCCGAGTCAGCGGGAACGGCAGAGGGACGCTGCTGGCCCCAGTTGCTCAGACCTGCTGCTCCGACTCCGGCGTGCACCGGCTGGACGTGGACCTGATGGTTGTTCGACGGCGCCTGGTTCGACGGCGCGGTGGCCGGAACCGCCGGGCGCTGGGGCGCGGACTGCGGCTGGTCCATGGAAGGAGAGGTGGCCTTGACGTCGTCGAAGCCGGCGGCAATCACCGTGACGCGGGCTTCGTCGCCGAGGGCGTCGTCGATCACCGCGCCGAAGATGATGTTGGCTTCGGGGTGCGCCACTTCCTGGACCAGGCGGGCAGCCTCGTTGATCTCGAACAGGCCGAGGTCCGAACCGCCCTGGATCGAGAGCAGAACGCCGTGGGCGCCGTCAATGGAGGCCTCAAGGAGTGGCGACGCAATGGCCAGTTCGGCGGCCTTGACGGCCCTGTCCTCGCCGCGCGCCGAGCCGATACCCATGAGGGCGGATCCGGCACCCTGCATGACAGACTTCACGTCGGCGAAGTCAAGGTTGATCAGGCCGGGGGTGGTGATCAGGTCGGTGATGCCCTGGACACCGGACAGCAGGACCTGGTCGGCGGAGCGGAACGCATCCAGCACCGAGACGTTGCGGTCACTGATGGACAGCAGGCGGTCGTTCGGGATGACGATCAAGGTGTCGACTTCGTCGCGCAGGGCGTCAATGCCGGCCTCGGCGGAACCCGCGCGGCGCCGGCCTTCAAATGTGAACGGACGGGTCACGACGCCGATGGTCAGTGCACCGAGGGAGCGGGCGATACGGGCCACGACGGGCGCGCCACCCGTTCCGGTGCCGCCGCCTTCGCCCGCAGTAACGAAGACCATGTCGGCCCCACGGAGCACTTCCTCGATCTCGTCGGCGTGGTCCTCGGCAGCCTGCTTGCCGACCTCCGGGTTGGCGCCTGCGCCAAGCCCGCGCGTCAGTTCGCGTCCGACGTCGAGTTTGACGTCGGCATCGCTCATCAGCAGGGCCTGGGCATCGGTGTTTATTGCGATGAATTCAACACCGCGGAGACCCACATCAATCATGCGGTTGACTGCGTTCACGCCACCGCCGCCGATGCCGACGACCTTGATGACGGCCAAGTAATTCTGCGGAGCTGCCACGTTACGTGTCCCTTGTTCGTGTCCTATTGCGAAAACTGATGGAGTCGAGCTTGAAGCTTTGAACCTTAACCTTCGAGTTGAAGGTTATAGTTATGTCAAGTAACTCATGTCTGTGACGCTATTTCCTATGCTTCGTACATTCAATGACCACCACCGCGTGTCGTACTAATCACCGCGAAATAGAGCGGATCAGCGCGTCACCGGGTGCCGCGGCACACTGATGTCGTAAGTATTGACCGGATTGGCCGGGTCTGCAGGAACCTTGAGAAGGGCTTCCAGCACCCGCGCCTTCAGTTCCCGCTCCCCCGCGTTGCCCCAGATGATCGTCTGGCCGTCTACCAGCTTCAGCTCCACCGCGTCCACGGACTTTGCAGAAGCGTTGGACAGCCTGCCCAGCACGCTTGGCGGCAGGGCACCGAGGACCGCTGTGGTGGCCTGGAAGAGGTCCTTGCCGATGGTGCCTGCTCCGCCGTCAATCACCGGCAGCTGCACCGCTTCGGGATCGGCCGTGGTGCTGAGGCGCACGCCGTCCACATCCACCAGGAGGTATTCCTGGCCCCGCTTCACCAGCGCTACGGGGACGCGCTCCTGCACCTGGACCACGAGGACTGAAGGAGGGTGCGCCTGCGTGGTTACCGACTTGATCTGGACGAGTGGTTTCAGCAGTCTGCTGACTTCCTCATCGCTCACTTGCGGCAGGGGTTTGCCTTCAAGCGGCTTGAGGGCGGCCTGGACCTGCTTGGCCTTGAGCAGCTTGGTGCCGCTCACCGTCACTGACTTGACCGCGAGCACCGGGGAGTAGACGGCCGCCAGGAGCAGGCCCGCCACAAGTGCAGCCGCCACGCAGGCGGCCACAATGATGTTCCGCCTGATCCGTTTGCCCTTGGGCTCGGGGAACGCAAGCACGTTGTCAGCCTCGGCGCTGGCGGATCCGGTTGTCGCGGACGCCGCGCCGTCCGGAGCCGCCTGCCTAAGCGTGCGCATTCCCCACGGCCGCTTTGCAGCCGCCAGCGGTGCTGCCGTGCCCTTCCCGGACGCCTCATGCCCGGGCTTGGTGCCCTGCCGTTTAGTGCCCTGCTTTTTGGTGCCCTGCTGCCGCTTCGCTGGCTCCGGGCGGCGTTCCTGGCCGTGGTCATGCGACGGGTCAGCGGGTGCGCTCTTGGACGCGGAGATGACGCCCGGCCGCTGCTCCCCACTGGCTTCCGGCGTTTTGTCCCGGTTTCCGGAGCTGACGGGCCGGTAGGTGGGCCGGCGCGTGCTAGCCACTGAGTGACTCCACGATGAGGGGCCCGTACGCGGTCACGTCTCCGGCGCCCGCTGTCAGGATGATGTCGCCCGGCTGCGCGGCTGCGTCCATGGCTTCGACTGCTGCTGCACCGCCTGCGACCCGGCGTCCTCCGGCCCCAAGGTGTGTGGCGATGAGTTCGCTGGTCACGCCGGGGATGGGATCCTCCCGCGCGGGATAGATGTCCAGCACCAGGGCGGTGTCAGCCGCGTTGAGGGCATCGGCGAACTCCTCGGCAAATTCCCTCGTCCTGGAGAACAGGTGCGGCTGGAAGAGGACGTGCACCTTGTGGCCCCCGGCGACGGAGCGCGCCGCGGCCAGGGCCGCGCGGACCTCGGTGGGATGGTGGGCGTAGTCATCGTAGACCCGCACTCCCCTGCCTTCACCCTTGAACTCGAACCGGCGTGACGCGCCGGAGAACCCTGCCAGGGCGGAGGCCGCCTTCGCCGCCCCTACCCCCAGCTCGAGCGCCACCGCCATTGCCGCGGCGGCATTGAGCGCGTTGTGGCGTCCGGGGACCTGGAGCGCAAGCGGAACCTGTCCTGCCGCCGTCGCGATGCTGACATTGCCGGGGCCACCGTCGAAGAGGCGCAAGTCGGCGTCGTCGGAAGTGCCGTACAGCACCACCCGGGTGTTGCCCCGCTGTCTCGTGCGCCGCGCCAGAGCCAGCGCCCCGGCGTCGTCCGCGCATGCCACGAGCACGCCGTCAGCGGGCAGCAGCTCCGTGAAACGGTCGAACGATTCATAGACCGCCTCGGCGGTGCCGTAATGGTCCAGGTGGTCCGGTTCGACGTTCGTGACCACGGCGATCTGCGGGCGGTAGTTGAGAAAGGACCCGTCGGATTCGTCCGCTTCGGCCACGAACACACTGGTGCTGCCGTGGGCCGCGTTAACTCCGAGCGACGGGACGTTGGCCCCGATGGCGAAGGACGGATCCAGGCCCGCACCCTGGAGAAGAACGGCGATCATGGACGTGGTGGTGGACTTCCCGTGCGTGCCGGCCACGGCGACCACGAGGTCGTCGGCCATCGTGGCCGCCAGGGCCTCCGAACGGTGGAGGACCGGCAACCCGGCAGCTTGGGCGGCGGCCAGCTCGGGATTGTCAGCCCGGATGGCCGACCCCGCCACCACGGTCTCGGCGTCGCCGAGGTTGGCGGCGGCGTATCCCACGGAAATCCTGGCTCCGGCCGCGGCAAGGTCTGCCATGACCGGCAGGTCTTTCGCGTCCGAACCGCTCACCGGCACGCCTCTGGCCACCATGATCCGGGCCACGGCGGACATGCCGACGCCGCCGATGCCGATGAAGTGCACGCGGCCAAGCGAGTCCTGGCTCAGTGTGCCGTTGCTGGTCATTTGGATACCGCTTCCAGTACAAGACCGGCCATGAGCCGGTCGGCATCCCTGATGCCTAGGTTTTCGGAGTTCGCTGCCATGGAATCGAGCCTCGCCCGGTCGGTCAGGAGGGGAATGAGCCGGCTCCGGACCCATTCCGGCGTGAAGTCACGGTCCGCCACCAGCAGTGCGCCCCCGGCCTGCACCAGCCCGTCAGCATTGAGGGCTTGCTCGCCGTTGCCGATGGGCAGCGGAACGAACACAGCGGGAACCCCCACGGCGGCGACTTCGCTCACCGTGGCTGCACCCGCACGGGCCAGCAGAAGGTCCGCTGCGGCGTAGACCGACTCCATGCCGTCAACGTATTCGAGCTGCCGGTAGCCGTCGGCCTGGAGGGCGTTGCCTTCGCTGTCCTCGATTGACTTGCCCCGGCCGGTGATGTGGAGCGTCTGGATCCCGGCCTCTGCCAGGGCACCGAGCGACGCGGCTACCGTCCGGTTGATGCTCTGGGCGCCGGACGAGCCGCCCGTCACGATGAGCACGGGCTTTTCGGGCTGCAGTCCAAGGGCGGCAAGGGCTGCACCGCGGGCCGATTCCCTGACCAGGGCAGAAACTTCCCGGCGCATGGGCATGCCGACATGACGGGCATTCCGCAGCGGCGTGCCGGCGAAGGCCACGGCCACGTGCCTGCTCAGCCGCGCACCCACCCTGTTTGCCAGTCCGGGACGGGCGTTGGCTTCGTGGATGACAATCGGAATGCTGCGCCGCCAGGCCGCGAGGTACATGGGCGTGCAGACGTAGCCGCCCACCCCCACCAGGACATCAGCCCGGGCGTCATCAAGGATGCGGCCGGCCTGCTTCACGGCACCGGCCAGGCGGGCAGGCAGACGCAGCAAATCCGGAGAGGGGCGGCGCGGGAACGGAACGCGGTCAATGGTGGCAAGCTCGATCCCCGCGGCAGGAACCAGTCTGGTCTCCATGCCCGCGGATGTTCCGACAGCGAGCAGCCGGGCGTCCGGACGCGCCTCACGGATGGCGGACGCGATGGCGAGCAGCGGATTGACATGCCCCGCCGTTCCACCGCCGGCGAGGACCACGGACAAAGACTCGGTTTTCATCAGATGCTGTTTACGCTTTCGTACGGGATTTCTTGCGTCCGGGCTTGCGGAGCGGGCCCAGCAGTTTCCTGGGCCGGAGGTTGGGCGCCATCTGGACCCGGGCCAGGGACAACACTACGCCGATTGCGCAGAGCGACATGAGCAGGGCCGACCCGCCGTAGGAAATGAAAGGCAACGGAACGCCGATCACCGGGACGAGGCCGGTGACCACTGCCATGTTCACCGTGGCCTGGCCCAGAAGCCAGACCATGATGGTGCCCGCGAGGACCCGGTGGAACAGGTCCTCCTGGGCCACCACCACACGGTAGATCGCGGCACCGAGGATGGCAAAGAGGATCAGTACGACGACGGTCCCCACCAGCCCGAGTTCCTCACCGATGATGGCGAAAATGAAGTCGTTGTGCGCTTCTGGTATCCAGCTGTACTTTTGCCGGCTCTGGCCCAGTCCGACACCGAACCAGCCGCCGGAGGCCAGCCCGTACAGGCCGTTGGTTGACTGGTAGTTGGCGTCCGTGCCGTCTCCGCAGGACTGTCCCGTCCACCACGAAGTGATGCGGCACATGCGGTTTGAGCTCGTCATGGCCATGACGGCCGTGGCCAGTATGCCGGCGACCGCTGCAAAGCCGAAGAGGTAGAGGCGCACCCCCGCGAAAAACAGCGCTGCGGCCATGATCATCATGATGATCATGCCCGTACCGAGGTCGTTTCCGGCGAGGACGAGTCCGATGATGCCGAGTGCCAGCGGCACTACCGGAACCACGGCATGCTGCCAGCGGTGGATTAGTTTGGATTTCTTGGCCAGCACGGTGGCCATCCACAGGGCCAAGGCTAGCTTGGCCGCCTCGGACGGCTGCAGTGTGAAGAACGAGCCTACTTCGATCCAGTTCTTGTTGCCGTTAACAGTAGTACCGATTAGCAGCACCAGCCCCAGGAGGCCGTAGGCGAGGATGATGCCCGGCCACGCCAGCCGCTTCAGCCAGACCACGTTGATCCGCGACAGCATGAACATGAAGAAGATGCCGATCCCCGCGAACAGCCCCTGCTTCAGGGCCGCCGTGTAGGGCGACTCCCCTGCTGCGATGGCCTCCACGCTGGACGCGGAGAGCACCATCATGATGCCGATCGCCGTCAGTGCGAGGGTAGCCCCCAGGATGAGGTAGTAGGTCGAGCCGTTCCGTGATTTCCCGGTTCCCTCCAGGGCGGACCAGAAGCGGCGGTACCAGCGCAGGAGCCTGGCCAGTGCCGGCGGCCGCTGCAGCGCTGTGCTGCCGGCGGGCCGCGATTGTCCGGCAGGCCTGCTTCGTCCGGCAGGTTTGGTCTGCCCGGAACGCTGTTTGGTGCGGGCGGCCGGTGTGCGGGAGGGCTGGGGGGCAGCCCCGCGGACTGTATCCGCCGTCCGCGGCTTGGCTGCCGCGGGACGTGTGGGCGTGCTGACCATTCTTACTCCTTGCCGGTCTGAGCCTGCCCTTCCACGAGCTCGCGGACTGCTTCAATGAAGGCGTCGCCACGGTGAGCGTAGGAAGAGAACTGATCCATGGAGGCAGCCGCCGGGGCCATGAGCACAGTGTCGCCTGAGGTGGCGAGCTGTGCCGCCGACGCGACGGCCAGTGCCATCACCGCCTCGCCGGATTCTGACGAAAGCTGCGCGGCGTCATGGCCCGTTCCGGCAGACTGCACATTTTCAGTGTCGCCCGTGACCGGCCGGATGACCGGTACATCCGGAGCGTGTCGCTGCAGCGACTCCTCGAGCGCCGCGGTGTCCCTGCCGATGAGCACTACGGCCTTGAGCCGGCGGGAGTGGCCGCGGACCAGTTCGTCGTAGCTGACGCCCTTGGAGAGGCCGCCGGCGATCCAGACAACGGGGTCGAAGGCCGACAGCGATGCGGCGGCAGCATGGGGGTTGGTGGCTTTGGAGTCGTTGATCCAGAGCACACCGTTATGCTTGGCCACGGGCTGGATGCGGTGGTTCCCGGGAATGTAGGATTTCAGCCCCTGCCGCACGTTTTCGGGGCTGAGCCCGTACGCCCGCACCAGGGCAGCCGCGGCCAGCGCATTGGCCACCATGTGCCGGGGGGCCACGGGGCCGAGATCAGCCATCGAGGCAAGCTCGGCCGCGCTGTCCCTGCGCTCAGCAATGAACGCGCGGTCCACGAGCAGGCCCTCCACGACGCCCACCATGCTGATGGCTGGTGTGACGGTGGTGAAGCCGACGGCCCGGCAGCCCTCCACGACGTCCGCGTCCTCCACCATGCGTTCGGTTTCGATTTGTTCGGCGTTGTAGATGCAGGCCTTCTGCGTGTGCTCGTAGATCTTGGCTTTGTCCGCAAGGTAGGACGTGTAGGAACCGTGCCAGTCCACGTGGTCCTCGGCCACGTTGAGGCAAACGCTCGCGACTGCCGAAACTGACTCGCACCAGTGCAGCTGGAAACTGGACAGCTCCACCGCGAAAACGTCGTACTCCACGGGATCCCGGAGGGCGTCAAGGATTGGTGTGCCGACATTGCCGACAGCGACTGCCTTGAGTCCCGCTGCCCGCAGCATTGACTCGGTCAGGCCGACCGTCGTCGTCTTCCCGTTTGTTCCGGTGATGGTCAGCCAGTCCGGCGTCTTGCGCCCTTCGCGGATCCGCAGGCGCCAGGCGAGTTCGACGTCGCCCCACACTGGAATGTGCGCGCGGGCGGCAGCGGCGAGCAGGGCCTGGTCCGGCCGCCAGCCTGGCGACGTCACGATCAGGTCCGGCTTCATGCCGTCGATTTTCGGTACCGACGTGACGGCGTCATCCCCCAGGAGGACGTCGGCGGCCCCGACGATCCTGAGGGTGTCCGCCTTTGCACTGGCCGTTTCGGACGTGGCAGCATCCACCACGACAACGCGGGCCCCCAATTCGATCAGCGTGTCGGCGGCCGAGAAGCCTGAAACGCCGATGCCCGTGACCACGACGCGAAGCCCGGCCCAGTCGGAGTCCCAGCTGACGAGGTCCTTCAGCCTGTCCGCTCCGGTTGCGGTGCCGCTCACAGCAGGACCACCCATTCTGCGTAGAAGATGCCCAGACCCGCGGCGACAAACAAGCCGGCCAGGATCCAGAAGCGGACGACCACGGTGACTTCGGCCCAGCCTTTCAGCTCGAAGTGGTGCTGAAGCGGAGCCATCTTGAAGAACCGCTTTCCCTTGGTCACCTTGAAGTAACCCACCTGGATAATGACTGAAAGGGTGATGAGTACGAACAGACCACCGATGAACGCGAGCAGCAGCTCGGTCCGCGACAGGATGGCAAAGCCGGCGATGGCGCCTCCGATCGCGAGGGATCCGGTGTCACCCATGAAGATCTTGGCAGGTGAGGTGTTCCACCAGAGGAAGCCCACGAGCGCCGCGCTCATGATGGCGGCCAGGAGAGCAAGGTCAAGGGGATCCCTGACGGAATAGCAGCCGCTTCCGGCTTGCCGTGGCGAACCGCAGGCCTGGTTACTCTGCCAGATGCCCATGAGTGTATAGGCGCCGAAGACCATCACCGCAGCACCCGCCGCCAGGCCGTCCAGCCCGTCAGTCAGGTTGACGCCGTTGGTGGCAGCAGTGACGATCAGGTTTGACCAGAGAACGAAGAGAATCGCCCCGATCACCGTCCCGCCGAAGGCGAGGTCAAGCCACGGGATGTCACGGACCAGTGAAATCTTTGTGGACGCCGGGGTAAGTCCGTCCGGGTCGGGAAAGTTTAGTGCCATCACGGCGAAGATAATGCCCACTGCGCCCTGCAGAATCAGCTTGGCCTTGGCGTCCAGGCCAAGGCTTCGCTGCCGCGAAATCTTGATGAAGTCGTCCAGGAAACCCACCAGGCCCATGCCCACCATCAGGAACAGCAGGAGCAGGGCCGAGGCAGATGGGCCCGCGGACCGCGGATTCAGCATCCACATGATGAGGTGCGTCAGTCCGTAGCTGAGCAGGACCGCCGCCACCACCACAGTTCCGCCCATGGTGGGCGTGCCGCGCTTGGTATGGTGCGAGGTTGGACCGTCGTCCCGGATGAACTGGCCATAGCTCTTGTGGACCAACAGGCGGATGAACAGCGGTGTTCCCACCAATGCCATCAGCAGGGCCAGGCCAGCGCCGATCAATAGTGCAATCACAGCTGCTCGCTCCCTTCGTTGGCGGTTGCGCGGGTTTGTGGGGGTAATGCTATCCGATCGCCCAAATGGCGGAGTCCCACGCTGTTCGAGGACTTGAACAGCACCAGGTCGCCGGGTTCCAGCTGCGCTTGCAGCACGTCAAAGGCCTCATCCACGGTCTCAGCGAAGATGCATTCCTCTCCCCACGAGCCTTCCTGGATGGCGGAGACGTACAGCGACCGTGCCTCCCGTCCCACCACCAGCAGGCGTGAGATGTTCAGCCGCACCACTTGGGTGCCGACGACGGTGTGTTCACGAATGGACTCGTCGCCCAGTTCGAGCATGGCTCCGAGTACTGCCCAGGTGCGGCGGCCGCGGCCAAGGTCGGCCAGCGTCCGCAGTGCTGCCCGCATGGATTCCGGGTTGGCGTTGTAGGCGTCGTTGATAACGGTCACTCCGTCGGCGCGTTCGGTCCGTTCCATGCGCCAGCGGCTGGCGGCCGACTGGGAGCTGAGGGACGCCGCGATGCGGGCCGCGGGGATGCCGGCGGCGTGGGCAGCAGCTGCCGCCGCGAGCAGGTTGGCGACATGGTGCTCGCCGATGAGCCTGCTGGTGACGCCGACGGGCTCCTCCCCCGGCAGTTCAAGGTCAAACTCGGGATGGCCGGAGGCGTTGGTGTCCAGGTTCAGGGCCCTGGCGACCGGTCCGTCTGCAGCGGCGTTCCGGGAGGAGAAACCGAACACCGCGGCTCGTGTGCGTCCGGACATGGGCGCCACGCGGGGATCGTCCAGGTTCAGGACGGCGGTGCCGGCTGCAGGCAGTGCTTCTACGAGTTCCCCCTTGGCGGTCGCGATGTTGTCCACCCCACCGAATTCGCCGGCGTGGGCCGTTCCCACACCCAGGACCACGCCGATTTCCGGTTGGACCATCTGGCTCAGGTAGGTGATGTGGCCGATGCTCGTAGCACCCATCTCGATGACGAGGAACCGGGTGTCAAAGCCGGCCTGGAATACCGTGAGGGGCACGCCCACTTCCCCGTTGTAGGACCCCTGGGGCGCCACGGTGTTGCCCTCGGTGGAAAGGATGCCGGACAGGAGGTCCTTGGTGGTGGTCTTGCCGGCCGAACCTGTAATGCCGATGACCGTGAGCTGTTCGCCTGCAGCCTCGCGGCGTGCCCTGATCCGGCGGACGCTCTCGGCCGCGAGGGCACCCATGGCCAGCACGGCGTCTTCGACCACCACGGCCGGATAGCTTCGCCCGGCGGCGTCGGTGACGTCGCGTTCGGCAAGTGCCAGCACGGCGCCGCGGTCAAAGGCCGCTCCCATGAAACTGTGCCCGTCGGCATTTTCGCCCGGCTTTGCCACGTACAGCGAACCGTTAATGGCTTCGCGGGAGTCGGTGACGACCGAGCCAGGAGTTATGCCGGGTTCGGCGAGGAGTCGGCCGCTGGTGATTTCGGCGATTTCCGCCGCAGTAAATGCAATCATGTCGGTCTAGGACTCTATCCGGTCGTCTTCAAGAACGGTGAATCCTTGTGCCGTCAAGGCTTTCCGGAGCTCCACCCTGTCGTCAAGGGCAAGGTTCACTCCCTTGACCTCCTGCCACACTTCGTGTCCCCGCCCGGCAACGAGGATTGTGTCCTCCGGGGCTGCCAGTTCAACAGCCTTGCGGATGGCCTCGTCGCGGGGGAAGACCTCCAGGATCCGGCAGTCGAGCTGTTCGATCTCCTTCGCGTCCGTGGCTCCGACCAGCACATCAGCCCGGATGGAAGCGGCGTCCTCGTCATGCGGGTCGTCGTCGCTAATTATCACAACGTCGGCAAGCCGCGCCGCGATGGCCCCCATGGCAGGCCGTTTGCCCTGGTCCCGCTGCCCGGTGGCGCCGAAGACGACAATGACCCGGGACGAAGGTTCGGTTGACCTGACGGCCTCCAGCGCACGGGCCAGCGCATCGGGATTGTGCGCAAAGTCAACCACGGCGGCAGGCTTGGCGGAAACGAGTTGCATCCTGCCGGGCACCGCGACGGTGAACGGGTCGGCGGCGTCGAGGGCAGCCTGCACGTCGGCCGCGTCCGCTCCGGCCGACAGGACCATGGCCAACGCAAGCGCGGCATTGGAGACGTTGAAGCTTCCGGGCAGCCCGGTGTGAACCCTCAGCTCCACGCCCGTGCGGCCCCGAAGGGTAAATTCGGTCCCGAGGCCGCGGGGCCGCGGGTCGGTGACGGTCCAGTCGGAGCGCTCAGCGGAAGGGGAGGAATCCTTCGTTCCGACTAGCGGCAGCGTGGAAAGCGTGGTGACCGGGAGCTTGGTCTCCGCGGCGAGGCGGCGCCCCCAATCGTCGTCGACCGTTACGACGGCGGCGCGGGCGCGCTCCGGCGTAAAAAGCTCCGCTTTTGTGCGGAAGTACTCGTCCATGGTTCCGTGCAGGTCAAGGTGGTCCTGGGTGAGGTTCGTGAAGCCGACGACGTCGAACACCACACCATCAACCCGGCGGAACTCGACCGCGTGTGAGGACACTTCCATAGACGCCGCATCGAGTCCCCGTTCGCGCATCAGTGCGAGCAGGGCATGGACGTCGGTGGATTCCGGCGTCGTCAGAAGGCTGGGAATCGGTTCGCCGCCGGCCAAGATCTCGATGGTGCCGATCAGGCCGGTCTTCTTACCCAGGGCCTGCAGCAGCGAGTTGACGAAGTATGTAGTGGTGGTCTTGCCGTTGGTGCCCGTGACGCCTAAAAGCGACGGCCGAGAGCCGTCCCCGGCCTGGCTCCGGTAAATCAGCGCGGACAGGAGGCCCACCACGGCGCGCGGCCCGTCCACCACAAGTACCGGTACGGAAACGTCGGGTGACAGCGCAAGGAGCCGCGCTCCGGCGTCGTCCGTCAGCACGGCGACCGCGCCTGACTCAATGGCGGTCGCGGCGAAGTCCGCGCCGTGCCGGGTGGAACCCGGCAGCGCCACGTAGAGATCGCCGCGCTCCACCGTACGCGAATTGAGGGAGATCCCGGTGACCTGGACGGAGGCCGAGGCTCCGGCCACCGTGACGCCGACCGACTGGCCGATGACACCCAGCTCGACTGCGGCGACGGCCGTGGGCCGGAAACCGCTGCGGGCCGTCTGCCCGTCCGTGGCATCGGCAGCGCCGGGGGCATTGTGCTCTGACAAGTGGATCTCCGTTGGTTTTAGTGGACCAACGGACACGGCAGAACGAAGCGTTCACGTGTACCGCGGTCATGATTAAGCGGCGTGTTACTTGGCGTACTGCGGCAGTCTGACCGGTGCGCCCTTGGACGGCGGAACGTTGTACGTCCGCAATACCTGGCTCATGACCGAACGGAACACAGGCCCGTTGGTGATGCCGTAAATGGAACCCTTGGGCCGCTGCAGGACCACCTCAACAATAAACCGCGGATCGTCCATCGGCGCCATTCCCAGGATAGAAGCGGTGTAGCCGCAGAACCCGGCCGTTCCGTCATCGCACGGCGATTCGGATGTTCCTGTCTTGGCTCCGACGCGGTAACCGTCGAGGGCCGCTTCCTTGATTTCGCCCTCGGTGACGGCGCTTTCCAGCATGTCCCGGACCTGCTTGGCAGTGTTCTTGGAGACGACCTGGCGGGAGGGCTTGGCCGGCACCTTCTCTTCGCTGCCGTCGGGACTGATGTAGCTGTCTATCAGCCGGGGCTGCAGCATGACGCCGTCATTTGCAATAGTCTGGTAGGCACGCACGGTCTGCAGCGTCGACTGAGACACGCCCTGGCCGAATAGCACAGTGTATTGCTGCCGATCGTCCCATTGCGCCGCCGGAGTCAAAATGCCTTTCGCTTCGGCTGGAAGTCCGATCTCCGGCGTCTCCCCGATGCCGAACTTCTGCAGCCAGTCGTGCCGCTGATCCTTGGTCATGCGGCTGCCCGCCATCACGGTTCCCGTGTTCATGGAGTAGCCGATGATACCGGCGAGAGTCCTTCGCTCCGTGCCATGGGAAAACGCGTCATCGAACTGCTGGCCGTCGATCACCAGGGAGGGCGGGATCGTGAAGGTGTCCAGCGGGCTGGACTTGCCTTCCTGGATCAGCGCGGAGGCAACCAGCGGTTTCTCCACGGATCCGGGCTCGTAGGCTGCGGTCACGGCCCGGACGCCGCGGTCCTTGGCCGCCACTTTGCCAGGATCGTTGGGGTCGGGTGCGTTGGTGTCTGCCATGGCAATGAGGTTGCCGGTCTTGATGTCCGAGACGATGATGACGCCCCATTCGGCACTCAGCTTGTCAGCCTGGCTCTGGATGGCCTGCTGCGCGAAGTACTGGATGTCGGAATTGAGGGTGAGCTTGACGTCCTTGCCGTCCTGCGCCGGCGTCAGCTGGTCCACGCCCACGGGGATCCGGAGGCCGTCCGCGCCGATCTCGAACAGGCGCTTGCCGGGAGTCCCCCTGAGGATCCCGTCCTGGGTCTGCTCGAGTCCGGCCTGCCCTTTATCGCCGTTCTCCAGGAAGCCGACGATGCCGCCGGCCACCGAGCCGTTCGGGTAGACGCGTTTGCTGGTTCCCTCCGAGAATATGCCCGGAATCTGCAGCTTGGATACGCGGTCTTCAACGTCGGGCTTAAGGTCTTTGGCCACGATGTAGTACGTCTTCTTGCCTGTGACGGCGTTCCGCACGTCATCGGCATTCATGCCCAGGACGGCGGCAAGCTCAGAGATCCCCTGGTCGCGGGAAATCGTGACGAGTTCCTCTTCACCGTTGACATTCTCAAGCCGTTTGAAGGATTCCGTCTTGGTATTGACGGCTTGGTCAACCGTGATGTTGTAGCGGATCACGCTGTTGGCCAGCACCGTGCCGTTTGCGTCCACAATGCTGCCGCGTTCCGCGGGCAGCACCGTCGGCCGCAGGCGGTTGTCCAGTGCAGCCTCTGCCATGCCACCGACGTCGAGTCCCTGGACCAGGAAGAGTTTTCCGCCCACCACCACGAGCAATGCCAGCATGATGCTGAGTCCGAGGCGCAGCCGCTTGGTAGCGTTCGGGACTTTCTGCCTGCTTGCCTTGCCTTGCGCCACGATCATCCCTTACTGCTTGCCTTGCTGGCTGCTAGCCACGTCCGCCCTGCCAGTTACTGCCCCGGCGCCTTTTGTGCCGGTGCCGGGATGGTTCCTCCGTTGAGGACCGCCGCCGGTTTCGCCGCGGCCACGGGTGCCGCTGCAGCCGGTGCCGCGCCGCCCTCGTCTGCTGCAGGTCGCCGGCTTTCCAATGGTTCGTTGGTGCTGGCCGGCGGCACGACGTTGAGCTGGCCGGGGACGGCAGGTGCAGCAATGACTGCTCCCGCGGAGTCGCCCTTGACGGCCGGCTTGGCCGTTCCGCTGACAGTCAACGTGGACAGATCAATCTGGCCCTTGCCGGTGGAAGCAACCATTCCCAATTGTGTGGCCTTGGCCGCCAGATTCTGCGGAGCTTCGAAGTTTTGGACCTGCTGTGTCAGATCCTGGTTCTGCTTGGTGAGCGCAGTCTGTTCACTGCGGAGCTTCACCAGCTGATACTGGGCAGTGGACACAGAGATATTGAGGACGAGCACGGCCATCAGGGCGACGGCCAGCATGCCAAAGCACAGAACCACGAAGGGGGCCCGGCGTTTCCTGGGAAGGGACCGGACCACCGACAGCGGCGTACGTGCCTTGCGGGCTCCGGACAGCCCGGTGTCCACGTCCCCGGCGGTCCGGCCGGAGGAGACGGTGAAGTTCTTGACAGCTGCGGCGCTCATGCGGCTCTCCTGGCTCTGATGCGTTCCACTGCGCGCAGCCGGGCAGAAGCTGCGCGCGGATTCTCCGCGATCTCGACGGCGGTAGGCACCTCGGTGCCTTTGGTAAGGGTCTTGAGTTCGGCCTTGTGTTCTTCGAGTTCAACCGGGAATCCCAGCGGAGCCGACGACTTGGAACCCGCTTGGAAGACGCTTTTCACGATCTTGTCCTCAAGCGAGTGGTAGGACATCACGACAATCCGTCCGCCCAGGGCAACGGCGTCCACCGCCGCGGGGACGGCACGTTCGAGCACGTCCAGTTCCTCATTGACCTCTATCCGCAGGGCCTGGAACGTCCGCTTGGCCGGGTGCCCCCCTGACTTGGCGGCAGAGGAGGGGACAACAGCCCGGATCTGCTCCACGAGTTCGCCGGTGGTGGCAAACGGCTTCATGGCGCGGGCCGCGACAATCCGGTTGGCGATGCGGCCCGCGAACTTCTCCTCACCCCACTTGCGGATGATCCTCACCAGGTCTTCTTCGCTGTAATTGTTCACGACGTCGGCCGCCGTCTGTCCGCGGCTGGTGTCCATCCGCATGTCCAACGGAGCATCAAACGAGTAGGCAAACCCGCGTTCCCGCTCGTCCAGCTGCAGGGAAGATACGCCCAGGTCCATCAAGATGCCGTGGACCTCGGAAATGCCCAGGTCTTCGAGGACCTCGGCAATTTCGTCGTAGACAGCGTGGACAAGGTCGGTGCGCTGGGCGAACGGCTTCAGCCGCTCACCGGCGAGGGCCAGAGCCTCTTCGTCGCGGTCGATCCCCACCAGGTGGAGGTCGGGGAAGCGCTGGAGCATGGCTTCCGAATGGCCGCCCATTCCCAGAGTGGCGTCGATTGCCACCGGAGTCTCGCCGCGCAGGCGTGCCGCCTCGAATCCCGGGGCCAACAAATTGATGCACCGGTCCTTCAGGACCGGCACATGGCGTTCGGACGTCGGTTTGGGGTCGTGTTCGTTCATACCTTCGTCCTTCCTAGCTTGCCTCGGGTTGTTTCTTAAGCCAGATCCCCATCCGCGCCTATCCTGGTGACCGCCTGGCTCCGGGGAAGTGAGCCAGGAGGACGGTTGGATGGGCGGCTGGAGATCTCGTCCAAGAAACAGGTCAGATGTTTCGTGCCGGCACTCAGAGAATTCCGGCGATGGGGTTGTCGGTTTCGGAGAAGGAGGTTTCCTTTTCCGCCAGGTACACATTCCAGGCCTCGGCGTCCCAAATCTCAGCGCGGGTGCCGGCACCAATCACTGCCAACTCCCTGCCAAGGCCTGCGTACTCCCGAAGGGCAGGAGGGATAGTCACCCGCCCTTGCTTGTCAGGTACCTCGTCCGAGGCTCCGGAGAGAAAAACACGAATGTAGTCACGAGCCTGCTTGTTGGAGATGGGAGCCTCCCGGATCTGCTCATGAACCTTCGCGAATTCCTGCTCGCTAAAGACATAGATGCAGCGCTCCTGGCCTCGCGTGAGAACAAGTCCGCCGGCAAGCTCCTCACGGAACTTGGCGGGAAGAATGATCCGCCCCTTTTCGTCCAGACGAGGCGAGTGTGTCCCCAGGAACACATCCCACCGCCCGTCTGCCGTCAGAAGCCGAACAACCCCGCGCTGCCACTACCCTCTTACGTCCTCCACTTTACTCCACTTCTCCCCACAGTCAACGCAACACGGGGAATTCTCCGCCGCTTGGATAAACATTTCCCGCGTCTTTCAGGGGTCTGGCCCGGGGTGGGAAGTGGAGGGGAAATCGGGGGGCGGTACACGCCACCCACCGGGAAATGCGGAAGCACAATCCGAGGGTCGCTTCCCCACCGCGGTGCCGGGCCCAGCGAGGTGGGCGGAAGGGCTGCCAATCCGCGGTCTTCCGGGGAAAACGCTCACCCAGCAGTTCCCGGCCAGGCGGTGGGAGCATTAAACAACAATGACCCGCCGGAGCGGGTCATCGTTTCAAGTGCACCGAGGAGGTCGTGTGGTGCGAAGTGGAGGTCGCTGGAAGTTCGGGTGGTGCGAAGTGGAGGACGCGGAGGTCAGGACTCGCCGCGGCGCCTTTCGTCCCAGCGCTCTTCAAGGCTGTTCATGAATGAGCTTTTGCCTTTGGACTTCTTTCCGCGCCCGCCGGTTTTTGCTTTGCCGGCCGAGGCGCTGCGCATCGTGGCGAAGTACACCCCCGCGCCCATGACGATAAATCCGAGGACACCAACGAAGATGTTCTGCAGGGAAACCCCCACCAAGAGGAGCAGGACTCCTGCCAGGGTCGCCAGTACGCCAATCACGATGTGCCGGGTGGACCATGTGCGGCCAGCATCCGAGCCCATGGAATTGGCGAACTTGGGATCGTCCTCATGCAGTTGCCTCTCGAGTTGCTCGAGCAGCTTCTGTTCGTGCTCCGAGAGCGGCATCACGACCTCCTTAAGTAGGCCAACGTCCGGACTGGTCGGGACCAGCTGTTCCTGCCACGTCAACGACCGGCATGCTTTACAGGTTCCCGGCCGTCCTTCGTTGGCAGGTCCTAGGATCCAAGCATACGGACGCTGGCGGGTCAGGTGATCCACACATGTCCAGACGTTCGAAATCTTTGTATCTCTAAGGATAGTTTGTTGAGCGGTGTTGTGAAAGACGCTATTCACGGACCGCAACCTTGATAACCCCTGAAAACCCGGCGAAATCTCCGGACCCGGTCCGGCTGTGTACAGCCGGCGTTCAGGGCCGGCCGGGAGGCATCTTGGCGGAGGCTCCCCCGGGGTCCAGCAGCCTCGCCGGAAGCACGGATTTGCTGCCGAATTTCTCCGTCACCCTGTCCAGCGCCTGCTCTGCGGCCCGCCAGTTGTCATCACGCCGGTCGAAGCTCAGCTGCAGCGACGTCTGTGCTGCGGCCTCCAGTTGCTCGGCACGCACACCCACCAGCCGGACCGTCATGGGGCGGTTTCCCAGGGACTCCAGCAGCTGGACTGCCACGGCGTAGATCAGCTGGGCGCTGTCAACCGGAGCATGCACCGTTCGGCTCCGGGTCACCGTGGAGAAATCGGCGTACCGCAGCTTAAGCGCAACTGTCCGCGCAACCATGCCGGACGCCCGCAAGCGTTCGGCGGTCCGGTGGGAGAGCCGCAGCAGTTCCCTATGGAGCAGGGCGGCGTCTGCGGTGTCCACGGCAAATGTTTCCTCTGCCCCAATGCTCTTCTCCAGCCGGACGGGGGTCACGGCCCTCGGGTCAATGCCCCACGACAGCCGGTGGACGTGTTCGCCCGTGGCGCCCAGCGCTTTCTTGAGCGACGCGACAGGAGTGGCGGCAACGTCAGCGACAGTCCGGATTCCCATCCGCGCAAGCACGTCCGCGGTCTTGGCACCGACGCCCCACAGAGCGTTGACCGGGAGACTATGGAGGTACGGCACCGTCTGCTCGGGCCGGATCAGCAGCAGGCCATCGGGCTTGCAGCGCGTCGAGGCGATCTTTGCCACGAATTTGCTGGCGGCGATGCCCACCGAGGCGGTGATGCCTAATTCGTTGGAGACCCTGCGCCTGATCAGCTCTCCGATGTCCTGCGGCGGGCCGAGCCGGCGGATCGCTCCCCCGACGTCGAGGAAGGCCTCGTCCACGCTCAGCGGCTCCACAAGCTCGGTGATGGATTCAAAAATGGACATCAGCTGCCCGGAAACTTCGTAGTAGAGCTTATGCCTGGGTTCGATGATGATGGCCTGGGGGCACATGCGGTGCGCTACGACCATAGGCATTGCGGACTTGATGCCGAAAGCCCGCGCTTCATACGAGGCCGAGAGCACCACGGAGCGGTCAGCGGGAAACCCCACGATGACAGGTCTGCCGCGCAGCTCCGGGCGTCCGCGCAGTTCCACGGAGACGAAGAACGCGTCCATATCCACATGCAGAATGCTGCTGCGCCGGAGGTCCCGAAGACGCGCTTCGAGTTGCTCTTTGTCCTGGTCCGGCCCCACACCTGCAATCCTATGCCCTGGGACTGACTAAACTGGAGGCTGCATCCGGCATCAAACCCCAGGAGGAACGCACCTGTGAAGGTCATTGGAACGCACATGCCTGCAGGACTTGTCCTGCTTGCGGCCGGCACGGTGATGGCAGTGATGTCGGCCTGCGCGGCGCCTGCCCCTGGACCAGGCGCATCCACTGAAGCTGCTGTTTCGACCTCGGCCCTGGCGCAGGCGAGCACCACGGCTCCGCCCAGCCCGTCAGCTTCGCCCGGCACCTCAGCCACTGTGGGGGCACTCGTCGCCGGGTTCCCGCAAAAGCTTCTTCCGCTCATGCCCGGGGCCAAGGTCGTGGCGAGCAGTTTCGACAAGTCGGCTTCCCCCGCCACCGTCGCCCTGGTGGGATCCGCTGCCGCCAGGCCTGCCGCCGTCGTCGCTTTTTACACCAAAGCACTCGAGGCTCAGGGATTCAAGGCCGTTCCGGGCAACAGCGTCGGCACCGTTGCCTCCAAGGACTTCGTCCGGGCCGGCAATGAGACCGTCAACATCGCGGTCCCGGAGAATGCAGGCGTATCCACGTTCACCATCGGCGCCAACGTGGCACCTGAGTCCGTCAAGTGATGGTGGCCGAACAGCTGCGCGTCGAACAGACAGCCTTCGTGGCTGCTGTCGCGGGCAAGCTCACAGACTTCCTGACGTCGAGACAATCCGTGATGACCGCAATCTCGCCGGATATCGATCCCATCATGGGCTCCATCTCAAACCTGGTCACCGGAGGCAAGCGGCTCCGTGCACTCATGTGTTACTGGGGATGGCGCGGAGCCGGCGGACCGGCATCCGCCGCGGACGTCATCACCGCCGGCGCGGCTCTCGAGCTGTTCCAGGCTGCGGCGCTGATCCATGACGACATCATCGACCGTTCAGACACGCGGCGTGGCGGCCCCAGCGTCCACCGCCGGTTCAGCCAGCTGCACGAGAGTCAGGGCTGGGCCCTCGACAGTGAACGGTTTGGCCACGCGGCAGCCATCCTTGCCGGCGACCTATGCCTGTCGTTCAGCGAAGAAGCATTCACCGAGATCGGCGAGCAGGCGGCGTCCGGGAGCCGGGCGAGGCTGATCTTTAACCTCATGCGGGCCGAAGTCATGGCCGGCCAATACCTGGACATTCTTGAAGAGGTCGCCGGACCTGTGCGCGACCGCGCCGGCGCCGTGAGCCGGGCGCAGTCGATCATCCGCTTCAAATCGGCCAAGTACTCAACTGAGCACCCGCTCGCTTTGGGCGGAGCGCTCGGAGGGGCCTCGGATGAGCTCCTTCGCGGCTACTCTGCATTCGCACTGCCGCTGGGCGAGGCCTTCCAGCTCCGCGACGACGTCCTGGGCGTCTTTGGGGACCCGGTCACCACCGGGAAGCCCGCGGGGGATGATCTGAGGGAAGGCAAGCGGACTGTATTGGTGGCCTTTGCCCTGGATCTGTCGACACCGGAGGAATCGGCCTATATCGACGCGAAGCTCGGCAGTCCGGATCTGAGCGACGAAGACGTTGCGGAGATCCGCAGGATCATTGCGGACTGCGGTGCGCTGCACGCAACCGAAGTCCTCATCGACGAGTTCGGGGCGGCGGCGTTTGATGCACTCGAGTTGCTCCCGTTGGACGACCTGCCGAAGACCGCCTTGCGGAAGCTGGCTGAAGCCACAGTAAGCCGCACCGCCTGAGACGAACGCAGGGACGGGCCGTCCTGGCCCGTCCCTGCGCTGCGCGAACAACCGAGGTCTGAGCCTCGCCCCGCCTGCCTGCGTGCCTGCCTGTCAGGCCAGGGACGCGTCTACCAGGCCAGGGACTGGGCGCGCCGGCGGATCTCGGTTTTGCGCCCTTCCCGCAGCGCGTCAACGGGGCGGCCGCGCAGCGAATCGTCGGGCGTAAAGAGCCAGGTGATGAGTTCTTCGTCTGAGTAGCCGGCATCGGACAAGACAATAATCGTGCCCTTGAGGCTTTCCACCACGTGTCCGTCCTGCAGGAAGGCCGCAGGCACGCACCGGATGCGGCGATCGCCCACGCGGAGCGCGGCCAGCGCGCGTTCATCCAGCAGCCCGTGGACTTTGGTGATGGAAACGTCCAGCAGCTGGGCTACATCGGGCAGGGGCAACCAGTCGCCAACAAGGCTTTCTACAGTACTCACGGGTCAAGATTGCCATGACCGGCGCATGCACGCCTAGTCGGCGGGGTGCAGCCACGGTTTTTCGTTGATTTCACAGCGCGACACACCAGAAAGCCTAACTTTCCGCATGCCAGGCAATTCTTGTGCTAAATGCAAAATCGTGAGAGATTCTCATAGACCACATTTGCAACAAAAATAACTTGAGTAACACTAGTATCATTAGTCACACTGGCCTGACCGACAGCATTCGCCGCTGAGAAGAGGATCTTTCCCATGACGACGACCCGCTCGCCAAAGCAGCCCCCCAGGCCGAGCCTTCCCATGATTGCAGCGACGACAGCAACGCTGCCTGCCGTCATGCTGTCCTCCCTGGCGCTCGCCCAGCCCGCCGCTGCGGACGCACAGCCCAGCGCGATTCCCGCAATGCTTGCTGCCGCCATGCAAGCCCAGGCAGCTGCGGCCAAAGCCGGCGTCATTCCCGCCGCGTCCGTTCCGGCCACCATTCCGGCCGGCTTGCAGCCTTCCCGTGCAACGCCTAGCAGCCATACGGTTGTCCGAGGCGATACGGTCAGCGGCATCGCCGGCCGCTACGGCCTGAGCACATCGGGGGTGCTCAAGCTGAACAAGCTGAAACTCAACTCGGTGATTTATCCCGGCCAGAGGATCAAGTTGACTGCCGCCGCACCCGCCGCCAAGAAGGCACCGGTTGCCGCAGCCAGCACCGGCGGCAGAACGTATACCGTTAAATCCGGCGACACCCTGGGCGGCATCGCTGCCCGGCACGGTGTCAAGCTGTCCCAGGTACTGGGATGGAACCGCCTGAGCCTGTCGTCGGTCATCTACCCGGGACAGAAAATCAAGATCGGCGCCGGGGTGGCAGTGTCGCCCGCTTCGGCCAGCCCGGCTCCCGCTGCCCAGGCCTCATCCCGGTCCTACACCATCAAGTCCGGGGATACGCTGTCCGGAATTGCTGCACGGCACGGAGTCCGGCTTGCCGACATCCTGGCGGCGAACCGGCTCAAGGTAACCAGCATCATCTACCCCGGTCACAAGCTGGTCATCCCGGGGAAGTCCACCGGCGCACTCCAGCCGGCATCCAGCGTCACTCCGTTGGTGCCCAGTTCCTTCCTTGGCTACACCTACCCCGCGGCAGTAGTGAGCTCCGCCAACAAGAACAAGGCACTGCTCAACGCGTCGCCGGTGCCGACATTGGCGCAGATGCAGTCCATCGTGGCCGATACAGCCCGGCGCATGGGAGTGGACCCTGCCCTCGCCAAAGCCTTCGCCTACCAGGAGTCGGGGTTCAACCAGCGCGCCGTGTCCCCTGCCAATGCCATCGGCACCATGCAGGTCATACCCTCCTCGGGCGAGTGGGCATCCGATCTTGTCGGGCGGAAGCTCAACCTGCTTGACCCGTACGATAACGCGACCGCCGGCGTGGCCATCATCCGGCAGCTCATCCGCACAAGCAAGAACACGGACTACGCAATCGCCGGCTACTACCAGGGTCAGTATTCAGTCAGCAAGCACGGCATGTACTCCGATACCAAGGCCTACGTTGCGGCCATCAAGGCGCACCGGAAGACTTTCAGCTAAACCCCCCGGCGCCCCCATCCGCGTGGTGCAGGGGCCGCTGCGGATAACGATACGGGTCCGGATCGCATGTTGATTCGGACCCGTTTCCGTGCAGCAATTAGGATCGTAGGGTGCAGGAAAACGTGTCGGACAGTCTTGTTGGTTCCCTGGTGGATAATCGCTACCGGGTCAATTCCAGGCTGGCAAGGGGCGGAATGTCCACCGTGTACCTGGCAACGGACCAACGGCTCGACCGCGAAGTGGCACTGAAGGTCCTCCACCCGCACCTGGTCAATGACGGTAATTTCCTTGACCGCCTGGCCCGCGAAGCACGGGCTGCCGCCAAGCTGTCCCACCCCCATGTGGTGGGTGTCCTCGACCAGGGGCACGACGGCCGGACGGCCTACCTGGTAATGGAGTACATCAAGGGCCACACCCTCCGGGACGTCATCAACGCAAAGGGCGCCCTCTCGCCCCGGCTCGCCCTCGCCCTCATCGATCCTGTCGTGGAAGGCCTCGGCGCCGCCCATGCAGCGGGACTCATTCACCGGGACGTCAAACCGGAGAACGTGCTGATAGCCGAAGACGGCCGGATAAAAATCGGCGACTTCGGACTGGCGAGGGCAGTCACCGCCACCACGAGTACCGGGACGCTGATCGGCACGGTGGCCTATCTGTCACCAGAGTTGGTGCTGGGCAAACCGGCCGATGCACGCAGTGACATTTACTCCACCGGAATCATGCTTTTCGAGATGCTCACCGGCCGGCAGCCCTTCGACGGTGAAGTCCCGATCCAGGTGGCCTACCAGCACGTGAATTCGACGGTTGGGCCACCTTCCGGGTTCGCCCCCGGGCTCGCTGAAGAAGTCGACGAGCTCGTGCAGTGGTGCACCGCGAACGATCCCGAAAAACGTCCCGTGGACGGCAATGCACTGCTCTCCGAACTGCGGCACATCCGCACCAACCTCACCGACACGGAGCTTGACCTGCAACCCCCGGCAGCCCTCCATGCCGCGGAGGCAGCCGGCGCGGAGCCGGAGATGGGCGCGCGCGGACGCACCGGCGCAGCAGGACCCGTCCCGCCACAGCCGCCGATGCCACAGCGGCCGGCCGCCGTGAACCATACCGAACTGCTGAGTCCGGTACAGCGGCCCACGGAAATCATTTCGCACACGAGCAACCCCACAGCGGTCTTCCCCCATGCCCGGCAGCTGCCCCCGGCCTTCGGGCTGGAGCCGCCCGAAACCGACGACGCCGCGCCCGCTGCCCTGGGTTCCAGGGAAGCCGGCGACAGGGAACTGAGCAAGAGGGAACAGCGGAAACAGGACCGCGTCGGCGAAAGGGCGCGCTCCCGGGCCGCCGCAACCCCGCTGCGCACGCTGCGCGAAGGCAACTCACGGCGCCGTGGCGCTCTCTGGATCGTGATTCTGGTCATCGCGGCCCTCCTGGCCACCGGCGCAGGCTGGTTCTTCGGCATGGGTCCGGGTTCCCCCGGCACCGTGCCCTCAGTAGCGAACAGGACCGTGGCCGAGGCGCAGCAACTCCTCCGCACGGCCGGCTTTCAGTCGAGCACCCAGGATGTTTTCGACGACGACGTCCGTGCAGGGCTGGTCGTGGGGTCGGAGCCAGATGCCGGAACGGAGATCCGCAAATTCCAGCAGGTCTCACTCTTCGTCTCCAAGGGCCCGCAGCTTTTCCCGCTTCCCGTGCTGTCAGGCAAGTCCTTGGAAACGGCCAAGTCAGCCCTCAACGGCTCTGAAATGGCCCTGGGAAAGATCACCGAGAAGTTCGATGAAGAAGCGGCGGCAGGCACAGTCCTCGGCCAGTCCCCCGCGGCGGGAACACAAGTCAGGCACGGAACGCCCGTGAGCCTCACAGTTTCCAAAGGCCCGCAGCCCATACCCGTACCGGATGTGCGCGGCGAGGAGAAGGAATCTGCCGTCCAGGCCATCGAGGCGGCCGGGCTGAAGGCGGTAGTCGCGAAGGACACCGTGCATGACCGGAACGTTCCGAAGGGCGCCGTCGTCAACCAGGAGCCGGCGTCTGGCAATCTGACGCGGGGCCAGGCCATAACTCTGACCATCTCCGACGGACCGAAGCTCGTGAAGGTGCCGAACTACATCGGCAAGCAGGCCAGCGATGCCCGCGAAGCACTGGAGAAGCGCGGCTTCGAAGTCCGCGTCAACAACATCCTGGGCGGGTTCTTCGGCACGGTCCGGGACCAGGATCCGGTGGACACCGAGGTACCTGAGGGATCAGTCGTGACGCTCACGGTCGTCTAACCGTTCCAGAGCATTGGCCCGTCCCCGGCGTCTGGCCCACGACATGCCTGCGGGCCCCGGGACATGCCCGGAGCCCGCCAGGGAACCGCTTGGAGTTAGTGCCGGGACGCTTCTACGGTGCCCGGCCTCCCCTTTAGTGCCGGGACAGGGCCCCGGCCACGAGGAATGCCATCTCCAGGGACTGCATGTGATTCAGGCGCGGATCGCACACCGACTCGTAGCGGTCCAGGAAGGCTTCCTGATCGATGGGGTCGGCGCCGCCCAGGCATTCGGCAACATCGTCACCAGTCATTTCGACGTGCAGGCCGCCCGGAATCGTGCCCAGGGCATGGTGCACTTCGAAGAAGCCGCGGACCTCATCGATGACGTCGTCGAAGTTGCGGGTCTTGTAGCCGTTCGGCGACGTGACGGTGTTCCCGTGCATCGGATCGGTGACCCACAGGACCTTCGCGCCGGACGCCGTGACCCTTTCCACGATCGCGGGAAGCTTTTCGCGGATGTTGCCCGCACCCATGCGGGTGATGAAGGTCAGACGGCCGGGTTCGCGGTCCGGATCCAGCTTGTCGATCAGCCGCAGGGCATCGTCACCGCTGGTGGACGGGCCGAGCTTTACACCGATCGGATTGCGCACACGCGAGAGGAAATCGACGTGCGCGTGGTCCAGTTCGCGGGTGCGCTCACCGATCCACAGGAAGTGCGCGGAGGTGTCATAGGGGAAGCCGGTGCGCGAATCGATGCGGGTCAGGGCACGTTCGTAGTCGAGCAGCAGCGCCTCGTGGCTGGCGTAGAACTCCACACGCTTCAGCGCCTCGAAGTCTGCGCCACAGGACGCCATGAACTTGATGGCACGGTCGATGTCCCGTGCCAGCGATTCGTAACGCGCGTGGGCGGGGTTCTCGGTGAAGCCCTTGTTCCACTGGTGCACGAGGCGAAGGTCCGCGAAGCCGCCCTGGGTGAAGGCACGGATCAGGTTCAGCGTGGAAGCGGAGGTGTGGTAGGCCCTGAGCATCCGGCTGGCATCGTGGCCCCGGGATTCGGGGGTGAAGTCGTACCCGTTGACGATGTCCCCGCGGTAGGCCGGAAGGGTCACGCCATCGCGGGTTTCATCGTTCGAGGAGCGCGGCTTGGCGAACTGGCCCGCCATCCGGCCCATCTTGATTACCGGCATTGCGGCACCATACGTGAGGACCACTGCCATCTGCAGGATCGTTTTCACGCGGGCGCTGATCTTGTCCGCCGTAGCGTCCCCGAACGTCTCGGCGCAGTCTCCGCCCTGGAGCAGGAAAGCTTTGCCCTGCGCGGCGGCGGCGAGCCGTTCGCGGAGAACGTCGACTTCACCGGCGAAAACGAGGGGCGGGAGCACCGACAGTTCACCGACGGATGCGTCGAAGACGTCCCTGTCCTGCCACGTGGGCTGCTGCGAGATGGGAAGGTCCCGCCAGTTGTCCAGTCCCGGATAATTAGCGGCACCGCTCTGTGCGGTGCTGGTCAGGGAAGAGGCCGGTTTTGCAGATAGCTCAGTCACACTACTAAGACTAGTTGCCGGAGCGGGCATCCGGACACCCGACCTGTCATTGACCGGAGGCTGGGCGTCATACACCTATGCCGAGCGCAAGGGGCGCCTAGGCACTGCGGGAGGATCCGGCGTCGTTCTCCCCACTTGGCTCGTGCCGGGAGCCTCGTCCGGGAGTTTCCCCGGGCGCGGCATCAGGTCCGCCGGCAGGGGCCGGTTCCCCTGCATTAGGCTCCCCGGCATTAAGCTCCCCGGCAACCTGCGCGGATCCATCCGGCGGGATGTCACCGCGAGCGTCACGGGCAGCGGAGGCGCCCGGCGGGGTGTCACCCGCCGGGGTCGCGTTGGTCGGGATCCCGCCAGACGGGGTCTCAGCGGACGGGGCCGCGGCGGAGGGGCCCTTCCCCGCCAGCCGCAGCTTGACCACGGCGGCATATTCATCCACGTATTCCTGCCCGGAGAGGCGCATGAGCTCATACATGATTTCATCGGTTACCGATCGCTGGATCAGCCGGTCTTCCGCCATGCCCTGATACCGGCTGAAATCCAAAGGTTCGCCGAAGATCATGCCAATGCGGCGGATGTTGGGCAGCCGTTTTCCGATCGGCTGGACCTTGTCCGTACCGATCATCGCCACCGGAATCACGGGCACCCCGGCCTGGAGTGCCAACCGGGCCACCCCCACTTTGCCCCGGTACAGGCGGGCATCAGGGCTTCGTGTCCCCTCGGGATAGATCCCCAGCAGTCCCCCGCTGGTCAGCACGTCCATGCCTGTCTCCAGCGAGGCCGCGGATGCAGCACCACCGGAGCGGTCCATGGGGAGCTGGTTGGTGAGCCGGAAGAACAGGGCCGTCATCCGGCCCTTGAGCCCTGTGCCGGTGAAGTACTCCGATTTGGCCAGGAAAATCACGGGCCGGGGCACCATGAGCGGCATGAAGATGGAATCCGAAAAGGACAGGTGGTTGGAGGCAATAATCGCCGCGCCCTCGGCCGGCACGTTGTCCAGTCCCTTGACCCAAGGCCGGAAGAGGGTGCGGAGCACCGGACCCAGGAAGACCCTTTTCATGACCCAATAGAACACGTGTCCAAACCCCTCCGGAAGGCAACTGGCAGGCGCTCCAAAGGACCCGGCCAGCACTGCAATGCAACCCTACTCTAGTGAGATTTAGGCGTAACAGTGACACGATGGTCTCATGACAGAAAGCAGCGACCGGACCACGCCCGCCGCTTTCAGCTACCCGGGCCATGGCCCGAATGCGCGCATCGGAATCGCCATCTGCCATGGCTTCACCGGCAGCCCCTTGAGCATCCTTCCTTGGGCGGAATACCTGGCAGAACGGGGCTTCGCGGTCTCTGTACCGCTGTTGCCCGGCCACGGGACGCGGTGGCAGGATCTGGCCCGCACTGGCTGGGGCGACTGGTTCGGCGCCTTTGACAAGGCGTATCTGGAGCTTGCCGCCAAGACCGACGACTGCTATGTGGCCGGCTTGTCCATGGGCGGCGCCATCGCACTGCTGACTGCCGCCCGCCGGGATGTGTCAGGCGTGGCCGTGGTCAACCCGGGACTGAGTTTCTATGACCGCCGGGTCCGGGTCATCGGACTGCTCAAGTACTTCCAGCGGACCACGGTTCCCATTGAAGAGGAAAATCCGACGGCGTCCCGCACCGAAGACGGCGACTACTCACGGACGCCGCTGGCAGCGGTCCATCAGCTGAAAAGGCTCTTCGCGGCCGCTGTCCGCGGACTCCCCAGGATCAAGGCGCCGGTGCTGGTTTTCAAGTCAGTGAACGACATCGTGGTGCCGCCCACGTCCCTGGCTATGGTCAGGAAGGGTCTCGGATCAACCTGCCTTGAGGTCGTTTGGCTTCAACACAGCGGCCACGTTGCGACGCTGGATGTCGACGCCCGGGAAATTTTCGAAGCGTCCGCGCGGTTCTTTCAGGTGCACGCACGAAGCCACGTATCGTCGGAGAAGTCATGAGCATAGTTCCGGACCACAGTCCGTTCAGCAGCCCCTTTTCCGGCGAGGGCCCGAGTGTCGGCGTCGCACTCTCGCACGGGTTCACCGGCAGTCCGCACGCGGTGCGGGCCTGGGCAGCGGCGTTTGCCTTAGCCGGCTTCGCCGTCCGCATGCCGCTGCTTCCCGGTCATGGCACCACCTGGCAGGAACTGGCGCGAAGCCGCTGGCCGGAGTGGCATGACGCCATGGATGCGGCGTACCTGGAACTTGATGCCGAGTGCGACCAGGTCTTCTCGGCGGGCATCTCAATGGGCGGCGCCCTGGCCCTTCGTATCGCCGCCACCCGGCCGGTTGCCGGCACCATCCTCGTCAATCCCGCACTTGTCATCGACGATCCCCGCGCCCCGCTGGCCGGAATCCTCAAGCTGGTGCTCAAGAGCACGCCGTCCATAGGAAACGACATCCTCAAACCGGGCATTGACGAGGGCGCCTACGCCAGAACCCCCGTGGCGGCGGCCCATGAACTCAACAAGATGTTCAAGGACACCCGCAAGCTGTTGCCGCGCATTACAGCCCCGGTGCACGTGTTCCGCTCCACGGTGGACCACGTCGTTTCCGACTCGAGCATCGTAGCCCTTCGGCGCGGCCTGACCCGCGCGCCCCTGCAGTTGACCAAACTTGAGAACAGCTATCACGTAGCGACCCTCGATAACGACGCCGAGCAGATCTTCAGCGGCTCGGTGGACTTCATCCGTGACGTTCTCGCGCAGACCCGCCCGGGTCTGAAGCAGTCCGCGACAGCAAGCCAGAAGGGCGAGCCCGATGAACAGGCCTGATTCAAATTCGTCCGATCCCAGCGCCAACCAGGACGACGCCGTCTGGCTGGATCTCGTGGCCAGGCTGGAAGCGGACACTGCTTTTGATCCCGAAACCCGCAACCAAAACGGTGCCGGGAGTACTCCCGCCGCGGACAGCACCGGCGCCGCCGGCGGCACGATGCCAGGTTCCGCAGCGGAGAGCCCGGCCAAGCACTTCACCGACTTTGATCCGCTGGGGCTCGCACCGCGTGCCGGCGCGCCCACCGAGTTGTCGGCAGCAGAGCGGCAGGAGGCGGCCGCCCGCCAGCGCGCTGCCGAGAACGCTCCGCCGGGGTCCGGGGCGCCGGGATCTGCAGGATCCGAAGGCCCACGCGACTACGGCATGGAAGACGACGATGGCGCATTTGTGCCCGAGGAACCGCCCAGCCTCTCGGCCACCGACCCCCTGACCATGCTGGCGTGGATCGGCGCAGTGGGCGCTCCAGTGGCATTGGTATTGTCGGCGATGTTCTGGCGCTCAGCGCCGCTCCTGGCGATCCTCGGCATGGTGGTCACCTTTGTGGGCGCGGTGGTCTACCTGATCATGAAGCTGCCCCAGGACAAGGACGAAAACGACGACGGCGCCCGGGTCTAAGCACGGCGCCCGGGCCTAAGCGGGACGCCCGGGTCAGTTGTGCGTTCGGCTGCTGACGCGGGACAGGTCTGCGGCGCCGATGAGTCCGGCGTTCGGCCCGAGGGCCGCGAGGGCAATCTCCGCGGCAGGGCGGAAGCCGCGCCCGGTGAGGTTCCGGGCAAAGGCCTTCCTGGCCGGCGCCACGAGCAGCTCGCCGGCCGCGCAAAGTCCACCGCCGATCACGAATTTTCCCGGGTCGAGTGCCGCGGCCAGGTTGGCCAGCCCGAGCCCCAGCCAGTCCCCCACATCTTCCAGCAGCTCCCGCGACGCCGCGTCTCCGGAGATGGCCAGTTCGGTCACCGTGGCTCCCGTGATGCGGTCTGCGTGTCCGTCGACGGCCTTGAGGAGCTCCTGCGCCACCGGGGAGTTAGCGAGGGCGAGCTCCCGGGCCTCCCGGCCGAGGGCATTGCCGGAAGCGTACTGTTCCCAGCAGCCGCGGTTACCGCATTCGCAGCGGTGGCCGCCGGGCATGATGATCTGGTGCCCGAATTCCCCTGCGACACCGAATCGGCCCCGCTCGACACGGCCGTCCATGACCATGGCCCCGCCGATACCGGTCCCGAGGGTGATGCACACCAGACGGTCCTGCCCCTGGCCGGCGCCAAACCGCCATTCTGCCCACGCGGCGGCGTCGGCGTCGTTGACCAGCATGACGGGGCGGCGCAGCAGGCGCTGCAGGTTGTCCCTCAGCGGTTCGTTGCGCCAGGCAAGGTGCGGGCTGAAGAGGACGGTGCCGCCGTCGAGATCCATCCAACCGGCCGCGCCGATGCCCACGGACCTGATCCGGGCTCCGCGGCCCAGTTCCTCCACGAGTTCGACTATTACCTGTTCGACGGCACGGGGGTCACTACCTGGGGTGGACCGCCTGGCTTCGCTGACGATCCGTCCCTCCGCGTCGACTACCCCGGCCGCAACCTTGGTGCCGCCGATGTCGATGCCGATGGCCAGCCCCGTGCCGGCTGGGCGCATGTGCTGCCGGAACATCTGGCGGGGTGAGCTGCCGCCCTGGCTGCCGAGCGAGCGTCGCCGCCATGCCCGCGGTCCGGTCTCACGGGTCGGGCTGTGCGGTCCGGTCTGTTCGCTGGGCGGGGGCTGCTGCATAATCCCCCATTCTAGGTGTCGGCGCCGGGGCACGCCCGCCCGTGACTTATTGGCTGAAACGGCGCATTGACGTAATGTTACTGGCGAGTAGCTAAATGGCACCTGGCCCGCATGGGCGGGGTACTAAGGTTAGGACTAACCGCAGCGGCCTACGGATATCAAAGGAGCTATCGTGCGCGAATTCAGTGTTCCGCCCCTGGTGACCGTCCCCCCGGACACCAATATCACGGACCTTGTGGTGCGCCAGGCGGCCAAGGCAACAAATCCGGCCCTGTTTTCCCGGCTGGACGCTGCCGGTCAATGGCAGGACATCGCGGCCGTGGACTTCCTGGCAGACGTCTCCGCCCTCGCGAAGGGACTCATTGCCAGCGGCGTGGGCGCCGGAGACCGCGTGGGGATCATGTCCCGCACACGCTACGAATGGGCACTCGTCGACTTTGCCATCTGGTTCGCCGGCGGCGTGTCCGTGCCCATCTATGAGACATCCTCTCCGTCCCAGGTTGCCTGGAACCTGGGCGATTCCGGAGCGGTGGCCGCCTTCGGCGAGTCCGACCACCACGAAAACATCATCAGGCAGGCTGCCGTCTCCGAGGGTCTCACCGCCCTCACACACGTCTGGCAGCTTGAAGGACGAGGCCTGGATGCCCTCCGCGAAGCCGGGTCGAACGTCAGCGACGACGAACTCGAGGAACGCCGGCAGGCCGCCAACCTCAGCGACATCGCCACCATCATCTACACCTCCGGAACCACGGGCCGGCCCAAGGGCTGCGAACTGACGCACGGGAATTTCGTGGAACTGTCGGAGAACGCGCTGGCCACCTCACTGCGCCAGATCGTCAACGAGCAGGCCCGGACCATCATGTTCCTCCCGCTGGCCCACGTCTTCGCACGTTTCATCTCGGTCCTCGCGGTCGCAGCGGGCGTCACCGTGGCCCACACGCCGGACATCAAGCACCTCCTGCCCGATCTGCAGAGCTACAAGCCCACGTTCATCCTTGCAGTGCCCCGCGTGTTCGAGAAGGTGTACAACTCGGCGCTCACCAAGGCCGAGGACAGCGGAAAGGGCGCGATTTTCCACAAGGCCGCCGACACCGCCATTGCCTATTCCCGCGCCCGGCAGGACGGCGGCGTCGGGTTCGGGCTGAAAATCCGGCACGCAATCTTCGACAAGCTCGTCTACGGAAAGCTCCGTGCCGCCTTGGGGGGCCAGGTGGCGCACGCAGTGTCCGGCGGCGGTCCGCTGGGTGAGCGGCTCGGCCACTTTTTCCAGGGCATCGGACTGCAGATTCTGGAGGGCTATGGCCTGACAGAGACCACGGCGCCGATCAGCGTCAACACCCCCGAAAGGATCAAGATCGGTACGGTCGGTGCGCCGCTGGCCGGCAACACGGTGAAGATTGCCGACGACGGCGAGATCCTCACCAAAGGCGTTTGCGTCATGCGGGGCTACTACCAGCGCGATGACCTCACGGCCGAGGCGTTTGTGGATGGCTGGTTCCGAACCGGAGATATCGGCCAGCTCGATGCCGACGGCTTCCTGACCATCACCGGCCGGAAAAAGGAAATCATTGTGACCGCCGGAGGCAAGAACGTGGTTCCGGCCTTGCTCGAGGACCAGATCCGGGCCGATGCGCTGGTTTCCCAAGTACTCGTGGTGGGCGACAACCGCCCCTTCATCGGTGCACTGGTCACGCTCGACGAGGAAGCCCTCCCGGGATGGCTGCAGCGCCACGGCCTGCCGCCGGAAACCACCGTGACCGAGGCTGCGGACCACAGCGCCGTCCAGGCGGCAGTGCAGGAGCTGATCAACCATGCGAACCAGTCCGTTTCGCAGGCAGAGGCCATCAAGTCCTTCAGGATCGTTCCATCTGACTTCACCGAAGCCTCGGGCCACCTGACCCCATCTATGAAGGTCAAGCGCGCGCAGGTCATGAAGGACTTCGAGTTATTCATCGATGAGATGTACAAGTCCCCTAAGCCGACACGCGCCTGACAAGTCCGCACGCACAGGGCCCTCACGCACAGGGCCCTTACGCGCAGGAAAGCACAGAGCCCCGCCGGAGCGTCCGGCGGGGCTCTGTGCTCACTGCTGCATCTAGAACAGGTCAGGGCATGCTCAGGCCTGTTGCAGTTCCTCCATCACGAGGGACGCAAGCTCCACCGCTGCACTGCGTGTTGCAGGCTTCAGCTGGCTCAGCTGGATCCGGGACCCCTCGGCGAGGTGCCGGTCGTGGGGAATCCGGACAACGTTCTTGACCCGGGACAGGAAATGCTGCTCGATTTCGTCGATGTTGACCAGCGTGCGGTCACCGGCAGCCATGTTGATGACAACGGTGGCTCTGGCTACCAGATCCTGGCGACCGTGCGCTTCCAGCCAGGACAGCGTTTCAGAAGCCAGCCGGGCCTCGTCCACGCTTCCGCCGGAAACGAGGACCACGGCATCGGCCTTTTCGAGCGTGCCCTTCATGACGGAGTGCACCATGCCGGTCCCGGAGTCCGTCAAAACGATCGAGTAGTAGCGGCCAAGGATGTCGGTCACAGCCCGGTAATCGGCGTCGTCGAAGGCATGGGCCACCATGGGGTCGGTGTCGGAGGCCAGGACGTCGAGCCGGGAACCGTCCCTGGCGGTGTAGTTGGACAGCTGAGCGAAGGAGTTGACGGTAAACCTGTCCTTGACCAGCTGGCGTGCCGTAAAGTCCGCCCGGCCGGGAGAACGGTCTGACAGCGTTCCGCGGTCCGGATTGGCGTCCATGGCGATGACCCGGTCCTCGCGCAGGTCTGCCAGCACCATGCCCAGCAATGTGGTGACGGTGGTCTTCCCCACGCCGCCCTTGCGGGACAGAACGGGAACATAGCGCGTCCGTTCCCCAAGCCGCGTGGCGATTCGGTGCTCCATGGCGCGCTGGATCCTGACCCGGTCCGGATCCCCCAGATTCACGAAGCCCAGGGTGGCCTGGTACAGCCACCGCCGCCAGCCCGCCACAGGTGCAGCGGCGGCTTTGTTCAGCAGGCGGTCCGCCGTCAGCGCGGCAGCGGGTTCCGGCCCTTCCGCACGTTCCCGGCGTTCACTGATGTGGTCCGGCGCTTCGCCGGGAGCTTCGCCCGTGTCCTCAGCCCCCGCCTGGTGCTGCCCGGCGTCCGGGTGGTTGGGGTCCGGGTCGTTGAGGTCCGGCTGGTTCGGGTCCGGCCGGACGGCGCCAGAGTGCGCTTCAGACTCTGTGCCCGGCTGCGTCCCTGGCCCGGCGGCAGCACCGCTTGGCGCCAAGTTCCCGGGCCCCGCCGTCACGAGGGGCATGGCCGCTGCCGCGGCGGCAGGCTGCGACATGGTGTTGACGGCGGACAGCGAGCCAACCGACGTCCTGTCCTGGGCGTCGGAGACTGTCACAACGCTGATGTCGCCAGAGGGTGGAACGGACGGCGGGGCAGCCGGCGCCGTGTCCCGCGGCGGTGTGTCCTGGGACGACGCGCTCTGCGGCGCTTCATCGTGACGGACGGCTGCGGTCTCGGTGGACGCGGCGCCAGTCTCCTCCCGAACCGGATCTTCAGCGCCGGCAGCCCCGGCGGACCTCGGCGCGGGCTTTGGCGTGTTCGTCTGCGTCATGGGCTCCCGCTCAGTGTTTTCATCGTCGTCATTCAAAGGCTGTGGGGGCGGCGTCCGCCGTCCCCACAGCCTTCATTCAGATTCCCAGCCTACCGGCAAGCATCCGGGAGTACCGCGCAGCGGTAGCGCCGGGCTGTGCCCGGCGCTACCGCCCGCAGTTACTCAACGACGAGCAGCAGGTCTCCGCCCTGGACCTGTTCCACAGCGGAAATCGCCAGCCGCGTGACTTTGCCGCCCACCGGCGTCGTGATTGACGCCTCCATCTTCATGGCCTCGATGGTGGCAACAGTGTCGCCGGCATTGACGGTGTCGCCGGCCTTGACGGTGACCGTCACGGCTCCCGCGAACGGGGCGGCGACGTGCCCCGGCTGGGCAGGATCGGCCTTCTCCGCAGCCTTCACGTTGCTGACCACGGACGTGTCGCGCACCAGGACGGGCCGGGACTGGCCGTTGAGCGTGCACATGACCGAGCGCATGCCCTTCTCGTCGGGTTCCGACACGGCTTCCAGCGAAGCGATGAGGCGGACGCCCTTCTCCAGCTCGATGACGTGCTCCGCGCCGCGCTGCAGGCCGTAGAGGTAGTCGCGGGTGTCCAGGACCGAAACGTTGCCGTACGTTTCCACGCTCTTCTCGTAGTCCTTGGTGGGGCCGGCAAAGAGAAGCCGGTTCAGGGTTCGCTGCCGGGTCTTCGAGTCCCCGCGAAGCGCGGCGCTGTCCTCGGCGCTGAGCTCGGCATCACGGACCTTGATGCTCCTGCCCTGCAGTGCCTTGGTGCGGAACGGTTCGGGCCAGCCTCCCGGAGGATCACCCAGCTCGCCGGAGAGGAAGCCGATGACCGAGTCCGGGATGTCGTAGTTCTGCGGGTTCTCGTTGAAGTCTGCCGGGTCGGCGTTAAGCCCAACGAGGTGAAGGGCGAGGTCGCCAACCACCTTGGAGGACGGCGTGACCTTCACGAGGCGCCCCAGAATGCGGTCCGCAGCGGTGTACATGTCTTCGATCGCCTCGAAGCGTTCGCCCAGGCCCAGTGCCATGGCCTGCTGCCGCAGGTTGGAGAGCTGCCCGCCCGGGATCTCGTGTTGGTACACGCGGCCTGTCGGGCCCGGGAGTCCGGACTCGAAGGGAGCGTAGACCCGGCGTACTGCTTCCCAGTAGGGCTCCAGCGAACTGACATTGGCGAGGCTCAGGCCAGTGTCCCGCTCGGTGTGCGCCAGTGCCGCGACCAGTGCGGAGGCTGACGGCTGGCTGGTTGTCCCAGCGAGCGAAGCCGACGCAACGTCCACGGCATCGACGCCTGCGTCAACGGCGGCGAGGAGGGTGGCCAGCTGTCCGCCGGCGGTGTCGTGGGTGTGCAGGTGGACCGGGAGGTCGAACTTTTCACGCAGGGCGCGGACCAGCTTGGCTGCAGCAGCAGGACGCAGCAGTCCCGCCATGTCCTTGATTGCGAGGATATGGGCGCCGGCGTCCACGATCTTCTGCGCCAGCTCCAGGTAGTAGTCCAGCGTGTAGAGCTTTTCCTCCGGGTCAAGCATGTCGCCCGTGTAGCAAAGCGCGACTTCGGCGACCGCTGTTCCGGTGGCCCGGACGGCGCGGATGGCCGGCGCCATCTGGTTGACGTCGTTGAGGGCGTCGAAGATCCGGAAAATGTCGATGCCGGTGGCGGCAGCTTCGTTGACGAAGGCCTCCGTGACCTCTTCGGGGTACGGCGTGTATCCCACGGTGTTCCGGCCGCGGAGCAGCATCTGCAGGCAGATGTTCGGCAGGGCTTTCCGGAGTGCGGCGAGACGGTCCCAGGGGTCCTCACCCAGGAAGCGCAGGGCCACGTCATAGGTTGCGCCGCCCCACGCTTCGACGGACAACAGCCCGGGAAGCAGTCCGGACACCGCAGGTCCGGCGGCAACAAGGTCTCGCGTGCGGACGCGGGTGGCCAACAGCGACTGGTGGGCATCACGGAAGGTGGTGTCGGTAACTGCCACGGCCGCTTGCTCACGCAGTGCCCGGGCGAACCCTTCCGGGCCGAGCTCCTGCAACCGCTGGCGTGAACCTGGCTGCAGATCGGGGCCGGCCACGGCGGGCAGCTTGTCGGCGGGATCGGAATGGACCTTGAGCTCGCCGTTGGGCTTGTTGACGGTCACCTCGGCCAGCCATGTCAGCAGCTTGGTGCCCCGGTCGGCGGAGACCCGGGCTTTTAGAAGCTCCGGACGCTCGTCAATGAATGAGGTGGCCACGTTGCCGGCGATGAAGTCGGCGTCGTCCAGCACGGCCTGCAGGAAAGAGATGTTCGTGGATACGCCACGGATGCGGAACTCCGCGAGGGCACGGCGCGCCCTTGCGACCGCTGCCGGGTAGTCCCTGCCGCGGCAGGTGAGCTTAACGAGCATCGAATCGAAGTGGGGGCTGATTTCGGCACCGGAGTAGACGGTGCCGCCGTCGAGCCGTACGCCGGCGCCGCCGGCGGAGCGGTAGCCGGTGATCTTTCCGACGTCGGGACGAAAGCCGTTGGCAGGGTCCTCGGTGGTAATGCGGCACTGGAGTGCTGCGCCCTTGAGGAACACTGTTTCCTGGGACAGGCCCAGGTCGGCCAGGGTTTCTCCAGACGCGATGCGGAGCTGGGCCTGGACCAGGTCGACGTCGGTGACCTCTTCGGTGACCGTGTGCTCCACCTGGATCCGCGGGTTCATTTCAATGAACACGTGCTGTCCGGCGCGCTCACCGACGGTGTCCACCAGGAACTCGACGGTTCCTGCGTTGACGTAGTTGAGCGCCTTGGCGAACTTGACCGCGTCGCGGTAGAGCGCCTGCCGGATGCCTTCATCGAGGTTGGGGGCCGGTGCGATCTCGACGACCTTCTGGTGGCGCCGCTGGATGGAACAGTCACGCTCAAAGAGGTGCATGACGTTGCCCTCGGCGTCGGCCAGGATCTGCACTTCGATGTGGCGCGGACGGAGCACCGCCTGCTCGAGGAACATGGTGGGATCGCCGAAGGCCGCATCGGCCTCGCGCATGGCGGCCTGCAGGGCCTCCGGGAGCGCCTCGCGGGTGTCCACCCGGCGCATACCGCGCCCGCCGCCTCCGGCCACGGCCTTGGCGAAGATCGGGAAGCCGATTTCGTCGGCGGCGGCGATCAGTTCGTCAAGGTCCTTGGACGGCGCGCTCGAGTTGAGAACCGGAACACCGGCCTTGCGGGCCGCTTCCAGCGCGGATACCTTGTTGCCGGCGAGTTCCAGGACCTCTGCCGGCGGGCCGACGAAGGTGATGCCGGCAGCTTTCGCGGCCCGGGCAAGGTCGGGGTTTTCGGACAGGAAGCCATAGCCGGGGTAGATGGCATCGGCTCCGGACTCCTTGGCTACCCGCACCACCTCATCAACGTCCAGGTACGCGCGGACGGGGTGGCCCTCTTCACCGATCAGATATGCCTCATCGGCCTTCTGGCGGTGAATCGAGTTACGGTCCTCGTTGGGGAACACGGCAACGGTCTTGGCGCCCAGCTCGTAGCCGGCGCGGAAAGCGCGGATAGCGATTTCGCCGCGGTTGGCCACCAGAATCTTGGAAAACATACTTCTCCTGCATCATTGCGGGTGTATCGGTAAGTGGTCACAGTGTGTAAGACGCGTGCATTGAAACACAAATCATTGTGTCTACCATCACAGAATTATCCGTCATGTCGGTGCCACAATCACTCCGTCCCCTGCATGGCCCCGAAAGCGTCTTTCGCGGAGCCATGCCCGGGCCGGATAAGAAGGGTTTAGGCGCCGGGTCAACATATGATGAATGGGGCGGCGGAAGCCTGTCCCCGGTTCCGGCAGTGCCGGAGCGGAAACTACCCCAACACGGCAACCGGCGTTAGGTATTGGTTTTTCAAGTGCAAGTAGTCAGCATCAGCAGCCTCAAAGGCGGTGTCGGCAAGACATCCGTCACGACCGGATTGGCGTCTGCGGCACTGGCCGCCGGAATTCCGACACTAGTAGTGGACCTGGATCCCCATGCCGACGCGAGTACCGCCCTGGGAGTGCAGCCGAGCGACAGGCTGGACATCGGCAGGATGCTCAGGAATCCGCGGAAGGCCAAGCTTCCTGACAACGTTGTTGCCAGCGGCTGGACCGGACGGGCGGGAAGCAACGGTTCCGGCCCTGCCGTCCTGGACGTGGCCGTGGGGTCCGCCTACACAGGGATCTACGACCGTCCGGACCTTGGCAAAAGGGATCTCCGCAGGCTGTCCGCCGTCCTGGCGGGCGCAGATAAATACGAGCTGGTTCTGGTGGATTGCCCGCCGTCCCTGAACGGTCTGACGCGGATGGCCTGGTCCGCGAGCACCAAGGTTGCCCTGGTGGCCGAACCGGGCCTGTTCTCCGTGGCAGGGACCGAGCGCACCATGCGCGCCATTCAGCTGTTCCGGCAGGAATTCGCGCCCAACCTTTCTCCCGCGGGGATCGTCGCCAACCGCGTGCGCTCCGGATCGTCCGAACACGCGTTCCGCCTGGCCGAAATGCAGTCGATGTTCGGCGACCTCCTGCTGACACCCCACATTCCGGAACAGGCCAACTGGCAGCAGATCCAGGGCGCAGCGCATTCCGTCCATCATTGGCCCGGCGACTCCGCCAAATCCACTGCGGGACTTTTTGATGCGCTCCTCGGCAACCTGATGTCGGCCGGCAGGGGAAGCCGCAGCCGCAGCAGCCGCTAGGGAGCGCGAGCGACGCAAAATGGGCGAAGGCCGCCTCCCCGTCGGGGAGGCGGCCTTCGCTCATTTGAAGCTTTGAAGGGCGGGCGCCGGCTGCGCCGTGTGGCCCTAGCCGATCTTGCGGGCTGCGCGGCGCTTGCTCAGTTCGTCGTCCGGAAAGGTCTGGTCGCTCGCGTGCTCACTGGGCAGGGAGGCCAGGCTGCCTTCAACCTCACGCCAGACCCGCCCCACGGCAATGCCAAACACGCCCTGACCGCCCTGGACGAGGTCGATCACCTCGTCTGCGGAGGTGCATTCATAAACGCTGGCACCGTCGCTCATGAGGGTGATCTGCGCCAGGTCCTCGACGCCGCGCTCCCGCAGGTGCTCCACTGCGGAGCGGATTTGCTGGAGCGACACACCTGTATCCAGGAGGCGCTTAACCACCTTCAGGACAAGGATGTCGCGGAAGCCGTACAAGCGCTGAGATCCTGAGCCCGCGGCGCCGCGTACAGCGGGTTCGACCAGGCCCGTCCGGGCCCAGTAGTCCAACTGCCGGTACGTTATGCCTGCCGCCTTGCAGGCTGTGGGGCCACGATAGCCGGCGTCCTCGTCAAGGACGGGGAGGTCCTCAGTGAAGAGAAGGCCCTGAGCACCGCTTGCAGGCACAGCTACGCCGGCCGTCGAGGGCTGCTTCAGCTCGCCTGCTTCGCCTTTCGGACTCACGTGGATCCTCCTTGTCATGAGCTCCCTTGAGGAAGTTGCTGCAACAGCTCCTACAGGCATGAGGATCAGAATGAAAACTCACGCATGTAATTTGGCCGGAGTAGCACTTTCCAGTGTGACTTGCGCGGCTGTTGTATGCAATGGGAACTTGGTACCTTCGACGTTAGGCCCGCCGCGGCCCAAGGTCAAAGACGTTCGGGTCATTCACGGGGCGTGTCGAAAGTTTCACCCTCAACTTTAACCTTAACGTGACCTTAGCCGTCGAAGTCTTCCGGTTCCACGTCGTCCAGGAACTCCCTGAACCTGCGCAGTTCACGTTCTTCATCCACGGTGGGACCGGGCTCGGTGTCCTCACCTTCGTCGTGTTCGGTGATTCTCACCCCGGCCTCGTCCATCACCGAATCCGCACACCAGATCCGGCATTTGGCGCGCAGCGCAATGGCCAGCGCATCCGAGGCCCGTGAACTGACGGTCGCGCCATTCTCAAACTGGAGCTGCCCGTAGAAGATGTTGTCTTCCACCGCCACGATATTGACGCTGACCACGGAGTGCCCGAGCGTCTCCACCACGTCCACTAGGAGGTCGTGGGTCATGGGCCGGGGCGGCACCACGCCCTGCTGTGCCAGGGCGATCGCGCTGGCTTCCGGTGTCCCGATCCAGATGGGTACATGGCGTTCCCCGTGGATCTCCCGGAGAAGCACAAGGGGCTGGTTGGAGGGCAGCTCGATCCGGACGCCCACAATCTCGACTTCGATCATCAGATCTCCATCCGTGAAATACGGTCCTGGACCAGAGCCCGGTGCAGGGTCAGGCAGAGGTCGCTGATTTCACGGGCCGCCTCTGCGGCCCGCGCCTGCGAGGCGGCGTCCTTGCGTGACGTCAGCGTGGCAACAGCCCGTTCCACCAGGCCGAATTCGCGCTCGGCCGCAGCCTGGAAGGGACGCAGGTGCCGGGGCTCAAGCCCGTGACCTTCGAGCTGGACGCAGGCGCGCGCGACCTGCAATGCGTGTTCGTCAAACTTGCCGTTGGTGTGGCCGATCAGCCCGTAACTCAGCAGAGACTGCAGCAGCGGGACGCTTGCCCCGGACTCGGCGCGCAGTTGTTCCTCGCTGAGCTTGCGGGCCCTGTTTTGCAGCTCTGCCGCGAGCTCGTCGGAGACGATCCGTGGAGAGACAGTCACTCCTGGCGGGAGGTTCTCCGGCCGTTCCCCGCGGTCAATGGCGTCAAGGTAGTCCTTGATCACCTTCAGCGGCAGGTATTGGTCACGCTGGAGGGACAGGACGAACCGCAGCCGCTCGACGTCGCCGTCGGAGTACTGCCGGTAGCCTGCCGGCGTGCGCCGGGGATTGATGAGTCCTTTTTCCTCAAGGAACCTGATTTTCGACGCCGTCATGCTGGGGAAGTCGTCGCTCAGCTGAGCGAGGACCTCCCCGATGTTCAGGACCAGGGGTCCGCGGCGCTCCGGTTGTGCCATTGCCACAGGCAGCCGCTCCGAATCAGACGCGTCCTGCTGCGCGGGCAGGGCTCAAGTAGAAGGTGAGTCGGAATTTGCCGATCTGGACTTCGTTTCCGGACTTCAGTTCCACGCTGTCCACGCGGTCGTGGTTGACGTACGTGCCGTTAAGGCTGCCGGTGTCCACAACTTCGAAGCTGCGTGCCGTGCGGCGGAATTCAACGTGGCGGCGGGAGACAGTGACATCGTCGAGGAAGATGTCTGCGTCCGGGTGCCGCCCGGCTGTGGTGACGTCGGAGTCAAGCAGGAAACGGGCGCCCGAGTTGGGCCCGCTGTGTGCGACCAGCAGTGCGGAACCGGAGGGCAGCGCTTCAACAGCAGCCCGTTCCTCCGGCGAAAGCTTGGGTACGATGGTCGGCTCATCGTGAACTGGAGTGAGGTTGATCGAGGTTGTCTCCGAAGCCCTGCCCACGCCCGTGCCGTAATCACCGTTGGTGTGGTTCTGTTCGCCGCCAACCATGGATTTCTCCTCCTTCGTTGCAGATGTCCCCCTGCAATCAACGCATACCGTCCGGAAATGCCTGGCAGATCCGGTTTCCGCCCGCTGTCCGGGCCACTGGAATCCAATGGCCCGTCAGCGCGAACGGTTAGCTTTAGCCTACCTGTTGTTCGTACTCCGATGCACTGAGCAGGGAGTCCACTGCATCCGCTTCCGCCAGCTTGACCTCGATGAGCCAGCCGTCGCCGTAGGGATCGGAGTTAATGAGGGCTGAATCAGTGTCCAGGGCTTCGTTGCGGGCCACGATTTCACCGGACACCGGGGCGTAGATATCGCTGACGCTCTTGGTGGACTCGACCTCACCCACGACGTCGTTCGCGGTGACGGTGGTTCCGACCTCCGGCATCTGCGCGTAGACGACGTCCCCGAGCGCGTCCTGGGCGAAGTCAGTGATCCCCACCCGGACCACGCCATCGGCGTTCGGCACGGACACCCACTCATGTTCGGCGGTGTAGGACAGATCAGAGGGAATGTTGCTCATCAGGGGCCTTTCATCGGGTCAATCACCAATGTCAACGGAGGCGTAAGGAACAAGCCACCGCTGAAAGTATAGGCATACCTGCCCGGCCGCAGACGGCTCCGGGGCACTGACAGCGCCGCACGGGTGTGCCACAGTGGGGGCATGCCAGAACTACCCGAAGTGGCCGGCCTGAGCAGTTTCCTCGGCACACATTTGCACGGCACAGTGCTGATGAAGCTCCAAGTCCTCTCCGTGGCCGTGTTAAAGACGGCTGATCCGCCCTACACCGCCCTCGAGGGCCGCACCGTGACGGGAGTCCGGCGCTTCGGAAAATTCATCAGCCTGGACGCCGAGGGCCTGCACCTCGTTTTCCATCTCGCCCGGGCCGGCTGGGTCCGCTATACGGAATCACCGTCATCAGCGCCGCTCCGTCCGGGTAAGGGGCCCATTGCTGCCAGGCTGGGCTTCGAAGGAGCGGACCAACAGCACATCGGAGTCGATCTGACGGAAGCGGGCACCAAAAAGAGCCTTGCCGTCTATGTGGTGGCGGATCCCCTCGATGTTCCGGGCATCGCCGCACTCGGACCCGATCCGCTGGACCCTGGGTTCAGCCTCGGACAGTTCGCGGAGATACTCGCGTCCAGTCCGCACCAGATCAAGGGCGTGCTCCGAAGCCAGAGCGTGATGGCCGGAATCGGAAACGCCTACAGCGACGAGATCCTCCACGCTGCAAAGATCTCCCCTTTCGCCATGGCCAACGCCCTGCACCAGGACAGCGTCCGGATCCTCTATGACTCCATCCACAGCGTCCTGGGGGCGGCCGTGAAAGAGGCACTGGGAAAGGCGCCGGCAGACCTTAAGGATGCCAAGCGCGGCGCCATGCGCGTACACGGGCGCACCGGGCTCCCGTGCCCCGTCTGCGGCGACACCGTGCGTGAAGTCTCCTTCGCGGATACCGCGCTCCAGTACTGTCCCACCTGCCAGACCAGCGGCAAGATCCTGGCCGACCGCAGGCTGTCCCGCTTGCTGAAATAGGGGGCTTTCAAGTAGGCCATCTTCGGACAACGAAAAACCCCGCCACCCGGAAGGTTGGCGGGGTTTTGCTTTGGTCGGGCTGACAGGATTTGAACCTGCGACCCCTTGACCCCCAGTCAAGTGCGCTACCAAGCTGCGCTACAGCCCGTCAGTCCTGCCGTTCTCCGCTTCAGTGATATTCAGAAGAATTTCACCTAAGCAGTCCGGCCGAACCACCTCCAAAAGCTTACACGATTCCGGAGGGTGCCCGTGACATTTTCACCCGCCACGGGCCCGGTGTGTCCTAATTAACGCTTCTTGCCCCGTTTTTCGCGAACACGCATGTTCACTTCGATGGGCGTGCCCTCGAATCCGAACGTTTCGCGCAGCCGGCGGGTGATGAACCGGCGGTAGCCCGGATCCAGGAAGCCTGTGGTGAACAGGACGAACTTCGGCGGGCGGCTGGAGGCCTGGGTGCCGAAGAGGATCCTTGGCTGTTTGCCGCCGCGGACGGGGTGCGGGTGCGCGGCCACAAGTTCGCCCAGGAAGGCATTGAGCCGCCCGGTGGGGATCCGCTTGTCCCAGTTCTCGAGCGCCAGATCCAGCGCGGGCACAAGGCGGTCCTTGTGCCAGCCGGTCTTGGCCGAGATGTTGACGCGCGGAGCCCACTCAACATGGGCCAGGTCCTGCTCGATTTCACGCTCCAGGTAGCGGCGCCGTTCGTCGTCCAGCAGGTCCCACTTGTTGAACGCGAGCACCAGCGCACGTCCGGATTCGATGGCCAGCTGGAGGATGCGCACATCCTGCTCGCTCAGCACCTCGTCAACGGCCAGAAGCACGACGGCGACCTCCGCCTTTTCGAGCGCGCTCTGCGTACGCAGGGAGGCGTAGAAGTCGGCGCCCTGAGCCATGTGCTGGCGCCGCCGGATACCGGCGGTATCGACGAAACGCCACGTCCGGTCGCCCAGTTCGATGAATTCATCCACCGGGTCACGGGTGGTGCCGGCGGTGTTGTCCACCACCACGCGCTCGGATCCTGCGAGCTTGTTGAGCAGGGAGGACTTGCCAACATTGGGCCGGCCGATCAAAGCCACGCGGCGCGGGCCCCCGGAGCGTTCCAGGCCCTCGATGGTAGAGAATTCCGGAAGCGTGTCCATGACGTGGTCAAGGAGGTCAGCAACGCCGCGGCCGTGGAGGGCCGAGACAGGGTACGGCTCGCCGAAGCCGAGCCCCCACAGCGTGGCTGAGTCTGCCTCCTGGGCAAAGTCATCAACCTTGTTGGCCACCATGATGACCGGCTTCTTGCTCCTGCGCAGCATCTTCATGACGCCCTCATCCGTGGCAGTCGCGCCCACGGCGGAGTCAACCACGAACAGCACGGCGTCGGCCAACTCCACGGCCATTTCGGCCTGTTCCGCCACCCGGGCGTGGATGCCGCGGGCATCGTGCTCCCAGCCGCCGGTGTCCACCACGGTGAAGTTACGGCCGTTCCAGTGGGCGGCGTACATCACGCGGTCGCGGGTCACGCCAGGGGTATCCTCCACGACGGCCTCGCGGCGGCCCAGGATACGGTTCACGAGCGTGGACTTTCCCACGTTCGGGCGGCCAATGATCGCCAGAACGGGATCCAGCTTGACCGGACCTTCAAGGTCCTCGTCGTCATAGCGTCCGCTCAGGAGGGCGGCGTCTTCCTCGTCGAGTTCGTAGTCGTCCAGCCCGGCACGGAGCGAGGCCGCGCGGAGCTCTGCCTCATCATCGTCCAGGGCGGCAAGATGCTCAGCCACCTGGTCGGTGCCGGTGGGCGTGTATTCGTCTTCGCCGGCGCCGGAGCGGCCGGAAGTTTGAGTCGTATCGCTCATTGCACTTTCCTTAGTGGTGATCTGCCGGCAACCCGGCTACTGCGTTGGAACGTTCTTGCGGGAAATCCGCGTCGGGCAAAGCCTGCCCGCTTGTCTGTATGGTGTCTTGGACGTGTTTCGCCAGCGCAGCGCGGATTTCCATTCCCGCCCTGTCCATTGAAGCACGGCCCGTCTCGCCGGGGTTCCGGCTGACGGCGATGGCCGCACCAAAGCTGACGTGCAGCCTGCGGCCGGGGCGTGGAATGGTATCCAGGTGCTCGCCGCCCTGCCTCGTGCCCAGGATGGCCACCGGGACCACCGTTGCCTCCGAGTTCAGGGCGAGCCAGGCCACTCCGTTGCTGATGCCGGTAGCCTTGCCGCTCCCCCGGGTGCCTTCGGGCAGGATCCCGACGCAACGGCCGGCGTCGAGCACTGCCTTGCTGAGCTGCAGTGCGGCCCGGTCACCGGAGCGGTCCACGGGAAGCTGGCCCGAAGCCCGCAGCACCCGTCCCAGGAATCCCTTGAACATCTCCTGTTTGACGAGGATGTGCATGGCGCGCGGAGAAGCTCCGAACATGACGGGGCCGTCCAGGAAGCTGATGTGGTTGCCGGCGAATATCACCGGGCCCTGGACCGGAACGTTGGAGCGGCCGGTGACGGTGGTCCGGTAGACAGCGTGGTCCAGCAGCCAGCCCACGGCGCGGCTCCAGCCTGTGGTCCAGCGGGCCGGAATGCTGACGGCGCCCTGCGCGGCGTTACTCATGATTGATGACCTTGGTGACGATCCGCAGTGCCGCGGTTACGGTCTCCTCGAAGTCCAACTCGGACGAATCGAGAGTGACCACGCCATCCGCCGCCTGGGTGAAGTTCACCACTGTCGAATCCTTGGCGTCCCGTTGGGTCACCTGTGCTGCCAGTTCTTCCGCGCTTTGGGTGCCGCCCAGCTGGATTCCCCGCCGCCGCAGGCGCGCCTCTTCACTGGCGGTGAGCAGCATGCGCACCTGGGCGCCGGGCACGACGACGGTGGTGATGTCCCTGCCTTCCACCACCATGCGGCGGTGGTGCTTTTCGATCAGCGCACGCTGCCGGCGGATCAGTTCCGTCCGGGCTCCGAGGGTGGTGGCCACGGCGCTGACAGCCGACGAGATCGCAGGTTCCCGGATTGCTTCGGTGACATCGGTGCCGGCCACCCGCACATACTCTTCATGCGGTGTGGTGCTGATGTCGAGCGGCAGCTCTTCGGCGGCAAGCTCCACGGCAGAGGCGTCAGTAAGGTCGGTTCCGCGGTCGAGGCAGAACCAGGTCAGGGCACGGTACATGGCGCCAGTGTCGAGGTAGGCGAGGCTGAGGCGGCGGGCCACTTCCTTGCTGACGCTGGACTTCCCGGAGCCCGAAGGACCGTCGATGGCCACCACGAGCGGCCGACCGAGCCGGAGGGCAGGCAACGTGTCGATAAGTTCCTGTGTCATCACTGCAGTACCCGCCATCCACGGTCGTTGAGGGCCTCAATGAGGAGGTCGTGCCTGTTGGGCAGCACGGACAGCTCCACCATGCCGACATTCTGTCCGGATGAGTGGTCCAGGCGGAGGTCCTCGACGTTGACGCCGATCTCTCCGATTTCTGTCAGCAGCCGGGCGATCTGCCCGGGCCGGTCATCCACCAGCACGGTCAGCCACGAGTATGCCTGCGCCGGACCGCCGTGCTTGCCCGGGATCCTTGACTGGCCGGCGTTGCCTTCACTGATCAGCTGGGCAAGGTCGAGGCGGGCACCCGGGGCTTCCGGATCCTCCAGCGTGCCGATGAGCCTGTTCAGGTCTTCCCGGACGCTGTGCAGGATCTCCACAACCTTGCCCGCGTTGAACCCAAGAATCTGGACCCACAGTGTGGGGTCGCTGGCAGCAATCCGGGTCGTATCGCGGAGGCCGTTACCGGCCAGCGACAGCGCATGCAGCGGCGTGCCCTGCAGCCTGCTGGCCAGCAGGGATGACATCACTTGTGGCAGGTGCGATACCAGTGCTACGGCTTCGTCGTGTTCCTCGGCCGTGAACTGGGACACGACGGCGCCGAGGTCAACGGCCAGGGCCCGTGCTGCCTGCAGCGCCGGGGCTGACGTTTCCTCAGCCGGGCAGAGCACCCACGGCATGGACGTGAAGAGCTCGCCGCGGGCAGCAACTGGCCCGGACTTTTCGCGTCCGGCCATGGGATGGGTGCCGACATAGCGGCCCAGGTCCACGCCGCGGCGGCGCAACTCGCCCTGGATGCCGGCCTTGACGCTGGCAATGTCCAGCACGGTGGCATCCGGGTAGTCGGACAGCGCACGTTCCACGACGTCCGCTGTCACGTCCGGCGGGGAAGCCACCACAACCAGCTCAGGCTGCTCCCCGCCCAGCGCTGCCAGGGGCAGCCCGGCGCCGATGTCCACGGCGACGGCCTGGTTGGTGGGCGATGGGTCAGACAGGTAAACGGCCACGCCGCGGCCACGAAGGCCCAGGCCGATACTCGTGCCGAGCAGGCCCGTGCCGATGACAACGACCGGGCCGTTCAGGTGCCCTCGGCCGTGAGTACGGAATGCCGACATGCCCTAGAGCCCTACGGATGCCAGCAGGTGGCCGACTTCCTGCTTGCCGAGGTTGCGGATGCTTCCCTGGCGCTGGTCGCCCAGCCCGATCGGTCCAACCTTGACACGCACCAGGCGCAGCACGGGGAATCCGACGGCGTCGAAAAGCCTGCGCACAATCCGGTTCTTGCCTGAGTGCAGCACCACTTCGATCAGCACGTGGCCCGGAGTGGAGTCGACCAGCTTGAAGGAATCAACGGAGGCGAATCCGTCTTCGAGTTCCACACCGGCCTTCAGCTGTGCGCCGATCCCCTGCGGGAACGGGCCGCGGACCTGGACGAGGTATGTCTTGGGGACCTCATACGACGGGTGCGTCAGGCGGTTGGCGAGTTCGCCGTCGTTTGTCAGCAGCAGCAGCCCTTCGGTGGCGACGTCGAGACGTCCAACGTGGAAGAGCCGTTCGCCGTGGGTGTTGCGGACAAAGTCGCTGATGCACGGGCGGCCGTCGGGATCCTCCATGGTGGAGACGACACCCTTGGGCTTGTTGAACACCATGTAGACCATGTCTTCGTCCAGCTGGATGCGGAGGCCGTCAACGTGGATCACGGCGGTCGTCGGATCGACGCGGACACCGAGTTCAGTGACGACCTGGCCGTCGACTTCGACACGGCCCTCGGCGATCATCTCTTCGCACACGCGCCGCGAAGCCACCCCGGCCTGGGCCATGACCTTCTGCAGGCGGACGCCGTCGGAGTCGTGCAGTTCGGACTGCGGCACGGGGCCGCTGGGGCCGCGCTTGCGCGAAGGTTTGCGGACGGCGCCGAGGTTCTGGCCGAACCGTTCGCCGCCGAACGCCCGCGTACCGAAGGTCTTGGCTGCAGCGGACCGCGGCTTGGGCTTGAGCGCGCCGGGAGTGCCGGGCGTCTTTCCTGCCCCGGGCTTGCGAGCTCCGGGCTTGCGGGCCGATGACTTGGCGCCGGACTTCCAGTCCCCGGTGGCCGGCCGGGCAGCCTGACCGGCGGGTGCCTCGTCTGGATCGACGAAGCGCTCCTCGCGGGGCTTCGGCGCCTTGTGCGGACGGTCGCCGAACGGCCGGTCTCCGCCCTTGGAAAAATCGCGCTGCCCTGAGCCGAAGCCTGCGCCGCGCTGGCCTGCAGGGCCGGCCTGCCCTGCGCCGCGCGCTGAATTGCGTTCCGGACCTTTACGTCCTGAACTGTTACGTGGTGAACCCTGGCGTCCCGCCTGTGTCATGACCCGTCCTTCGTTGTGTTGACCGGCAACGGTTGTCCAAGGACAACACTAGCCAGCCGTGCAGATTAAATCTGCCCCTATAAATACTGTCGCGCAGGCCCGATGGCCTACATTCTTCCGGCGTCGTAGAACTCTTCGATTCCTTCCAGCCCCGGAAGGTGCGGCGAAATCTGAGGCAACTCAGCCACCGAGCCGATTCCCATGCGTTCAAGGAAATACGACGTCGTGCGGTACAGGACGGCGCCCGACTCCGGATCTGTTCCGGAATCCTCGATCAGTCCGCGCTGGGTCAGCGTCCGCACGACAGAGTCAACGTTAACTCCCCGAATTGCAGACACCCTGGCCCTGGAAACGGGTTGCCTGTAGGCGATGACGGCGAGCGTTTCAAGCGCGGCCTGGGTCAGCCTGGCTGTCTGGCCCTCAAGGACGAAGGCACCGACAATGTCGGCGAATTCGGCCCGTGAGTAGATGCGCCAGCCACCGGCAACATTCCGCAATTCAAAGCCCCGGGGGCTGGAGGTAAAGCCAGCTTCTCTGGCGATTTCCATATCCGGGGCTTTAACAGTATAGCCGTCATACTCGCGCTGCAGTTCCAGCAGCAGCAGCTCGACGGCATCCACCGTCAGGTTCAGCCCGGCTGCCAGGTCCGTGGCTGAGGCGGGCTGGTCCAGCACCATGAGCACGGCCTCCAGGGCAGACCGGGCACCACCGGGAAGCCCGGAGACGTCAAGGCCGTCGTCGGGAGAAGGTTCCTGGTGGGTGTTCCTCACGGCTGTTCCTCATATTCTTCGCTCAGATGATCGCTGCTCCACCCGGCGCCCGGCGCAGTCCAGCGGACGGTCAGGTCACCGAGCGGGGCAAGCTGGTTGAAGGCCACTACCTGGTCCCGGAAGAGTTCCAACAGGGCCAGGAACCGCGCAACCACCATGAGGGTGGACTCGGCATCCGCGATCAGCGCCCGGAAGGACAGGGGTTTTCCCTGCTGCAGGCGAAGCCCGATCAGCTCCGCCTGTTCCCTGACACTGACAGGACTGCCGTGGAGGTGCGCCAGCCCCACTTCGGTCGGCTCAGGAGTTTTTGGTTTCACGGCTGCTTCGGCAAGCGCGGCGAACTGCTGCGGCGTGTACTTCCAGACAAGCTCCGGAAGCATGGCGGCAAAGTGCTCTTCCAGCGCCACCTGACGCGGGTACCGACGCGACTCCAGCTCAAGTGTGGTGTCCATTAGCGCAGCCACCTGCTTGAACGCCTTGTATTGCAGCAGCCGGGCAAAAAGCAGGTCCCGGGCCTCCAGGAGCGCTATGTCCTCATCGTCCTCGACTTCGCCCGCGGGGAGCAGCCGGGCGGCCTTCAGGTCCAGGAGTGTGGCGGCGATGACGAGGAACTCGCTGGCCTCGTCGAGGGCCCACTCCTCCTCCAGTTGCTGCAGGTTCCGGATGTACTTGATGAACTCATCGGTCACAGTGGCAAGCGCCACCTCGGTGATGTCGAGCTGATGCTTGGAGATCAGGGCAAGCAGGAGGTCGAAGGGGCCGGTGAAGTTCGCCAGCCGCACTTCAAAGCCGGACTTCCGCACTTCAAAGCCGGACTTCCGCACTTCCGGCGGGGTCCCGCCGTCGTCCGCGTCCGCCTGCTGGCCGCCCTGCGCGAGCGGCGTTGCCGACTCAGCCGTCATCCAGGCTAGGGCGCGCCGCCGCGCGAGATAAGTTCCTTGGCGAGGCGGCGGTAGGCGTCGGCACCGATGTGGTTGCCGGCGTAGCTTGTAATCGGTTCGGCGGCCACCGTGGCGTCGGCGAACTTGATGGAACGCTTGATGACGGTTTCGAAGACTTTGTCCCCGAAGGCCTCCACGAGGCGGGTGATGACTTCGCGGCTGTGCAGGGTGCGGGCGTCGTACATGGTGGCGAGCACGCCGTCCACCTGCAGCCGCGGGTTGAGGCGGTCCTGGACCTTGTCGATGGTTTCCACGAGCAGCGCCACGGCCCTGAGGGCAAAAAATTCGCAGATCAGGGGAATGATGACGCCGTGGGCGGCGGTGAGGGCGTTGACCGTGAGCAGGCCGAGGGAAGGCTGGCAGTCGATCAGGACGATGTCGTAGTCGTCCTCGACCTTTTTCAGCGCGCGGTCCAGGACCTGTTCGCGGGCGACCTCGTTGACCAGCTGGACCTCCGCAGCGGACAGATCGATGTTGGCCGGGAGAAGGTCAACGTTCTCGACGCCGGTCTGGTGGATGGCATCGCGGATGTCCACCTTCCGGTCCATCAGGACGTTGTAGACGGTGAGGTCCAGTTCATGCGGGTTGACGCCGAGCCCGGCGGACAGTGCGCCCTGGGGGTCGAAGTCCACCAGCAGCACGCGGCGGCCGTACTCTGCCAGCGCGGCCGCAAGGTTGATGGTGGACGTGGTTTTGCCCACGCCGCCCTTCTGGTTGACCATGGCAATCACGCGGGCCGGTCCATGGGAGGACAGCGGCGCGGGCTCCGGAAATTCGCGGTAGGGACGTCCTGTGGGACCCATCACGGCGTCTTCCAGGTCGAGTTCCGTGCCTTCCAGAGTTGCTGAACCCTGTTCGCTGCTCACGTATCTATCCACACTTTCGATGACGGTGATGTTTCTGCGCCTGACTGTCGAGCGCCCATGCTTCTTCCACCCAAGGCTACAGCGCCCGACACGGCATTCCGTGGAACTTGACTTTTGATGGCGCTTGAGCCTTTACCTTGTACCTGAGGTAGAAGGTTGCCCCGCCCCCGGCCTCCCGGGCAAATGAGAACCGCCCGCACAGGCTACGCCTGTGCGGGCGGCGGTCCGGCGCATCGGCGCCGGGATTGTTTGTGTCAGGCCTTGGCCGGAACAGCCTGTGCCGGGGTTTCCAACATGCCATGGTGGTCGGCCATCATGGTCTGCTCGTTGAACGGCTCCTCGCCGGAGAGCACGCGGTCCACCTGTTCGCCGTCAATTTCCTTGACCCAGGTGCCGATCAGGACGGTCGCCACGGCGTTGCCAGTGAAGTTCGTCAGGGCACGGGCCTCGGACATGAACCGGTCGATGCCCACGATCATGCCGACGCCGCCGAGGAGTTCCGGCCTGTGAGCCTGGAGACCAGCGGCCAGCGTGGCAAGGCCGGCACCGGTAACGCCGGCTGCGCCCTTGGAAGCGATGATCATGAAGATCAGCAGCGAGATCTGGGACCCCAGGTCCAGCGGAGTTCCCATCGCGTTGGCCACGAACAGTGACGCCATGGTCAGGTAAATGGCGGTGCCGTCCAGGTTGAACGAGTAGCCCGTGGGCACGGTGACGCCGACAACCGGCTTGGAGACACCCAAGTGCTCCATCTTGGCGATCAGGCGGGGCAGCGCGGCCTCGGAGGACGAGGTGGAGAAGATCAGCAGATATTCACGTGCAAGGTACTTCATGAGCTTGAAAATGCTCACCCCGGCCACCACCTGCAGCAGGCCGCCGAGGATCACGACGATGAAGAGTGCGCAGGTGATGTAGAAGGCGACCATGAGGGTGAACATGCTCACGATGGCCTGGAAGCCCGTGGCGCCGACGACTGCGGCGATGGCACCGAACGCGCCGACCGGGGCGAGCCACATGATCATTATCAGGATCCGGAAGACAACTGCCTGGCCGAGACCGATTGCCTTGAGGATCGGGGCGCCCTGCGGGCCCATCTTCTGGAGGGCGAAGCCCACGAGGATCGCGGCGAGCAGCGTGGGAAGCACGGGGACGTCACTGGGAATGATGCCCAGCAGGAAGTCCACGGTGCTGTCCGTTGCGGCCTTCTTGTTGGGATCGTAGGGGGCAAGTTCCAGTCCCTCACCGGGGTGGATGATGTTGCCCACCACGAGGCCGATCGCCAGGGCGAATGTGGACATCACCACGAAGTAGCCGAGGGCCAGGCCGCCCACCTTGCCGACAGTGGCTGCCTTGGCGATGGAGCCGATGCCCAGCACGATGGTGCAGAAGATGATGGGGGCGATCATCATTTTGATGAGCTTGATGAAGCCGTCACCCAGCGGCTTCAGGGATTTGCCGACCTCCGGGAACAGCAGTCCGACGACTGCGCCCAGGATGACGGCGGCGATGACGGCGATGTAGAGGTAGTGGGACTTGTCGAGTCCCTTGCGCGCGGCTTTGGCCGGCGCAGCCGACTCTCCTCGTTGAGAAGCCATGGTGTCTCTCCTTATGGATAATCTGGAAGACGCTTCGGCTCAGCCTCTGGGCTCTTCGCGTCGGTCCTTTGTGATTTCCATCATTGGGCATGGCGTGACCTGGCTCACCGTTGCGTTCATATTGGTCATAGGAGGTGTTGTGATCCACCGTTGGAGCATTGCAAGGCGGCTGTTCGTCGCGAATCTGTTGTTCGTGCTGGCGCTTACGGCAATCGTGGGCACGGCCGCCTTCGTGGACGCCCGTGACCGCACCTACGACGAGGCCGGACGCCGGATGACGGCCGTGGCTGTCTCCATTGCCGACAACCCGCTGGTGCTCCAGGCCGCTGCCTCCAGTGACCCCTCGGCCACGCTTCAGCCGTATGCACGCCGGGTGATGGGTGACGCGCGCGCCGATTTCATCACCATCATGGCGCCGGACCGGACCCGGTGGACGCACCCCCTGGACGAGGAGCTGGGCCAGCCCTATATCGGCTCGATCTCCGAAGCCCTCGACGGGCGCGTGTTCACGGAAATCACGGCCGGAACCCTTGGCCCCTCCGTGCGAACCATCGCGCCAGTCAAGGACGCCAGCGGCTCGGTGAAGGCGCTGGTCGCCGCCGGCGTGACCGTAAGGAACATTGACGTCGCGGTGGCGGGCAGAATTCCGGCCTTGCTGGTCATCGCCGGCGGCCTCCTGCTGGGCGGATCGCTGACGTCCTGGCTGCTCGGACGTTATCTTCGACGCGTAACGCGCGGCTGGGGCCCGGAGCAACTTGCCCAACTCTTTGCGTATTACGAATCAGTACTCCATTCGGTCCGCGAAGGCGTCATCCTGATCGACCCCAGGGGAAGGGTGGTGATGTACAACGACCAGGCTGCTGAGCTGCTGGGACTGGCGCCGCGGGGATCCGGCGGCGACCAGGCGGACGCGCCGTTCCTCGCGGACCTCCCGCTGGCACCGAGCCTGAAAAACCTGTTCGATTCGGGACGCACGGCCCTCGACGAGATCCACCTGACGGACTCCGGCGTTCTCGTCGTGAACCAGGGTCCGGCTGTGGGACCGGACTCCCCTGCCGGACGGCAACGCCCTGCGGTCTTCGGAACAGTGGCCACGATCCGTGACCGCACGGAAATCGAGTCCCTGGGCACTGAGCTTGAGAGCATGCGGACTCTCTCGGGTGCGCTCCGTGCGCAGACCCATGAGCACGCGAACAGACTGCACACCATGGTTTCCCTGCTGGAACTGGGCAGAACAGGTGAGGCACTGGAGTTCGCGACGAAGGACCTGGAGCTGAGCCAGCAGTTGACGGATGACATGGTCAGTTCGGTCCAGGAGCCGGTGCTGAGCGCCTTAGTGATGGGCAAGGCTGCGGAAGCCCATGAACGGGGGGTCGAGCTCGTGGTGGATGCCTCAGGTCCGGCCCTCACCGGCGGACTGGCGGTCCAGGACCTCGTCACAGTCCTGGGCAACCTGCTGGACAACGCCATTGACGCTGCCGCCGACGCCCCGGCACCGAAACGCGTGACACTGACCGTCGATTCGGGCAGCGGCGGACTGGATATCACCGTCCAGGACTCCGGCAAGGGCATCGACCCGAAGTCCGTGGACGACGTGTTCCGCTACGGATTCAGCACGAAGAAGGCCGGGCCTTTCGGGCGGGGCCTCGGGCTGGCGCTGGTCAAGCAGGCTGTCCAGCGCCTTGCAGGTACGATGACCATCACCAACGCCGGCGGCACCAACGGCGGCGCATGCTTCCATATCGTGCTCCCAGCAGCCGTCCCGCCACGTCTCCCGGAGGAGCAAGAGTGACAGACATCCGAGTCCTCGTCGTCGAGGACGAACCCGTAGCAGCGGCGGCGCACGCCGCCTACGTGGGCAGGCTTGCCGGGTTCAGTCTTGCGGGCACGGCACCGGACGGACAGTCCGCGCTGCGGATGCTCACGGAATTCGCGGCCGCCGGCAGCCAAGTGGAGCTGGTCCTGCTGGATATGAACCTGCCGGACCTCCACGGCCTGGATATTGCCCGGCGCATGCGCTCTGCGGGCCACTTCGCAGACATCATCGCCATCACCGCGGTCCGGGAGCTCGCGATCGTGCGCAGCGCCGTCTCAATCGGGGTGGTGCAGTACCTCATCAAGCCATTCACGTTTGCCACCTTCGCGGACAAGCTGGACAGCTACCGGCAATTCCGCGAGCAGTTGGCCTCGCCCGAATCCGGCTCGGCCAAAGTGGGCGCATCCCAGAGCGACGTGGACCAGGCCTTCGCGAGCCTCAGGGCGCCGTCAGAGTTGCCGCTTCCGAAGGGCCTGGCCCACTCCACCCTTGATGCCGTCCGCGACTTCATGAAGCAGCAGCCGGGGGCGGTCTCGGCCACCGAAGTCATGGCGGCGCTCGGCATGTCGCGGGTCACCGCCCGGCGCTACCTGGAGTACCTCGCCGACGCCGGCGCGGTCTCCCGGACGGCCCGGTACGGGGCGCCTGGCCGCCCGGAAAACGAGTACCGCTGGTCCCGCGCCTGACGGAGCAGGTTCCGACAAGCTCAACCGGCGCCGTTGGCGTCCGCCGGCCGCAGGGCTGCCATCAGCTGGTCCAGCACCCCGGCGTCCTCGATGGTGGAGGGAACAACGTACTCCTCGCCGTCGGCGATTTGCCGCATGGTCTTGCGCAGGATCTTCCCCGACCGGGTCTTGGGCAGCGCCTCCACCACCGCGACGTTCTTGAAATCGGCCACCGCCCCGATTTCCCGCCGGACGAGCGCGATGAGCTCCCGTTCGAGAACCGGCACCGACAGGTCCACGCCCGACTTCAGCACCACGTATCCGCTGGCACGCTGGCCCTTCAGCGGATCGGCGACGCCGATGACGGCGCATTCGGCCACTGCAGGGTGCTGTCCGATGGCCTGCTCCATGGAGCCGGTGGACAGCCTGTGTCCGGCGACGTTGATGACGTCATCGGTCCGCCCCATCACGAAGAGATACCCGTCCCCGTCGCGGTAACCCGAGTCGCCGGTGGCATAGCAGCCCTCGAATGCCTGGAGGTACGACGAGATGTACCGGTCGTCGTCGCCCCACAGCGTCGTCAGGGTGCCCGGGGGCAACGGAAGCCTAAGCACGATGTTTCCTTCGGTTCCGGCGTCGACTTCCGCGCCGGAACTGTCCACGATGCCAAGGTTGAAGCCTGGCATCGCCACCGTGGGTGAGCCCGGCTTGATGGGGAGGGAGTCCAGTCCGCGCGGGTTTGCGCAAATGGCCCAGCCCGTTTCCGTCTGCCACCAGTGGTCCACCACAGGCACCCCCAGGATACGCGCAGCCCAGTGATAGGTGTCGGTGTCCAGGCGCTCGCCGGCGGCGAACAGGGTCTTCAGGCTGGAGGTGTCGTAGCGGGCCAGCAGCGCGGCCTCAGGATCCGCCTTGCGGATGGCACGCAGGGCGGTGGGCGCGGTGAAGAGAACATTGACCTTGTAGTCCTCGATAACCCGCCAGAACGCGCCGGCATCGGGAGTCCCCACCGGTTTGCCCTCGTACAGAACGGTTGTGGCGCCGGCCAGGAGCGGGCCGTACACAATGTAGGAATGTCCCACGACCCAGCCGACGTCGGACGCCGTCCACATCACGTCACCGGGCCCGACGTCGTAAATGTTTTCCATGGTCCAGCCGAGGGCCACTGCGTGGCCGCCGTTGTCCCGGACCACTCCCTTGGGGCTTCCCGTAGTGCCTGAGGTGTACAGGATGTAGAGCGGATCCGTGGCGCTGACATCCACCGGCGCAGCGGCTGCTGCCCCGGCCATTTGCTCGTCCCAGTCCAGCCAGCCAGCGAAGTCGGCGCGTTGAGCCGCGAAGCCGTCCCGTTCCTTGACCAGGACCCGGGTGCCTTCCGCGCCTGCGAGCGCGAGGGCCTCCGCCACTGCGGGCAGGTACTCCACGCGGCGGGACGGCTCGATTCCGCCGGAGGCGGTTACCACGGCCATGGGGGCGGCGTCGCAGATGCGCGCGGCCAGTTCCTTGGGCGCGAACCCGCCGAACACCACGGAATGGATGGCACCGAGACGCGCGGTTGCCAGCATGGCGATGGCTGCTTCGGGAATCATGGGCATGTAGATCACCACCCGGTCCCCCTTGCCCACGCCCTGCGCCCTCAGGACCCCGGCGAACCTGGCCACGAGATCGGTGAGCTCCGCGTAGCTGTACCGTTGCTTGGCGCCAAGCACGGCGGAGTCGTAGATCAGTGCGTCCTGGTCTCCGCGGCCCGCCTGGACGTGCCGGTCCAGCGCATTGAAGGCTGTGTTAAGGACGCCGTCCGGGTACCAGCTATAGAGCGGAGCACGGGCGCTGTCCACGGCCTGGTGCGGAGCCTGCGACCAGGACACCCGCCCTGCGGCCTCCAGCCAGAATTTGTCGGGCGTGGTGAGGCTGCGGTCGTAGGCGTCGCGGTAGCTGTTGGTGACCATGAAGAGTTCCTGTCCACTACGTTGTGTTGCGCCCATGCTATCCCCGACACAGGTCCGCAAACAAGGGCTGTGTATACATAACGGATGATCTTCTGCCATTTTCACCAAATTACTGGGCTGGATGGGGTTTTATGTATACACTCAACAGGACTACCAACGAAGGGAGGCCGGATGCGCGCCAGCGACAGAGCCTATGCGGCACTGCGCGACGACATCATCGAATGGCGCCTCCGCCCCGGTACCGTCCTCCCTGAAGTCGAGCAGTCCGAACGCCTCGGCGTCTCGCGGACACCGCTGCGGGAAGCGCTGAGCCGCCTCACCGCGGAAGGGCTCACGACGACGGCCGGCGGCCGCGGCGTCGTCGTCACCGACATCTCACTGGAGGACATCGACGAACTGTTCGAACTCCGCGAAACGCTCGAAGGAAAGGCCGCCGCTCTGGCGGCAGAGCGAGGTGATGCCGCCGTTTTCCTGCAGCTGCAGCGCGAGCTTCTCGAAGCGCCCGCGCTCATTAGCGCCATTGATCCGGCCCGCCACGAGTACTACGAGCTCGTGGCCCGTCTCGATTCGGCGATCGACGCCGCCATTTCCAACTCCTACCTGGCGCAGGCCATGCGGAGCCTGCGCGTGCACCTGGTCCGGGTCCGCCGGCTCGCCGCCGACGACTACGCGCGGCTAACAGCCGCCGCTGCCGAACACGCCGCCATCGCCGAGGCGATAGCAGCCGGCAACCCGCGGCTTGCCCAGGCCGCCACCACCATGCACCTGCACCGCAGCCTCTCCCACGTCAAAGCCACCCATACACCTCAATAACAAGGAGCCCCCATGGTCAAGGAACACCACGTCCGCGTGTACAAAAGCGAGGAAAACCTCCCCCGGGAAGACCAGCTCGCCCATAAAATCGCCGTGGTGGCGGCCGACCCCGTGCCTGTCACGGACGACGTCACCGACATGGTGATCAACCGCATCATCGACAACGCCTCTGTAGCCATTGCCTCGCTGAACCGCGCCCCGATCATCGCCGCGCGGGCACAGGCCCTGACCCATGGCCCCTCGACCAACGGCAAGGGCTCGAAGGTCTTTGGCATCGGCGAGCGCGTTTCCCCCGAATGGGCCGCGTGGGCCAACGGCGTGGCTGTCCGGGAGCTGGATTACCACGACACCTTCCTGGCTGCCGACTACTCCCACCCCGGCGACAACATCCCGCCGATCCTCGCCGTCGCCCAGCACGTGGGCTCCAACGGAGCGGACCTGATCCGCGGGATTGCGACCGGCTACGAGGTCCAGGTCAATCTGGTCAAGGCCATCTGCCTGCACAAGCACAAGATCGACCACGTGGCGCATCTCGGCCCGTCCGCCGCTGCCGGCATCGGCACGTTGCTGGGGCTCGACGTCGAAACCATCTTCCAGTCAGTGGGGCAGGCGCTGCACACCACCACGGCAACGCGGCAGTCGCGCAAGGGCGAGATCTCCACCTGGAAGGCCCACGCCCCCGCGTTTGCCGGCAAGATGGCCGTCGAATCCGCGGACCGCGCCATGCGTGGCCAGACCTCCCCCGTGCCGATCTACGAAGGCGAAGACGGCGTCATCGCCTGGATGCTCGACGGCCCGGACGCCTCCTACAGCGTCCCGCTGCCCGAAGCCGGTGAGGCCAAGCGGGCCATCCTGGACACCTACACCAAGGAGCACTCCGCCGAATACCAGGCCCAGGCCTGGATCGACCTCGCCCGGAAACTCCACGGCGAACACCCCGAGGTCACCGACCCCGCAAACGTGAAGTCGGTCCTGATCAAGACCAGCCACCACACGCACTACGTGATCGGCTCCGGCGCGAACGATCCGCAGAAGTACAGCCCCACTGCCAGCCGCGAAACGCTGGACCACTCCATTCCTTACATCTTCACCGTTGCACTGCAGGACGGCGCCTGGCACCACGTGGACTCCTACGCCCCCGAACGCGCCGCCCGGCCCGACACCGTGGAGCTGTGGCACAAGGTCACCACGGTGGAGGATCCCGAATGGACCCGCCGGTACCACTCCCTGGACATCAACGAGAAGGCATTCGGCGGTTCCGTGGAGATCACGCTGGCCGACGGCACCGTCATCACCGACGAGATCGCCGTGGCGGACGCGCACCCACTGGGCGCCCGGCCGTTCGCCCGCAAGCAGTACGTGAACAAGTTCCGCACCCTCGCAGCCGGTTTGGTGGAGGACGAGGAGATCGAGCGGTTCCTCGACGCCGCTGCCCGGCTTCCGCAGCTGGCCGCCGGCGAGCTTGACCAGCTGAACATTACCGCCGCACCCGGCGTCATCGACCTCTCGGCCGCACCGAAGGGACTGTTCTAAATGCTGTACTCCAAGATCACACCGGAGCAGAAGCGGATCCGCTTCCGTGAACTGCTGGCTTCAGGGACCGTCCAGCAGTTCCCAGGCGCCTTCAATCCCCTTTCCGCCCGGCTGATCGAGGAGAAAGGCTTCGCCGGCGTCTACATTTCCGGCGCCGTCCTGGCCAACGACCTCGGACTTCCCGACATCGGCCTCACCACACTCACCGAAGTGGCAACCCGAGCGGGACAGATCGCCCGCATGACCGACCTGCCCTCCATCGTCGACGCGGACACCGGGTTCGGTGAGCCCATGAACGTCGCCCGCAGTGTCCAGGAACTGGAGAACGCCGGCCTGGCCGGCTGCCACATCGAGGACCAGTTCAACCCCAAGCGCTGCGGCCACCTGGACGGCAAGAACGTGGTGGACCTGGATACGGCCACCAAGCGCATCCGGGCCGCTGCGGACGCCCGGCGCGATGAGAACTTCCTGATAATGGCCCGCACGGACATCCGGGCGGTGGACGGGCTGGAGGCCGCCAAGGACCGTGCCCGCGCCCTGGTCGAGGCCGGCGCCGACGCCATCTTCCCGGAAGCGATGAAGGACCTGAGCGAATTCCGTGCCATCCGCGACGCCGTGGACGTGCCGATCCTGGCCAACATGACCGAGTTCGGGAAAAGCGCGCTGTTCACCGTGGACGAGCTGCAGGGTGTGGGCGTGAACATGGTGATATATCCGGTCACCCTGCTCCGTAGTGCCATGGGCGCTGCGGAGCGTACGCTGGAATCGATCAGGGCCGACGGAACGCAGGAGGCACAGGTAGGAAGCATGCTGACCCGCGCGCGGCTGTACGACCTCGTGGACTACGAGGCCTACAACCGCTTTGACACCGGCGTCTTCAATTTCCGGATCCCCGGAACCGACTGACGCGCAACCCACACCCGGACCACCGGCCCCGGACGGCCGGTAAATCAGACGCAAGGAACGAAGGAGTTCAGCATGGCTGAAGAAGAGATCAAAAAGGGCCTCGCCGGCGTCGTGGTGGATTACACCGCCGTCTCCAAGGTCAACTCGGACACGAACTCGCTGCTGTACCGGGGCTATCCGGTCCAGGAACTCGCAGCAAGATGCAGCTTCGAGGAGGTCGCGTACCTGCTCTGGAACGGCGAGCTACCGGATGCCGGGCAGCTGGCTGCGTTCACGGCCCGGGAGCGCGCCGGCCGCCCCTTGGATCCCGTGGTGAAGCAGGTGGTCGACACTTTGCCGGTCACGGCGCATCCCATGGATGTTTGCCGGACGGCTGCCTCCGTGATGGGCGCGCGCCATGAACTTGCCGAGGACTCCTCCCGGGAGGCCAACATGGCCAAGGCCGTGGACCTGTTCGCGGCCATGCCCGCCGTCGTTGCCTATGACCAGCGGCGCCGGCGCGGGCAGGAACTCGTGGAACCCCGCGATGACCTTGGCTACTCCGCCAATTTCCTGTGGATGGCCTTCGGTGAGGACGCCGTGGCGGAGGTCGTTGAAGCCTTCAACGTCTCGATGATTCTCTACGCCGAGCATTCCTTCAACGCCTCCACGTTTACGGCGCGCGTCATTACATCCACCCTGGCTGATCTGCACTCGGCGGTGACCGGCGCGATCGGTGCACTGAAAGGTCCGCTGCACGGCGGTGCCAACGAAGCCGTCATGCACACCTTCGACGAGATCGGCATCAGGTCCGAGGAATCCCTTGAGGAGGCCGCGGCCAGGGCCAAGGCCTGGATGGAAGACGCACTGGCCCAGAAAAAGAAGGTGATGGGCTTCGGGCACCGCGTCTACAAGCACGGCGACTCCCGCGTGCCCACCATGAAGGCTGCCCTGGACAAGATGATCGCGCACTACGGCCGTCCCGAGCTGCTGGGGCTGTACAACGGGCTCGAGTCCGCGATGGATGAGGCCAAGGGCATCAAGCCGAACCTGGACTACCCGGCCGGCCCCACCTACCACCTGATGGGCTTCGACACAGAGATGTTCACGCCGCTGTTCGTTGCCAGCCGGATCACCGGCTGGACTGCCCACATCATGGAACAGGCCGCTTCCAACTCGCTGATCCGTCCCCTGAGCGCCTACAACGGCCCGGAGGAACGGCACGTCCCGTAGCTTCGATTCGCCTTCCGAGCGTACGACGCCGGGCCGGTCACCTTTTCGGGTGACCGGCCCGGCGTCGTTTCAGCAGGCCTCAGGACGTGATCTGCAGGCTCCGGATCATTGCCTTCAGTTTCAGGTATTCGGGTGTCTCCATGTAGGCCCTGGCCTCTGCCACGCTGGCAAACCGTGGTTCGGAGGCGTTTTGGACGGCCCGGTCTGCGAAGGACAACATTCCCCGCGGTGTGCCCGTGACCACTGTGTACATCAGGCAGTTGTCCTGCACTGGCCCGCTGGACTTGTCCACCAGCCCCACCTGGTAGCTGAGTCCCTTGCCGTCGGACGTCTGGTCCATCACCCGGTAGGAGAACCGGACTGCCCGCTGTGCGGCCCAGTCTGCTGTCAGAGATGACGAGGCCGTATCAAGCTCAGTTATCTTGTGCGTCCCCTCCGTGCAGGCGCCGCCCAGGCCGCCGGCTGCACCGTGCACGAAATCCGCCACCGTCTTGCCCGCCCCGTCGGTCACCCGGATTCCCGAGCCCGGGTAGTCAGGCGTTCCGACAGTGACATCCTTCGCGGTCCAGCCCTGCGGCAGAACGAAGCTGGCCTTCCCGTCCTGGCTGACAAAGCGTGGGCTGATGGCCGTTTTGGCTGGCTGCAGTGCAAGGGAGATCAGCATGCGTTTGACGTCCTGGTACTCCTGCGTCCCCATGTAGGCCTTGGCCTCGGCAAGGGAATCAAACGTGAGCGGAGCGTCTTTTCCGTCGGCCATGAGCCAGGTGGTGTCGCCAAACTGCGGGATCGGAACGTTTTCCGGGCCCAGGATACCGTTGTACAAGCCACACGTGGTCGTTTGCGGAGCCAGGTCCTCGTCGGCAAGTGCCAGCGAGCCGTAGACCTTGTCTCCCTCTATGACGCGGAAGACAAAGGCGGACGGACCTTGGGCGGAATCCTGGCGCTTCCCGGCTTTCTGCGGGATGTCCACGACCACCGAGTCGAGGGTCTGGTATGGCTTCGGGTCCGGGCACGCTGGACCACCCGCTGAGTCATAGAGCAACCGCAGGGTGGCCTTGGTCTTGCCGGCGGCATTCTTCACTTCGACTGTGTTGTAGGAACCCCCGTCGATTGTGTGCGGGGCCTCTGACACGCTCCAGCCGGCGGGGTGTTCGAAGGTTGCCTGGCCGGTGGCGTCCGTAAAGGTGGTCCAAGCAACTGGCGCCGGGACCGGCTTCGGCGGAGGCGTCTCGGTCGCCGTCGTAGTTGCAGGGGTGGTCCGTGTTGCCGTCGGCTTCGCTGTTGCTGCTGCCGTGGTTTCAGACACGGTGGGCGCAACGGGGCCAGCGGGAGCGGGCGCCGAGGTCAGGGTCCCGAGGTTCGTTGCCACCAGGATGCCGGCCGTCACCGCTGCAGCGGTCAATGTAAGCACGCCGGCCAGGCGCGCCCGGCGCCTTTTCCGGTCCTCGAACCTCACCACGTCGACCGGCAGGCTGTCGCTGAACATGGGCGCCCCTGCAAGCACTCTGCGCAGGGCCGCGTCAGCGTCGGGCACCTCTGCCGGGTCGTGACGGAGCGGGTCGGTCCCGGAAATCAGATTCTGGATCGGATCCATGTCATGCCCCCATCTTCTGCGTGATCGATCCGGCTGCCACCGGCATTTGCTTGCGGAAGGCGGCCCGCGCGCGGTGCAGACGTACCCTCGCGGCGGATTCGCTGCACTGAAGCACGCCCGCAATCTCCGCCATGCTCAGCTCGTCCCAGTAGGCCAGTTGGAGGATGTCGCGCTCACTCTCACGCAGGGCGGCCATCGCGTCCTGGACCACGAGGTCCCCGGACTCCCCGCCGGAGCGCAGCTCCGCCGCTGCCCGGAGCTTCTCCTGCAGCGCCAGCAGCCTGTCACGGCTGCGGTACGCGTTTCCAATCAGATTCCGCGCCACCGTCAACAGCCACGCGATGTCTGTCCGGGGCTCGTCACCCCATTTCTGCCAGACAACACGGAAGACGTCTGCTGCGAGCTCTTCAGCAAGCTCTGCCGACTCCACGCGCCGCCGGACGAATCTGTAAACCCGCGGATAGCTTTCCCTGTGAACGGCGACGAACGCCAGTTCGCGTTCCGATTCCACGCATCCCCCAAAACGAATGAAGTAGTGTCCTGCTTGGCAGGCTAACCGTATTGTTTCCGCTCCGGGGCCGGCTGTTACACACCCCGCGAAGAATATTCAGCGGAGGCCACAGTCTGGTTGTCATCGTTCAGGGTGATGACCGCAGCCACCGCTTCGCCACCCAGCGCGGCGGGGAGCCAGTGCTCGGCGTCCTGCCACATGCGCTCCAGGGGAAGCGCGGAGACAAGAAACCATTCCGGAATAATTTCTTCACTCTCCACGGGGTCGCCGATCCATCGGCGCGCGGTAAACAAGCGGGTGGACATGTTCCATTCCGGCCGGGCGGGAAAGACGAATTCGATCAGCCCGGCGTCGCGAAGGTCTTCCTCCAGGACCACCATTCCGGCTTCCTCGTGGACCTCACGGCAGGCCGCCTGCGCGTCGGTTTCGCCCTCCTCCACATGGCCGCCCAGGCCCACGATCTTCCCTATCCCGAACCCGGTCTTCTTAAGACCCAGCAGGACCTCCGGGCCCGCCGCACCGTCGCGAAGCATGAAACAGAGGGTTACGGGTGTCGACGTCATGGATAAACAGTAGCCCTCGCCCGGTCCGGTCCTGGGCGTCACGTCGGGATGCTGCGTGCGGCCCTACGCCTAGCCCAAAGCCCTCGGGTGGGCCGCGGCATAGATTTCGCGGAGCGTGTCTGCCGTCACGAGGGTGTACACCTGTGTGGTGGTCACGGACGCGTGGCCCAGAAGTTCCTGGACCACCCTGACATCCGCTCCGCCTTCGAGCAGATGCGTGGCGAACGAGTGGCGAAGGGTGTGCGGCGAGACGTCCTTGGTGATGTTCGCCTTCTCCGCGGCAGCCTTCAGGATGGTCCAGGCGCTCTGCCTGCTGATGCGCCCACCCCTGGCGTTGAGGAAGAGCGCCGGCGTGCCCTTGCCTTTCGCTGCCAGCAGGGTGCGGCCCCGGACAAGGTAGGCGTCGAGTGCCCTGGCCCCATACGATCCGAGCGGAACCAGGCGCTCCTTGGAACCCTTGCCGAACAGCCGCACGATCGCCGGTCCGGCCTCGGCAGGCTGCAGGGAGACGTCGTCCACATCCAGTCCCACGGCCTCGCTGATGCGGGCACCGGTGGAATAGAGGAATTCAAGCAGTGCCCGGTCCCGCAGCCCGGTGGCGGTGTCGGTCCCGGCGGCTTCAAGAATCCTGGTGACTTCATCCACGGTGATGGCCTTGGGCAGCCTCTTCCCGGGCATTGGCGGGTGGACGTCGCTGGCCGGATCCGCCGTCGTCGTTCCTTCCAGCGCCCAGAACTTGTGCAGTCCCCGGACGGCGACCACGGTGCGGGCCGCCGAGCGTACGCCCAGGGGCGTCCCGCCGTCGGAACCGTCAGACAATGCCTGCGCGAAGCCCGTCACATGGTGGCGAGTGACGTCGCCGGGGCGGTTAATGCCTTCTGCGGCCAAGAAGTTGGAGTAGCGGGCAAGATCGCGGCGGTAGGCGGACAGGGTGTTGGCAGCGAGGCCGCGCTCCACACCCATGTGCTGGAGGTAGTCGGTCACGGCGCGGTCGATCGCCGTCCGCGGACGATCCTGGCTCGGGCGGCCCGGGGCCGGCGAAGCCTCAGCTGCTGCCGTGACTGCTGTCATCAGCGCTGGCTGGGATGGGCCGGCCAGGGCGCGTTGGCCGGCCGCAGATCGCCGAAGCCGTCTGCCTTCGCTGTTGCGGCGGCAAGGATTCCGACGACGGCGGACGGGTTGTGCAGGCGCCCTTCCAGCACCGCTGCCACCGCTTCCTCGAGCGGAATCCAGTGCAGTTCGATTTCTGCCTCTTCATCCGTGCGCACGTGAAGTTCGTGGTCCGGCACTTCGGTGAGCCCGCGGGCGAGGTAGATGCGGATCGCCTCGCTAGAGGATCCGGGTGAGTTGAAGAAATCCACCAGGACGTTCCAGGTGCTGGCCACGAGGTCCGCCTCTTCGGCGAGCTCCCGGGCGGCTCCCACCACGAAGTCCTCACCCTCCACGTCCAGCAGGCCCGCCGGGATCTCCCAGAGGTCCATTCCCACCGGGTGCCGGTACTGCTTGATCAGCAGCACCTCGCCGGCGTCATTCATGGGAAGCACGGCCACTGCCCCGGGGTGGTCGATGTAATCGCGGACCAGGGGGTCGCCCTCGTCGGTGAGCTTGAAGCTGTCGCTGACGACGTCCCAGATCCGGCCCTCGTAGACCTTCTCGGTGGACAGCAGACGGCGCGGGCTCGGCGCATCCGAAACCTGCCGTGCAGCAGGAGTGTTTTCAGAATTACCGGGCATCGCGCCGTCCTCCGTCGTTGGTGCTCTGGTCTACTTTGCGGTTACTTTGCGGGCTGTTGCTGCCGTCCCCGTTGCTTTCGTCCCCGTCACGTCCGTGCCCGTCACGCCCGCAGGGGTCTCGGAGATCCGAGCTGCAGAGGCCAGGGCGCCGTTGTCGGCGCTGCCGCTCTGGTGTTCCAGCGCAGCCTTGACCAGTCCGGCGAAGAGCGGGTGCGGCCGGGTGGGGCGCGAGCTCAGTTCGGGGTGGGCCTGCGTGGCGACATAGTACGGGTGTACTTCGCGGGGCAGTTCCACGTACTCGACGAGCTTCCCGTCCGGGGATGTTCCGGAGAACACGAGGCCCTGGGCGGCGATCTGCTCGCGGTACTTGTTGTTGACCTCGTAGCGGTGGCGGTGGCGTTCGCTGACGGTTGTGGTGCCGTACGTCTCCGCGATGACCGAACCTTCGTCCAGCTTGGCTTCGTACAGGCCCAGGCGCATGGTGCCGCCAAGGTCTCCCTTGCCTTCGACGATGTCCAGCTGCTCTTCCATCGTGGCGATCACCGGGTACTTGGAGTCCGGCTCGAATTCGCTCGAAGAAGCACCTTCGAGGCCAACCACATTGCGGGCGTACTCGATGACCATGCACTGCAGGCCGAGGCACAGGCCCAGTACCGGAAGCCGGGTTTCCCGGGCGAACTTCAGGGCGCCCAGCTTGCCCTCGAGGCCCCGGATGCCGAAGCCGCCGGGAACGCAGATGGCGTCCACGCCGTCCAGCGACCTGACGGCGCCTTCGTGGGTTTCGCATTCGTCGGACGGGACCCAGCGGATCTTGACCTTGGCGTCATTGGCGAAGCCGCCGGCGCGCAAAGCCTCCGTGACGGAGAGGTAGGCATCCGGCAGGTCGATGTACTTACCTACGAGGGCAATTTCAACCTCGTGCTTGGGGTTGTGGACGGCTTCCAGCAGCTTGTCCCAGCTGGTCCAGTCCACGTCCTTGAAGGGCAGGTCCAGGGCGCGGACGATGTAGGAGTCCAGTCCCTGGGAGTGCAGCGTCTTGGGGATGTCGTAGATGCTCGGGGCATCCGGGCAGCCGATGACGGCGTCGATGTCGACGTCGCACATGCGGCCGATCTTGTCGCGCATCGGCTGCGGGACTTCGCGGTCCGAACGGATCACGATCGCCTCCGGCTGAATACCGATGGAGCGCAGCGCCGCAACGGAGTGCTGCGTTGGCTTGGTCTTCAGTTCCTGCGACGGGCCGATGTACGGCACGAGGGAAACGTGCAGGAAAAAGACATTTCCGCGGCCGATGTCCTGGCGGACCTGGCGGGCGGACTCAAGGAAAGGCTGCGACTCGATGTCGCCTACCGTGCCGCCGATCTCGGTGATGATGACGTCGGGGGCGTTCTTGCCCTCGGCCGGCAGGCGCATCCGGCGCTTGATTTCATCGGTGATGTGAGGGATGACCTGGACGGTGTCACCCAGGTACTCGCCGCGGCGTTCCTTGGCGATGACCGTGGAGTACACCTGGCCGGTGGTGACGTTGGCCGAGCCTTCGAGGTTTTCATCGAGGAAGCGCTCGTAGTGGCCGACGTCGAGGTCGGTTTCGGCGCCATCGTCTGTGACGAAGACCTCGCCGTGCTGGAAGGGGTTCATCGTGCCCGGATCCACGTTCAGATAGGGATCGAGCTTCTGCATAGTTACAGACAAACCGCGTGCCCGCAGCAGGTGGCCGAGGCTCGAAGCCGTCAGTCCCTTGCCTAGCGAGGACGCCACACCACCGGTGACGAAGATGTGTTTGGTCGTCTTGGACGAGCCCGGGAACCGGGAATTTACACGGGAATTTGATCGCTGCACCACGGAATTCGAGCCTATCATCAATTGAGCCTTCCACGGATCGGGTAACGCGTCCCCAAATGCCTCAGTCTTCCGTGTCCGGGCGCTGGGGGCAAGGGCAGTGTGGGCAAGGGCCCTCCGGGCAAGGGCACCTGCGGCTCAGGCCCGTTGGGGCAGCAGCTTGGCATCGTCCAGCAGCTCCTGCGCATGCGCCTGCGCGGTTTCGGAGTCCTCCTGGCCGGCGAGCATCCGTGCCAGTTCCCTGACCCGCTCGGGCTCGTCCAGCAGTTGGACGTCACTGGAGGTGAACCCGGTGGCGGTGCCGCCGTCGGAGCCCCGCACGGAGGTCTTGGTGACCCGGATGTGCTGGTCCGCGAAGGCGGCCACCTGCGGCAGGTGGGTGACCACGAGCACCTGGACGTGGCGGGCCAGCATGGCCAGCCGGCGCCCGATTTCGACGGCGGCGCGGCCGCCCACACCCGCATCCACTTCGTCGAACACGAAGGTGGGGACAGGATCAACGGCTGCCAGCACCACCTCGATGGCGAGCATGACCCGGGAAAGCTCACCGCCGGAGGCGCCCTTGCCCAGCGGCCGCGCGGGAGCCCCCGAGTGCGGCCGCAGCAGGAAGGAAATCTCGTCCGCGCCGTAGGGGCCCAACTGGCCAGCGGCCTCGAGGTTGATGACCAGGGTGGCATCCGCCATGGCGAGGGCCTTCAGCTCAGCGCTGACCCTGGCCGAGAGCTCCTTGGCCGCCTTGGCCCGAATTTTGCTGATCGCAGCGGCCCGTTTTGTGAGTTCCGCCTCCGCCCGTGCCACTTCGGCGTCAAGGGCCTCGATCCGGGTGGAGTCGTCCTGCAGTTCATCGAAGCGGACGCGGGCGTTTTCCGCCCAGACGAGGACTTCATCGATGCTCGGCGCGTACTTGCGGACAAGTTTTGCCAGTGCGGCACGGCGGTCTTCGATCTCGGCCAGCCGCTCCGGGCCTTCCGAATCCAGGCCGGCCTGATAGCTGGCAAGCTCCGTGGCGATGTCGTTGAGCAGGAAGCCCACCTCCGCGAGGCGCGCGGCGGCCGCGCCAAGCTCTTCGTCATGCTCCGATACGTTCTCCAGCGTCCGCTTTGCCGCATCCACGAGGGTCGTGGCGTCGCCGGTGTCGCCGAAGTCCTCGGCGATGAGTGCCTGGTGTGCGGTGGTGGCCGCGATGCGGAGTTCCTCGACGTTGGCCAGCTTCACGGCCTCGGCCTTGAGGGTGTCGTCTTCGCCCGGCTGGGGGTCAACGGCGTCGATTTCCGCCAGCGAAATCTCGAGCGACTCGGCCTCGCGGAGCCGGTCCCGCGCTGCGCTGCGGAGCGCTTCCAGCTCGGCCTGGCTGGACTTCCATGAGCCGTAGAGTTCCTGGAAGCCGCCCAGGGTTGCGGCCAGGTTCTCCCCCGCGAACTTGTCCAGTGCTTCGCGCTGGGCGGTCGCGCTCTTCAGCCTGATCTGGTCGGACTGTCCGTGCACCACCACAAGCGATTCGCCGATTTCGGCGAGCACGCCCACGGGGGCAGACCGACCGCCAAGGAACGCACGGCTGCGTCCGTCCGCCCCCAGGCGCCGTGACAGCAGCAGTTCCGCCCCGCCGTCGAACTCCTCGATCTCGGCGCCGGCGTCCCGGGCGCGTCCCAAGGCAAAATGCCCGGTGTCGAGCCTGACCACGGCTTCCGCGGAGGCGCTCTTGGCGCCGCTGCGGACGGCACCGGCGTCGGACCGGGCACCGAGCAACAGCCCGACGGCGGTAACCACCATGGTCTTGCCGGCGCCGGTCTCGCCGGTGACAACGCTCAGTCCGGGGCCCAGCGGCAGCGTGGCGTCGGTGATGACGCCCAGGTCGCGGATTCTCAGTTCTTCAAGCATGGATCACTTCCCCGTCGGAGGATCGGAATCTTCATCAGGCCCGGCGAAAGGCTGCGCGGCCCGAGGCAGGCCGTCAAGGCTTGGCGCGGACAGGGGCGCCATGGGCCGGGGCGTGCGCACGATCGGCACCGGGCCGGTGTGCACCTCCTCGGACTGCGGCACGGGGCCGCGCCAGCCGTGAATCGGCAGTTGGAACTTGCGGACGAGCCGCCCCGAAAACGGCGTCTGGTGGGTGCGCGCCAAGCGGACGGGAGTAGCTGACTTGGTGACCTCAACACGGGCGCCGGGCGGAAGGTCAACCGAGCGGCGGCCGTCGCACCACAGCACGCCCTGGGCGTCCGTCCGGTTCAGGACCTCCACAGCCAGCCGTGACCGGGGCGAGACCACCAGTGGCTTGGCGAACAATGCATGGGCGCTGATGGGGACGATCACCAGGGCTTCGACTTCAGGCCACACGACCGGGCCGCCGGCAGAAAAGGCGTAGGCCGTGGACCCCGTGGGCGTGGCGAGTACCACGCCGTCGCAGCCAAAGGACGTCAGCGGACGCTCGTCCACTTCGGTGACCACCTCGAGCATCCGTTCCCGGTTCCCTTTTTCGATGGCCGCCTCGTTGAGGGCCCACGTGTGCCAGATTTTCTGACCGCGCACCCAGACCTGGACGTCGATGGTCATCCGCTCCTCCACCGTGTAATCGCGGCTGGCGATCCATTCGACGGTCTGCGTGAGGTCCGCCCTCTCGCTTTCGGCCAGGAAGCCGACGTGGCCCAGGTTCACGCCGAGCAGGGGAACGTCCACTTCGCGGACCAGTTCCGCGGCGCGAAGGATGGTGCCGTCACCGCCGAGCACCATGACGAGCTCGACGTCGGGCAGTTGGACGTGGTCGTGCAGGACCTCGACAGGCTGCTCCAGCCGCCCGAAGAAACCCTCCATGTCGCCCAGTTCTGACTTTTGCATCACCGGGACAATGCCGGAAGCGTGCAGCTGGGCGCACGCTTCCCAGGCAGCCTTCAGGGATTCTTCGCGGCCGGTATGGGCAAGTACCAGTACACGCCTGCTCATCGGTTCCGCTCTCTAGTGGTTCGGCCAGATATTTCCGAGCAACGCAGCCACTGCTGCGTCCCGCTCTTCGATCTTAGGCAAGTCTTCGGCAATTCTTCGTTTTATCCACAGGAAGTATTCGACATTTCCGTCCTGCCCGGGCAGCGGACTCGTGGCCAGTCCGCGCAGTTCCAGGCCTGCGTCGATGGCAGCACTCGCCACTTTACCGACAGCCATCCGGCGTTCGCGCTCTGAGGTGACCACGCCGGTGCGTCCCAGCCGGTCCTTGCCGATCTCGAACTGAGGCTTGACCATGAGCACCAGGTCACCGCCCGGGCCGGTGCACGCCGCCAGCGGCGCCAGGACCAGTGTCAGCGAAATGAAGGACAGGTCCGCCACCGTCAGCTCAACGGTGCCGCCGATGTGGTCCGGGTCCATATAGCGGACGTTCAGTCCCTCATAGACGCTCACCCGAGGATCGCTGCGGAGCTGAGGCACCAACTGGCCGTGCCCGACGTCGACCGCCACCACATGGGCGGCGCCCCGCCGCAGCAGGACGTCGGTAAAGCCGCCCGTGGAGGCACCGGCGTCAAGGCACCTTTTGCCCCCGACAACGACGGCGGGAAACGCGTCCAGCGCGCCGGCCAGCTTGTGGCCGGCCCGGCTGACGTAGGTGTCGGTGGCATCTTCCGCCACCGTGAGCTCACGGTCGTCCGGCACTTGGAGCGACGCCTTCGCCAGCACGTCGCCGGCAGAAGACACCTTGCCCTCGGCGATGAGCCGCGCCGCATGCGTGCGCGACCGCGCAAGGCCGCGGCTGACGAGCATCTGGTCGAGTCTGATCATGTCAGGCGGCGCCGGCCCCGGACGGAGTGTCATCGTTCAGCGCTTCGAGCAAGGCGTCGTGCATCGCTGTGTAGGCCGCAGGATGCTCGGAAACGGGCAATCCGGGGATCTCCCGCACCTGGTCCAGGATCTCGTGGACCGTGCCGTCGACAACAGAGATGCCCTCGGATCCACCCGCGCCAGAATCGGCGGGCGGCGGTTCAGGCCAGGACACCAACGAGGCAGCCTCGACGTGCGAGTCAGGATTCAGCTCTGTCATGGCACCAGTCTATTGACCGAGCCATTCAAGCACGGGAGCTGTGGCCTCTGCAGCGTTCGGGTGCGCCTCCCACCAGGCGGCACAGGCTGCACGCCACGAATCGAGGCTTTCCTTGTTGCCGCTGATGCGTACACTCTCTCCGACTACTGAGGCAGTCGAATCACCGCAGCGGAACGCGCCGCCGTCATTCTCCACCGCGGGATACGGCTGGTACAGCCCGGTCAGGTCCTGGATGACGAAGGCGGGCCGTTCGTCCGTGCGCGCCGCCAGGATCGATTCCCGGGTGTCGACGCCGGTCAGGACGGCCACTGTGGCGAAGCCGGCTCTGTTGCCGCCCAGGATGTCGGTATCCAGCCGGTCGCCCACCACGAGCGGCCGCTCCGCCCCGAGGCGCTTGGCCGCAGCGTGGAACAGCGGAGCTTCGGGCTTGCCTGCGACACGCGGCGCCTGGCGCGTTGCCGCCGTGACGGCGGCAACGAGGGTGCCGTTACCGGGCGCCATTCCGCGGGCCTGGGGAATGGACATGTCCGTGTTGGTGGCCACCCACAATGCCCCGCCGGCCACGACGTACGCAGCTTCCGCCAAGTCCTTCCACCCGATTTCCGGGTTGAAGCCCTGCACCACGGCCACAGGGTTGCCCTCGGCGCTATGCACGGGTTTGAGGCCCACGAGCGCGATTTCGTGGGCAAGGGCCGGGCTGCCGGTGATCAGGATGGCGGATCCGGCCGGAACCAATGATGCCAGCAGCTCGGCTGCAGCCTGCGAGGAACTCACCACCTGGTGGTCTTCGGCGGGGGCGCCGAGTTCACGCAGGTGGGCAGCGACCTGCGCCGGCGTCCGGGAGGCGTTGTTGGTCACGTAACCAAGGCCGACGCCGACGCCATCCAGTCGCCGCAGCGATTCCACCGCTCCCGGGATGGCATGGGGGCCTGCGTAGACCACACCGTCCAGATCGGAGAGCAGTGCGTCGAACCGCGAAATCAGGTGTGTGTCATCCATTCGTGCCTAGTCCTCCGAACCTTCGGGCCTGCGGTCCTCGTGGTCCGATTCGTATTCTTCAGGCTGGATGTCACCGGTCTGGGCGTCACCGGCGTGGGCGTCACCGGCGTTCTCTGACTCCATTTCCTCGGCGTCGTCCGTCTCAGCGGAGTCGGCGTCGGACTCGGCGTCATCGGACTCAAAGTAGTCGGAGCCGGCGTCGTCAACGTTGTCAATCGCTGACGACTGATCGGCCGCGGAGCCGGCGGCACCGGCCTCCGGGCTGGCCTCGGCAGCCTGCTGCGCGGAAGAAGGGCGTGCCTGCTCGGGAGCCGCGTCTGCGGCCGCCTGGGTTATCAGCCGCCGGCGTTCGGCTTCCTCGCGTGCCTCCTCTTCCTCGTCCCAGCCGAGGTCGATGATGTCTGGTTCCTCGGATATTCCGGTGCCCAGGGCATCCTCGGCGACCGTGGCCTGGCGTTGCCACTTCCCGGCCTCGGCTCCACGTCCGGCGGCGCCCAGGGCATCTGCATAGGCCCGGAACAGCCGCGGGCTGTAGGAGAAGGCACGATTGATGTCCAGTTGCGGGATCTCCAGCTCGGCGACGGCAGCATCAAGCTGTCCGAGGTCCGAGCGGGCACCGGAGGCGACTATGGCCAGCTCCACCTTGCCCGGTGCGTCCAGGTCCTGGGCTTCCTCCGAGCGGACAACGTCCAAGGCACGGTCGGGCCGCCCGAGGCCACGTTCGCAATCCGCCATGACTGGCAGGTGCACGTTGGAGCCGCTGATCCTGCGGTAGGTCCGGAACTCACGCAGAGCTTCGCCGTAGTGTCCGGCGGCGTAGGCCGTCAGGCCCACGGCTTCGCGGACAGCCGCGAGGCGCCCGCCGCGCCGGCTGGCGGCCAAGGCGTGCTGGAAGGCGAGCTCGGGCTCTTCGTCGATGAGGCGACCGGCCATCACAAGGTGGCGGGCCACCCATTCAGCGCTCTTGGCTTCAAGGGTCTTGATCTGGTGCTGTGTGGCGCGGTCCAGCTCCTTGCCCGTGACATCCTCGTCGATCTCGGGAGAACGCTCACGGTCCGGGCGGTTGGCGCTGCGCAGGTCCCGGGCGTTGGGGACACGGACCGGGCGATCTTCGTCCCTGTCGCGGCCGAACTGGCGCGGGCCGGAGTCGCCTCGGTCAAAGCTGCGCGGTGCCCTGTCCTGCCTGTCGCCGAACGGCTTGCGGTTGTCGCCGCCGCCAAAGCTGCGGCGGTCGCCTTCGCCTTCACGGCGCGGACGGTCACCGAACGGCTTACGGTCACGGTCACCGAAACTGCGGCGGTCGCCTTCGCCTTCACGGCGCGGACGGTCACCGAACGGCTTACGGTCACGGTCACCAAACGGCTTACGCTCACGGTCACCGAACGGCTTACGCTCACCCTCACCTTCACGGCGCGGACGATCACCGAACGGCTTACGGTCACGGTCACCAAACGGCTTACGCTCACCCTCACCTTCACGGCGCGGACGATCACCGAACGGCTTACGGTCACGGTCACCAAACGGCTTACGGTCACGGTCACCAAACGGCTTACGCTCACCCTCGCCCTCACGGCGCGGACGATCACCGAACGGCTTACGCTCACCCTCACCTTCACGGCGCGGACGATCACCGAACGGCTTACGCTCACGATCGCCGTCGGGACGGCGGGGGCCATCTGAGCCCCGCCCGTCCTGGGCGCGGAATCCGCGCGGATCTCCACCGGAGTTGTTGGTGCCACGGAATGATCCGCCGTTGGAGCCGCGGTCACCTCCGGAGTGTCGGCGGTCTTGTCCGCCGCGATTGCCGCCGTTGTGCTCAGCCATGGTGGATTCCTCCTGTAGTGAGCCGACCACTGGCGCAATGCGCAGCCGCTCTTATCCTTGTTTTCTTGTCCGTGCGCAACCCGAGGTAAAGCACCACGAAGCTCGCATACCTCATGCAATTCTAGGCGAGAGCCCGCGGGACGACTAACGGGAAAGCCGCCAGAAGGAGCTTCGTGGGAATGCTCACAACCAGGTTCCTGGTGGACCCCAACGGCGTCGGCGCAGGAAGTGAGAGACGGTTCATCGTCTAGCCACCGACGCTCTCTCACTTCCCACGGTAAAGTCAACGACGCTCTCTCACTTCCTGCGGGGAGAATTACGGACGCTCTCTCACTTCCCACGGTAAAGTCAACGACGCTCTCTCACTTCCTGCGGGGAGAATTACGGACGCTCCCCTCACTTCCTGGGGGAAAGTCACCGACGCTCCCCTCACTTCCTGCGGGTACGACGGCGGCGTGCTTGCCTGGGTGCCCGGGCCGACCTTGGTGGGGTGAGAGAGCGTTGCCCAGGAAGCTGCAGGAAGTGAGAGGGCGTGCCGGGTTTCGGTGCAGAAAGTGAGAGGGCGTTGCCCAGGAAGGCGCAGGAAGTGAGGGGCGTGGGTGTGGTGTGGTTGGTTTCCGGGTTAAAGAGCGAAGGCCCCGACATTTGCTGTCGGGGCCTTGGCCGTAAATAGTGTCCGGCGGTGACCTACTCTCCCACACCCTCCCGGGTGCAGTACCATCGGCGCTGTGGGTCTTAGCTTCCGGGTTCGGAATGGGACCGGGCGTTTCCCCCACGCTATGACCGCCGTAACCCTTGTA
>NZ_CAKKLY010000009.1 GCF_918698095.1 Arthrobacter sp. Bi83
ACGTCGGGCTTGGCGCCTCGGTCTGGTCCTCCGATCCGGCCCGCGCACGTGCGGTCGCAGCCCGCATCGAGGCCGGCACCGTGTGGATCAACAAGCACGGCGCAGTTGACCCCCGCGTCCCCTTCGGCGGCGCCAAACAATCCGGGTACGGCCTGGAATTCGGCGTCGAAGGCCTCAAAGCCCTCGGCATCCCCCAGGTCATCAACGGCTAACGGGTCACCTACCCTCGGCAGAAGAGCCGACGTCGCTCCATGCGACGGCGGCTCTTCTTCGTCCTCGCGAACCATTTTCAGCCGGGAACCAGACCCGCCGGGGAACGCCGGCTAACGCTACTCCCCGAGTCACAACAACCAGTTTCGGTTTGCAGTCAATGGTCACGAACCGGTAACGTTGGCGACTGGTCCAGAGGACCTGGCCCCAGAGGGGCCCCGGATGCCCGAATGCTGGGCCCGGAGCGTCGAGTGGCGATACAGCCGCTACGACCCCCTGCCAAGGGGGGCCGAAAAGAGCTTCCCCCACGCGGTCATCACCTCGTTGTGGTTACATACGTGTGCGCCTGTCTATGCCCCGGAGGGTCTTTTGTTCAATAGAAAACTAGCCATTGCAATGACCATTGGTGCCGTGTCCCTGACCGGATGCGGCGCTGCAACGACCCACCAGGCATCAGCGCCCGGTTCCGCGGCCCCGGCTGTCTCCGCCGCGGCTGCGACGGCCCCGACGGCCGGAGTCTCAGCTGCTGCCAAGGCGCCGGCGTCCGCCGCCGCGAACAAGGCAAAAACCGCCCACGCCGCGGCAACCGCTAAGCGCGCGGCAGAGAAGGTCCCCGCCGCAGCAGCCCCCGCGCCCGTGGCCAAGACTGCTGCGCGCCAGGTAGCGCCCGTTGCTGCTGCCCCCGCTACGGCAGTGGCGGCGAAGGCCGCGGAGGCAGCCGCCCCTGTCAAGGCAGCTCCACCCGCGCCGTCAAAGCCGGCACCTGCGGCTCCCGCACCCGTCGCACCGGCCAAGCCGGCGCCGGCAGCCCCCGCACCCGTCGCCACCGCGGGCAACGGCACCCAAGCTGCCACCACCCACGGGTGGGGTCCGGTTGTTACCGGCGATGAGTTCTCCTACGCCGGCGCTCCGGACCGCACGAAGTGGGGTGTCTACAACGGTTCAGGCCACGCGGGCAAGGGCGTCCGCAGCCCCCAGGCCTGGTCGGTCGGCAACGGTGTGGCCACCGTGAGCGGCAACTCCGCCGGAACCACGGGCGGCATGTCAGCCAAGTTCGCTCAGCAGAAGTACGGCCGTTGGGAAACGCGCATGAAGACCAACGTCCGGGACTCTGAATACCATCCGGTCCTTATCCTTTGGCCCAATAACAACGCTTCCCCGAACTGCGCCGAGATCGATTACGCCGAGAGCACCTCGGACACCGCTCTGATGAAGTTCTTCCTGCACTATGCCTGCGGCGGCGGCGCCCAGACCACGATGGCGAAGCCGGTGGATAGCACGCAGTGGCATAACTACGCGGTGGAGTGGACCCCCGCCGGCATCACCGGGTACATCGACGGCGTGAAGACGTTCACCGACACGAACCCGGCGCACCAGCCCTCCGTCGGCATGCACCAGACACTTCAGCTCGACTGGTTCCCTGACGGCTCGGCCACGTCACCGTCGCAGATGCAGGTCGACTGGGTGCGCGTCTACAAGTAGGCCAGCACCGACAAAATCAGCCAAGCAGGATGCCGGCGCCCGCGAGGGTGCCGGCATCCTTTCTTTGTGGCCGGCTGCGAGCCGCCCCTGCCGTGGCAGGGTCTAGGCCAGCACCTTGTCGAGCTTGGTAAACGAGGTACCCCAGCCCTCGCGCGTCATGTCCACCCATTCGGTACTGTCGAACGGGCCCTGCGTAAGGTGCAGCCGGGTCCGGCCTCCTCCGAGGTCCTCGAACTCAAGTCGCATTTCGACTTGGCGGGTGGTGCCGGTGTCGGGCTCTGCCCTCTGCGTGGCCACCAGCAGCGACGGCGGGTCGTAGGCGGAGATCACGGCGTCGATGGGCCCCTCCTTGGCGACGCCGTCCTCGTCCCAGACCATGACCAGCTGCCAGGCTCCGCCGACACGGGGTTCGACGACGATCCGCTCCCGGGGCGAGTCCACTCCCTCCGGGCCGAACCATGCGGCGAGCTGGTCCGGATCAGTGAAGGCTTTGAAGACCAGTTCGCGGGGAGCATCAAACTCCCTGGTCATGGTGAGGGTGTGGGACTCAGTGGTGTTCTCTTGGGTGTTCATTGCCTGACTCCTGATTCTTCGGATCTTGTTGGATCTTTCGCAAATGCGCATCGAGACGGCTGAAGCTGTCGTCCCAAAAGCGCCTGTACCTGTCCATGTATTCGGCGGCCTCGCGCAGCGGTGCGGCCTCGAGCTTCGAGGAGCGCCATTGCGCATTCCGGCTCCGGGTGATCAGACCGGCGGTTTCGAGCACCTTAAGGTGGCGGGAGATCGCCGGAAGGCTGATGTCGAAGGGCTCTGCCAGCTGATTGACGGTGGCTTCGCCCTCCGCCAGCCGGGCCAGGATCGCCCTGCGAGTGGAGTCGGCGAGCGCCGAGAAGATGAGGCTGAGCCGGTCGGATGACATCAGAGGGCGCCTTTTATACTTAACGCTTTTGCTAATTAACTAATACGTTAAATATGTGCTCCGTGGGTCCCGCTGTCAAGGGTTCCGCAGGACGCCTTGCCTACTGAACCTGCTCGATGGCCTGCCCGCCACCTCGTTTGTACACACGGTAGGCAGTAATGACGATTACGAGCCAAGCCCCACCCAGCGCCCAACCCGCCAGGACATCAGTGAGCCAGTGGTGGCCGAGGTAGACCCCGCTGAGGCCCATGGTCACGGCGAACAGGACCGCAACGGAGGCGGCGAGCACACGGCTCCGCGTCCTATCCACGCGCAGCGTGATCAAGTAGGCGATCATGCCAGCGATGACAACCGAGTTCAACGCATGCCCGCTGGGAAACGAGGCGGAGAAATCATAGGGCGGTACAGCCTCGAGCAGAGGTGGGCGGATGCGGACCACGAGCCGCTTGCCGACGATCGTCATCAGCAGCGAACCGGCCGATGCCGTGACTATGTGGGTTGCCGGGATCCAGGACTTCCACCTGATGGCCAGTATCCCTGCGGCAGTCACGACAAGAACTGGCATCCCAACCGTGTCACCGAAGAAGGCGTAGGCAGTGACCAGGACATCCAGCGCGGGAGTCCACCGACCCGGACACCCAGACGAAGAAGCAAATCAGGCCCAAAGCGGTCGCCGAGCCAGGCAGCAGCGTCCGGGGCACTGCCACAATGACAGCCCCGGCTTGGAAAAAGTTTGGGCAGCCCTCAAGAAAAGGTTGCCGGAGGCCACTAACATGGGGGGGTCAGCGCGCTGACGCCGAAGCGGTTGTTGCCTGCCCGGGATTAATCCGTAGCTGCGGCCGGACGGGACGCGCCAGCCGAACCGTCGCCTCTTGCCCCCGAGCGCTTCGGGGAGCACCATGACAAATGACGACAGGGACGGCCCCTAAGACATCGTCCCCGTGACCAGCGAGGGAGGATCCATGATCCGGGACAACAGCGCGGCCCACGAGCCGCAATCATGACCATCAAAGGAGCTCTTGCCGCCGGGGCTCTGGCGGGAGCCGCAGGCACTACCGCCCTGAACACCGTCGCGTACCTGGACATGGTCTGGCGGGCCCGCGCCGCCAGCAGCACTCCCGAAGCCACCGTGAAGAAGCTTGCGGACGTCACTGGCATTCCGATCCCGGGCACCGAGGACGAACGCACGAACCGCATAGCCGGATTGGGGCCATTGATGGGCCTCATGGCGGGAATCAGCGTCGGTGCCGTTCTCGGGCTGGTCCGCGGGGCCGGATACCGGCCCGGTCCTCTCGGTACTTGTCTGGCCGCCACGGCCGGGGCGCTCGTCGTCGGCAATGGCCCCATGACCGCGCTCGGAGTGACCGACCCCCGCACGTGGTCCCGTACGGACTGGCTAAGCGATATCTTCCCGCATCTGGCCTACGGGATCACCGCGGCGGCCGCGCTGCGGGCATTGGACCCGGAGCCATCAGCAGGTTAGACGCCCGGCGCTGGATGTCCCGCCCTGCGTCCCCGGCCGGCTCCGGCCACCGACACTGCAGGCTGCACCCGAATGGGCGCAGCCTGCAGTTCATAAGTGGATAAGGAGCCGGTTTACTCAGTGGTCCAGGAATTCGGGGACGCGCTTGCCTGCTCGCAGGAGGGGCGCGAAGAAAGCGGCGAGTTCCGCCGTCGCCGTCAAGGGCAGGACGTTCGCTACGTACTGGTCCGGGCGCACCACCACGACGACCCCGCCGCGGTCGATGCCGCGCAGTTCGAAGATATCCGCCGCCGGATCGGTGGCGTAGACCTTCTCGAGATAGGTGAGCTGGAACGGACCGACCTCCGGCTTGAACACCGCCGGGACGGTGCCGATGTCGATGTTCGTGTGGTCCTGCTGGTAGATCATCTTCACGTCGAACCATGCGTCACGGTCGGCTCCCGACGGCGTTGCGGACAGCGGCGAGTCAGGTGAGTTCGCGATCCACTCGGCAAAGTCGGCCACGGGCGACGGGGCGCCGGCCGCGGCCGGGTCGGCAAAGACGTAGATGCGCCACCGGCCGTCGGCAGTGGCTTGGTGCCCGAGCTGCAGCGGGTTTGTGTCGCAGACACGCACGACGGGCGCGGACTTGAAGCGCTTCCCGATGGTGAAGCCGGTGGCCAGGTCTTGGTGTGCGGACTCGGCGATGAGCATTGAGGGGGAATACTGGGTCATGAACCCTGCCGGGAATTCGGCGGTGCTGACATAGAAGTCCTCGAGCTCGGAGGGGTTGTCGAATTCCTCCGGCTTCTTCGCCATGAGTGTGGACCACTCCTTGTCGAAGTCGATAAGGTTCTTCGCGACGACCTGGCGCTCGGCCGAGTACGTGGACAGCAGGCTCTCCGGGCTGCGGCCCTCGAGGACGTGGCCGAGCTTCCATCCCAGGTTGAAGCCATCCTGCATGGAGACGTTCATCCCCTGGCCGGCCTTGGCGCTGTGCGTGTGGCAGGCATCACCGGTAATGAACACACGCGGCGTGCGGGTGCCGCGCTGGTCCGGGAGGACGTCGTCGAACCTGTCGGTAAGGCGGTGGCCCACCTCGTAGACGCTGTGCCACGCCACATTGCGGACGTCGACGGTGTAGGGATGGACGATCGCGTTGGCCTTGGCGATGATCTGCTCGATGGTGGTCTTGCGGACGGCTCCACGGTCGTCCGCGGCCACCTCGCCGAGGTCGACGTACATGCGGAAGAGATGGCCGCCCTCGCGCGGGATCAGCAGGATGCTGCCGCCGTCATGGGACTGGATGGCGCACTTGAGGCGGATATCGGGGAAGTCCGTGGTGGCGAGCACGTCCATGACCCCCCATGCGTGGTTGGCCTGGTCTCCTGCCATGGTGCAGCCGATCGACTCCCGCACCTTGCTCCGCGCACCATCCGCGCCCACAACATACTTGGCCCGGACCACACGCTCCTTGCCCTCGTCGGGGCCGGACGTGTGAGCAAGCGTCACTGTGACCGGGTACTCCCCCTCGCCGACTTCCAGCCCGCGGAACTCGTAGCCGTAGTCCGGCGACATGCGCGTTGGGGCTTTCGCCATGACATCGGCGAAGTAGTCCAGCACACGGGCCTGGTTGACGATGAGATGCGGGAATTCGCTGATCCCGGCCGGGTCGTCGAGCGTGCGGGCGGCCCGGACGATGTTTGAGGGGTTCTGGGGGTCCGGCTTCCAGAACGCCATTTCGGTGATCCGGTAGGCCTCGGCGATGATCCGCTCCGCAAAGCCGAAGGCCTGGAAGGTTTCGACGCTCCGGGCCTGGATGCCGTCGGCCTGACCGATCTCGAGCCTCCCGCCGCGGCGCTCCACGATGCGGGTGGTGATGCCGGGGAACTGGGACAGCTGCGCGGCCGTGAGCATGCCTGCGGGCCCGGTGCCCACGATCAGCACGTCGACCTCGTCGGGAAGCTCCGTGGGCCGGTTGATGCCGACACCGGCGGCCGGCTGGAATCGCGGGTCACCGGATACGTAACCGTGATGGTGGAAATGCACGGGGATTCCTCACTTCGTTGTGTGGCTGTTTAGGGCAGTCAATTGTGTTCGATATCAGAACTAATCGTTCTATAATAGAAATCTTTGGATGATTCAAAACTGTACGCAGATATGACCTGCGTTACAAGTGCCCTTGAAAACACCCGAGAAATCAGGGGTTGACGTTCGGTGGCTCCTAGGCAATAGTGATTGTATACGATTTCGTACTCGATGAGGAGTAACTCTTGGAACAGGTCACCGACCACATCCTGGCCGCGGCCCGCAAGGTCATCGCGGTGCACATCAACTACCCCAGCCGGGCAGCCCAGCGCGGCCGCACTCCGGAACAGCCGTCTTACTTCCTGAAGCCATCCTCCTCCCTGGCCCTCAGCGGCTCAACGGTGGAACGCCCTGCCGGCTGCGAACTCCTCGGCTACGAAGGCGAGATCGCCCTGATTATCGGCAAGCCTGCCCGTCGTATCGGAGTGGAGGACGCCTGGAGCCACGTCGAATGGGTCACCGCGAGCAACGACCTCGGCGTCTACGACCTCCGTTATGCGGATAAGGGCTCCAACCTCCGGTCCAAGGGCGGCGACGGCTTCACTCCCGTCGGCCCCGGACTCATCGCCGCGGACGCCGTCGACCCGGCCGGCTTGCGCATCCGTACCTGGCACAACGGCGACCTGGTCCAGGACGACACCACCGAAGACCTGTTGTTCCCTTTCGCCCGGCTCGTCGCTGATCTTTCGCAGCTGCTCACGCTCGAAGAGGGCGACATCATCCTTACCGGCACGCCGGCCGGCGCCTCCGTTGCCAAGCCAGGCGACGTCGTCGAGGTTGAAGTCAGTACGACGACGGCGGGAACCGGCGGCGCCGAACTCACCGGCGCCGGCCTCGCCACCGGCCGTCTGGTCACCCGGGTGGAGGAAGGTACGACGCCGTTCGCCGATTTTGGTGCACGGCCCAAGACGGATGATCTCCAGCGGGAGGAAGCCTACGGCTCCCGGGAAGCCGCCGGTCTGGCAGCCGGGGCGGCGACGGTGTCGGTACTGACGCCGGAGCTGAAGGCCAAGCTAGAGAGCGTCTGCACCGCCACGCTGTCCTCCCAGCTGCGCAAGCGGGGCCTGAACAACGTCAGCATCGACGGCCTCAGCTCCACCCGGCCGGATAGGCGGATCGTGGGCCTCGCCCGGACCCTGCGCTACGTGCCCAACCGCGAGGACCTCTTCAAGACCCACGGCGGCGGCTTCAACGCGCAGAAGAAGGCGATCGATTCGGTCAACGAGGGCGAGATCCTCGTCATGGAAGCCCGCGGCGAGAAGGGCACCGGCACCATCGGCGACATCCTAGCCCTCCGCGCCCAGGTCCGCGGTGCCGCAGCCATCATCACCGACGGCGGGGTCCGTGACTTCTCCGCGGTGGCCGCCATGGACATGCCCACCTACTATTCCAACCCGCACCCCGCCGTCCTGGGCCGCCGGCACATTCCCTGGGACACGGACATCACCATTGCCTGCGGCGGCACCACCGTGCAGCCCGGAGACATCATCGTGGCTGACTCTGATGGCATCCTGGTCATCCCGCCGGCCCTTGCCGCAGAGCTCGCGGACGATTCGATCGCCCAGGAACGCGAGGAAGTCTTCATCGCCGAAATGGTGCAGCAGGGCCACAGCGTGGACGGCCTCTACCCGCTCAACGCCGAATGGCGGGCACGCTACGAGGAATGGGAAGCGGGCACCAAATGACTGAAACAGCCACTGCAGGCACGCGCGCAGGCAGCAAATCAGAACAGGCCTACGCGGCCGTCAAAGCGCGGATCGTGGACGGGACCTACTCCCCCGGCTACCGGCTGGTTCTCGCCAAGATCGCCGAGGACCTCGGGGTCAGCGTGGTTCCGGTCCGCGAAGCCATCCGCCGGCTCGAAGCCGAAGGGCTGGTCAAGTTCGAACGGAACGTCGGCGCCACCGTGTCCGGGATCGACCCCACCGAGTACCTCTACACGATGCAGACCCTGAGCATCGTCGAGGGCGCCGCCACCGCACTGTCCGCCCCGCTGATCGGGGAGGCTGACATTGCCCGTGCCCGGGCAGTGAACGCCGAGATGCGCGAATGCCTGGAACACTTCGACCCCGTCCGGTTCACCCGGCTGAACCAGGACTTCCACAGCGTCCTGTTCGAGCACTGCCCCAACCCGCACATCCTGGACCTTGTCCACCGGGGCTGGAACCGGCTCGCGTCCCTGCGGTCCTCCACGTTCCGCTTCGTCCCCGGCCGCGCTCATGACTCAGTGGCCGAACACGAAGCCCTGCTCCGGCTCGTCGAAACCGGCGCCAGTGCCGACGACATAGAAAAGGCGGCCCGCCTGCACCGCAGCGCCACACTGGACGCCTACCTGGCCCAAACCCCGGCAGCAGTGCAGGCCGCTGCAGCCGACCACCCGACCCCGCAGACCTCCCAGCAGTAAGGAAAGTAACAATGACGTTCACTGCCGCAGAAACCACGGCCCACTACGTTCCGCAGGATCTTCCCACCCACATCCAGCACTACATCAACGGCGAATTTGTCGATTCCGTGGGCGGCAAAACCTTCGACGTCCTGGACCCGGTCTCCAACACCAACTACGCCACCGCCGCCGCGGGCCAGAAAGAGGACATCGAGCTCGCTGTTGCCGCCGCCCGCGAAGCCTTCACCAACGGCCCGTGGCCTAAGATGAAGCCCCGCGAGCGCGCGCGCGTCCTGAACCGGATCGCGGACGCCGTCGAGGCCCAGGAGGAACGGCTCGCAGAACTGGAGACCTTCGACACCGGCCTGCCCATCACCCAGGCGAAGGGCCAGGCCCTCCGTGCAGCCGAGAACTTCCGCTTCTTCGCGGACCTGATCGTGGCCCAGTTCGACGACGCCATGAAGGTCCCCGGCTCGCAGATCAACTACGTGAACCGCAAGCCGATCGGCGTCGCCGGCCTCATCACGCCGTGGAACACGCCGTTCATGCTGGAGTCCTGGAAGCTCGCCCCTGCACTGGCGACCGGCAACACCGTGGTCCTCAAGCCGGCCGAGTTCACCCCGCTCTCGGCCTCGCTCTGGGCACAGATCTTCAAGGACGCGGGCCTGCCGGACGGCGTCTTCAACCTGGTCAACGGCCTCGGTGAGGAGGCAGGCGACGCGCTGGTCAAGCACCCGGACGTCCCGCTGATCTCCTTCACCGGCGAGACCACCACGGGGCAGACGATCTTCCGCAACGCCGCGGCCAACCTCAAGGGCCTGTCCATGGAACTTGGCGGCAAGTCCCCGTGCGTCGTGTTCGCCGACGCCGACCTCGACGCCGCGATCGACTCCGCGCTGTTCGGCGTGTTCTCCCTCAACGGGGAGCGCTGCACCGCCGGCTCCCGCATCCTCGTCGAACGCGCCATCTACGACGAGTTCTGCGAAAAGTACGCGGCCCGCGCAAAGAAAATCGTGGTCGGCGATCCGCACGATCCCAAGACCCAGGTCGGTGCCCTGGTCCATCCCGAGCACTACGACAAAGTGGCCTCCTACGTGGAGATCGGCAAGTCAGAAGGCCGGCTCCTGGCCGGCGGCGGACGCCCGGAGCACCTGCCCGAGGGCAACTACATCGCCCCCACCGTGTTCGCCGACGTCGCCCCGGACGCCCGGATCTTCCAGGAGGAGATCTTCGGCCCCGTCGTCGCCATCACGCCGTTCGAGAACGACGACGAAGCGCTGGCTTTGGCGAACAACACCCGTTACGGCCTGGCGGCCTACATCTGGACCCAGAACCTCACCCGGGCCCACAACTTCTCCCAGAACGTGGAAGCCGGGATGGTGTGGCTGAACAGCCACAACGTCCGCGACCTGCGCACCCCGTTCGGCGGCGTCAAGGCCTCCGGGCTGGGCCACGAGGGCGGCTACCGCTCCATCGACTTCTACACCGACCAGCAGGCCGTGCACATCACGCTCGGCACCGTCCACACCCCGAAATTCGGCGCCTAAGTCTTTCGTCAGCGCCCAACCAGACCCCTTTCAAAGAAGAGAGAATCCCATGAACCGCCAAATTTCACAGGACAACATCATCCCCAAGCCTTCCGTACCGGCGCCTGACATCGTCCGCTGCGCCTACATGGAAATCGTGGTCACCGACCTCGCCAAGTCCCGCGAGTTCTACGTGGACGTCCTCGGCCTGCACGTCACCGAGGAAGACGAGAACACCATCTACCTGCGCTCCCTCGAGGAGTTCATCCACCACAACCTGGTCCTGCGCAAGGGGCCGATCGCCGCCGTCGCCGCCTTTGCCTACCGGGTGAAGTCCCCCGCCGAGGTGGACGCCGCCGAGGCCTACTACAAGGAACTGGGCTGCCGCACCGAACGCCGCAAGGATGGCTTCACCAAGGGCATCGGCGACTCCGTCCGCGTAGAGGACCCGCTGGGCTTCCCCTATGAGTTCTTTTACGAGACCGAGCACGTGGAGCGCCTCACCCAGCGCTACGACCTCTACTCCGCCGGGGAACTGGTCCGGCTGGACCACTTCAACCAGGTCACCCCCGACGTTCCGCGCGGCCGCAAATACCTCGAGGATCTTGGCTTCCGCGTCTCCGAGGACATCCAGGACTCAGACGGCGTCACCTATGCCGTGTGGATGCACCGCAAGCAGACCGTGCACGACACCGCACTGACGGGCGGCAACGGCCCGCGCATGCACCACGTCGCATTCGCCACGCATGAGAAGCACAACATCATCCAGATCTGCGACAAGATGGGCGCCCTGCGCATCAGCGACCGGATCGAGCGCGGCCCCGGCCGGCACGGCGTCTCCAACGCGTTCTACCTCTACATCCTGGACCCGGACGGCCACCGCATCGAGATCTACACCCAGGACTACTACACCGGCGACCCCGACAACCCCGTGGTGACCTGGGACGTCCACGACAACCAGCGCCGCGACTGGTGGGGCAACCCCGTCGTCCCGTCCTGGTACACCGAGGCGTCCCTGGTCCTTGACCTGGACGGCAATCCTCAGCCCGTCATCGAGCGCACCGACGCCTCGGAGATGGCCGTCACCGTGGGCGCCGACGGTTTCTCCTACACGCGCAAAGACGGAGCCGACGCCGAGGGGTTCAAACTCGGGGCGCAGGTCTAGCCAGACAGCGCTGCCGGCCCCGCGCCATGGCGTGCGGGGCCGGCAGCCGTCCGACGGACTGACCTGCCCACCATTGAGGAGCGCATGAATGCTTGACCCGAAAACAATCGAGGCGATCGCCGACGAACTCGTGGAGGCCGGCCGCAGCCGGACGCCGGTGCCGCGCCTGACCGCCCGCTACCCGGACATGACGGTGGAGGATTCCTACGCCGTGCAGCAGCTGTGGCGGCGGCGGAACGAGGAAGCCGGCCGGAAGCTCGTGGGCCGCAAGATCGGCCTCACGTCCAAGGCGATGCAGGCGGCCACGGGCATCACCGAACCCGACTACGGCGCGATTTTCGACGACATGGTCCTCGAAACCGGCTGCTCCGTTCAGTGGGACAGGTACACACACCCGCGGGTCGAGGTGGAGCTCGCGTTCGTGCTCAAGCAGGACCTCTCCGGCCCCGGCTGCACCATCTTCGACGTCCTCAACGCCACCGACTACGTGGTCCCGGCGCTCGAAATCCTGGACTCCCGGATCGAGATGGAGGGCCGGACCATCGTGGACACCATCGCGGACAACGCGGCCATGGGCGCCATGGTGGTGGGCGGCAATCCCGTCCGCCCGGACGCCGTCGACCTCCGCTGGGTATCCGCGATCCTCTACAAGAACCAGACGGTGGAAGAGACCGGCGTGGCCGCCGGCGTCCTGGACCATCCCGCCGCGGGCGTGCACTGGCTCGCCAACAAGATTGCCGCCCACGGCGACGGCATGAAGGCCGGGGACATCATCCTCGCCGGCTCTTTCACCCGACCGCTGTGGGTCTTCAAGGGTGACACCGTCCACGCCGATTACGGACCCCTCGGGAGCATCACGTGCCGATTCGAGTAGAACCCGATGCAACATTCCGAGACGCCTTGGCAGCCGCGGACAGGCCGCTCGCCGGCATGTGGGTCTGTTCCGGCAGCCCGCTCGTGGCCGAGATCTGCGCCGGGGCAGGCCTGGACTGGCTCCTGATCGACGCCGAACACAGCCCCAACGGCCTGGAATCAATCCTGGCCCAGCTCCAGGCAGTGCACGGCTACCCCGTCCAGACCCTGGTCCGTCCCCCGGTCAACGACACCGTGGTGATCAAGCAGTATCTGGACCTCGGCGTCCAGAACCTGCTGGTCCCCATGGTGAACTCAGGGGCCGAGGCCGAAGCTGCCGTCGCCGCCACCCGTTACCCGCCGCACGGCGTCCGCGGGGTCGGCTCCGCGCTGGCCCGCGCCGCCCGGTGGAACCGCATTCCGGACTACCTGGCCCGCGCCTCCGAAACGGTGAGCGTGACCGTGCAGATCGAATCCGAATCCGCCGTTGCCGCGGTGGAGGACATCCTGGCGGTGGACGGTGTGGACGCCATCTTCCTGGGACCGTCAGACCTCGCCGCCTCGATGGGCCTGCTGGGACAGCAGGAACACCCAAAGGTGCGCGCCGCCGTCGAACACTGCATCGCCGCCGCCAACACGGCGGGCAAACCCGCCGGCGTGAACGCCTTCAGCCCGGACACCGCCCGCAGCTACCTGGCGGCCGGCGCCGCGTTTGTTCTGGTGGGCGCCGACGTGGCAATCCTGGCCCGCGGCTCCGAAGCACTAGCCGCCGAGTACATCACGCGGGACGCGGTAACTGAGCCTGCTGAAACCCCGACCAGCTACTGACTCGAACCGCTGGTTGAACCTGTCGAAACCGCTTCCCCTGGTAGAACCTGCCGAAACCGCTTCCGCTGGTTGAGCCTGTCGAAACCCCGACCAAAACTTTCTGAGGAGACTCCCGCATGTCCACTTCGCCCGCACTCTCCCCTGCCATCTCACCCGCCCGTGAGACTGATCTTCTCGCCTCCGTCCCCACCGGCCTGCTGATTGGCGGGCAGTGGCGGCAGGCGTCCGACGGCGGCACGTTCGACGTGCACGACCCCGCCACCGGGGAGGTACTCGCCACCCTGGCCTCCGCCACGAGCGCAGACGCACTGGCCGCTCTCGACGCCGCAGACAAGGCCCAGGCCTCCTGGGCCCGGACGGCGCCGCGTGAACGTGCCGAAATCCTGCGCCGCGCCTTCGACCTCGTGACCGCACGGGCCGAGGACTTCGCCCTGCTGATGACCCTGGAAATGGGCAAACCGTTGGCCGAAGCCCGCGGCGAAGTTACCTACGGCGCCGAATTCCTGCGCTGGTTCTCGGAGGAGACAGTCCGTGATTACGGCCGCTACCTCACCACACCGGAGGGCAAGAACAAGATCCTGGTCCAGCACAAGCCCGTGGGCCCCTGCCTGCTCATCACTCCGTGGAACTTCCCGCTCGCCATGGCCACCCGCAAGGTCGCCCCGGCCGTCGCAGCCGGCTGCACCATGGTCCTCAAGCCAGCCAAGCTCACCCCGCTGACCGCACAGCTGTTTGCCCAGACCATGCTCGACGCCGGCCTGCCCGCCGGCGTCCTGAACGTCGTCTCCTCCTCCAGCGCTTCGGGGATCTCAGGGCCGCTGCTGAAGGATTCCCGGCTGCGGAAGGTCTCCTTTACCGGCTCCACCCCGGTCGGCAAGCGCCTCATGGCCGACGCCGCACAGAATGTCCTGCGCACCTCCATGGAACTCGGCGGCAACGCCCCGTTCATCGTGTTCGAGGACGCCGACCTGGACAAGGCTGTGGACGGAGCCATGGCCGCCAAGATGCGGAACATGGGCGAAGCCTGCACCGCAGCCAACCGCTTTCTGGTCCAGGAATCCGTGGCGGCCGAGTTCACACAAAAATTCGCCGCTGCCATGGGAGCCCTGGTCACCGGCCGCGGGACGGAACCGGACACCAAGGTCGGCCCGCTGATCGACGCCGGCGCCCGTGACGACGTGCACGCACTGGTGAGTGCCGCCGTCGAGGCCGGCGCCACAGCGGTTACCGGCGGCGCACCGGTAGCGGGCGCTGGCTACTTTTACCAGCCCACCGTCCTGGCCAACGTGCCGAATGACGCCGAGATCCTGCGCCAGGAGATCTTCGGGCCGGTGGCTCCCGTCACCACCTTCACCACCGAATTGGACGCCATCCGGCTCGCCAACGCCACCGAATACGGTCTGGCGTCCTACGTCTACAGCCGGGACTTCAACCGGCTGCTCCGTGTGGCCGAACAGATCGAGTTCGGCATGGTTGGCTTCAACGCCGGCGTCATCTCCAACGCCGCCGCTCCGTTCGGCGGCGTCAAGCACTCCGGGCTCGGGCGTGAAGGCGGCTCCGAAGGCATCGCCGAATACACCACCACGCAGTACATCGGCATCGCCGACCCGTACGCTTCCTGACTTTCTGGACTTCGTCAAAAGCCACCGCTAGCGGGACACACCGACGTGCCCGCAGGAAAGAGACACAATGAGCGCCCTGTCGCATCAACAACGCAATTCGGCACCGCAACGAAATTCGGGACGGGAAAACCGTCGCGTAGCGTTTGCCACCATCGTCGGGACCACCGTCGAGTGGTACGACTTCTTCATCTACGCGAACGCTGCCGGCCTGGTTTTCGCCAAGCTTTTCTTCGAACCCGCCGGCAACGACATAGCCCTGTTGGTTTCCTTCGCGTCAGTGGGTCTGAGCTTCCTGTTCCGGCCCTTGGGCGCATTCCTGGCCGGACACTTCGGAGACCGACTGGGTCGCCGGGCCATGCTGGTCCTCACCATGATCCTCATGGGAGCCGCCACCACCCTGATCGGCGTGCTGCCCACCTACGAGACCGCCGGCCTGACTGCACCCGTCCTGCTGCTGCTTCTGCGCATCCTGCAAGGCATCTCTGCGGGCGGGGAATGGGGCGGTGCGGTCCTCATGGCCGTGGAACACGCGCCCAGTTCCAAGCGCGGACTGTTCGGTTCGTTCCCGCAACTCGGCGTCCCCTTGGGCATGCTGCTTGCGGCCGGCGTCCTGGCCCTGATGTCCGGCGTGGTCTCGCCCGGTGCGGCTTTCGTCGAGTGGGGCTGGCGTGTCCCGTTCCTGCTCAGCTTCGTGCTGATCATCGTGGGCTTCATTGTGCGTCGGAGCGTAGACGAGAGCCCTGTCTTTGCGGAAATCGCCACTCGGAGGCAGCAGACGCGCGTTCCGATCGTGGAGCTGTTCAAAAAGCACTGGCTGCTGGTCCTCCTTGCGGCGCTGGTCTTTGCAGGCAACAACGCCGCCGGGTATATGACCACCGGCGGCTATATCCTCAGCTACGCCACCGCCCCGAAGGGACTGGCCATGGACCGCACCCAGGTGCTCCTCGCCGTCACGGCCGCGGCCGCCCTGTGGTTCGTCTTTACGCTCATCGCCGGCTTCCTCGCCGACAGCATCGGCCGCAAGAAGACCTACCTCATCGGCTATGGCTGCCTGATGGTCACGTTCTTCCCGCTGTTTTGGCTCATCAATAGCGGCAACATCTGGGCCATGTTCCTGGGCCTGGCCTTGTTCAGCGTCGGACTCGGCCTCACCTACGGACCGCAGGCCGCCCTCTACAGTGAACTCTTTCCGGCATCCATCCGTTTCTCCGGAGTGGCCATCTCCTATGCTCTGGGCGCGATTATCGGCGGTGCCTTTGCTCCGGCGATCGCCACCGCACTGGTCCAGGCGACGGGGACCACCATGTCGGTGTCTGCGTACCTGCTCGTTGTCGCGCTGATCTCAACGGGCGCGGTGCTGATGATCCGCGAACGGAAGGGCATCGACCTGGGCATCGATAACCAGGCCGAGCAGGAAGTCGGCGCCACCGTCTTCGACCGGCGCAGCCCCGTCACGAACGAGGTCTGATCCCCGGTAGTGAGCCTGTCGCCCCCCGGTCCTCGACAGGCTCACTACCGGCAGTAGGGCTACCCGGCCTGCCGCGGCAATGTCGGGGTCGGCTCCGGCAATAGACTGAAGCCATGGCCCAGACAGGACTCTCCGCAAGCAGACGGTTCCTGCGAGGAAGGATCCGCACGGGGGTGGTCCGGAGCCGCAACTCGCTGGTCCCTGCCATCCAGATGACGGTCTGCGCCGTGGGTGCCTATGCGTTCGCCGAGTACATCCTGGGGCACACCGGTCCCCTGTTCGCGGCCACGTCGTCGCTGATTGCCCTCGGGTTCTCCCGGGATCCGCGCCTCCGCCGGGTGGTGGAGGTTGGCCTGGGCTGTACCCTGGGCATCGTCGTCGGCGACCTGCTGCTTCACTGGCTGGGCGCCGGAATCTGGCAGGCCGCCGTCGTCCTTCTTTTCTCCATCCTGCTGGCCCGCTTCCTGGACAGCGGCACCATCTTCACCACCCAGCTCGGGCTGCAGTCCCTGCTCGTGGTGCTGCTGCCGGCGCCGGCCGGCGGGCCGTTCACGCGGAGCATCGACGCCGTGGTGGGCGGTGTTTTTGCGCTGCTGGTCACCATTCTGGTGCCCAAGGACCCGCGCCGTGAGCCCCGGAAGGACGTCCAGAAGCTCCTGCACGAACTCGCGGAGGTGCTGCGCGAGTGCGCGTCGGCCCTGCTCCACAGCGATTCCACCGAGGCGTGGCATGCGCTGGTGCGCGGCCGCAACTGCCAGCCGCTGGTGGATGCGATGAGGCAGTCGCTGCGGGCGTCCGGCGAGGTGGCTACCCTGGCGCCGGCCTACCGCAGGCACCGGGACGAGCTGGACCGGCTGGAACAGTCACTGGATTTCATTGACCTCGCGCTGCGCAACAGCCGGGTCTTCGCGCGCCGGCTGACCAGCGCCATCAACCACGCGGCGCTCTCCGACGAAGCCGTCGAGAATATTGCCGAGGTCCTGCAGGAGACGGCTGCGGCCATCGATGAGCTCTCGCTGGGGCTAGCGGAGGTCCACGACGGCGTCCGCCGCACCCATCTGCGCACGGCCCGCGTCGACCTGAGCGACATCGCCGGGCGGCTGCACCCGAGGATGCTCAAAGTGCAGCGGCTGGAGGGTGAAACCGTGGTGATGCTGTTCCGGCCGCTCATGGTGGACCTGCTCGAGGCCACCGGCATCGACCCGCGCGAGGCCCGCGACATCCTGCCGCCGCTGTAGGAGGCCGCTGGCTGAGTTCGCCGTGTATCCGAGGACGCCTGACGCGCAGCGCATGACGTTGGATCAGTGCCGAACAGTGTCCAAGGGATCGGCAGTTGCAACCACGGGGTGGAAGCCCGGGCGCTGCGGTTCGTGGGTCATGCGGTCATTTTCGCATGCGGCCATTTTGCCGGCCCCACTAACGGGCTGGCGTCATCAGCTCAGCAGTTTGGGTGGAGGTGTTTTTCCTCGCTTCGGAAAGCGCTAGATTCCACGCCAAGCCAAGCGATAGACCAGTTCATTGGCAAATATTTTGTGAGACAGGTGCGGTTACGAGACATTTCGGCCGCTTCCCTCCGGTGACGAGGTCCGCCGGGAGAGCGCAGCGAGGGCTTAGGACCGGTGGTGGTCCATGAGCAGCTCGGCCATGGCCCTGGCGCGGCCAGCGGCGCGGGAGTCGCCCTCGGCCGCGGCGACGATGGCTCCCTTGATCAGGATGTGAATGGACCAGGCGAAATCGTGCGGGTCGTTAAGGCCAGCGGATTCTGCGAGTTCCGCAATCTGTTGCCGCGTCTGGTCCATGTACCGGATGCTCGCTTTCCCGAGGGGGTGGTCGGGGCCCATTTCCATCATCACGTGCAGGAAGGAGCTAACCTGGGCCGCGCCTTGGCGGAACCAGTCGTCGAAGACATCGAAGATCGTCAGCATGGCTGCCTCGTCGCTGGTCCCGCGCCGGGCGATTGCGTTCTGGATCGCGGCCGTGCGTTCCAAGTACCACTGCTCGAGGAAGGCAAGGACGACATCGTCCTTGGAGCGGAAGTGCCTGTAGAAGGTTGCCTTGGCCACGCCTGACGCACGGATCAGTTCGTCGACTGCGACATCGCGGATCCCGCGACGGGCGAACAGTTCGTAGGCGGCGGCAACGATCTTCTCCCGAGGCCTGTCCATTGCAGGGCGCCTTGACTGTTCAGCTCTGCTCTCGGGGGTCTGCACACATGGATAATACACAATCCCCTTGGGCCGAGACAGACCGTTCTGTCTAGGGCGTCCCGACTGCATCAGTTCGACGACGGGGGCTGGATTCCGATGGCCCCGTCAGCCCAGCCGTTCGGGCAGCTGACCGTTCCGACACCGATGACTGTCACCATGATCCGGGCTTTTTTGAGGCCGCAACTCGAGGGCTCAGAACTGGTCGGCCAGGGCCCGGTTCACAGCGGGGATATCCAGGGAGGCAGGGTCGAACGGTTCATTTGAACCGGTGATCTCGGTCACCCACGCGGAATATTCGGCGTGATCGGGATGGGCCGGGTCGGCCAAAGCGTCCATGATCGCCTCGTAGCCGGGTAATCCGCCGGAGTCCTCCAGCGGACCGCGGCGTTCACCGTCGGTCAGCAGGGCCGGCGGAGCATCTGCTTCGGCCGGCCGGCCGGAGACTAGTTCAAGGGAGAACAGCTGCTCCAGGGTGCAGTCCTCCTCGGGCCTGTCCTCCGGTTCTTCACACTCCCGGCCCGGGAGCCACTGCAGGGTCTCCGGTACTTGGCCATCGACCGGCCGCAGCGGCGCGAAGGGGTCATTCGGGGTGAACCGGTGCAGGTGCGCGTCCTCCCAGCCGAAGGCTGCCTGCAGGACCTGGTGCACCTGAGGCAGCGCCAGGGAGCCAGGCATCTCCAGCTGACGCCAAATGGAAGGCTCGCTGTCGACGAGCTCCACGCGAGCCTCCAGTATCGATTCGGCGCACCGGGTCGCCAGCCTCCAGTTTGTCCATGCAGCCCATTCTTTCAGGGCCCGCGGCTGCAATCGGAACGGTGGCGGACGCCGGAGCAATCCTTTGCTCTAGCGCACGAAGGGCGGGACGGAGGTGTCGTTGAATGGCTCGAACCAGTCCTGTAATTTCATGGGGGCGGGCCCAGTTGCATGTTCAACTCGATGTCGCTTTCGAAATCCTCCATGGCGTTCTGGTAGACCATCTCGCTGTCGGTGTCTTCGAACATGTGTTGTTCGAGAAAGCCCCGCCAGTCGGCTGCAAGATCGAGGTCATACAGGTCCTGAATGACCTCAACCTGATCGAAAAGGCAGCGGAGTGCCAGTTCCTGGGCGACGCAGGACGGACGAGTCCAGCCGCTGGTCAGCGCCCCCGGTCATGTCCGCGGCTATGACCAGAAACTGCCGGGCGAACCGGATGTCGTATTTGTCGGCGTGCCTGGATGGGAGTCCGGACAGGACGAAGGTGTTTGCGCGGGGCGGGAGCTGGAGCTGCAGCGCCTGCCGAGGTCTTGATCGCCTGGCCGGAGCAGATGATCGAGCCGCTGCTGGCCGAGGTGGCGGCCTAAGCGGGTTGTGCACCTGTTCCGTGGTCAAAATCCCTGTGGCAGGCAGTTCTCGAACTTCTTCGGCGGATCGGGAATTCCGTCCGGCCATCGCGTCGCACCATTGCAGTTGTTGGCCAGGATGGCCTTATCCAGGTTCCGGGCGCGGGAAAGATTGGCGCCGCCCAAATCGGAGCTTGAGAGATCGGCACCGTCGAGATCCGCGTCGGTGAAGTCGGCCCACGAAAGGTCCATAAGGGACAGGTCGGTGTTCTTGACGTTTGCGCCGGAGAAATCAGCGAAATCAAAGCACCTTTCCACTACTTCCTTGTCCTTGCAGCCGAATCTCAGGCCTTTCAAGCTCAGGCCCTCAAGGCCAACACCGTGGAAGGGCATCGCGGTGGAACGCTGGATGTAGACGCTTCTGACGAACTGTAGGTCGGCAGCCCTTTGTTGCCGGAGCGCTATGTTGTTGTCCCACGAAAGCGCAACGGCCGAAAGGACGGCTCCGCTTACCAGGCCGCCGATAATCCCTGCAAAGACATCGTGTAGCAAACTGTCTTCGGCGAGCCTTTGCCGAAAGCGACGCCACAACGAAAGGCGCTCGGGCTCAGCCATGGCCTGGCCTACTTAGGCGCTGGACTGCAGCAGGAAAACCAAGCCCTGGAGGTCTCCAGCGGCTAGTGTGATCAGTCATCATCGACCGCCTCTCACCGTATCCCCAGCGGTAGGTTTATGCTCCCACTGGCGGCCGAAGAGGTCGAGATTCGACGTCAGAAAATCCGCGAATTTCGGCCAATAGGGGCTTTATCAACCTCTAGAGGGTGACAGAATCTTCATTATCGGCTTTTGAATGGGTCTTCGCGACATGACCGAAGACTGGACGCTTCCGCTCCCTCGTCACCGCAGGCCTCATGGCGGTCCTCACCATGACCTCGGTGTTTGCAGGGTGGAACCGGGAAGTCAGGGCCTCAACCTGCCGACTAACACTGGCTAGTTACCAGACGGGTGTGATCCGGCTTGCACTACATGTCCATGACTTCCGGGCAGTTCCGCGGCGCGAAGGGCACTGCGATTCTCCACCGACGGCATCCCCTCGGTTAACCGGGTGTATCTGTGGGAGCAACACAACCGTGCCGTCGGGATTCTAGGGCTGCCAATGGTTGTTCTCGGGCAGCTCGGATAGGTTGATCAGCTCTAGAAACGCATGCGTCGCGGGGCTGGGATTGAATCTGCTCCAAGCTACATATTCGGATCGTGACGGCCCGTCGGTGATCGGGATGCTGACTAGGGCCGGATGGCGCGGCACATATCCTGCAGGTAGGAGCGCCACGGCCAGGTTGTGGCGGATGAGATCCACGGTGAGATCCGTAGCCATTGATTCGAAGGCTACTTCTCGGTGGATATTCGCAGCAGCGAAGGCCTGATCACTCTCGTCGCGTGCCGGAGTTCCGCCCGGAAAATCCGCAAATGTCTCCTGGGCCAGATCACATAGTCTTATTTCGCGAGAGTTTGCTAGACGATGTTCTTGGCTGGTCACAGCGACCAGCGGATCAGAACCCAAATGCCGCCACGACACTCCCTTTGGTTTACGGTTTTCCGGCAAACCGAGGAAGCCCACGTCAAGATCTCCCCGCGCGATAGAAGTTTCCAGTTCGTCGCTGCCGCCGGCCTGCAACATGATGTGGATTTGTGGATGAGCTTCTCTGAATTCTCGCAACGAGGCTGAAACGCTGATTGCGGTCACTGTTGGAATGACACCTACGCGCAGGCGTCCAGTGATGTGACCTGCCGCCGCTGCCGCGTCAACGGCGGCACGTTCTGCAGCATTGAGCGCGGTGCGGGCTGCTGCGAGGAAAGCCGTACCTGCTGCTGTCAGTTCAACGCGTCTGCTTGTCCGATCGAACAGCTTGACGCCCAATTCATCCTCCAAACGCTTGATCTGGTGACTCAATGCTGACTGCACCACGAAACAGCGCGCGGCCGCGCGAGTAAAGTTCCCTTCTTCTGCCACGGCCACGACATAGCGGAACTGTTGTAACTCCATCCATCCATGATCCATATCGATTGGTGTGATGACAAGTATGTGTTGGACTCATAGAGGTGGGCACCGGCAAGATGGCATTACACACGAAAAAGACCACGAGTGCACACAGCGTCCAAGCGATGCGGACGCAATAGCCCGTGGTCCTCTTAGATCGAGAAGGAGATCAGTTTTGATCAGGCACGTATTCATGTGGCAGGCGGCAGAAACGGCTGAAAACTCGGCCATCCTTGACCTTCTGACCCAGCTTTCAGACAAGCTGACCGTCATCCGTAGCTGGGAACCTGGCGGCCATGTCGGCGAACCCAACGAGAACGGTGAGCCGTGGGACGGTGTCCTGATCACGGACTTCGATTCCTGGGCTGACCTTGAGTCCTACTCGTCCGACCCGTTCCACGAAGAGATCGTACAGCAGTTGCTGCCGATGGTGCGCAGCCGTGCGGTCGTCGACTTCATCCGGGAGGGAGAGTAATCGTGACTGCGAATATTTCAGAAGCCAGGGCGGGCATCAAGGTCGCGATGAGCCCCTACGGTGCTGACGACGAGCTCGGAGCGCTGAACACTCTTGCTTTGGCCGCCCAGGCCAACGCCTTGGGCCGTGCAGACACCTCAAAGGTCTATGACCTGAGTGTGGACTACTTTGTGGGCATGCCAAGTTTCCAAGCGGCAGGCGACCCGTCGTACCAGATTTTCATGAGCCACACGCCGGATGGAACCGTCGTCGATAACCTAAACGGCGCAGGGGACCACGTTAATCAGCACGTCTGCTACTCGGGCGATGTCGTTTTCCTGTATACCCACACTGGCACCCACATCGATGCCCTGAACCATTTCGGCGTTGACGGTGCCATCTACAACGGCTTCACAGCCAAGGAACATCTTGGCAGCCGTAACTGGACCAAGGGTGGCGTGGACACGATTCCGCCAATCATCGCCCGCACCGTACTGCTGGACATCGCCAAGCTCAAGGGCGTGCAGTGCCTTGAGGACTCCTACGCCATCACGGTTGAAGACATCGAAGACGAACTGCAGCGCACCGGCTTGACTATCGGGCAGGGCGACGTCGTGTTTGTGCGTACAGGACGGATGGCTTTCTGGCCCGACGGCAGCAAAGCACTCGGCAACCCTCCCGGCCTCAGCCTGGATGCATCCCGTTGGCTCACTGCACAGGGAATCAGCGTCATCGGCGCGGACCAGGAATGCGTGGAGGTTGGTCCCAGCCACCATGAAGACAACTGGCTTCCCGGGCATTGCCACTTCCTGGCAGAGGCCGGCGTACCGATGATTGAGTTGCTGAACCTCGAAGAGCTCTCGGCAGACGACGTCAACGAGTTCTGCGTCATTGCGGCGCCAATTCGCCTCAAGGGAGCAACGGGTGCGCCAATCCGCCCCATGGCTCTGAAGCTGAACTAATTCGCCAACGCGGAAAGCAGTTCACCCGTTCAGGTCTTGCTTGACGTGAACGACAATCGAAATAACCACGGGAGCCCAACGGTGAACAGCAGACCGGACCCAGTGTCCAGTTTTGCTCAAGAGACCACGGGCTCTTAGTTCCAAGTTTCAAAGGAGAAACTCATGGATCTCAAGGGCACAAACAACACGGTCGAGGTTACAGACGCCTTGTACCGTACTGGTTCCGACGAGGACCAGATGGGCAAATGGTCACTGCTGATGGCGTTCTACGGCATCGCCAGCGCCATGTTCATGCTCTACATCGGCGCAGCCATGGCGGTCGCATACGGCACGGTCAACGCGATCATCGGCATCGTGCTAACCATTATCACTTACAGCCTGATCAATCGTGTGTTGGCGAAGCATTCGATCAACAACCGCACCACTGTCGCGCGGTTCTCCCGGACCATTCTGGGGAAGGCCGGCACGATTATCGCCAGTGTGATCTTGGCATTGACGGCCATCTACTACGCCGTGTTCGAGGGCGCAATCGTGGTGTACGCCTTCCAAGCGGCCTTTGGCGGCGAACATTGGATCTGGAGCCTCGTGGTCGTGGCTTACTCCACGCCCCTCATTCTGGGCGGAGTCCGACGTTTCCTGGACAAACTCAATGGTTGGCTGCTGCCGCTGTACCTGCTGGGATTGGTCGTCATGGTGGTATGGGCCGGGGTGAAGTTCGGGTTCACCGATGCCTGGCTGACCCAAACTCCCGGAGAGCTTCCCCTCGCGGCCGGCGGCCCTGGATGGCTTGCCACCTTCGCAGCATACTTGGGCGTGTGGGTGCTGCTGATGTACACCATGGATTACGCGGCGCTCGGCAAGCGGCAGGACACACGGTTCCACACCAAATACACCTTCACTTGGCCGTTCTGGACACTCACCTACGGCGTGAACGCCCTGGTAGGCATCTTCCTGACCTTCACGATTCCCGGCCTGCAAGTTTCGGAATCAGGCCTATCCGGCGGGCTGGTGGCTTTGATGGGGCCGATCGGCCTTGTCCTTGTCCTCGTCTTCCAAACCCGAATTAATACCGCCAACTATTTCATCGGCGCAGCCAACCTGCAGGAATTCGGGGAACGGCTGTTCCGAGTAAAGCTTCCAGCAGCGTTCTGGGTGATTGTCTCCTCGGTGATCATCTACCTGCTGATGCTGCTGCCGGTCATCCAATACCTTCTGCTCGCCTTGGCATGGCAGGGAGTACTGGTCAGCGGATGGGTTTCCATCGCCCTCACGCACATCCTCCTAAACCGGACACGGAAGGAAGAACACGGTCTGCTCGGAGACGAACACTACAAGCAGGTCCACTACCCGGGACTGATCGCCTGGGTCGCAGCGACCGTGGTTGGCATCTTCCTCACAAGCGCGTTCCCTTGGGGTGCAACGTGGGGCCCAATCGCAACAGTCGTTGTAGCCAGCGGCCTATATGCCGGGCTGAGGGGTGCTTTTAGGCAGCACAGTGCCCTGCACCTGGAGACCAAAGCCGGCACAACACGGGCCTTTACGGAGGCGGGGTAACCTGCGACTGAACAACAGCAGCGACCGCACCTGACCTCGGCCAGGACCCCGCCCAACCGGACCAAGGGCAGACGGCAACCAGGATCGCAGCGACCGTACGTAATTCACAACAATGAAATTGGAGAAGTAGCAATGAAACTCGGAGTCTTCCTTCCGAATGGTCAAAACGGATACATCATTTCGGAAAACGCACCGCAGTACGAGCCCTCCTTTGAACACTGCCTGGAGATCGCACAGGAGGTCGAAAACATTGGTCTCGACTTTGTCCTCTCGATGATCAAATATCACGGCTTTGGCGGCAAAACCGGTTACTGGGATGGTTGCCTCGACTCGGTCGTCCTGGCTACTGGCATCGCCGCCCTTACCAGCAAGATCGATGTCTTCGCAACGGTTCCGATCCTCGGTATTCCTCCAGTGATCGCGGCCCGCCAGCTTGCGACCTTCGATGAGATTGCCAAGGGACGGGGCGGCGTAAACCTTGTAACCGGCTGGAATCGTCCTGAATACGACCCCATGGGTCTGTGGCCAGGCGACGACTACTACGACAGGCGCTACGACTACGCAGCGGAGTACGTACAGATCCTTCGTGGGCTCTGGAGAGACGGGCGCACCACGTTCAAGGGTGAGTTCTTCGATATTCAGGACGCGACGTGCTTGCCGAGCTCGGGTCGTGAACTCCCCATTGTCACCGCCGGACAGTCAAGGAAGGGCCAAGAGTACACCGCGCACCACGGTGACTACAACTTTGTTTTTGCAGATCGTGCGCTATTGCCACAGATCACGAAGCCGATGAACGAGGAAGCAGAGCGGGTTGGGCGTACAGTCGGCAGCTATGCTCTCTTTACGATTATCGCCGCGGAGACCGACGAAGAGGCATTGGCAAAGACTCAGCACATCATTGACGGTCGTGACCTGGAAGCGCTCAAAAACGTTGCTGGCAGTGCGTCTCTCGACCCTCAGACCGGAGGCACCAGTGCACACTTCGTCGCGGGGCTCACTGCGCCTGCTGAAGAGGGCAACCTGACCTTCATGAGCTTTCCGGTCATTCACGGCTCCTACGAGAATGTGGCTGAGCAGATCGCCACGATGGAGCGTGATACGGGTGCGGCCGGCGTGCTCATGACGTTTGTGGACTACGTGCCGGATATCAAGATTTTCGGCGAGAAGGTCCTGCCGCTCATCCGCGAAAAGCTGGCCGCGCTCCAGCCTGCCTAAGAGGCCAAAGTGCACTGCCAGGCTGGTCCTGTCCCGGCGACGACGTTGCCGGGACAGGACCAGCCTGGAAGTCCCCGGCTGACCTACGGTAGGGCTTGAATTTATCAGCGTCACGTACTTAAAGGCTCGGTATGGGAAAGTTTTCGGGCACGACCACTTCAGGCCGTGAAAAGGCATACGCGCACCTGCGTGAAAGTGTCCTCACGGATCCGCAGCTGCAAGGCCAGTTCATCAACGAGACAGACCTTGCAGCCGACCTCGGCATTTCCCGCACCCCTGTCCGGGAAGCGTTGATGCTCCTCGTCTCAGAAGGTCTCGTCGAGCTGATTCCGCAGCGCGGCGCATACGTCCCAGCCATCTCTGGCAGGGAAATCTCGGAACTCATGGAACTTCGCAGCGTTCTTGAACGCTACGCGTCCCGGCTGGTCATCACGAAACAGCGTGTGCCGGCTGAAAGGATGCAAACGACACTCGACCTTCAGGCCGCCGTCCCAGATGACGATGATCCAGAGTCCGCACGCCATTTCATGCGCCTGGGAACCCTGTTTCACCAACAGCTCATTGACGCCGCTGGAAGCGATCTGATCTCCCGCACCTACAGCAATCTCCATGTCAGGCAAACGTTGGCAGGCGCTACCGCTGCGTGCAGGACCTCATGGCGGCGCCATGTCGTCTGCTCCGAACATCAGGGAATACTCGACGCCCTCATCGCGGGAGACGTTGTCCAGGCCCAAAAGGCAGTCGATGAGCATCTGGCCTCAACGAAGGACAACCTGTTCCGCAACTGACCGGAAAATTCCGGCCCACACCTCAACCACGCTTAACCGATGGGAGTTCTTCCATGCGTCTCGCAGTTGCCCAGATCATCAGCGGTGCCGACCCGACAGCGAATCTTGGCCTCATCAGGCAATACGCTGTTGAGGCCAAGAAAACTGGAGCCGAGTTGGTCGTGTTCCCTGAGGCGGTCATGCGCGCATTCGGTCACTCCCTCAACGACATCGCTGAGCCCCTCGATGGTCCTTGGGCCAACGAGGTCCGCAGCATCGCAAAAAGCTTGGATCTTGTCATCATTGCTGGAATGTTTACACCCGGCCGCGACGGCCGTGTCCGGAACACACTGCTCGTCACGGGACCCGGCATTGAAACTTCATACGACAAGGTGCACCTCTTTGATGCATTCGGATTTGCCGAGTCCGAAAGCGTCGATGCTGGGGAGAAATCGGTGACTTTCGAGGCGAACGGTACGGTTTTCGGGCTGGCCACCTGCTATGACGTCCGTTTCCCTGCGCTGTTCTCCGCCAATGCCAACGCCGGAGCCCAAGTGAACATCGTCTGTGCTTCGTGGGGATTTGGAGAAGGTAAAGCCGAGCAATGGGACCTGCTGGTCCGGGCAAGGGCATTGGACAGCACGACGTTCGTCGTCGCTTGCGGTCAGGGCGACCCGGAAACCATCGGTGCCGGGCCTGCTGGCGCAGCTCCCACCGGAATCGGTCGCAGTGCTGTTATCTCGCCGCTTGGATCCGTGCTGGCCAAACTTGGCGGCAAGCCCGAACTTGTGGTCGTTGACATCGAACCGTCACAGGTTGCCGAGGCCCGCCAAAAACTGCCGGTTCTGGCCAACGCCCACCAGTTCTAAGGTCAAGGCACGGACCATCCATATCTACTGACCACGAAGAAGTGAGAGACACACCATGACGCTGAAAGCAACGATCGTCGTAGGCAACCCCAAGCCGCAGTCTCGCACACTGGAGGTGGCCAAGAGTCTCACCGACAAGCTCCTCGTCCCGGGCACCTACATGCTGGAAATCATCGATCTCGCCGATCACGTCGCGGAAATCTTCGCCTGGCCATCGGATGAGATGGCTGCATTGAACGCCCGTGTCGCGGAGAGTGATCTTGTGGTTTTCGCCTCCCCGACCTACAAGGCCACCTACACGGGCCTCCTTAAAGCATTCCTGGATCGGTATCCAACCAATGGTCTAGTCGGTGTCACAGCCATTCCCGTGCACACAGGAGGCGATCTCACCCACGCCATGGGTCCCACGGTGAACCTCGCACCGCTGCTGGCTGAACTTGGTGCGGTTGTTCCTGGCCGCGGCTTCTACTTCGTGTCCAGCCAGATGGAGAACCTGGACGAAATTACTGCCCAGGCGGCGGCGGAGTACGCGGCTAATCTCAGCCGTGCCGCTAACATCGCCGCGTCATTGTCCGCGCCGGTTGCCTGAGGGAAGAAACACCACGTCTCTCGCCCAAACCTTGCCATGGTCCAGACCCCGGCGTTTGATCCCCGGGTTTTCCGTGACACGCTCGGGCACTACGCTTCCGGCATCACCATCATCAGCGGCATCGACGAGGACGACCCGATCGGCTTCGCCTGCCAGTCCTTCTACCCCGTCTCGACCGAACCGCTCCCGGACTCCTTCAGGTCAAGACCAACTCCCCACGGCGCCGACGAGGCCTCTACACCCGATACATAGGTATTAGTGACCCCCATGCCAATTGACCCCACCATTACGGTGCTGCTTCCACTAGGTTGGGCCTGCCGTGACTAGCGCGGGGGCTCCGGAGCACGGTCGAGAGAATGAGAATGCAATGCGAATGGCACGACTATTGACCAGTGAAGGCATTCGGCATGCCGTCTACCTGAATGAGGAATGGCATCACATAGATGATCCGTTTGCTCCGGTTCCAACGTTCTTGGGTCCAGTAACCTCGGCCGGGAAGGCCACACTGCTGGCCCCAACGTGCCCGGCGGTTATTGTCGGAATCGGGCACAATGACGGTAATCACCCGGTGCCTATACAGCCTTGGCTCAAGTCGGTCCACACTGTTGCCAGCCCGAATGATGTCATCGAGCCGCCGTGGCGGGTGGGCGCTGTGAATGTGGAAGGTGAACTTGCCGTCGTCATTGGTAAGAGTGCTGTTGACCTTACGGCGGAGAATGCTCTGGATCATGTCTTGGGCTATACCATCGCCAACGATGTCACCAACGCCACCCAGGCGGTGATTGACGAAAAACTCTTTCAAGCCAAATCAGGAACCCATTACACGCCGTTGGGGCCGTGGATTGAAACGGATATCGCAGATCCGGGGAACCTTGGCATCGACGTCACGGTCAACGGCCACGCCGAAGCCCGCTCAGGCACCTTCAACCTTATCTTCGGCGTGGTGGAGTGCTTGGTCCACGTGACGAAGTGGATGGCACTGGAACCCGGTGATGTCGTCATGACTGGAGCCCCTGGCACTATTGTCGGAGTCCAGCCCGGAGATACAGTGGCCATAACGATTGATGGGATCGGGACCTTGGTCAACGCTGTTGCCTGATCTTCGTGCGCATCCGGGCCTCTATCCCTTAGGCCGTAAGAGAACGGCCCAATCATGCAAGAAACCCCGAATAAGACACTGTTTTCGGTCCGGCAGTGTCATGTGAGTGTGGCTCCCTGGAAACCCTGCAAGCTTGGAGAAAAGGGACGGTGCCCGCTACGGAGCTTTTCTGCCTCCATGTCAGGACGTGCCACACGTGCGTGAAGAGCGCAGCCGGGACAAGATGCGGCGGGGCGACGTGGTGACTCTGACAGTGGTGCGCGGGAACGGCAGCGGAGGCCATCGAAGATTACTTGAAGACCGCAGGATGGTATTGATCCGTCTGCACGACTCACAGAGTGTGGATTGATATCCCCGACGACGCTATCGAGATTGGGGTTATAGGACAAAACGTGTGTAATTCCCGGGTGTGTCATGTGCGTCCTGCCCATCCGGTGCGGTGCCAGAGGCCTTCTTCAGGGCTGAGTCCGGTGCTGTAGAGCTCGGGGCCGGGGTCCCGTTCTGTCGGGGCGCTGGCTTTGGTCTTGGCTGGTCCGTAGTGGCGGTCTTGGATGAGCTTTGTTGGCGGTCGGGGTTGCTCGCTGTGCAGGTAGAGGTACCACTCGATGGCACGCTTCTGGTGTTCCTCGCTCGTGCCCCGGTGCGCCCGCAGCAGGAGCCGGAGCTGGGCGTTCGTGCCGCCTTCGATCCTGTTGGTCGTCGAGGCGATGTCCAGCCCGGCGTATTCGGCTTCCAAATACGTGAACAGCGTTCCGGCTTGGCTGAGGCGCTCCAGGAGCCGGTAGGCCTTGCGGAGCCTGTCATGCGTGTACCACCAGGACTGGTTGGACCGCACCCAGCCCGGACCATGGCGGTAGTGCTGCGGTAGGTGCGCGCTTTGACCAGGTGCCCGTGCTGCTGATGCCAGTCATGGAACCCGGCCAGCCAGGCTGCCGCGTCCGCCGGGGCCTTGATCCTCGTCAGCGCCCGTCCCAGCCGCAGCAACGCCTTGCCCGCATCGGTCCTGGGCCGGCCGGTCAGGTAGGTGCGCACGTTGCGCTGGACATGGACCAGGCAGCGCTGCACCGAGGTTTCGGACCAGCACTCGGACAGGGCCGCAGCGATCCCGGAACCACCGTCAGTGATCACAACCCTCGGGGCCGGAAAGCGTTCCAGCAACGCCGCCCACGCGGCCTTCTTCTCGGTGTCACACCACTGCCAACCCAGCACGTAGTCACCGGCAACAGCGATCAGGCAGCACCATGAACCCACGTAGATCCCATCGACCTGGATCTGGTCATGGACCTCGCCGGTCACCGGGATCCGCGGGGCAATGTTCCAGCACCACGCCGTGCGCCGACGCAATGACCGGGCCGTGCCGAACGAGGTGAACGATGACTGACTCGAGGTGCCCATCAGCCAGCCAAGGAACGCCTCCAATTCGGAGCGCCGGCTGACATCCGGGCGTTCACTCGAGCGGCTCGCACCGCATGCCAGACACCGGTAGCGCTGCTTACCGGCCGCCGTTTTCCCGTTCCGTACCAGCGATTGACCGCAGACAAGACATTCCAGAGATATGCAAGCACCCCAGCCACCCTAAGCGTCGAAAGCTTAGCCATCCCGGAATTCGCCCGCCAACACTGGGAAGCGAGCCCCTCCCATACACACGTTTTGTCCTATAACCCCGAGATTGTCTAACGGTGACGACGCCCCTCAAGCAAGAGGGCCACCCATCTCGCAACTTGGGTGGCCCTGACCGTTTAACTCCGGGGTAGGGGCTCACTGTGTGAGTTAGTGGAGGATTCCGCGTCGGATGGCTTGGGCGACCGCGGAGGCCCGGTCAGAGACTTCGAGCTTTTCGTAGATGTGTTGCAGATGCGTCTTAACGGTCGTCAACGAGATGTGCAGCTCGTTGGCAATCTTCTGACCCGAATGGCCATCTGCTGCAAGACGAAGAATATCGACCTCGCGGGCGGTGAGCGTCGGCCTCTTAGGGGTGTCCCGGCGAGTCCGTAGTTCACGGGCGAGAACGTCCTGCGCGAACGGGGCGATGATGGTTCCACCGGCACCAATGCGCAGGACTGCATCCGTGATCTCATCAAAGGACGCCGCCTTCTCCAGGAACCCGCGGGCTCCATGCGTGAAGGCTCTGAAGACCGTCTTGCTGTCCATGTATGCGGTCAAGACAAGAATGCTCGTCGGTGCCGCTTCAGCGAACAGCGTCTCAAGAACTTCCATGCCGCCGAGTTCAGGCAGTTGTAAATCCATGACTGCCACGTCTGGCTTCAGTTCCCGGATCGCTGCTAGTGCACTCTTGCCGTCTCCGGCGGAGCCCACAACCTCGATTTGAGGCACGTTCTTCCAGTTCTGGGCGAGGCCCTCCCTGTAGACCGGGTGGTCATCGGCGATGAAGACGGTGAAGATCTTCATGCCAGAGCTAGCGCCTGGCGAACTGTCCGCGCAAAATGCTCGATATCGAACGGTTTCGTTAGGTAGTCAAGGATTTTCATACTCCGGAGTTCGGCTATGCGCGCCGGAGTTGCATCTGCGGAAAGAATAATCACCGGGATGTCCTTCGTACGCTGGTCCTGCTGCAAGAGTTTTACGACTTCAACCCCTGACATGTCGGAGAGATTCACGTCCAGCAGGATAAGCTGAGGCGCGTTGTCCTGGGCCAAAGCTACCCCGGACTCACCACTTGTAGCGGAAATAAGGTTCAGCCCGCCCATCCCGGAAATGATGTTCTCCACCAAGCGGATATTCGCGTAAGTGTCTTCAATCTGCAGGATCGTAGCATGAGCAGCGTCGCTGGTGTCGACAGCATCTTTTTTGGGGGCCGACGTGTCGAGATCCTCCTCCGGCGCAGGCGCGAGCGGCATGTCCACGTAAAAAGTTGATCCCTCGCCCGGGGCGGTGTGTTCAATGCCCAAGGAGCCGCCCATTTCCTCCACAAGTCGCCGGGAAAGGGCAAGGCCCAAGCCGGACCCCTCAATGGAAGCCGATTGATCAAGGCGCACAAATGGTTTGAACAGCCGCTCCACGTCGTCCTCGGACATCCCAGGGCCTGTGTCCATGACCAAGAAGCGCAGCGCCCCGTCCACTACCTCGCACCAGACCCTGACAGCACCCTGGGGGTTGTTGAACTTCACAGCATTGCTCAGCAAGTTGATGAAGACTTGCCTTAGCCGCTGAGTGTCAGCTAGGACGTAACGGTGCAAGGCACCATGCAAATCGCTAGCGATCTCGATGTCCTGTGCAGCGGCCAGGGGGCGGACCAATTTGAGGGCCTGGTGGATCGAGTCGATTGCCGGTACAGGAACGGAGGCAATGCCAGGGGCGCCGGCCTCGATCCAGGTGATGTCCAGAACATCATTAACGAGTGCCAAGAGGTGCTTGCCGGCATCGAGGATATGACTTGCACTCTCGGCTGCGCGGGGGCTCAGGGGCAAATCCTGAAGCAGTTGCGCGAACCCTAATATGGCGTTCAGCGGCGTCCGCAGCTCGTGGCTCATCCTGGATAGGAATTCGCTTTTCGATCGGTTAGCACGCTCCGCGTCATGCATCGCTTCCCGCGCGGCCCTTTCTGCCCGTTTCCGGTCAGTGATGTCCGTGGAGATCGCGCCTAGAGCGTATGGCTTGCCGGCGTCATCCAGAAGCGGGAATTTTATGGACAGCCAACGGCTGTCTTCATCCAATTCGGACTGGTCCCGGTCTGTCGCCAAGAGTTCCTCGACTTCGATTGAGCTGGAGGTCCTGATGACCATGTCATCGTTGTTGGAGTAGTTGTCGGCCACGGCCTTGGGAAACAGGTCATAATCAGTCAGGCCGATGATTGATTCTGCTGTGACCCCCAGGCGTCGGGCATAGTAGTGGTTGGCAATTAGGTAACGGCCGTCCAGGTCTTTGACGTACATGAGGGCCGCTGAATTATCTAATAGATCCTTCAACTGCCTGATTGTCGAGTGTAAGTCGTGTTCGATGGAGTCCGGCTCCGCAAGCGCAGCCAACTGAACGACCATATACTCCGCAGGATCGCCGGGAATGTTGAACGTCTTGACCTGCGGGCGGAAGGCAGCCAGCTGATCGCCCAGATGAACCGTCATGGTTTGATCGTCCGCCAGTTCAGAAAGCGATGTCGCAACAAGTTTTATCAGGGCCGGTGTTGGGGCTTCATCCGGATCAACGGCGGGCTCGGTTGAGCCGTGCAGCAGTGCATCGAGCTTGCTGTTGCCTCCCAGGAACACCAGCCCTTTAGGGGATTCCTTTCGAAAGATGGCAGTGGCCAGGGGGGCCGCGTCGAAAGCGCTTTGTTTCAGCAGGCGAAGGGCCTCATCGGGGCTCACGGCAATAGTCTTTCACGGTGCTCGGTCCAGTCGGCAGGTGCTGCGTTGAATAATTCATGGATCAGCGGATCAGGCGTAAGCGCCTCCGTTGTACTCAACACTGGACCTCCAATTCATTTGTGGGAATGGAAGTCGGCCGGGTCCTTTCAGGACCAGGCCGACAAGACGTGGCGGGCCCTAGCTACCTACCCACCACGGCAAGAAGCTTTTCCCGGGACGGGTATTGCCATTCGACCCATTGCAGCGGAAGACCAACCCGCTCAGCCACAAGAGAATGTGTAACGGTTTCGGGGCCTCCTGTACCACTTATCTCCGTGATGCAGGCAATGAGAGCCGCTGTCCTTCTTTCGTTGCGTTCCCGGAGGATGTCGGCAAGGGCTCTTGCCGGTTTCGTTTTGCGTTTCTCGCGCCAAAGCGACATGTTAGATACCTCTGGCAAATTGCCAATCCAGAGTTGGTTGGTCGTAACTTTCTTGGCCATAGCCGTCGCCCCGAACCCAATGCAGTTCAGTTCGGGAGGGATAACGGCGGTGGGGTCTATACCTTGTCGTCGATACCGCGGAGGTGGCGGTACTGACCTTTGAAGTAGAGCAGTGGTTCTTCTTTGTGCCAGGTGGCTGGGCTCATTTCGTTGACGCGTCCGATGACGATGTAGTGGTCGCCGGCTTCGTGTTCTGCCCAGACGTCGCAGTCGAGCCACATCAGGGTGTCGGCGATGACGGGGTTGCCTGCGTTAGTTTGGGACCAGTCGATTCCGGCCCATTTGTCGGTGCCTTTGCGAGCGAACTGGTTTGAGACGGTGTCCTGGTCGTGGGCGAGGACATTGACGACGAACTTGCCGGTCTCGCGTAGCCGCGGGTAGGTCGTTGAGTTGGTCATGACGCTGAAGGAGACCAGGGGCGGATCGGTCGAGACGGAGTAGAAGGACTGGCAGGTGAAGCCGATCGGGCCGTCCTCGTCGATGCCGCTAATGATGGTGATGCCGGAAGCGTAGTGCCCGAGCGTGTCACGGAAAACCCGCGGATCAAACGCCGGTTCAAGGGCCGTCTTCTGGTCCAGAGTGATTGTCATATTCCTCAACTCCTTTGTGTGGTGTGGATAGTCGTTCATTCGCCGTACATGAGGCCGGCGAGAAATGGTTCAAGTTCAGGGTTGGGCTGCGTACTGCGGGCCATTGACTCCGCAGATTCGTCGCTTGGCTCGATGTAGACGCCCTCCCAGGGAAAGGCGCTGATCTGTCCGGGTGCCACAAGGGCTTGGCGGGCCTCTGCAGTCTGGAAAGACTGGTCGGCTGTTGAAGCGGGGATGGCCCTCCGCTTTGAACGGAAAGTCATGGGCAGTTGGAGCGTGATTGACATGACGGCTTCCTCCTTGAAGCGAGCTACCAATAACGTGGACAGGAATCAGGTGTTCTGTGACCCGCCCTTCAGGCCCTTACAACATCAATTCTTTCGTCAGGTGATGTGGCGCACATCGACCGGTTGGGTTTCCGATGGGATGGTCTTTTCCCGACCAAAAGGATGATGCAAGTTCCCCAAAGACTGTGATTTGGTAGGGGCAAGTCAACTTCCGGTAGGGAGGCTCCCCGGCAATATCTGCCTCTGGGTCAAATGACACTAAACATATAGTCAGTGCTTATACCTGAGAACAACTGGCCAGGAGGGCCGCGGCCGATGACCTTGCCCCAACCCACCCCTAAGCCAATGAAACGCTTCTTCCTGTGGCTCGCATCCTGGCGGATTGAACTGGCCGACATGGAGAGGCCGGGCAAGAAGGAGTGTTCTGACTGCGGACACGACTCTGGGGGAACGGCGGAAAACCTCAATTGGCTCGCCGCACTCAATGGAATCCCAGTCGAAACCATGCGTGCAACAGAGGAGCGAAACAAGGACGAGCGTTGCGGCTGCACAAACGATGCACACATCAGTTACCGAATTCTAAGTCCCTTCCCCTCACCCAGTTCCCTTAGCTGAGCTACCACCACCGGTGTTCGATCCAGCCAGCGCAAATACGGGAAAGACATATCGCCCGCCGGCTTGCGCGACGGCACTGCCCCGGTTCAGGCTGAAGCACACCCCAACCCGACTAAACGGGCCGTTACATCTTGACTTTCTTCTGACACGGGCCTAGAACTCAACCTGACAGTATGAGGGTGGAGGCGCCGGTGACTGGACAGCGGATCGGATACGTCCGCGTGAGCACGCTGGACCAGAACGAGAAACGCCAGCTCGAAGGCCAGGTTCTGGACCGGGTCTTCACGGACAAGGCCTCCGGCAGGGACACCGCCCGGCCAGAGCTCACGGAGTTGCTGCGATTCGCCCGCGACGGGGACACCGTGGTTGTGCACAGCATGGACCGGCTCGCCCGCAACCTCGATGACCTGCGTGCCCTCGTCCAGGGCCTCACCCGTAAGGGCGTGCGCGTGGAGTTCGTCAAAGAGAGACTGGTCTTCACCGGCGAGGACTCCCCCATGGCGAACCTCATGCTCTCTGTCATGAGTGCGTTCGCTGAATTCGAACGCACCCTGATCAGGGAACGCCAAAGGGAGGGCATCGCCCTGGCACAGCAGCGGGGCGTCTACAAAGGACGGAAGAAGACTCTCACGCCGGAACGGACGGCCGAGCTCGTTCAACGCTCCGGCAACGGTGTTCCGAAAGCCGTCCTTGCCCGTGATTACGGGATCAGCCGGGAGACGGTGTACCAGTACCTGCGCCGCGCCAAGCTGGAGTGAACCACTCCCCGGGCCATCGCCGACGCGGCCGTAGCCTGACGGAAGGCCCGATATCGGCGTCATTGAGCACTGCTAAAGCCGTTGCCCACAAGATCTTCCGTCATGTAATCCCCGCTCCCCCTGCGTGATGCCGGCTTTGGGCAAAACGTAAATCTAATGAATCATTGATTCAGAATTTGGAACGGGTTGGAGGCGGAATGGCCGCCTTGGACCCGCCTAATAGTTTCCGGCGTCAGCGTTTGCGAGACAGGCAGGTCTGCCAGTGACTCCTGCTGCATTCCGAGGTCCGCGTAGACAGCATGAAGGCCCGCTACCACGGCCCCCACAGCGCCGGAAAAGTCACCAAGGGCTGCGGGCAGCAGCCTCGGGGACATCCGCAGGTTGTGTTCAAGGGCGCTCTCATATCGGCCAAGGCTCGACGTCAGTGATTTGGCGATGCCTCCCCCGAGCACAATGATGTTCGGCTCGCAAGAGACCGTGATGGCCGTCAGTGCAATCAGAAGAGCATGATCGAAGTGTGCACGCAGGGTTTCAATCCCGCCCTTGTCCTTCTCAACGAAAAGTTCCGCGGGACTCAGCAGCGCAACACCTGCTTCAGCAGCCCTCCGCAGTATTCCCGGACCCGTAAGCATGTGTTCGAGTTTTGTACCAAGCGGACCCACTGGGAGTTGGCCAAATTCTCCTACAAGGCCCCTATCTCCCTGGAGGACCTTCCCATCGATGGCGATCCCTGCACCGAGCCCTGTTCCGAGGGTCAGCATCGCAGCGGTCGGCGATGTCCGTGCGGCCCCGAATCTTTGCTCGCCGAGGAGGGCCAGGTTTGCGTCATTGTCTATCATGACGACCTTCTGGACCGCTGCCTCAAACCTTTGCAGAAAGCGGGGGTCTTCCACCTGCGTCAGGTGGTGGGCGTTGGAGATAGATCTGTCGATGCGGCCGACCGCTCCTGGGAGACCTAGGCAGACGGCGCCTACGAGCCGCCAGTTACTACCAGCGGCCGAGCGCACCTCCGCCGCCAACCATTCAGCGAGATCCGGGGCGTTCAGGGCCGAGGGGGTGGCCACGTCAAGCGCCAGGATCGGGTTGGCCAGAAGATCGGCAACAATAATGCGGGTGTTCGAGGCACCTAGGTCTATGCCGACGACGTACGACCGGCCCGCGACGACGTCCAGAAGCACGGCTCGGCGGCCCCTGTTTTCGGACACGATTTCCGAGCCTTCGAGCAGAAGTCCTTCGTCAATCAGCGAGTCAACGGCCCGCGTGACAGTTGCCGTGGAAATGCCGGTGGCTTCAGCGATCTGTTTTCTGCTCGCTGGGGCCAGCCGGAAGACCTCGGCCAGCACGGTGCCACGATTCATCATCCTCGTGCTTTGAACCATCGAGATCCTCGTAGTTTTGGAATCAGCATGAAGTAAAAGATACCCGAGATCACTACTTTTCCACCACCCCAAGCACATTTTCCAAATATTTTCCCATCGCAGCCCTTGACTTTGATTGCACTCTGAAATCAAAATGGATGAACACGTCAAGGGCGACTCCGTCCAGAGGTCCGGACTCCAGCGACTGGGTGCCATGGCATCGTCCCCTGACAAGCAGCTCAAGGAAGGTCAAGGACCCGATGGAAACACTCACACTCACAAGACGGCGCCAGATGCGGTGGCTCGTCGCCGGCGCAATGGCGCTGGCACTCTCACTAACCGGCTGCTCCGGCCCCGGGGCAGCACCCGGGGCGGGAGCTCCGGCCACACAGGCAACTGAGCCCAGCCTCGCATTCGTTGGCCCCAACGGCGAAAAGCCAGGCAAGCTCGCTGACCTCGTGCTGACCGCTGACGAAAAGGCCAAAGTCAAGAGCGGCAACTACACGGCCGCGTTCGTTTGGCACACGTCCTCGGAGTTTGTTTCCGCAGTTGAAAAGGGCGCCCGTGAGCAGTTCAAGGACCTGGGGATCAAAGTCGTAGCGAGCACGCAGGCCGGCTTCGACGCTGCCACGCAGGCCAACAACCTTCAGACAGTGCTGGCATTGAACCCCGACATCATCGTCACGATCGCAGTGGACCCGGTTTCGGCGGAAGCGACATTCAAGCCGGCAGTCGAGAAGGGGATCAAGCTCGTCATCATGACCACGCCCCCCGCGCACTACAAGGCGGGGCAGCAGTTCGTGTCCATCGTGACGGAATCGCTTACTGAAGCCGGCAAGCTGAACGCCACAATCCTCGGAGACGCACTCGGCGGCCAAGGCGACATCGGCTACATGTACCACGATGCCGACTTCTGGTTCACCAACCAGCGCGACAAGGCTTTCAAGGCTTGGACGTCCTACCTCTACCCCAACGAGAAGATCGTCGCCGAGGAGGGCTTCACTGACGAATCAAAGACCCAGGAGATCGCCGCGGCGATGATAGCGCGCCACCCGGACCTGAAGGGCATCTACGTCCCGTGGGCAACTGCCGCCCAAGGTGTGCTCGCCGCCCTTCGCGACGCCGGCCGATCCGATGTCAAGGTAGTGACCAACGACCTCGACGCCACCCTTGCAGCCGACATGGCGCGGGACGGCAATGCGGCCGGCCTCGTGGGCAACAGCTCCATCTCTATTGGCAAGGGACTGGCCATCGCCTCCGCCTACGGCGTGCTGAATAAGCAGGCGCCTGCGCTCGTGGCTGCGACTCCGACGGGGATCACCAAGGACAACCTGGCCCAGGGCTGGAAGGACGATTACGGCACCGAACCGCCGTCGAGCGTCACGGGGAAGTGACCCGGCACTGATTCCGGGCCCGGCGGAAAAGCGCTGGGCCCGGAATCAGAAAAGGGTGAACCCCGTTGGCCAATGACGCGCCACATGCCCACATCACTAAGGCCCAACCTACGGGCACCTCTATAAAGGAAACTCCCATGGCACAATTTGTGCAGACCGTACTCGGTCCGGTCGACCCGGCCAGACTTGGAAAAATCCTCCACCACGAACACCTCACATCCCTGGTCCCTGGACCATGGCTGTCAGGTGGACGTCCGGAGACGCTCGCTGATCCGCACCGGCTGGTGGTTTCGCCGACCGACCCCGCCTATGCAGACGACCAGGTGTGCCAAGCCGTCGGTGCCCTTAGCGGGCTCAAGGACTTAGGCTTCGACACGGTTGTGGACCTAAGCCCCTACAGCGTCGTCGGCCGCTCGGCGCTGGGCGAAAACCTGAACATCCTGCAGCGCGTATCGGAGCAGTCCAAGGTGCACATCGTGGCGGGAAGCTCCGTCTACCTGGAGCCTTACAGCCCGGTCTGGACCGCCGAGGCGTCCCTCGAGCAGATGACGGAGCGGTTCACCCTGGACGTCTCCACGGGGATCGGTTCCACGTCGATCAAAGCCGGCGTCCTGGGTGAACAGGCCACGGGACTGAACGAAATCACAGCCCACGAAGAGAAGTGTCTTCGTGCTGCCGCGCGTGCGCACCAAGCCACAGGCGTGTCGCTGGTGACGCACACTACACACGGGACGATGGCCCTTGAGCAGATCCAGATACTGAATGAGGAGGGGGCCGATCTCAGCCGTGTGGTCATCGGGCATATGGACATCCAGCCCGAGTTCGAGTACCTGCTCAAGGTGCTGGACACCGGAGTCAACATCGCCTTCGACACCATCGGCAAGGAATTCTGGGACTTCGTACTGGAGCCCGGCCCCGCCCAGCCGACCGAAGGCGAATACTCCAAAAGGGCCTACTACCGCTCCGACGCGAGCAGGGCAGCACACCTGGCCGACCTGTCCGACAGGGGCTACGCAGGGCAAATTCTGCTCTCCCAGGATCTCACCGGCGCCGAGGTCTACCTCAACCCCAGAACCCACGGAGAGTGGGGTTACAACTACCTTGGCGCGGCCTTCATCCCGATGGCAGCCGAACTGGGACTGTCACAGGCCCATGCCGATCTGATGCTGCGGGATAATCCGCTCCGGCTCCTGACGCAGGAGGCGCCATGAGCACCGGCTCAAATCGTGCCGTCAAAGATGCGGCCTACGTGGTGGGCGTTGATCTCGGTGGGACAAAGATCAGGGCCGGCATTGCCAGCGAAACCGGGACCATCCTGGCTGACCGGAAGGTGCCCACCAACGCCGGAGGCGTCAATGTTATTGAACAGATTGTCGGCCTCGTCCGTGAGTTGTGCGCAGTCGTCGGCGCCGGCACCGATCAGGTCGCGGCGACCGGCATCGGCGGTGCCGGAGTTCCAGACAGCTCCGGGGAGAACTTCGACCAGGCCCCCAACCTTGCGGGACTGCGGGACGTGCCTTTTGCGCAGGACCTCATGCAGAGGCTCGGGCATCCCGTGATCATCGAGAATGACGTCAATGTCGCCGCTCTCGGAGAATTGCACTACGGCCTCGGACTCGGCCACTCTGACTTCGTCTTCGTGTCCGTCGGTACCGGGATCGGCATGGGCATCGTGGCGGACGGCCGGCTCATACGCGGTGCCAGCGGGGCGGCAGGGGAAATCGGTTACCTTCCCTTCGGAACGGACCCATTGACCGCGGAAAACCAGGTGCGTGGCCCGTTGGAGGAAGCGGTAGCAGGCGACGCACTGGCACGCCGGTACGAGATGGCTACAGGGTACAGAATCTCCACCCGGGAGATCTTTGCGAAGGCCCAGGACGGTGACACACACGCGCTGGCCGCCATCGACGATGAGGCACGATGGCTCGCCGCGGCCCTCGTCGCAGTCAACGCGGTCCTCAACCCGGAAGTTTTCGTGATCGGCGGCGGCATCGGCAGCAGGAAGGAGCTGTTGCCCCACCTCCACACCTGGCTGACCCGCCACGGAGTGTCTTCACTCGATATCCGCATCAGCGAACTCGGCCACCGCGCACCAGTAGCCGGCGCGGTCCGGCTCGCACTCGCGGCCGCCAAAACCGGACTGCCCAGCCCTACCGAGACCGTCTCCGCACTGCACGGCCCTGCTCAGAAAGGACACACACCGTGAGCACCACAACTCTAGCGAAACCAAATTTCCTCACCCACGTCAAGGAGATGAACTGGAGCAACTACGTCGTCTACATCGGATTCGCGCTCGTGTTCCTGTTCTTTGCAGTGACACAGACGGCGTACTTCCTCAACGCGACTAACCTGCTCAACATCGTGATCCAGGCAGCACCGATCACGATCATGGCGATCGGCATGGTCTTCGTGCTGAGTACAGGCGAAATCGACCTCTCCATCGGCTCGACCGTAGCACTGTCTGCGTTGACAACCGGCGTCGTCCTTCAAGGAACCGGGCAGTTTTGGATCGGCGCTCTGGCCGGGCTGGGGGTCGGCATCATTGTCGGGCTCGTCAACGGCTTCTTCATCACGATGGTCCGTCTTCCCTCATTCCTGGTGACTCTGGCCACGATGGGCCTGATCGCCGGCCTCGCCCGACAGCTAACAGACCTCCAATCGGTACCTGTGACAGACCGCGCCTTCGTCTGGCTCTTCGGCGGCGGTGATCTTCTCGGGTTGCCGATCATGCTGTGGTGGACGGTCTTGGCGGTCCTCGTCGGCTGGCACCTGCTACGGCAGCGCCGGTATGGCGCCCACGTTCTGGCCGTGGGCAACAGCGCGTCGGCAGCCCGGGTGAGCGGCATCAAGGTCAACCGCATCCGGCTGATGGTCTTCGTCGGTAGCGCCATGGCCGCGGCCCTCGCCGGTCTCCTGTACGCCGGCCGCCTGCACGGCGCCCGCTACACCCTGGGTGAAACCGACCTGATGACAGTCATCGCGGCTGCCATCGTCGGCGGCACCAGCCTGTTTGGCGGCAAGGGGACGGTCATCGGTGCCCTGATCGGCAGCCTCCTCATGAGCATGATCAACAACGGACTCATTCTCGCCGGCCTCAACGTCTCCCAGCAGATGATCGTCCGCGGCCTGATCATCCTCGTTGCGGTCTCCTTCTCCCTCCGCGGCAAGAAAAGCTAGAGAAAGGATCCCCATGTTCCTCGACCTGCTTCGACGACGAAACCCCCGTTTCCTCTCGGCAATTTCCCAGCTGCACACAACCGGCGACCTGCCCGTCAACTGCTACGCAATTGACCTCGACGCCGTCGAACGCAATGCTGTCGCATTCGCCGCGGAAGCGGCGCGTCTCGGACTGACGCCGTTCGCCATGACCAAGCAGATAGGCCGCAACCCCGACGTCTCCAAGACACTCGTGCGCTCAGGCATCACCCACGCCGTCGGCGTCGACCTGCAGTGCGCCGTGGCAGCGGCTTCGGGAGGCCTCCGCGTGGGGCACCTTGGCCATCTCGTCCAGATACCCAGGCACGAGGCCAACCTGGCCGCGTCGCTGGAACCTCTGTACTGGACGGTCTTCAGCGAGACCAAGGCCCGGGAGGCAGGTGCCGCCGCACTAAGGCGCGGACGCGTCCAGGATGTCCTCCTCCGCGTTTTCGCCCCCGATGACCGCTTCTACACCGGGCACGAGGGCGGCTTTGCCTTGGACGGAATCGTGCAGGCGGCCGACACCGTCGACGCTCTCCCCGGCGTGCGCTTCGCCGGCATCACCACGTTCCCCGCCACCCTCTTCAATCCGGCAACAGGGACGGCAGAGGCAACCCCGAACCGACGCACCCTCGCCCGTGCAGCGGCGCTCCTCGAAGCCAGCGGACGGACCGGATTCGCCGTGAACGCGCCCGGAACCACGTCAATTTCGGTGCTGGAGGGGCTTGCCCGCGACGGAGCCACCCAAGTGGAGCCAGGCCACGGGCTAACGGGAACCACCCCCCTGCATGCCGTGGCCGATCTGGCCGAAGAGCCTGCCATCGCGTACGTCACCGAAGTCTCCCACCTGTGGAATGACAAGGCCCACGTCTTCGGCGGAGGGTTCTACGTCGACCCGGTCCTTGGTGAAGGCACCACGCGCGCGATCGTCGTTCCCGGCGCCTCGGACGTCTCCGCCGCGCCGGCGCTTCCGGTCGAAATGCCTGCGCCACATGCGATCGACTACTACGCCACCATCCCCTTGGACCACGCAAGTCCCGTCGCAGAAGGCGACACGGTGATCTTCGGGTTCCGTCCGCAGGTGTTTGTCACCCGGGCACTGACCGCGGCCATCTCCGGCATCTCCACAGGCACCCCCCGGGTCGAGGGCATCTGGGCAGCGGACGGCTCCGCACCGCTCGCCCTGGCCCAATCCTGACACCGAAGACAGATAGGACACATCATGACACTCTCACCTTCGGCAGCCGAGGCTGCCACCCCTGAATCCGCTTCCGCTCCACCCCTCCGGCTGAAGGGCATCCACAAAAACTTCGGGGGCGTGGTAGCCATCAAGCACTTTGACCTGGAAGTAAGGGCCGGCGAGATCGTGGCCCTGGTGGGCGACAATGGCGCGGGCAAATCCACCCTGGTCAAGATCATTTCCGGCCTGTACCAGCCCAGCGACGGTGAAATCTGGCTGAACGGCGAGCAGGTCAGCTTCCGCGACGCCTCCGACGCGCGGACCAAAGGCGTCGAGGTCGTCTACCAGGACCTCGCGCTCGTAGAGGACCAGCCCGTCTACATGAACATGTTCCTCGGCCGGGAATTGACCAAGGGGCCGTTGGGCATCCTGGACAGGAAGGCCATGGCCACGCAGACCCAGGAACTCGTGGACACCCTGGACGTGCGGATCCCCTCCGCCAAGGCCACCCTGAGCGATCTGTCCGGCGGGCAGCGCCAGGGCGTCGCGATCTGCCGCGCCACGCACTGGGCCAGCAGCCTCGTGCTCATGGACGAGCCCACCGCGGCGCTTGGCGTTGCCGAGACGGCGAAGGTCGAGGAAGTCATCCTCAAGCTCCGCTCCAGGGGAGCCGCCGTGCTCATCGTCAGCCACAACATGGACCAGGTGTTCCGCATCGCCGACCGCGTCTCGGTACTCCGCCGCGGGACCCAGGTCGGCACCAAGAGGCTGGCCGAAACATCCCACAACGAGGTCGTGGCCATGATTACTGGACTGAGCTCATGACCGCCGAAGGGCACCCCTTGCCGGGGGACCACATGCGGGCCGAGATCGCCGAACAGCCGGCACGCTGGCAGGATCTCATCACGCAACAACAGCCCCGCCTCCTGGAAGCTGCGGAACTGTTCCGCACCATCAACCCGGAGCTGCTGGTCTTCGCCGCCCGCGGGTCCAGCGATCATGCCGCCATGTACGGCCAGTATCTGGCCCACAACCTCCTCGGCATACCCGCCTCGCTATCGACGCCGAGCACGGTCACGGCGTTCGGCACGGAACTGCGGTATCCGAGGTCGATCATGCTGGCCGTGTCGCAGTCCGGCGAGTCACCGGACCTCCTCGACACGGTTGGCGCCGCAAAGCGGGCCGGAGTCCCCGTTATTGCCCTGACCAACAACGAATCGAGCACGCTTGCAGCTTTGGGTGATGTGCATGTCAACCTCACGGCAGGACCTGAACTTTCAGTGGCAGCCACCAAAACCTACACGGCCGAACTGCTCGCCCTGTATGTCGTACTGACACTCGCCGCAGGCGGTTCCTGGAGCGAGATCAAAACACGGGCGAACGCAGCCATCGAAGCCGCGAACCGGGTAATCGACCGGGCCGCGTCGTGGGGGAAACGGCTTGCAGAGACCCTCCAGGACGCTGACAGGGTCCTGGTGGTCGGCCGTGGCTACTCAATGTCGACGGCAAAGGAAGGAGCGCTCAAGCTGATGGAGACCAACTCCATGGCAGCCTCGGGCTGGAGCGCCGCCGACGCGACCCACGGGCCTCTCGGACAAGTGGAGCCGGGCACGCCCGTCATTGCTCTCACAGCCAGCCCCGGAGGGCGCGAATCCGTTCACGCCTTTGCCCAGGCGGCCCGCGCCCTTGGCGGCCGAACCATCATCATCGGGCCACACGGAAGTGATGATGAGGACGACCTTCAAATTCCGGCTGCCGGTGCCTCCGGCCTCGATCCCGCGCTCCTGCCCCTGATGGAAATCATCCCCCTGCAGCAACTGGCGCTGTGCCTGGCCCTGCGCCGGGGACTGGACCCAGACCGCCCCCCGGGACTCAAGAAGGTGACAAAAACTATTTGACGACTCCCGGGGAACGGCCGCCGCGCCGCCGTCAGTAGACGTAGCGGTGGAGATGGCCACTTACAGCGCGGCGGCCACACCGGCCGTGGTTACCAACCACATACGCCCGTCCGGATTCTTGAACGTCAAGGGACCGGCCGGAGCTTGAACTCCCCCAAACGACCTCCATGAGCTCGCTGCCGGACGACCAGGACCTGTACCTGGTGCATAGTGTCCTTCGCTGATGGGTTGGTCGTGGCGGAGGGGTGGTTCTTTGTTTCATGCGTTTTTCCTCTTCGGGGCGAGATGTGGGCGAAGGGGACGATGCAGGAGCCGCCCCTAGGATCAGAGTCCTTCGCGCAGACTTTTCTCGCCGTTATTGACGTGAAGTAAATTCAAATTAAGGAGAACGTATGGCGCCGCATGTCCGCATGCCACTTCCGATCCCTGTGCTAGCGGTGCTGACTTGGTTCGATGACGAATGTCAGCTTCTAGTTCATTGTCAGGGAGACATCCCGTGTTCCGGGTCCTTCATCGTGGGGCTTGAGGTGAAAGGCGATGGCGGGGGGATCCGACACTGCTGCATCGAGTATTCAGACGCTTCGCCGGCCGGAATCTTCACTTTCGACCTTACAGAGAACCTTCAGTTTGCCCATGACGTTGCCACCGTGAACTCGAACGGATCCGTTCTCGAAGGACGGTTTCCGGCCTGGGCGGTCGGCACTCCGGGTGCCGAATGGTCTTTTTCGGCGTTTTGCATCCAAAACGGAGTGACCACCGCCCGCGGCATCGAAGTCGAGCAGTCTCGGGGCCGGGCAGGGCCGGAAGCAGTGAGTGACCTCCACCCACCTGCTACCCAGTCGAGTCGCCGGGCGACCACTGATATTCTGTCAGACCGTTTCCACTTCGAGCCCAGCTGACGGCAGAGCTTCGAGTATCTCAGGCTCTATGCCCAGCAGTTCTGTGGCAGCTGTCCGGGCGGATTCCTCGCCACGAGCGAGCTTGGTTTGGCCTTGGGAAATTAGGTGCGCGGCGGCCTTCGGTGGGTAATTTCAGACCGTTTCCACTTCCACGCCAGCTGAGCGTAGGGACTCGAGCATCTGTGGCTCTATGCCATCATCCGTTAAGACAAGGTCGATGTCGGCCAACCCGGCGTGTTTCCAATTGCTGACCCGTCCAAATTTACTGTGGTCTGCCAAGAGGATCCGGCGGCGGGCGCTGGCACACATCAGCCGCTTCACTGCGGCTTCGGCGGCGTCGGGCGTGGTGAGTCCTCGGTCGAGTGAAACGGCGCTGGCTCCCAGGAAGGCGACGTCCACGTTGATGTCGGACAGGGCGCGGGCGGCCCAGTCATCCACTTCCGCTGAAGTAACCGGGCGGACCCGGCCCCCGAGCGTGTATACCGTGAGGAGAGGCGAGTCCATCAGCGTCATGGCGATCGAGAGCGTGTTGGTGTAAACCCTCATCGACCTGTCCCGGGGAAACAAGTCAGCGAACCGTGCGGTAGTTGACCCTGCATCGATGAGCACCGACCCGTCGGCAGGGAGGTGACGGAGTGCTGCGGCGGCTATTCGGGTCTTTTCCTCTGTGAAGGCAGTCCTGGAGGCAACGGGGGGCTCGTAGGTGAGCCGTCCGACGGGTATCGCTCCGCCGTGGACCCGCTTAATGAGCCCTAGCTGCTCAAGGGCCACCAGATCCTTGCGGACGGTTTCGTTCGTGACTCCCAGCTCCAGGGCAATAGCTGTGGCATCGGCACGCCCTTCCGTCCGAAGCGTCGTCAGGATGAGTTCCCGCCTTTGGTCGGGAAAAGGGACACGGGTCTCGAGACGTGTGGTGGCCGGGTCTGCGGCTGGTGTCATGCGGCCTCCTTCAAGTGTGGCATCAGTGATGTACCCAACCGTGTCACGAAGAGTGCCCTAATGAGAAGCCAGGTTAAGACAACCTTAACTGGTTCACCGTCGGGCCTCTGATGGACGTGACACTTTAGCGACCGCAAAGGGTGCCGGGGCCATGTTTCGGCAGGAACGCCGCGCCATGATCCCCGCCCGCGCGGCCTTCCCTTGGGTATCCAGTTGGCCCCCGTTCAGTCGTCACCCGCCGTTAGATGGCGAAAATGGTCCAGTTTGCGATGTGCGTCGCCCCGGGCAGGAGGTGAACGACGTCTTTGCCGGAGTTGAATGCATCGGGCGGGCAGCTCATCGGTTCGACGGCAAGTCCGAGCCGGTGGCGCTCAGCGACCATGTGGTCGGCGGTGTGAACCTGGACCCAGTCGCAAGACCGATCCCAGCGGATTCCGACACCGGATCCGCCGGGATCCGTGAGACGAACCGTTGCATTCCCCTGCGGATCCCGGACGAGGTCGGTGAATGGATGATCGATTTCGATGTCACCCAATGTCCGTGCCTCGCGGAAGTCAAAAGGCCCGTCAGCAGCCGGGCGCCTGCCCAGGGGCAGAAGCCGGTCGGGGGTGACCTCCAGGAATGTATCGGCCGGGAGCTCAAGGCTCCAGGAATTGAATGCTGATTTCCCGGCCACCAGGTAGGGGTGCGGACAGACCCCGTAAGGTGCGGTGTGATCGCCCGTATTGGTAGCTGACACTTTTGTGTGGAAGCCGCCATTATCCAGCCGATAGGTGACGTCCAGCAACACCGAAAACGGGTAGCCTGCGCTTGGCCTGATTTGGTGCCGCAACCGGACGCCGGATGGCTCCGATGAAACCAGAGTCCACGGCCGTTCACAGACCAGGCCATGTAGGGCGGCGTCACGTTCTGGTTCGTTTACGGGCACCCGAAGCTCCCGGCCTTTATATATATAGCGTCCATCCGCGATGCGGTTTGGCCAGGGGGCCACCAACGCGCCACGGAAGTCGGGAACCGGCTCGTCTGCCATGAACCCCACAATGAGGTCGCGGGCACGGAAGCGGAGCTGTCTGACGGTAGCTCCTTGTTCGGTTACGACGGCGGTGTAGTTGGCCGCCGATATTTCGTACTGCGCCCCGGTGGCGCCGATGCTCACATTTTGGGCTGTCTTCACGGGATCTTCCTGGCTGGTCTTCTCCACTGCAATTCCTAAGCCTTGTCGGTATATTGGCTTTCTAGCCCCACGATTGTTCGGACATATGCCGGAAGGCAACCTCAAGTATCCGCATGTGCCGCGGGCGGGAGAGAGCAAAGAGCACAACCTCGGCGACATCGGCAGGAGTCATCATGTCTTCCAGTTCCGGCATGCCCGGCCGGCGCAGGCCGCGTCCCATCCCGAAATTGCTAGCGACACCTCCGGGACAGATATTCGTGCAGCGGATGCTGCTGCCCCTAAGCTCATGATCCAGCGATCGCGTGAATCCGACTTGGGCGAACTTGGTGGCAACGTACGCGGCTTCATCGGGCAGCCCCCGGCGGCCAGCTTCGGACGCCACAGTGATGATGTCCCCTGCGCCTCTTTCCTTCAGATAGGGAAGAGTGGCTTCCACGGTGTGGAAGAGGCCCGTCACATTCACCTCGGTCATCTCCTGAATGTCACTGTCGGGGGTGTCGATGAAAGGTCCCCAGGAGCCAACCCCGGCGTTGGCGACGACGATGTCGATACCTCCAAAATGCTCGGCCGCAAGCGCGGCGGCGCCCTTCATCGCCTCCCTATCCCTGACATCGGCCGCAACCGTCAAACTGTTGGGAAGCCGGGAACCCGAGCCGGATCTGGACACGATACATACGGCCGCTCCTGATTGGGACAGGGCGTCCGCGACGGCGGCACCGATGCCGCCGCTGCCTCCCGTAATGAAAGCGGTTTTGCCCAACAGCGGCCGGTTGACTGTCTCGTTCATGATTGTCCTGTCCTAGGTGAAGAAATAGCTTTCAACGCTTCACGTACGACCCGGGCGGTCCGGGTCCGCGCTGGTGCCAGGTACTTGCGGGGATCCACCAGGTCCTGGGCGCGGAGAGCCTCCCGGACGGCCTCCGTAAAGGCGATGTTCAGCATGGTCCCGATGTTGATCTTGGTCATGCCGGCCTCAATGGCAAACGCTAGTTCTGTGCTCGGAACGCCCGAAGATCCGTGCAATACGAGGGGCACGTCGACGACGGCGCGGATCCGTCTGATCAGGTCATGGTCAAGAAGCGCTGTCTGGGCGGTCATCGCATGTGAGCTCCCCACGGCAACAGCAAGAGAGTCGACGCCGGTGGACTCGATGAAGGCCGCCGCTTCCGCCGGATCGGTTCGGACGCCAGGGGCGTGCGCACCGTCTTTCCCCCCCACCTCGCCAAGCTCGGCTTCAAGATGCCAGCCCTGGGTTCGGGCAAAGGAAACCGCTCTCCGGGTAGCGGCAATGTTTTCCGCGATGGCGAGCTTCGATGCATCAAACATGGCGGAGGAGACCCCCGTCCCCATTGCTTGCTCCAGAAACTGAAACTCTTCGATATGGTCCAGGTGCAAGGAAACGCGGGCATCCGACGCTTCCGCCATGGCGGCTAGACCGGCCAGCAGCGGCCTGACCTGGCCCCGGTGGAACTTGACGCAGTTTTCGCTCACCTGCAGCACGGCAGGAAGCCCGAGTTCTTCGGCGGCTTCAACGATCGCCTCGCCATGTTCAAGATTGATGACGTTGAAGGCAGCCAGCCCGACCCCGCCGGCCATCGCCTCCCGCAACAACTCTCCGGTGTGGACCACAGGCATGCAATTCTCCTCAGTTAATTCCCCGAAACCCGGGACGAAAGCTTTGTAGGCGGCTGCGATCACAGGACTTTCAGATGTGACCTTGACAACACTCCAAGCAAACACAATAATATCCAATAGAACGCAATAAGCAATGGGAGCCAAGGAGGTGACAAAGCGATGGTGCTAACAGTCGGTCTGGATGTCGGAACTACATCAAGCAAGGCAGTAGTTGTCTGTGAAAACGGGAAGGTCCTGGCTCAGGGCCGTGCCCGAACGCCGTGGGACACCTCGCCGTCCGGCGTGCAGGTCGCCGCTTGCGATTTGTTGGAATCAGCAAAGGCGGCTCTGTCACTAGCCCTGAAGGATGCGCCCTCCGGCCGGATTGTCGCGCTCGGCATTACCAGCATGGGCGAGTCGGGTGTCCTCGTTGATGCCCAAAGCCGACCACTCACTCCCATAATCGCGTGGCATGACACCCGGGACGGCCAGGAGCTGGCGGACCTGAGGAACCATGTCACGGAGGACGATTTCGCAAGGCGGACGGGTCTGCCCTTGCGGGCCCAATGGTCCCTGACGAAACACCGGTGGTTGCTGGACCATGTCCCCGCCGCCGGCCGCGCCGTGCGCCGGTTGAATATCGCCGAATGGATAGCTTTTTCGCTTGGCGGCGAAGCGGTCACAGAACAATCTTTGGCATCCCGCACGGGCTGGCTTGACTTGGCGACCCGAGACTGGTGGAGCGACGCCCTGGAGTGGTCGGGCCTCAACGTATCCCTCCTGCCGGAGCTGGTCACGGCCGGCACCAATATTGGCACCGTTGCGGCCGAGGCGGGCTTGAGCCGTCTAACAGGAGCCGCGCTCACGGTCGCAGGTCATGACCATCAGGCCGCGGTCGTCGGCGCAGGTGCCGGCGGAACAAGAGACGTACTGGACTCCTGCGGCACCGCAGAAGCCCTCGTTCGAACGATTGATCCCGGTCTGGAGCCGGGCGCTGTCCTGAAACTGACCCGGGCGGGCATCACCGTTGGCTGGTCGGCTATTGCGAACAAGTGGACGATGTTGGGCGGCACGCAAGCCGGCGTGATCCTGCAGACCACCCTGTCCATGCTCGGGCAGTCCACCCGTGACATCCGCCGTCTGGACGGGGAAGCAGCAGGCGCCCACACTGGCGCCCTTCGACTCAGAGGCAAAGATCCCGCGGCGCTAACTCTCGAAGGGATATCGGGCCACGTGACCCCGGCCCGGGTATGGATGGCCGCCATGGACGCGGTCACAGCCCAGGCGGACGAAGTCCACTCCGCGATGAACGCCGTGGTCGGTCAGCATGCCTCCATGGTGGTGACTGGTGGATGGTCCCGCAGTACGGCACTCCTCGAGGCCAAGGAGCGCGCCTTCGGTAAGGTGCGGCTCTCCTCGGTCCAGGAGACCGGAGCGCGCGGAGCGGCCCTGTTTGGCGGAATGGCTGCGGGCCTCTTTGGAGACATTCATGACTTTCCGGTGCCGGCCCAAGCTCCCGTTGCGGCTTTCCCGCAGCAGGGCTCCCCCGCCGAGCCGGACAACGCCTCAAGAGACAGGGTGCCCTCATGACCGAAATCGAAGACATTTCCCGTCAAGACCAGCGGCTGCTCTATCCGGAACAACGCCGCGAATTCATCCTAACCATGCTCCGTACAGAGGGACGGGTCGACGCAACAGGAATCGCCGAGGACCTCGCTGTAACCAATGAAACGGTCCGAAAAGATCTGGTGTTCCTGGAACAGTCTGGCCTGTTGCGGCGCGTACATGGGGGTGCGGTGCCCGTCGGTCGCCTGACCTATGAACCCGCGGTTGCCAGACGCACTGGCTTTGCCGAAGAAAAGACCCGGATCGCCAAGGCGGCCCTGGAACACCTTCCCCCGGGCGGGTCAGTGCTGATCGACGCAGGTTCGACCACTGCGCGTCTGGCGGATCTATTCCCCCGCGACCGGGAGATGACGGTTTATACGAATACGCTCACCATCGCGGCCTCCCTACTTGACCGGCCTCTGCTGACCGTCTACACCTTTGGTGGCCGGATAAGACCACTGACGGCGGCCCAAGTGGACCACTGGGCCGCCAGATCACTCGATGAGATCAACGTTGACGTGGCTTTCCTAGGAGCAAACGCAGTGTCCGTGGATCGCGGGTTGACCACTCCGGACCCTGCAGAGGCAGCCGTCAAGAGGATCATGCTTTCCAGCGCGCGCAAGCGAATCCTGCTGACTGACCACAGCAAGTTTGGCTGCGTAAGTAACTGCAAGCACGCTGATCTGGCCGATATCGACCTCATGATTACCGACAAAGGCGCGGACAGCCGTGAACTGAAGGCCCTGAGAGCGGCGGGAGTCGAGGTGCAGCTGGCATGATTGTGACCGTTTCACCGAACCCCAGTTTGGACCGGACCATGCGCGTTGAAGCGCTGCCCCGTGGAGAGGTTGTACGCAGCCTGCGGGCCTACAGCGAGCCGAGCGGCAAAGGCGTGAATGTGGCGGTTGCATTGCACGCCCACGAGATCGACGTCCTGGCGGTTCTACCCGCAGGCGGCTTCGCCGGGACGCAGATCACTTCGATGCTGGCCGCCATGGGTGTACCCTTCCTTGCCGTACCGATCGCGGACGAGATCCGCAGCAACGTCAGCCTCGTGGAGCCCGACGCGACCGTGACGAAGATCAATGAGCTCGGCCCCACGCTCGACCGGGCGGAAGCGGCATCTCTGGTCAGCGCGGCACTGAACGGCGTCGGCGAAGGCGACTGGATGGTCGCCTGCGGGACACTGCCCGTCGGCGAAGTCGAGTCCATATACACAGACCTGGTAGTCGGCACACAGGTGCGGAACGCACGCGTCGCTGTCGATACCTCGGGCGAGGCCCTGCGGAAAGTGCTGCAGTACGGGCCGGACCTCATCAAACCCAACGCCAGCGAGCTCGCTGAGCTCACCGGCAGGGCGCTGGAGAATCTCGGTGACGTCGTCGACGCCGCTGCAGAACTCCGGCAACGAGGTGCACGGGCAGTCCTGGCCAGCTTGGGATCCGACGGAGCAATCCTCCTCGACGATTCCGGCTGCTACTACGGTCGTGCTCGGGTTGATAGCGTCGTCAGCGCCGTCGGCGCCGGCGACGCGTTGCTTGCCGGCTTCCTGGCCGGCGGCGGAAGCGGAAGCCAAGCCCTGCGGCAGGGCATGGCGTGGGCGGCTGCCGCCGTTCAGCACGAGGGCACTCTTTATCAGGGCCAGGGCGTCTCGATAAATGTGGAAATCAGCGACGATCCCGACCGTACCCGAGCCCTCAAGGAACCTTGCACTGACTGGTATCAGCCGGAAGAATGCCCCCGCTAGTCCCTGCCGGCCAACAATCTCTACGCCACGGCGGTGGTCTTACGTCGGTCATCGGGCTTGCACCCCACCAATTTGTGGCTACACCCTACCCATTTTAGGAGCATCATGCTTACAAAACGCGCTACGCGCTTCGCTCTCATCTCCTCCCTGGCCGCCGCAACAATGATTGTCGCGACGGGATGCAGCGGGTCGGCCCCAGCCGCCACCCCGTCCTCCAACGAAAGAGGCCTGATCGGCATCTCGATGCGCTTCATCGCCGGAAACTCCTGGCTAAGTACCATGTCCGACGGCGCCGTGAAGTCAGGCAAAGCCAAGGGCTACACCATGGAGGCGGTCGATGCGCAAGGAAGCGCGCAGACCCAGATCCAGCAGATGCGCACCTTCATCAACAAGGGAGCCAAGGCGATCATCATCGAACCCGTTGGTGACCGAAACGTAGCCAGCGGCATTGAAGCTGCAAAGACTGCCGGCATCCCCGTCGTTGTCGTCAACGACAGGGTCTCAGAAGAGCTCGCCAAGCAGGTCGCCTGCAACGTTCACGACGACGGCGAGGCTACCGCAGCGCTCGTGGGCGAGAAGGCAGCCGCCGCAGCCGTGGCGAAGAAGGGCGAAAACTCCACCATCAACCTGTACATCCAGGCGTTGTTCCCTCAGGAACTCGTAACGGAGAGCCGGGAGAAGGGCTTCATGGCCGGCTGGGAGAAGTACATGGCCCAGCACCCGGGTGTGAAGACCAAGCGGATCCCTAACAACTACGGCGAAGCGCTGCCGGACAAGACGCTGGCCGCCATGCGGAACGTCCTCGCCGGCAACCCGGATATCGACGTCGTGTTCAACCAGACGGACGTCGTCATGCCCGCCGTTACCGAAGCGCTCAAGGGCTCCGGGCTGATGGACCAGCAAGGCAACACCAAGGTCGTCATCGCCGGATTTGACGGCGGAATGGACGTGATCAAGAGCATGTCCACTAACCCGTCTTCACCTGTCGTGGCCGACGGCTTGAACCAGCCGGCTCTGCAGGCGGGTTACGCCGTGGATGAGGCGATCGCCGCCGTGGCCGGCAAACCGACCGGCAAGTGCAGCGGCTCACCTGCCACGCGTGTGCTCCCCGCTCTCGCTGTCACACCACAGGACGCGTCCAAGTACGTCACCGACAGCCTCGCCTTCGCCGGCGAAGAATAAGCAGGAGAAATCATGACTGCGCCCGCTGAGATTGCCTCACGGTCACTGATCGCAGTGGCCGGGGTTTCCAAGGCCTACCCCGGCACCCAGGCCCTGAGTAATATCGATCTGCACATCATGCCTGGAGAAATCCACGGAATTGCCGGGCAGAACGGTGCCGGGAAGTCCACGCTGGTAAGGATTCTATCCGGAGTGGAAAAGCCTGACTCCGGAACAGTCCTCCTTGACGGGCTCCCGGTCAGTTTCGACAATCCACATGCGGCCCAGCGGGCGCGGATCATGACGGTGCATCAGGAGTTGAGCCTGATGCCACACCTGTCCGTAGCCGAGAACATCTACGTCGGCGAGCTGCCCCGGACAGTGCTTGGAACTGTCGACTGGCGGGCGGTCCGGTCGCAGGCACGCGAACAGTTGCTCCGCCTCGGGTTCGATCTCGACGTCCGGGCCCCCGTCGGTTCCCTGCCGATCGCGCACCGGCAGGCAGTGGAAATCGCCAAGGCTGTCAGCGGCGACGCCCGGGTGCTGATTCTGGACGAACCGACCGCTACATTGCCCCGGCACGACGTCCGCCAGCTGTTTGACCTCCTCAACCAGCTGAAGAAACTTGGCATCGCCATCATCTACATCTCGCATCATTTCGACGAAATGTATGAGATCTGCGACAAAATCTCCGTGTTTCGTGATGGCAGGCGGGTGGCGGTCCATGAGGCCGACGCGAGCCGCCATGACCTGATCCTGCAAGCAATGCTGGGCGGAGTAAGCACGGAGCAGTCGGCGAAACTGCAACTGGGTTCCAGCGAGACGCCCCGGCTGGGGGTGGGCCGAACCACCGGAGAGGTAGCCCTGGCCGTCCGGGGGCTCCGGGATGGCCATGACCTCCATGGCATCGACTTGACGCTCCATCGCGGGGAGGTGCTGGGCGTCGCCGGCCTGTCCGGGAACGGTCAAAGCCAGCTGGCGGCGGCCCTGTTCGGGGCCGAGAAATCGACCCAGCAGAGTTTCGAGATCAACGGCCGGAAGCGGCACACAGCGGATCCCGCAGAATCGATCAGGCTCGGCCTCGGGCTGTTGCCGGAGGAACGCAAGACCCAAGGCCTGGCGCTGACGATGTCCGTGACCGAGAACATCACCATGGCCTCACTTGCGAAGTTTTCGCCCGGGTTCTTCCTAAACCGGGGCAGCGAACACAGGGCCGCCCTCCGCATGCGGGACGCGCTGGTCATAAAAGTGGCGTCCGTAGGGCAACCCGTCGGCAACCTCAGCGGCGGCAATCAGCAAAAGGTTGCCCTCGCCAAGTGGCTGGTCAGCGGCGTCAAGACGCTGATCATCGTGGAACCCACAAGAGGCGTGGACGTGGGTGCAAAGCTCGAAATCTATGAGCTTATCCGTCAGTTCGTGGAAGACGGCGGCAGCGTCATCGTGATCACCTCAGAAATCGATGAAGCGCTCATGTGCGACCGCGTGCTGATCCTCAGCCGTGGCCGGATCTCCGGGTCCGTGGACCGTGCCGAGATCGACGAACACGGCGAAGCCGCCGTCCTCAATCGATTCAACTGATCACCCAAGAACCAGTTCTAACAATGGAGTTGTAACTCGTGGCCCTCAATACCAGTCCAGTCACCCCGCCTCAGCCCCAGACCTCCGGTCTGTCCGCCGCCGTCAATGCCCTCCGGACATTCACCAACTCGCTTGGCTCCAAGGGATATCTCTTCGTGGTCGGAGCCCTTGTGCTGGCGGTGGGGAGCGTTCTCTCTCCCTATTTCATGACGTCCCGGAACCTGATAGCCGTGCTCATTACGGCATCGGTTGTCTCCGTGCTTGCCGTCGGCCAGTATCTGGTCATCGTCACCGGCGGCATTGATCTTTCCGTCGGGGCCGTAGCCGCACTATCCTCCGTCACTGTGGGGCTTGCCCTGCAGGCAGGCGTCTCTTGGCCATTGGCGCTGCTGCTGGCGCTGCTGGTCGCTGGCTTCGTGGGCGTCTTCAACGGTCTGATGATCATTTATGGAGGAATTACCCCGTTCATCGTGACACTCGCGATGATGAGCATTGCCCGTGGAGTGGCGTACATCCTGCAGACCGGGCGCCAGGTGGCCATCGATGATCAGGGTTTCCTGTCCGCCTTTACCGCAGATTTAGGGCCGCTGCCTGCCCCTGTCGTCATCGCCATGATCGTCATGATCGTCTTGGCCGTGACCATGTCACAGACGCGCTACGGACGTCGCCTTTTCGCGATCGGCGGGAACCCCGACGCTGCACGGCTTTCGGGTCTTCCGATCAAGCGGGACATCGTGGGTGCCTACTTCTGTTCGTCTCTGCTGGCAGGGCTCGGCGGCGTCATGATCGCCGCCCAGTTGACGGAAGGCAGCGCAATTATCGGCGAAGGATACGAGCTCAACGCTATCGCGGCCGTAGTGGTAGGCGGCGCGTCACTGTTCGGTGGTACGGGAGACCCCATCAGCGCGGTGCTCGGCGGCCTGATCATCGCCGTGATCCTCAACATCATGGATCTGCTTGGAATCCAGGCCCAGCCGCAGCTGATCGTCAAAGGTGCAGTCATCCTCCTCGCAGTGCTGTTCACCAGCGGGGTGGGAAACAAGCTCCCTGGTGCGATACGAAAGCTCGTGTTCCAGAAGCGCTACACCGGGAAGGGTTCCGACCTCCCGTCCGAAGGAAAGGAAAAGGAGAAGATCGATGCCGCCAAGTAGCGATACAACCGTGACCCAGTGGCAGTTCCTCACGCAGGCAGAGGCCGAGACAATCGAGGCCGTCTGCGAACGTATCTTCCCGAACGACGACGGCAGGGCGGGTGCCCGCGATGCGCGCGTGATTGTCTTCATCGATCGGGCCGCTGCGGACGAGGACGAAGCCTTGCGCCTGTGCTACCGAGAAGGCGTCCAAGCACTCAATGCCTTCAGTAACGACGTGTACGGGTCCCCGTTCGCCAAATTGTCCGGCGACGCCGCGGACAGCCTCCTGGAGCGGATTGAGAATGCTGAGTCCTCTACCCACCCGGATGTGCCCCACCCGCTGGCAACCTTCTTCGCGCTTGTCTGGGAACACACCATCCAAGGCATGTTCTGTGACCCGAAGTACGGCGGAAACCACGACACACTCGGCTGGCAGCTGGTCGGCTTCCCCGGAGCGCAATGGGGCTACAACGCCGAACAGATGAAGCCCGGGTTCGACTCAACCATCATCCCCATCAAATCCCTGGAAGATCTACGCAACGAATTGAGGGGCGCGAATGCCTGAAAAAGCAGAGGCCATCGTCGTCGGCCTGGGCGCATCGGGCGGCATCATCGCCGAACAGCTGACCAAGGCCGGCATGCGTGTCCTTGCCCTGGACAAGGGCCCGATGCACAGCAACGAGGAGTTCACCTTCAAGCATGACGAGGTCAAGTACTACTCCCGGGGCTCCCTCGTTCCCCAGCTGTCCACCGATCCGGTGACGTGGCGGCCGAATGAAGCGACCGAGGCCCAACTTCTGCCGTGGGCAGCCGGCGTCCGCGGCAACAGCGAACCGCTGCACCTGCCGCCGTCGATCGGCCCCGGCGGCGGAACGCTTCATTGGGGCGGTGCCTCCTGGCGCCACCGCGACTCCGACTTCCATATGAAGTCACTCATCGAGGAACGCTTCGGGCCCGAGGCGCTGGACGGCGACTCCACCATGGTGGACTGGCCGGTGAGCTACGGCGATCTGGAGCCCTACTACGACAAGGTCGAATGGGAACTCGGCGTCTCCGGCCAGGCCGGGAACGTCAAGGGTATACACAATCCGGCAGGCAGCCCATTCGAATCCGACCGCCAACGCGAGTACCCAATGCCGCCCTTGCGCCGGGCACCGGCCGACGACCGTTTCAAGGCCGCCTGTGAAAGACTCGGCTATCGCCCATTCCAGCAGCCCGCGGCCGTGGCCTCCACGGACTACAAATCACTGAAGGGCTGCGAATACTGCGGCTTCTGCCATGGGTTCCTGTGTCACGTCAACGCCAAGCAGTCCAGCCGCATCACCTCGGTGGAGATGGCGCTCCAGACGGGCAACCTCGAAATCCGCTCCTCCTCCCGCGTCTTCCGGTTGAACCGCGACGCGACAGGACGCAGCATCACCGGCGTCTCCTACTTCGACGCTGATGGCGTGGTGCACGACGTTGAATCGGACCTGGTGGTTGTCGCCTGCTACGCCCTCGAAAACAGCCGGCTACTGCTCGCTTCCGGCATCAACGCCAACGGACAGGTGGGACAGAACTTTATGACCCACAGCTTCGGCTGGTGCACGCTGGTGTTGCCGGAGTTCAGCAACCCGTTCATGGCGCCCCTGGTGGCCGCCAGTGTGGTGGATGATCTCAACTGCGACGGCGTGCCGGACAACGACGAAGGTGTTCTCTGGGGATCCGTCCTCACGAGCATCCCCGGCGACCTGCAGCCCATCGAGGCCGCACACAACCTGCCACCGGGCATGCGCCGCTGGGGCGGGGAATTCAAGGACTGGTTTTCCGAGAATTACCGCAAACTCATGGGCATCCACAACCAAATCCCGAGTTTCCCGACGAAACGGTACTACTGCGACCTTGACCCGGTGGTAAAAGACAAGTTCGGCCAGCCCGCGCTTCGAATCACCCACGACTGGTCCCAGCACGACGTTGCGGCGCTGAACTACTTCGAAAAAATAAAGCGCAACATCGCCGACGAAATGGGCGCCACCCAGTTCTGGTCCGAAGCCAACCCGCCAGCTTACCACCTTTCCACCCATGAAGTGGGCACCCACCGCATGGGCGAAAATCCCGCGGATTCCGTCGTGGACATCTACGGCGAGTCCCATGAATGCAAGGGTCTTTACGTGGTCGGAGGCGGACAGTTTCCCACGCTGTCCGGCTACAACCCCACCCAGACCCTGCAGGCCCTCGCGTACCTGAGTGCCGACCGAATTCTGGAGAAGGTCTAGCACCTCCGGGTGATGCTTCTCCAGAGCAGCAAGAGCATCTGTAAACCGAACAGTCGGCCTGAATCCGGGCCGACGGTAGTGAAGAAAAAGAAAGAGAAGAAACCAATGGTTGACCCGTATTCCATCGTGGCCCTGTCCAACGTCGTCCACACGATCAAGAAGCGCGAAGACGCGATCGAAAACACGAAGCGCATCTGCGATTTCATGGACCCGGCCGTCATGGTCGCCGCCACCGACGGCGCACCCGTAAAGCTGGTAGTCCTGCCCGAGATGGCGATCCAGGGCATGTTGCCGGACTTCAAAGCCGGCAACAAGGAAGCCCACGAAGCATTCGCCATGACGATCCCCGGACCCGAAACTGACATCCTGGGCCAGAAAGCCCGCCAGCTGAACACCTACATCGCCGGTGAGCTGTACTTGGTCAAGGACGAGGACTTCCCGGGCCACCTGTTCAACGTGGCGTTCATCATCGATCCCAACGGTGAAGTCATTTACAAGCGCTACAAGTCCACATCCGACGCCTACGAAGGGGGCGCGCTGGGCACCACCAACCCGCACGACATCTGGGACGAGTTCGTCGAAAAGCGCGGCAACGGCAGCGTGCTGGACGCGTTCTTCCCGGTGGCCAGGACCGAGATCGGCAATATCGGCTACATCATCTGCCACGAAGGCGCCTACCCCGAGACCTCTCGTGGCCTGGCCATGAACGGTGCCGAGATCATCATTCGGGGCACGCTGATCGAACCGCAGGTGGGCGCCGGCATGTGGGACCTGCAGAACCGCGCGCACGCCATGTTCAACCAGGTCGTCGTCGTCGCTCCGAACCTCGGCCCGCAGCGCAACGACGACGGCAGCCTGTTCGACCTGTTCGGCGGCCAGTCAATGATCGTGGACCACAAGGGCAACGTGCTGGTAAAGCAGGCTGGCGTCAGCGGCGGCGACTCGTTCGTGAGCTCTGTCATCGACCTCGAGGCCCTGCGCCGCTCACGCAGCGCCAACGGCGTCACCAACTGGTTCAAGGACCTGCGCACCGAAATGTACGCCGGCATCTACGAGCAGCCGATCTACGAAAAAAACCAGTACCTGACGTCACCACCCACTGAAGGCTGGCTGGCCCGCGAGGAGAAGCGCCGCGCAGGCAACATCGACAAGCTCATCGAACGCGGCCTGCTGGTTCCGCCGTCGGGCACCTCCCGCTAAGAGAGCATCCACCTGATCGAGTGACCAGGTAATGCGGGCGCCCGGGCCGCCGGGCCCGGGCGCCCGCACACCCTTTAACCATCGTCGTCCTCCGAATTATCCGGAGCACCTGAAAGCGAGCCGCATGTACGCCGCCATCCTCCGCACCCCCGGTCCCATCGAAAGCAACCCGCTGGACTACGTCGAAGTCCCCGAACCGACACCTGGCCCCGGCGAAGTATCGATCGACATACTGGCTTGCGGGGTATGCCGTTCCAATCTCCATATGATCGAAGGTGACTGGCTGCCGGGCACGCCCGCCAGCGTGCCCGTCATCCCGGGTCATGAGGTGGTGGGCAGGGTCAAGGAGCTCGGCCCCGGCGTCACCAACCTGGCCGTGGGCGACCGGATCGGCGTGCAGCCCATTTGGTCCACGTGCGGTCTGTGCATTCATTGCCTGACAGGGAACGAGCAGCGCTGCCGTGCACGCCAGATCACCGGTGAAACGCGGGACGGCGGCTATGCCGAAGTCATGCTGGCGAACGCGGCCTACGCTTACAAGATCCCCGACGGGCTCTCCGACGCCGAAGCGGCCCCGTTGCTGTGCCCTGGCATAACCGCACACGGTTCAGTAAAAAAAGCGCAACTGTCCCCGGGCCAGAAAGTGGGCATCTTCGGCGTCGGCGGCGTCGGTCACATGGTCCTACAAATGGCGGCCCTCACCGGGGCCGACGTTTACGCCGTCTCCAGGAGCGCCGCACACCGTGGCCTGGCTGAAGAGCTGGGTGCGACAGTGTCGTATGTCCCGGCCGGGCATGAAGGCGGCCCGGTGCTGCCGGACGCCTCGCTGGACGCTGCCATTGTCTTCGCTCCATCGGATCATGCCGTTGCCGATGCCATCCGCGTGGTCAGGCCAGGCGGACGCGTGGTTCTCGGGGTGGCACAGTCGGTGGGGCCCCTGGACATTGGGGACGAAAAGACAGTGGTCGGCTCCGTCCTAGGCAGCCGCTGGGAGATGTCCGAGGTGCTGGGCCTGGCCTCCGACGGAAAACTACGCTCCGTGCACGAGGACTTTCCTCTCAGTGAAGCCAACCTCGCGCTGTCGCGGTTGAAGTCCGGAGACCTTCTGGCGCGGGCCGTTCTGATTCCGGGCGCATGAACACCGACGCCAAAGTGCAACCGCACCGGTTTCTCGTCGTCGGACGCGGCTGGCGCGCCGACTTCTACTTCCGCATCGCCCGGCAACTGCCGGAGCTGTTCACCTGCGTGGGCGCGGTCACGCGGACCGCCGAGGGCGGAGCGGAGATCGAGCTGCAGTGGCGGTTGCCGACTTTCCGCACCATCGATGAGGCTGTCGAGCTTTTGCGGCCGGACGTTGCAGTGACCTGTGTTCCGCGGGAAGCCAATCTGGACGTGCTGCGGACCCTGGTCGCGCTGGGCATCCCCGTCCTGACCGAGACCCCGCCCGCGGTTGACGTTTTCTCGATGACTGAGTTGTGGAACGACGTCGGCCACACAGGACTCGTTCAGGTAGCTGAACAGCACCCGTACCTGCCTACATTTGCCGGTGTCCGATGCCTCATCGAAGACGGAGCCTTCGGCGAGGTTAGCTCCGCGTCCGTCTCCTGGACCCATGACTATCATGCCGTTGCCATCCTCCGGGCACTCATGGACACGGGCAGCGATCCCGTACGTGTCCTTGCAACCGCCCAGGATGTTCCCATCATGGCCGGGCCGGACCGAACCGGATGGCCCGAAAACCAGAATCTTGGGACCGAACGCCAGACCCTCGCCATTCTCCGTTTCGGCAGCAAGACGGGCTTCTACGATTTCACCGATACACAGTGGTTCAATCCACTGCGTAGGCGGCAGATCCAGGTTCGCGGCAGCCACGCCGAACTGGTGGGCGACCAGCTCACGTGGCTGGCGGACGACGGCGCACCTGTCAGCGCCCCGATCGTGCGCCGTCAACTCGGCATCGACGGCAACCTGGAAGGGGCCGAGCTGGACACCCTGAGCGTCGGAGGCCGGGTCATATACCGCAACCCGTTCCCGGGCGCGCGGCTCTCGGACGAAGAGATCGCCATTGCAGTTTGCCTGCTGAACACGCTTCCAGAAAATCGTTCCGAGGGATACTCCCTTGCTGACGGCTGCCAGGACCACTATCTCTCCCTTCTGATACATGAAGCTGCTGGATCCGAAGGGGGCACCAACTCCAGGCTTCAACCTTGGTCAAACGCCCAGCACTGCGCGCAGGCTCTGTCCTGACCGTAAAACTACGACTCTTGATACAACCCATGGTCGTACACAACAGATAAGCAAAGGAAAAAGCATGGAAAACCGAGCTCTTGGCCGTACCGGGCTGTCAGTCTCACCCGTTTGCGTGGGAACGAGCGCCCTGGGCAGCCATCCCACTCAGTACGGTTACGAAGTCAGCACTGACACCGCCGTTGCGACCATCCGCAAAGTCATGGAAGGTCCATTCAATTTCGTCGACACGTCCAACGAATACGGCCACGGGGGCGACAGCGAACGCCGGATCGGCCAGGCCCTCGCGGAAGCGGGCGGCGTGCCGGAGGGCTTCGTCGTGGCCACCAAGGTAGACCCGATCGTCGGGACCAGGGACTTCTCGGGAGACCGTGTCCGCCGGTCCGTGGAGGAAAGCCTTCAACGGCTCGGCCTGGACCGTCTTCAGCTCGTCTACTTCCACGATCCCGAAAAGATCACCTTCGAAGAAGGCACCGCGGCCGGCGGTCCCCTCGAGGCCCTCATTGAACTGAGAGACCAGGGCGTGATCGAACACCTCGGCGTCGCCGGCGGCCCCATCGACCTTGAGCTGAAGTATCTGGCAACAGACGCCTTCGACGTCGTCATCAGCCACAACAGATACACCCTTGTGGATCAAACAGCCGAACCGCTCATTCAGGACGCAGCCTCCCGGGGCGTGGCGTTCGTCAACGCCGCACCGTTTGGTGGCGGAATGCTCGTCAAAGGCCCCGACACCGTTCCCAACTACTGCTACGGACCGGCCAGCCAGGCCATCATCGAGCGCGTGCGAAAGATGCAGAAACTATGTGAGATGTACTCGGTGCCGCTGGCCGCCGCCGCCCTTCAGTTCTCCACCCGCGATCACCGCGTAGCATCCACCATCGTCGGCATGTCCGAACCCGGCCGCGTCGACCAAACAGCACGTCTGGCCGAATGGGACATTCCGGCTGAACTCTGGTCCCAGCTCCTTCCCCTGGCCGCTGCCGGTACGGGAGAACTGGGCTAGCCACAGGTCGTGAGTTCGACGTTTCCGCCCACTTTGACCGGTTTCTTGCCGAAGCCATCGCTGCCGACCGGGAGGCAGGACCAGGACTCGGGCCCGATGCACTGTACGGCCTGTACACCATCTGGTGCCTGATCACCCACTCCCCAAGGGCCCCTCCCTTGGTGGAATTTAAGGCGCTGAAGGACGTGCATGGCATCAGTCCCACGAGCAATGCCCTGGCCATGACCGGTCCTGCCGCGACCGATTACATCCTGGCCAGCGTGCCGAACGTCATCTGAGTTTCGTGGGTGCAGGAGCTTTGTTGGGAGCCAAGGGAAGGGCTTCTTGGATGAGTTGGCGGGCGGCAGCGTGTGCCAGGCGCGGGTAGCCGGTATGCAAAGGGGGCATGCCGAGCGCCTGCGCCCCTTCCAGGAGAAGTGCCAGCTTTCTGGCCAGCCCGTCGGGATCGGCGGCGCCGCCCTGGCGGGACATGCGAAGGGGCGCGCCGCGACCAGCTCAGCCAGGTTTTTCGGCCCCGTGAAAAAACCACGGGCCTGCATGGTCCGGAGCTCGCGGCGGTCTATTAGTGCCCGATGCTGACGGTTAGATCAATGGGATGCCGTCATTGGCGGCGAAACGAGTCCGAAGCCACGGCGCAGGGACGAGGCTCTCCGCTCGCGGCGCGGAGGTGCTACAACCCACCGCCGATAGCCGTGATTCCGTAAAGCTAATGCCAGCTCGTTTCGCCGGACCAGCCGCCCCAAGCACACTGGGCCGGCACCAGGGCGCGTATGTTCCTGCAAAGGACCGCCCGACTGATACGAATGCCACCAACCACAGCGCACCGGACGAGGGGTATGACCCGCTCATCCAGACCTTGGAGAAGCGCGACCCGCCGGACGAATGGGACCCCAATCAGGCCAAATAGTCGAGAGGCTCTCGCCGGGTTACTCCACTTGAACAACCGAGTAGCCGTAGCAGAACAGGGCTGCGGCAGCTTTGTCTTTGGTTGTGCCCTCGGCCTGCATTTTCGTCAGTCTATCCGCGAGCTGTTCGGTGGCCTGTCGGAACGCATACGCGTCGTTATAGGCCATTCCGACCGTGGCATCGACCAGGGAGCTCTGGAACTGCTCCGAGTTCTTAATCTCTCCTGCTGCCCAGGCGCAGGCGATGTCGACCCCCGCGGAGACAGCCTTGTTCTTCTTTGCGGCCTTGGCTATTTCCGCCATCCGGTCTGCACTCGCTTGAGGGATCGACCAGCCGCTGTAGTTGTCGGCTTGCCCTGCCACGGCGGTGACCTCCTCAGCAGAGGTGTGATACCGGCTGGCAAGTTTGGACGCATCAGAGGCGGCGACTTTGATTTCTCCGGCGTCGTGGCCCACTGCGCTGGAAACCTTGGACGTTGCGCTTTTCGCGAGCTGAACGGCAGCTTCCCGTTCTCCTCCGGTGCAGGCTGTCAGGCCCAAGGCGACGACCGCCACGGCCGTGAGCACAGTGAACCTTGCTCCTGGTTGTTTTCTCATCAGAGGTCCTCTCGTCGCGCAGGACCCCCCAGACCCCTCGTAATAGTGCAGTGTGGCACCCAAGCTGTTGGGTTTCAAGGGCCTCGTGGGCTGGAAGGGAAGCGCCGCCGGAGCTAAGCCCTGCGCATATGTACAGCGGGCAGATACTTCTGATACCGAAAGGCTTCAAGCGTGGCTTCCTGCACCGAGCGCACTAGGGTCAAACTGAAGTATTCGAAGTGGACTCCCTCGAGAACGGCGTTGCGGTTACCGTCGCCAGGTCGCCATCACCGAGGTCAGCCACAACAATCAGTAAAACCGCCTGACGGCGAGAAGGAGACCATCTATAGCATCGGCGTCAACCACATGCCGCCGGGTCGTGGCCGACAGGACTCTCATCAGCAGGTGAAGCGGATCCATATGCAGGTCCCTCCCCGACCATTTTAGAACGTCGATAACGGATATTCCGTCAGGCTACGGCGACTCCGGATATACGCAATGCCGGCCCGGCGGCGAAACTCATTCCAGCTTTGCGAGCCGGAGGTACTGGTAGACGGTCTCCCGGCTGATCCCGTAGTCACGGGCAAGGAGGGCTTTTGGAACACCGGTGACGGCGCGCTGAACGAGTTCGGCGGCCCGTTCTGGCGTGAGGGTCTTTTTCCGTCCTTTGTATGCGCCACGTTGCTTGGCAAGGGCGATGCCTTCCCGCTGGCGTTCCCTGATGAGGGAGCGTTCGAATTCGGCGAAGGCGCCCATGACGGAGAGCATGAGATTGGCCATAGGGGAGTCCTCGCCGGTGAAGACCAGGCTCTCTTTGATGAACTCCACTCGAACTCCTTTTCGGGTTAGGCCTTGGACAAGGGCACGCAGGTCATCGAGGTTACGAGCGAGCCGGTCCATGCTGTGCACCACCACGGTGTCCCCGTCACGGGCGAACCGCAGCAACTCCGTAAGCTCTGGCCTCGCGGTATCCCTGCCGGAGGCCTTGTCCGTGAAGACCCGGTCCAGAACGTGGCCGTCAAGCTGGCGTTTCTCGTTCTGGTCCAGCGTGCTTACGCGCACGTACCCGATCCGCTGGCCAGCCATCGGCACCTCCAACCATCGTCCTGTCAGGTTGAGTTCTAGGCTCCTTCCAGAAGAAAGTCAAGACCAGGTGTGGACATCAACAGTTTTGGGTGCAGCTAAGAATGCCCCAAAGACCTGCCTGCGCCAGATCGCGTGGCAGCTGTAGGTACAGAGGCATATCCAGGGAATTATGGTCCATCATTTTCGTCTCAGGCGGCAAACCCCTAGGGTTCGATGCCAGTGCCCGCGTTGATCAGGTAGATCCTGGAGACATGCCGGTCCTGACAGCCCGCATCCAGACGATTTCTGAGGCTTCCCGCTCTTCCAGGTTCGGCACGATCGGGATGGGCAATTAGTTCTCCCGGAAGACCAGAGAGGTCCTAAGCTTGTACGACTGGATTGGCGCCCGGCTCTGAGGATGGACATATGAGAAGCAGTTTTTCCTCCTTTCCTTCCCCTTCATCTCGAAAGGGAAGGAGGGCCCCGGGCTGGCACAACCGGCGGCGTCTACTTTCCCAGACCGTTCGCCAAACACCTTTGGGGCGGGGGGCCCATCGAGGCCGCCTCGGAGGCGGCCTTCACATCCCCCTGCTTGCTTTTGGTGCTTCCATTTTGACCTTTATGGTGGTAACACCGAGCTCCCGCTTTCAGTCAGAGAACACGGCGGGAGCGGACCTGGGATTTTGGTTAGTGACATTGGCTACGGCAGCCGTAGTGGCGCTAGTTATTCAAGCGAGCAAGGGTCCAAATGCGTGGTGGACCACTATGGCCGTGCTTATAGGGATAGTGAACACGCTTGTCGTTCCTTGGGTTCTTTGCATTACTCTGGAAATCCCCGCTGTGGTCGGCATGCCTCCGCTGATGTTTTCCTTCTGGATATCACTGGCAGCTATGGGGGTTCTGCTCGCCGTCAAGGTCCATCGCATGGATCCAGGATCTGTCACAAGGGTGGCTATCGGGGGTAGCGTTGGCCTCGCCGGTTTCGCGCTCGTGATAACCCAATTCGGGACCTCTGCGTTTGGCTACGAAGCAGTCGTGCCGCTTTCCCCGAACCCAGGGGCAGCCGGCTTGGATGTAAGGGACATATCAGCCGGAGATACCAAGCTCACCTTGAGGTATGACAGCGGACTGGTACAGCAGGCGTACTTTGACAAAGGGCTCCTACGAGTAACGAGGCCAGCCTACTTCCGTTATGTGGACTACACATTCACTAATGGACCCCGCCGGGCCCGAAGACTCCGGGCGGAGAGAGATGCGGATAGGTGCAACTTACACTGAGGCCATGCAGTTCTTGGCGACAATGGGTTTCGTTAAGCAAGTTGAAGCGGGAATTTCGGCACGAAGATGAAAACGACAAATTCGGATATACAAAGCTTGCTTAACCGTGCCGCAATAGTCCGCACGCAAAGCGCTTTTCGTTAGGGGAGCCCTTTTAGCCCCTAGCCTTACGTAACGACGCTTATCGGCGCTCCAAAATACGTGGGGGAGCGGCTTCAAGAGAGGCTGTTTCCTGCCCGCATTTGGTGGCGTTTTCTCCCAACGGGACTGTCTGAACGGTGCGTGGGTCCGGACGGTTTCATTAGTAAATGACCGGTTCGGTCCGCGGGGTGCCGGATGCGTACCTTCGCTGTGGCTCCGGCCAGTGCCGTCCGAGCACCACTTGATATTGGCACCCTTGTAATGAGCTGGCGATTCTCCCCGGCCTCTGCACATTGCCCCGATTCGCATTGCAACAGTCAGGTAAGGAGGGCATCGCTTTTGACGACGTTGATCATTGGGGACAGTAGTTCTAGAAGGTTGAGCGCCTGGACATGCGCAGCGTCGCTCTGACCAGCACACCCGTCCTCGACCACCGTCACATATCGACCTGCGTCCGCGGCACCCAGGGCGGTGGCAAGGATGCAGCAGTCAGTTGCCACACCGGTGAGGATGATCTCTTCCCCGACCGGAATCAGTTCGGCCAGCTCTTGCCCCCATTTGGAGAACGTTGGAAGGTCGATGGAGCCTCGGGTCTCAATGTCTGGAAGCTCGGTGTGCCAGATGGGATCGGCGGGATCCAGGCGCATGCTTTGCCAGCGGTCGTAGTACGACGACCACGCGCCATTCTCCGCAGGGTCGGGGATAAAGCGTGTGCTGATGGGTTCCAGTCCGGATGCCGCCAGACGTGCGATGGTTCGGGCCGCTTCGTCGTAGCGAGGGATGTGCCACTCCCCTTCTTGGCGGAAGGCACGTTGCATGTCAATCACGACCAGATGACGCTTTTGCCCGCCCGGCGGGACCACGTTCGGGCTGCCCGTCATGATTTCTGGCCTTCCCGGCCGGTGTAGGGGTCGGCAATGCCGATGTATTGGGTGGTGGTGTATTCGGCGATGCCCTCCGTGCCGCCTTCGCGGCCGAGCCCTGATTGTTTGACGCCGCCGAAGGGTGCTGCGGCGTTGGAGATGACGCCGGCGTTGAAGCCGACCATGCCGAACTCGATCTGTTCGGCCACGCGTAGAAGCCGGTTGAAGTCGCGGCTGTAGAGGTAGGAGGCAAGCCCGTATTCGCTGGCGTTGGCGAGCCGGATGGCGTCCTCTTCGGTGGCGAAGGTGGTCACCGGGGCGACGGGGCCGAAGATTTCCTGGCGGAGGATCTCGGCGTCGTTCGGGACATTAGCCAGGACGGTGGGCGGGTAGAAGTAGCCGGGACTGTCCACGGGTGTGCCGCCGGTGACGGCGGTGGCGCCGGCGGCGACGGCGGCCCTCACGAGTGCGTGGACGTCGTCGCGGGCCCTGGCGTCGATGAGCGGGCCGACTTGGGTGTCCGGTTCGGTGCCGCGGCCGGTGGTCAGGGCGCCCATGGCTGCGGCGAACTTGGCGGTGAATTCCTGTGCCACGGATTCCTGGACGAGGAAGCGGTTGGCGGCGGTGCAGGCCTCGCCCATGTTGCGCATTTTGGCGGCCATGGCGCCTTCGACGGCTTTGTCCAGGTCGGCGTCTTCGAACACGATGAACGGGGCGTTGCCGCCCAGTTCCATGGAGGTGCGGAGCACGTTCTGTGCGGCGTCGGCGATGAGTCGTTTGCCTACCGGGGTGGAGCCGGTGAAGGAGACCTTGCGTAGGCGCGGGTCCGCGAGCAGCGGACCGGAGATCCCGGCGGCACTGGAGGAGGACACCACGTTCAGCACGCCGGGGGGCAGGCCGGCGTCGAGCATGGTCCGGGCGAACAGCTGGGAGGTCAGCGGCGTGAGTTTGGCGGGCTTGAGGACCATGGTGCAGCCTGCGGCGATCGCGGGGGCGACCTTGCGGGTGGCCATGGCGAGCGGGAAGTTCCAGGGGGTGATGAGCAGGCAGGGTCCTACCGGTTTGTGCTGGACGAGGATCTTGTTTTTGCCCTCGGGGGTAGTGAGGTAGCGGCCGTAGTCGCGGACCGTCTCTTCGGAGAACCAGCGAAGGAACTCGGCGCCGTAGATGACCTCGCCGCGGGCTTCGGCCAGGGGCTTGCCCATTTCCAGGGTCATCAGCAGCGCGAAGTCCTCGGCGCGATCGGTGACCAGGTCGAAGGCGCGGCGCAGGATCTCGGCCCGTTCCCGTGGTGCGGTGTGCGCCCAGGAGGCCTGGGCGGCGTCGGCCGCGTCGAGCGCCGCGACGGCGTCCTGGCTGGTGGCCGAGGCGAGGGTGGCTATGGCCTCGCCGGTGGAGGGGTCGTGCACGTCGAACGTGCCGCCGTCGGACGCGTCCCGCCACTGTCCATTAATGAGGAGGCCGGTGGGCACGGAGGCGAGGAGCCTCGCTTCAGGCCCGGTGATTACGGTCTCGGTGGTCGTGGTGTTTCCTTCAGCCACTTAGGGCTCCTTCCAAAGTCCTTGTGAGTTGGTCATTGTGCAGCAGCCAACGTCCGGGGCAGCGGCCAAATCGCGGCGCCGTTCTCGTGCGATCCTGGCGAAACGAGCCAACGATAGTGCTGTTGTGCCCAGTTCCGGGTTGCTGTGACGTCGTGGTGCAGTTGCTCGGTGAGGGCGTTGATGGTCGAGAAGGTTTGTTGATCCCGCAGCTTGGCAGTCAGGGTGACGGTCAGCTGCCGCCCGTAGAGGTCGTCGTTGAAGTCAAGGAGGTGGGCTTCGAGCAATTTGTTCCCGGTCTGGGCATAAAACGTCTGCCGTCGTCCGATGGAAACTGCCGCGAGCCAGGGCTTTCCGGAGTCGGTCCGGATCACCGCAGCCCATACCCCGTCCTCGGCCTGGTTATCGAAGAGCTGGATGTTGGCGGTGGGGAATCCGAGTGTCCTGCCTCGTTCGTCCCCGTGTTCAACGATGCCTTGAATGACTGTCATGATCCTGTTCCGTGCTGGTCCGGTGGTACCGGGGCGGCCTCGAGGACCTGATCCAGCCACGTCACACGGTTGCTGAATCGCCTTATCTTCGAAGGCGCCGTCCAGCGGAAAGTGTCGTGTTCGTCATTGATGGTCAGCCTGCGGCGCCGGGTGACGGCTGTGAAGGTGTGCACCAACCACGGGTTGCCCTGCTTGTCTGGCAACAGAAGCGGCGTCCCCTGCCGGAAATCAGTCAGGTCGTTCTCGGTAAGCCCTGTTTCCTCGCGAAGTTCTGTGAGGGCTTGCCCTTCAGGCGTGGTGCCAGGTTCGAGATATCCGGTGATGCAATGCCAGAGTCCGCGGTCATGTCCGACGGACTGGCTTCGTTTGAACAGGGCGATCCGTCCTCGCCACTGAATGATCACGGCCACCACGGTGCGGGGCTGGCATTCTGCGAGTGCATGTGCCACTCCGCCTACCCGTAGGAGCGGTGCGATACTCATGTCGATCCTTGTCCGGCTCGGTTGTTGGGCGGATGCGGTTCTACCGTGTGGCGGTGGCGTCCATGGCTGTTGTGGATGGGACAGGTGGCTCCCCGCCTGTCGGTCGGGGAGCCACCTGGTCTTAGAGGGTTTGCCCGGCGATGCTGCGGTCGAGCATTTTGTGTCCCGAGAGGCGCTGGCGCCGGTGGGTGGCGAAGTAGACGCCGGTCGCGACGGCGGCTCCGACGTAGTAGGAGAGGTCGCCGATTTGGGGGAACGCGGCCGCGATGGGGCCGGTGTAGATCGAGGACATCCAGAATGGGGAGGAGATGACGACGCCTGCAGCCCAGGCCACGAAGCCCCATTCGAATTTCCTGCTCTTGTCGAAGAGTTCGCGGAGGCCTCGTTCGGTGCGGCGACCTCCGAAGAGGTAGTCGCACACGAGGACAGCCACGTATGGGGCGATGCAGTACGCCGTCAGATTGAGGAACGCGGTGAAACCTGCGTTGAACCCTTCCTGGCCCAACAAGGCTACGACGTATGAGGCGACGCAGATGACCACGACGGCGGTGTGGCGTTTGACGGGCACGCCCATGGTCTGGATGGATATGGCGCCGCCGTAGACGTTCAGGAAGTTTTGGGTGAAGGATGACAACGCGACGACGCCGAGTCCGATGGCGGCCCAGGGTCCCAGGACTTCTTTGAGGGCGCCGATGCTGTCGGAGGCACTGGTAGTGGATCCGAGGACGGTTCCCAGGATTCCCATCCAGACCAGGGTGATGAAGTTGCCGAGCATGGTCGCCCAGCTGGCACCGCGCCTGTTGCCCGGTGTGTTGGGGAGGTAGCGGGAGTAGTCGGAGGCGAATGGCATCCAGGCGACGATGAAGGAGAAGAACCATCCGAAGAAGACAATCCATCCGCCGATCCCGTTGAAGCCGGGGGCGGTTGTGTCGGCGACGTTGATGACTCGTCCGTTGGCGGCGGCCACGATGGTGATGAAGGCGAAGCCGATCACCAGGACGAAGGAGAGGATGCGCTGGAGGAAGTGGATCAGGTTGTATCCGATGACGGCCACTCCGAGCTGGATGCCCATGAGAATAAGGGACGAGAGCCAGAACGGAATGCCGGTCAGCAGTGAGATGGCCTGTCCGCCGAGGATGACGGTGACGGCGGCCCATCCGATGCCGGCGAAGACATTCACGTATGCCACCGGGAACAGGTTACCGATGAATCCGAGAGGTCCCCGGCCCTGCATCTGCTGTGGGACGCCGAGCCGGACGCCCATGGCGGACAGGTATCCCATTCCTGCCGAGGAGGTTATGCCGGCGAGGACGATCGCTAGGACGGCGGCCCAGAAGGGCAGCCCGAAATAGGCGGCACTGAAGCCGAGGACGACGATGGGGAAGTTCATGCCGGCCGCGAACCAGAGGAAAAACTGCGATCGGGGCTTGCCGTGGCGTTCCACGTCAGGGATGTGTTCGATGCCGTAGGGCTCGATTTTGGTGAGGCTGTCGCGGTACCCGCGGTCTTCGGCGACACTGTTTTCGGCAGCGCGCATGGTGTCTGGGCTCATGATTGTCCTAAAGTTGGATGCGCACTGCGGTGCGCTGCTTACGAGCAGATTGGGTCGGCGCGGCTGGTTTCCTGTCCGAGGGCGGTCAGCCGCGCCGGAACTTACAGTTCGGCGAGCTGTGCGCCGTCATAGAAATGCCCGGCCTTGTAGACCATGGGTGCCGTGTTGTCGATCTCGGCATGCCGTACCCGGCAGATAAAGACGGTGTGGGTCTTTGCTTGGAAGCGTTCCTGAATTTCGGCTTCGAGGGATGCGGCCGAGCCGTCCAGGAGCGGGCTTCCGTTCGGGCCCTCGTGCCAGTCGAGTTCCGCAAACTTGTCCGGGGCCTTGGAAGCGAACACACGGACTGTGTCCTTCTGCCCTGTTCCCAGGATGTTGATGCCGAGGTGGCTCGAGGAGAAGAGCGCAGGGTAGGTGCTTGAGGTCTTCTGGACGCAGACGAGCACTAGTGGCGGCTCGATGGAGACTGAGCAGTAGGAGTTTGCTGCCAGTCCTTTGGGGGTTTCGCCTTCCTTGGTGGTGACCACGGTGACGCCCGTGATGAATTGGCGGTTGAACGCCTTCATCAGGTCTGCGTCAAGTTCGGGAAAGTCGCCGCCGTCTCCAACCTCCGGCGCGGCGATCCCGCGCAAGGGGCGAATCCCAAGACCAGCGAGCAGTTCGCTCCCGTCCCACGTGACCGTTTCCTTCGTGATCTTCCCGTCTTGGAGGATCAGGATGTTCGAGCCCCTGGTCTGAACGGTAAGTCCTGTTGCCGGGACGCCGAGGTATTCCTGGGTGTGGGTGCCAGTGGAGGTCCAGAAGACGGCCACTGTTTCCGAGCCTTCGACGATGTCATCGATGGTCGTGCGCAGGTCCGGGAAGGCTTCCCGTACTGCGGCGATCTCTTCTTTGAGACCAGTGATGTCGACGGTTGCGCCTGTCGCCTTACTGGTGCGCTTGTAGCCAGCTGCCACGAGGCCGTCGAGGGCATTGAGGTCACCCTTGTCCCAAGCAGCGAGCCAGGCTGATGTGATCAGCGGTTCAAGTGTCTGTTGCATACCAATGACGGTAAGGCAGATCACACGATCGAGTCAACAAAAATCTACAAAAACCCGCAATGGCGCGGAATTTGTGAACTTAGGCAAAAGGACGCACCTCTCCCTTGACTCCCTTCTTGCATGCAACATAAGCTGTGATGCATGCAAGAAGAAACGATGCTGAGTGTTGAGGCGGCTGAGCGGGAGAACCTCTTGGACAAGATCCGGATGCTGGTCCTGGGGGGTGACTTCCCGCCGGGTGCCGTTGTTCCGGAGGCTTTCCTTGCCCAGGAGTTCGACGTCAGCCGCACCCCTGTCCGGGAAGCCCTCAAGCAGCTTCAGCATGAGGGACTGGTGGAGATACGTCCCAAGGTGGGCACGTTCGTCCGCGAGCCCACCCGCAGGGAGATCATCGAGCTGTTCCAGATCAAGGAGTCCCTCGAAGGACTCGCAGCGTCGCTGCTCGCGCGCCGCGGTGGGACAACGGAATTGTCCGCGCTCCGCTTGAACCTCGAGGACTCCGAGGCCGCAGTCCTCACGGACGACACAGAGGCCTACGCCCGACTGGTACACGAGTTTCACTGGACCATCGTCCGGGGCTCGGACAACCTCAAGCTTGTCGAGCACTATGGACGGCTGATGAACCAGCTCGCATACCAGCGGCTGGTCCTGCGCACCGTTGAACACCCGGGCCGGCTCGCAGCCTCCACCCGGGAACACCGCGCAGTACTGGAAATGATCGAACACAAAGACCCCTTCGGCGCAGAAGCCGCCATGAGGAACCACGTCCATGCCTCGTCCCGAGAGGCCCTCACCGAACCGGTGCAGTCGCTCCGGAACTGAACCAACCACGAAAGGAAGCCATGCGCTTCTCCACATTCCCGGCCCTCGGCGCCCCCGTGGACCTCGCAGCCGAGGACTACGGTTCCCCTAAGCAGTCCGCCCTAGGCGGGACCAAATGTTGAACGACCAGGGCCTGGGCATCCGCAAGATCGTCTATTACAGCGAGGAGATCCTGCTCGAAAACGGCCTCTCCCCCGCCGTCCCGGCAGTGCGCGCAACTGCCGCGGCAGTCGTAGCCAACCCCTGGTTGGGTGGAAAGGCCACCAATGACCTGAACGAGGAAGTCATCCGGCTCGCCCCGGTGCTGGCACGCAAACTCACCCACGTGCTAACTAAGGAACTCGGGGGCGTGGACGCAATCGAAGCCTTCGGCAAGGCAGCGATTGTGGGCACCGACGGCGAGATTGAACACGGCGCCGCCCTCATCCACACGCCGTTCTTCGGCAACCTTGTTCGGGAATATTTCGACGGCGAATCGATCATCTGCTTCGCCGACGACCGGGCCGACGCCGGCGCCTCACTCGTCGTACCCCTTTGGCACAAGAACGCCGCCGCCACACGCACGCACTACCAAACCATCACCACCCGGATCAGCGACGCACCCCGGCCCGGAGAGATCGTCGTCGTCCTCGGCGCATCAACCGGACCCCGCCCGCACGCGCGTATCGGGGACCGGCTCACCGACCCCATCGTTAAAGCAGAAAACCTAGGAGAACTAGTTTCATGAGCATTCGAAAAATCGTCACCCTGACCGAAGACGTCCTCATCGAAGGTGGCCGGGAGGTCGCGCCGACTGCGCGGGTCGCCGTCGTCGCCGCCATCGTCAAGAACCCCTGGGCCGGGCAGGGCTTCGTTGAAGACCTCTCCGCCGGGATCGACGCCAACGCCTCCGACATCGGCGCCCTGCTCGCACCCCGCGTACTCGAAGCCCTCGGCGCCCCCGCCGAAGCCTACGGCAAAGCCGCCATCGTGGGCCTCAACGGTGAAATCGAGCACGGTTCAGGCCTCATCCACACCCTTGCCTTCGGAAACCACTTCCGTGACGCTGCCAACGCCACCACGCTACTGCCTGCCGTGGAAAAGCGCGGACCTGCCGGCGTCGTGTTCGACATTCCGCTCAAACACATCACCGATGCGACCATCCGCTCCCACCACCAGAGCATCGAGGTCCGGATCAACGACGCACCCCATGCTGACGAAATCGTGATCGCCCTCGCCGCGGCTGCCCAGGGACGCCCGCAGCAGCGCCTCGCGGCGTTCGCCACAGAAACGAAGTAGGTGACCTCCGTCGTGAGCCGCGTCCGCGTAGCCCTGATCCACGGCGTCGGCCTCGACGGTTCGATGTGGGGACCCCTGCGAGAATTCCTCGAACCGGAATACGATGTTCAGGTTCTCGAACTACTGGGCCACGGACACCGCGGAAAAGCTGCCCCCGAAGGCGTGACACTGGCAGAGCTCGCGGCGGACGTCGCGGAGCGCCTCGAACCGGGCACCCATGTCGTGGGGTTTTCACTGGGCGCCCTCGTCGCGCAGCATCTGGCCCGGTTCCGGCCCGATCTGGTTGCCTCCCTGGTATCCGTCGGATCGGTATGCGCCCGTACGGCCGAGGAACACGCCGCAGTGATGACGCGGCTGGCCTCAGCGGAATCAGACTTTCCGGCAACGGTGGAAGCATCAATCCGGCGGTGGTACCCGGAAGGGTCCCCCGTCCCGGCCGAAATCATCGAGGCGACGAGGGAAGTCCTGCTTCGCAATGACCCCGAGTCCTTCCTGGCCTGCTACCGCGTCTTCGCAACGGCAGACGCGGAAATCGCACCCGAACTCCCCCGGATCACCGTTCCGTCCCACGCCGTGACCGGTGAGCTGGACCCGGGGTCGACGCCGGAGATGAGCGCCCGGCTCGCAGCGGCCATCCCGGGCTGCACATATTCCGTCATCAGCGGGGCTCGTCACATGATGCCAGTGGAACGGCCCCAAGAGCTCGCCAACACCCTGACCGCTTTGTTCAAGGAGCATTCACATGTCCACTGATCGCCGCTACGAACACTTCATCAACGGCGTCTGGGTTCCGCCGTCATCCGGGGAATACTTCGACAGCACCAACCCGGCCACCCTCGATGTGCTGTACCAGGCCGCGCGCGGTAACGACGCCGACGTCGACCGGGCCGTGGCAGCCGCAGCGGCAGCCTTCGAAAATCCCGCATGGAGGGACCTCAGCCAGACGAAGCGTGGGCATCTTCTCCGCCGCCTGGGTGACTTGGTGGGCGAGCACGCGGACGAACTCGCCCGCATGGAATCCGAAGACAACGGCAAGCTCCTGAGGGAAATGCGCGCTCAGCTCGCCGCGATGCCCGAGTATTACTACTATTACGCCGGCCTGGCTGACAAGATCCAGGGCGATACCATCCCTGGCTCCAGCAGAGCGGTATTGAACTACACCCTTCGCGAGCCCCTCGGGGTCGTGGGTGCCATCACGCCATGGAACTCGCCGCTGACGCTGACGACCAGCAAGCTCGCCCCCGCCCTCGCGACGGGCAACACCATCGTGATCAAACCGTCCGAATACACCTCCGCCACCGTTCTGCGCCTGGCCGCGTTGGCCGACGAAGCCGGATTCCCGCCCGGTGTCATCAATGTCGTCACCGGCTTCGGCGCGGAAGCCGGTGCCGCGCTGGTCGAAGACCGCCGGCTGGCGAAAATCTCGTTCACCGGCAGCACAGCCACAGGTGCCCGCATCGCTTCCTCAACCGCGTCCCGCTTTATCGGCTCGACGCTTGAGCTGGGCGGCAAATCCCCCAACATCGTCTTCGCCGACGCGGACATAGCCAATGCGTCCATGGGAGTGGTGGCCGGCATCTTCGCCGCGGCCGGCCAGACGTGCATCGCCGGCAGCCGCGTCTTCGCGCACAAGTCCGTCTACGACGAACTGCTCGAACGGGTCGCCAACCGCGCCCGGAGCATCGTCATCGGCGACCCGCTCCTGGACGCCACCGAACTCGGGCCGCTGGCCTTCCAGGACCAGCGTGACAAGGTCGCCAGCTATGTCGATCTCGGCGTCTCCGAAGGTGCCACGGTCCTGACCGGCGGCGGCCGGCCCAACACCGGCCTCAATGGCTACTTCTTCGAACCCACGGTTCTGACCGATGTGGACAATTCCATGCGTGTGGTCAGGGAAGAGATTTTCGGCCCCGTCGCGGCGATCATGTCGTTTGAAACAGAGGAAGAGGTCCTGGCTCTGGCGAACGACACCAGCTACGGGCTGGCCGCCGGAATCTGGACCACCAACCTTTCCAGGGCGCACCGGATGGCGAGCCGCCTGGAGGCCGGCACCATCTGGGTCAACACCTACCGCGCCATGTCGCCCCAATCACCCCGGGAAGGCTTCAAGACCAGCGGCGTCGGCGTCGAACACGGCATCGAGAGCATCCGCGAATACACCAGGGTCAAGAGCGTCTGGATCAACACCGACGAATCGCCGCTCGCCGACCCCTTCATCATGAGGAGCTGAACACCTTGCCACTTATCGAAGTCTCGATCGCCCGGGGTCGGACCCCCGACCAGCTCCGCTCGCTCATCGACGAGCTGCATCGTGCCGCCGAACGCTCGGTGGGCGCGGCACCGGAAAACACCACCGTCATTGTCCGCGAAATCGAGCATGAACACTGGTCCCGCGGTAACCAAACCATCGCCGAACGCAACGCCGCATCCCAGGAAGCGGCACCCGCCCGGGCAGTACCGGCGAACATCGCCGCAGATCCAAGGAGTAACTAATGCGCTTTTCCCTCTTCGCCCACATGGAGCGCTGGGACGAGACCGTCTCGCACCGTGAATGCTTCGAAAACTTAACGGAACTTACCCTCATCGCGGAAGCCGGAGGGTTCAGCACCGTCTGGATTGGTGAACACCACTCGATGGAGTACACCATCTCTCCCAGCCCCATGCCCCAGCTTGCATACCTGGCAGCGCGCACTTCCCGCATCCGACTCGGCGCCGGAACGATCATTGCGCCCTTCTGGAACCCGCTCCGCGTCGCCGGCGAGACCGCGCTCCTGGATGTCATCAGCAACGGCCGAATGGAAGTGGGACTGGCACGCGGCGCCTACCAGTTCGAGTTCGACCGCCTCATGGGCGGCATGTCTGCAGTCGATGGCGGCAAGCACCTGCGCGAGCTCGTCCCGGCCGTGCGCGCGCTCTGGGAAGGTGACTACGCCCACGACGGCGAGGTCTGGCAGTTCCCGACCTCCACCAGCGTCCCCAAGCCTCTGCAGAAGCCGACCCCGCCCATGTGGATCGCCGCCCGCGACATCTCCTCGCACGAATTCGCCGTCGCCAACGGCTGCAACGTGATGGTGACACCGCTTATGAAGGGCGACGAGGAAGTAGAAGACCTTGCCCGCAAGTTCGACACCGCTGTGGAGAACAGCCCCGGCGTCCCCCGCCCGGACCTCATGGTGCTTCGCCACACGCATGTCCACGCCGCTGACGAGCCCGAGGGATGGCGGCGTCCGGCCGAGGGTATCCAGAAGTTCTACCGGACATTTGATGCCTGGTTCGGAAACAAGACCACTCCCAAGAACGGTTTCCTCGAGCCCAGCCCGGCAGAGAAGTTCGCCGACCGTCCGGAGTTCACGCCCGAGTCCCTCCACCAGACCGCGATGATCGGAACGCCTGAGGAGGTTATCGAGCGGCTTCGCCACTACGAGGCACTCGGCGTAAACGAGTTCAGCATCTGGGCTGACAACAGCCTGACCCATGAGGAGAAGAAACGCTCGCTCGAACTCTTCATCAAGCACGTCGTACCGGCCTTCCAGGAGCAGACGGCTACCGCGGCACGCTGATGCCAACCAATGGCTAAGCCACGACGATGGCTCCCCGGCACTGCAGGCCGGCGTCGGTTCCAGGTGACTGGACCCGGCTCCAGCCTGCAGTGCGCAGCTAGTTAAGAGTCCACATTTCCACGAGCTGAGGCGCCTCCGCGCCATCCCCTTCATCATCCGGAGCTAGGAATATGCTCCTCGCCGACAGCGCCCGTATGCCTCGGACCCGGCAAGAGCGGACCTCCTGCTTGCCCCGAAAACTATGCGAGCGGGAGATGCTCCAAGAGGGTACTCCGGCGACTCTATCTTGCCGAAATAGCCAGGAAGCGGATGGGCAGATCCAGGAGTTCCAGCGGGCCGTGAGGGCCTTCGCCGTCGAGAAGCAGGGAGTCCCCGGCCTCCATGGTGTATTCGTAGGCCCCGTGGCCGTAAATCATCCTGCCGGAGAGCATATAGATGAATTCCGTTCCGGGATGCTGGAACAGCGGGAACACATCCGAGGCATCAGTCAGCGTGACGAGGGTTGGCTCGAGGGCGTCAGTGCGGCCTTTGAGGGTACCGAGCACACGGTATTCATGCCCGTGCTGAGTGCCGCTGCGTACGGTCAGGCTTCCCTGGCCGTTCTTGGTGAACGTCGCGTCCCGGTCGGTGTCCGCGCCGCGGAACAGGGCCGTGACCGGTATTTTCAGCCCGTCAGCGAGCCGCTGCAATGTGGTGAGCGAACACGAGGTGCTGGCGGACTCAATTTTGGAAATCATCGCCTTCGACAGCCCGGTCCGCGCTGCAAGTTCGGCCGCCGACAGCCCCTGGGCGGTCCGGTAGCGGCGCAGCTGCCCGGCTATGACACGTTCGAGCTTGCCTGCCACTCCGTCTTCTGCAGCCTCTACTGACATGCCCGTCTCCCCGTCAGTCTGGTTGGTCACCCAGCCATCATAGGCAGGGCGATGGCTCTATCCGATTATGCGGGCCTCGCCCAGCAGGCCGGCGAGAACGTCGGCCAGGGCCCGGGCCCCAGTTTCGGCGTCTGCGTCGTCGACGAGTTCCTCCGGGGAATGCGAGATCCCTGTCGGGTTCCTGACGAACAGCATGGCAGTGGGGATGTGACCGGCAAGCACTCCGGCATCGTGGCCGGCCCCGGTGGCCAGGACCGGGGCAGCCGGGAGCAGGGTCCGGAGCTGGTCACGCAGGCCGGCGTCAAAGTGGACGGTGGGGCTGAGGGATTCGACGCCGAAGGACACCGTGCAGTCTTCCTCGGCGGCGATGACCTGAGCGTTGAGGTGGACGGATTCGACGAGGGCTGCGGTGACTTCATCCCGGGGGTGCCGGACATCGATCCACATCTCAACCCGGGAGGCGATGACGTTGGTCCCTCCGGGGACGGGCTGCAGCCGGCCCACTGTCGCGCGGGCATCCTTGTAGTTCCTGGCTATATCCCGGATGCCGATCATGATCTTGGCTGCGGCGATCATCGGATCCTTGCGGTCCATCATCAGCGTCGTTCCGGCGTGGTTGCCCTGGCCCTTCACTGACAGCTTCCACCGGCCGTGGCCCAGGATGGAGGAGCCGATGGCCACCGGCTGGCGCAGGTCGATGAGGCCCCTGCCCTGTTCTACGTGGAGTTCAACGAACAGGCCCAGCTGCTGGAGGGTTTTGTGGTCGGCGCCGATGAACCGGGGGTCCTGTCCGTTGGCCGCGGCCACGTCGGCATAGGTGTTTCCGTCCGCGTCCCTGAGATTGCGTGCCTTGTTCGGATCCAGGGCGCCGGTGAGCAGGCGCGACCCCAGGCAGGCGACACCGAATCGGGAGCCCTCCTCTTCCGGAAAGATGGCGATGACCAGCGGCCTGCGGGGCCGGAAGCCCCTGTTCTTGAGAATGTCGACGGCGACCAGCGCGGAGGCCACGCCCAGTGGGCCGTCGTATTCACCGCCGCCGGGAACGGAGTCGAGGTGGCTGCCCGTAACGACGGCATCCTTCCGTGTACCGGTGGCAGTGTCCCACCACGCCCAGATGATCCCGTTGTGGTCGGTGGCGACGTCCAGTCCGCGCCGGCCGGCCTGCTCGATGAACCAGCTCCGCAGCTCGGTTTCGGCATTCGAGAAAACCGGCCGGGAATATCCGCCGCGGCGAGCGTCTGTCCCGACGCCGGAGATGTCCCGCATAAGGCCCGTTACGGTGCCGGTCGCCGGTTTGGTGGCGGAAGAAGTCACGGGCTGTTCCGTTTCTGTAGGTGTGCTTTGGAGTGCCCCGGCCTGCTGGTGCTGGCCGGTTGTTGATACTGGCCGATCAGCGGGTGCTGCTGCGGGTGGTTGCCTGACGGAACCGGGCCGGGACATCGCCGCTGCCGGTGGCCAGGCCGGCCGCCCACCGCCCGATCAGCGGCGCGAACTTCGCACCGTGCCCCGAGCACGGGGATAGGATGGTGATCCCGTCCGCCCTGTCGATGAGGAAGTCCTCATTCGGGGTGTTGGTGAACAGGCACGTGGTCTCGGCGTACGGCTCGGGGTCAACGCCGGGCAGATATTTTCGCACGTAGTCCACTACGCGGCGGCGGTTGTCGGGGTCCACGAGGCCGGTTTGGCCGGCGGCCGACGGGATGAACTTTCCGCCGTTGTACTCAGCGACTTTCTGCCCGGCGAAGCCGGCATCCCGTCCCCCGGGCAGGCCGTAGGTTTGGATGGCCGCGCTTTTGTGGATGAAGGTGGGCCATGCCGGAGCGCTGCCGGGATCGCGGTAGTGGAAGTGGTAGGCCTGCTCCTGCCGGACGGTGATCTCGGGCAGGCCGGCAAGGAACCCGGCGGGGAGATCCAGCTGTCCCAGCAGTGACGGCAGCCAGCCGCCTGCGCTGACGATCACGTTTCCGGCGTCGATGGCCTCCCCCGCTGCCGAGTGGACGCGGTAGCCGGCACCCCGCCGCTCCAGGCTCGCGACGTTCCAACCGGTCAGCAGCCTGGCGCCGTGCTTCAGTGCTTGGTCGATCATCGCGTTCACGGAACGTTCGGCGTCGATCACCCCTGCTCCCGGGTGCCAGAGCACGGGCGTGTCGAAGGCAATCTGCGGCCACCGTGATCGTGCGTCGGCGGCGCTGAGGAGTTCATGCTCCACGCCAGTGTCTGCCAGGATCCCGGCCAGGTGTTCCGGCTGCCGTTCGGGCCCGTAGTCCACGGCCCCGGCAGGGGTGATCAGGTCCAGTGCGCCGGCCCGGCCGAGTTCATCCCAAAGGGTTTTGGCTTCGATGACTGCCCGGGTGTAGAACTCGTCCGGGTAGGCATAACGGAAGATCCGGGCGGACCCGTGGGAGCTGCCGTCATGGGCCGCCGGAACTGAGCGCTCCAGGATGGTCACGTCATGGCCTTGGGAGGAGAGTTGCCAGGCGGTGGCGGCGCCGGCCAGTCCGGCGCCGACCACAACATATTCGGCGGATTCCGGCATTACGTGGCTCCGGGGATCCAGGACGTGCCAGCCAGGGGAACCCGCGCCATGGCGGATGCTTCGATGGTCAGGGCCACGAGGTCTTCGGGTTCAAGGTTGTGCAGGTGCGATTTTCCGCATGCCCGGGCGATGGTCTGGGCCTCCATGGTCAGGACGCGGACGTAGTTGGCCAGGCGCCGTCCGCCGGCGATGGGGTCCAGCCGGGAGGAGAGTTCCGGGTCCTGGGTGGTGATGCCGGCGGGGTCGCGGCCGTCCTGGAAGTCGTCGTAGTAGCCTGCGGCAGAGCCGAGGGCGGCGTATTCGGCGGCGTAGCGGGGATCGTTGTCGCCCAGTGCGATCAGCGCGGCGGTACCGATGGCCACGGCGTCCGCACCCAGGGCCATGGCTTTGGCGACGTCGGCGCCGGTGCGGATGCCGCCGGAGACGATGAGCTGGACCTTGCGGTGCAGGCCCAGCTCCTGCAGGGCCTGGACGGCCTGCGGGATCGCAGCCAGAGTGGGGATGCCGACGTTTTCGATGAAGACCTGTTGGGTCGCGGCGGTGCCGCCCTGCATTCCGTCGACGACGACGACGTCGGCTCCGGCCTTCACGGCCAGGGCGGTGTCGTAGTACGGGCGGGCGGCGCCGATCTTGACGTAGATGGGGGTCTTCCAGTCGGTGATCTCACGCAGTTCGCCAATCTTGATTTCCAGGTCGTCCGGGCCGGTCCAGTCCGGGTGGCGGCTGGCGGAGCGCTGATCGATGCCGACGGGCAGGGTGCGCATGCCGGCGACGCGCTCGGTGATCTTCTGTCCCAGCAGCATGCCGCCGCCGCCGGGCTTGGCACCCTGGCCGAGCACGATCTCGATGGCGTCCGCCTTGCGCAGGTCATCCGGATTCATCCCGTAGCGGGAGGGCAGGTACTGGTAGACAAGGTGCTTGGACTGGCCGCGCTCCTCAGGCGTCATGCCGCCGTCGCCCGTAGTGGTGGAGGTGCCCACCTCGGACGCGCCACGCCCCAGCGCTTCCTTGGCGTTGGCGGACAGCGCGCCGAAGCTCATCCCAGCGATGGTCACCGGGGTCTGCAGGTGCAGCGGACGGGAAGCATGCCGGTCACCGAGGACGACGTCGGTGTCGCACTTTTCGCGGTAGCCCTCCAGCGGGTAGCGGGACATCGAGGCGCCCAGGAACAGCAGGTCATCGAAGTGCGGGACCTTCCGTTTGGCGCCCCAGCCGCGGATGTCATATACGCCGGTCGCGGCAGCGCGCTGGATGTCCGCGATGGTGGCCCGGTCGAAGGTAGCGGACTCGCGCAGGCCCAGCTCAGCAATGTTTCGGGGACGCTCCTGGGCGGGGAGAACCGTATCCTGGGGCAGTGAGGTGATGGTCATGAGGGGTTGTCCTTTAGTACGACGTCGAGTTGTGGACGCTGAAGTGGTAGAGGCTCCGTGCCGAGCCGTAGCGTGTGAAGTCCGCCGGATTATCGGCGCGTCCGGCGGCAGTGAGCAGGCCGGCGACTTCCTCGAGGTGTTCGGATTCCATCGGCTTTTCGATGCAGTCAGCACCCAGAGACGCCACGGTCCCCTTGACGTAGATCCGGGCTTCGTAGATGGAGTCGCCCAGCGCGTCACCGGCGTCGCCGCAGACCACGAGCCGGCCGGCCTGGGCCATGAACGCAGACATGTGCCCGATATTGCCGCCCACCACGATGTCCACGCCCTTCATGGAGATCCCGCACCGGGCCCCGGCATTGCCGTCGATGACCACGAGTCCGCCGTGCCCGGTGGCCGCAGCCGATTGGGAGGCGTCGCCGTGCACGTGCACCTTGCCGGACATGATGTTCTCTGCGAGTCCGACGCCGGCATTGCCGGTGACGGTCACCTCGCCCTTTTGGTGCATTCCGGCCGCGTAGTATCCGGCGTGGCCGTTGATGGTGACGCTGACGTCGGCGTTGATGCCCACCGCGAGGCTGTGCTTGCCTTCCGGGTTGGTGACGGTCCAGGCCTGCCCGTCGGCGGCGTCATGAAGGGCATGGTTCAGTTCCCGGACCGTGCCGCCGGCCAGGTCAACGCTGAAGGAATCAAGGGTGGTTTCCAAGTTTTCGGGGGCTGTCAGAGTGACCATGTGTAGACCTTTCCGGGTTCCGGTTCCAAGATGCGGGCGTTTTCGATGCCGGGCAGGGCAGCCAGGGCCCGGTATTCGGAGGCCATGGCGACGTAGTCGGCGGTTTCGGCGATGATGGCCGGCTTGCAGGCGATCGGGTCCCGGACCACGGCCATGCTGTCGGCGGTGGTGACCACCAGGGTGTAGAAGCCGTCAAAGACCTTGCCCAGGTTGGTCAGCGCGGTTTCCAGATCATCGCCCTGCTGCAGGCGGGAGGCGATGTAACGGGCCCCCACCTCGGTGTCGTTGTCGGAGTCGAACACCACACCGTCGCGCACGAGGCCCCGCCGGATGGTGGCGTGGTTGGAGAAGGAGCCGTTATGCACCAGGCACAGGTCGTCCGCGACGGAAAAGGGGTGGGAGCCTCCGGCGGTGACGGCGGACTCGGTGGCCATGCGGGTGTGGGACAAGCCCTGGCTTCCGGCCAGGGCTTCCAGCCCGTGCTCCGCCGCGATGTCCATCGGGTGGCCCACGCTCTTCATCACGGCTACGTGCTCGCCGCGGCCGATGATCGTGGGGCCCCGGAGGGTTTCGCTGACGGCCTTCACCAGCAGACCGGTGTCGACGGCGGCGCTCACCAGGGTGGTGTCCCCCACAACCCTGACGGCGGTGGATGCGGAGACGGGCAGCAGGGTTTCCAACGCTGCGGTGATGTCACCGACCGGCATGCCCTGGTCCTTGCCCAAGAGGCTCAGGGTGGCGGTGCCCTTGGACACCAGTCCCGGGGTGTCGTAGACGGCGAGTCCGGCGGAGTCCGGTCCGCGGTCCACGATCTGGCACATCATGGAGGACAGGAGGCTGCCCATCTGGGGGTGCAGCCGGGGATTGCGCAGCTGCAGCGCGGCGATTCCGCACATATTGTGTGTCCTTTTCTAGTGGTTGTCAGATCGAGGTCAGGTAGGTTCTGATTTCCCAGTCGCTGACCTGGTTGTGCCAGCTCAGGAACTCTTCTTCCTTGGCGTCCGCGTAGTACTTTCCGATCTCGGCGTCGCCGCTGAGGCTGGCGAGGATGACCGGGTCACGACGAAGGGCCTCGACGGCGTGCAGGAGCGTCGCGGGAAGGGAGTGGGCATCCGGGCGGGCTTCACCCGGGCCCGATGGCGCACCCGGGTCGGTTCCTTTCGCGACTCCGTCCAAGCCGGCTTCGATCGCCGTGGCGATGGCGAGGTACGGGTTGGCGGAACCGTCCCCGGAGCGGAGTTCGATGCGTTTTTCGTCCGGGACGCGGATCATGTGTGTGCGGTCGTTGCCCCCGAACGAAGCCTTCCTTGGAGACCACGTGGCACCGGAGGAGCTGGTGGTCGCCCCTGAGCGCTTGTACGAATTGACCGTCGGTGCCAGGAAGGCCTGGAGTGCCGGGGCGTGCTCCAGCACTCCGCCGATAAAGGAGTAGGCGAGCTCCGACAGCCCCAGTCCGCGTTCGCCGTCGTCCCCCGGAAACAGCGCTTCCGCGCCGGACCACAGGGACAGATGGAAATGCAGGCCCGTGCCGGTCCTGTCCGTAAACGGTTTAGGCATGAACGTGGCGGTCATCCCGCGTTGTTCCGCGAGGATGTTCAGGATGTAGCGCAGGGTGACCACGCGGTCCGCCGTGGTGAGGGCGTCGGCGTAGTTGAAGTTCTGTTCGAACTGTCCGGCCGCGTCCTCGTGGTCGTTGGCGTAATTGCCCCAGCCCAGGCCATTCATCGCTTCGGAAATGGACGTCAGGTGCTCATACATGCGGGTGACGCCGCGGGCGTCGTAGCAGGGGCGGGGCGAGTCATCACGGGAATCGGCCGTGCTCAGGGAGCCATCAGGGTCCTTGTTGACCAGGAAGTACTCAACTTCCGCGCCGATCTTGGCCTGCATTCCTTTTCCTGCCAGACGGCCGAGCGTGTTCTTCAGGATCACCCTGGGGGCGAAGGGCCACGGCTTGCCGTCCACGTGCGGGTCGCAGTGGATGATCGCCAGGCCCTCCTTGATGAACGGCACAGGGGTAAATGAGGTGAGGTCGGGAACTGCGATGAGGTCCGAATCCTGGGGCTTCTGCCCGATGAGCCCTGCGGCGTAGCCGGCGAAACCCATGGCGCCGGCTTCGAGCTCATCCGCGGCTTCGACGGGAACGAGCTTGGCGCAGGGCTTGCCGGTCATGTCCACGAACGTGGCCAGGAGGAACCGCACGTCGTGGGCCTTGGCGATGTCCGCGAGGGAAATCTGTCCGGCTTCGGCCGGCACCGATTGCTCGGTGAGTACTTCAGGGGTTGCGACACTGGTCATCGGAACTGTCCTGTTCAAATTGGTGTTACCTGCGGTGAAACCTTGTTGAACCACAGTAGTCAAAGCGATGTTACGGCCGTACTCCCCGAGTGTTAAATCCGCGTGTCGCGGTATGGCGGCGAACGCAACCGGAATTTTACGTGCGCGAAACCCGCAATCGTTCACTGTCATGAATCATGGTTTCATCCCGCGGTTGCGTTGAGTTCCTCCGCTTCCGCCGGATATTGACTTCCACCCCTTTTGATTGGAGTTCCATGAATTCTGGAGACGTCGCCTGGATCCTCGCCGCAGGCGCACTGCTGTGCATCATGATTCCCGGCCTTGCCCTGTTCTACGGCGGCATGGTCGGGTCCCGCAGAATCCTGAACATGATGATGATGTGCTTCGGCGGAATGAGCATCGTCGCCGTCCTGTGGGCCGTGTTCGGCTACTCCATGGTCTTCGGCAATTCCATCGGCGGTGCCGGACTGCTTGGTGATGTCACCGAGTACTTCGGGATGGAGAAACTGCTGGCCGAGGACCCTAACGCACCCATCCCCGCGGCGCTGTTCGCGGCCTTCCAGCTGTTCTTTGCCGGTATCACCACGGCCATCATCGCCGGGGCTGCGGCGGGCCGAATGAAGTTCGGCGCGTGGGTGACGTTCGCCGCGCTTTGGGCAACCCTGGTCTACTTTCCCGTCGCCCACTGGGTATTCGCGTTCAGCTCGACGGACGGCTCGGTGACCGGCGGCTGGATCGTCAACAGCCTCAAAGCCATCGACTTCGCCGGCGGAACCGCCGTCCACATGAACGCCGGCATCGCGGCCCTCGCCCTCGCCCTGGTCCTCGGACGCAGCGCCGGCTGGCCCAAGAGCGAACACACCAAGCCCCACAGCCGGCCGCTGGTACTGGTCGGTGCCGGGCTCCTGTGGGCCGGCTGGTTCGGCTTCAACGCCGGCTCCGCGCTCACCGCCGGGCAGGCCGCCTCCGTAGTGTTCCTCAACACCGCCGTCGCCGCGTGCGCCGGCCTTCTATCGTGGGCCTTGGTGGAACGCATCAGGCTTGGCAGCGCCAGCAGCATGGGCGCCGCCTCCGGCCTCATCTCTGCCCTCGTTGCCATCACCCCGGCCTGCGGCGCCGTCAGCCCACTCGGCGCCCTCGCCATCGGACTCATCGCCGGCGCCGTCTGCTCCCTGGCAATCGAACTGAAATTCCGGCTCGGCTTCGACGATTCACTCGACGTCGTCGGCGTCCACCTGGTGGGCGGCATCCTCGGAACGCTCCTGATCGGCTTTTTCGCCACGGAGGCCGCGCCCAACAAGGTCAACGGGCTCTTCTACGGCGGTGGATTTGGACTGCTCGGCGTCCAGGCACTGGCAACCCTGGCCGTGCTTGCCTATTCCTTCGTCGTGACATGGGTCATCGCAAAGGTCCTCAACGTCACAATGGGCCTGCGCGTGCATGAGGCCGATGAACTTCGCGGCATAGACATCGCCGCACACTCGGAGGCCGCATACCTCAGCGACGAGGAACCCGTAGAACTCGGCTCCCCGAGCCGTGCCTAAGGCGGCAGAAGACAGTCCGCTGCTTCTGATGCCTCCAGGCCCCACCGGCCGCCTGCCGCGCATCCCGTGGAGGAACGCGGCAGGCATCACCCGGGAAGTTGCCGTAGATACGGCTCCGGCAGGGTCGCCATGCTTCCGATGGAGGCTCAATGTGGGCGGCATTGACCACGACGGCGCTGGTTCTGCGTGTCTAGTCCACCCGCCCCACGAAGTGCTCGTAGGGTCAAAACATGCCGAGAGGACGAGCGGAGAACGGGCCGGGAGCTCATCCCCTCTTGGTGGGCCAAACCTCGATCGATGACGTTCTGAAGGAGCAGTACGACCTGACTCCCCAACTGCCTCTGCATTGGGGCGCTTTTCAGACCACTCCACCAGGCCAACGCCGCGATCCCGCCGACTCGGAACCCGTGGCTCCAAGGGTCCGGTGAGAACCGCCAAGAACGAATCAACATCAGCACTCGTCCGAAAGACTGCGGGGACAAACGGGATTGCGGGCAGCCTCCAACCTGAGCAAGCCCAAAGCGAGGCGGCATACAGCGCGCCGGCCAGCTGCTTCGATTAGGGCGCTGTCGTCTCCCTATGGGCCAGCCACCGATAGGCGTCGTTACGTCACCTTGCGCCAGCAATCCGCCAAACACTGATTCCCGCGGCCTGAGGGTGCCATTTGCAACTACCCGGTCCTGACATATGGTGATACGCACCACACGATTTCCGTGTGGGACTAAAGGAGACTCTCATGCTGCTTTGGATAGCGATCATTATCGCAGTTCTCTGGCTTCTCGGCCTGCTCGGCAACATCGGCGGCGGGTTAATTCACATACTTTTGGTCATCGCCGTGGTCGTCTTGATCATCCACTTCATCCGCGGCAGGTCACGCGTTTAGATACGAAACTCTGGTCCGCCGCTGCGGGACGGCGAGATGTGAGCTGTTGCCGCATTCTCGGGCAAGGCTCTGAAGTTGACCACATTCTTCAATCGTCTCTGCGATCCGGTCGCCTCCGCCGTCTGTCCGCCAGATTGTCTGGGAGCTGGTGCGCAGCGTGAAGCAGCGCCCGAGCTTTAGGGAAGCCCCCAAGTAGAACCGCAGCTAGACGGATCGAGCATCCACGAAACCGCGCTGACGAATCCTCAGCTTCGGTGGAGAAATTGTGATTGGGGAATCGGCTTCGAATGCGCCAACCACGTCGACAAGGCAGCTGAGTCCTCTTCGGCTGTTTCGCCAATAGCCACCGCCTCGTGGGCGACGGCAGGACCTGAGCGAGGTTGGGAATGGCTCTAGTCGTTCTCCCATACCAGTCCGAGGAAGTGGAAGGCAGTGGTGAGTTCGTGGCTGTCGTGTTGCAGCTCTTCGGCCAGCGATTCCTGGATTCTCGGCGTGGTGGGAGAATCGCCAGGGCGCTCGAAGATCGCCCAGAGCTGGAGATCATCACCGTGGCGGGACGCGAAGGTGACGCCATCGAAGTCTGTCATCTCGTAGAGCCAAGAGGCGACAGCCTGGGTAAGGCGACGCGGGCGGGCGTCTTTCAGGGCAGCGGCGTCAAAGTCAGCCAGACCCAGACTGAGAGCCAGGCCAATGAAGTGCGGGTACAGGGCCGCGACGCTGCCTGAGGCGGTCACGGCACAGTACCGCCCGGACAGCCCTGCGGACACGGCAGCGCGCACATCAAGCCACTCCCTGGGGACCTGCCCCGGGACGATGGTGGGGTGCAGGACCTTATCCTCATCGTCCTCAACGATCTCGTCCAGCTCCATACTCAGCCGTGCATCCTTGCGGAAATGTGCCAGAACCTCCAACAGGCACGCCAGCAGGGACGAGCCGGCGTAGATGGTGCGGAAGTTGCCGTGGAGGTCATCCCACCGGCCCGGGAACCGGCCGTCTGTGGCCCATTCCCAGCCGCTCCAGGCCCACGGTTCCGGGCGGAAGCCGACACGCCAGACCCTGCCGGCGGCCTCGGCCGCCGTCAGTTCTGCAGACGCCACCCGGTCAGCCCGCGGCCGCGAATGCGCGTGCAGCGGCCAGCACCTGCGGGCCGGCGTCGTCCAGCTGGCCTTCGCGGAGCAGGCGCGCCGGCGGGACGTCCTCCAGCTGCGGGTTCATGCCCTGGAACCAGGCCTGCACTACGGCCCGGGAATCACGCTCCGCGAGCAGGGCGGCCACGTGGTAGGCGGTCCTTAACCGGTGCATCACGTCGGCGGAGGGCTTCCGTTCCCCGTCGGCCCATTGCCGGACGGCGCGGGTTTCCTTCACGGAACCGATGTAGGCGACCAGCTTTGCGCCGAGCAGGTCTCTCAGATCACGGACCAGCACGTCATCGGCCAGCCGGATGGAATCCTGGTGCGCCTTCAGCCCGCCGCGGGCGCCTGTCACTGCTGTCATGCTTCATGATCCCACGAAAACCCGTGCCGGATCAAGGTCTGAATCCCATGCAGAATCACAAGCGGTTTACGCCGATAAGCGTGATTATGTAAGCCTACGGCCGAGAAGGGGCTTCCGGCCGGGCTTTTTGCCACACCCGACGGGCCCCCCGCGTCCCGGTTCGCGGCAATAAATCCAGCTCCGGCCGGTGTGTTGCATGGATCACATCTGGTCTTGGTTGTCCGGGGTGCCACAGCGTTGTGGCACCCAACTTAGAGCAGAGAAGATTTCGTGACGACAGACAAGCTTCGAGTGCTGGTCCAGGAATTGGACTGGTGCCCGCGAAACCTTGAAGAGTTCTGCGGCGGCCACCTTCGGTCCGGGGGCTGGCGAAGAAACGGCACCGGGCGTGTAAGCCTCGCCGTCCGTGGCACCGGTTGTGCACTCTCCCGTCAAGCAACCCTGTACTGCCTGCCCGTTTAGGAAGACTCCACCGATCAGCCCTGGCGGAACTGCCCGGCCTCCGTACACGCGCAAAGCATGGATGCTGCGGTCCTCGTTGCTGCTGGTTCGGTAATGTCAGATCATGATCCCCACCGTTGCCGTGCCGGCGCTGTCCTCTTATCACTGGCTGGGCATCCCGATCGCCATGGCCGGGGCGGTCCTGCTGGCCCTGGGTACCCTGTTCCAGCACAGGGCCGTCGAAGATCAGCCCGCAGCACGGGGCCGGGCGGCCGGGAGCATGGGTGGTGGGCGCCTGCAGGCCCTCCTGGGCAAACCGGTATGGCTGGGCGGAACGGCCATGATCGGGGCGGCGATCCTTTTGCAGCTCACGAGCCTGCGGTTCTCTCCCCTGATCGTCGTCCAGCCCATCGGTGCGGTGGCCCTGGTCGTGACCACCGTGGCCACCGCCCTCACGACACGCAGGTCTCCTGGCCGCCGCGCCCTCACATCTGTGGCCCTGTGCGTGGCCGGTGTGGGTGCCTTCGTTGCTGTCGCCGCAGTGTCCGCCGAAGACGTTGAAATCAGTGACCGGCACCTGATCACGATCCTGGTCGTGCTCGGCGTCGTCCTCGCCGCACTGGCAGTGGCCTACGGGCGTTGGCGCCGCCGGTGGGGCGCCATCGTGTACACCGCCGCGGCCGGGATCCTGTTCGGCTTCGTCGCGGCCCTGGCCAAGACCGTCATCGCCCGGCTTTTCCAGGGCGACTTTGAATGGTTGTCCCTGACCTGCCTGGCCGGGCTGGTCATTGCGGCTTTGTCCGGAACGTTCCTGGTCCAGACAGGACACACGCGCGGCTCATCCGAGCTCGTCGTCGCCGGACTCACAGTCATCGACCCGCTCGTCGCGGTAACCATTGGCATCACCATTCTCGGAGAAGCCGACTCCGCCCCGCCTCTGGCGTTCATCGCCTTCCTCCTCGCCGGCGCCACAGCCATCGCCGGCGTCATCCTGCTCGCGACGGTCAAAAAGGTACCGACCACCCGAGCCGCATGACAGGGCCGGGTCAACCCCTGGCCGGCCAACGGGAGGGTGCCGGGCCATCATGCCTCGCTAGCCTGCGCCGCTTCCGGACGAGCGGATGGGATGCACTACTAGATGGCTGCTTCCCTGAATCTACCCACGCTTGCTTCGGCGGGCGTTCGTGGCCCCGACGGCTCACCCAGCCCGAGCCTCACGGGCAGTACCAAGCGGGCACACCGGAAGTCCTGATCTGCAAATGCAGCTGTCAAGGACGGCGTGTTTGGTGGCGGTTAGGGGCTTTGGCCGGGCCGCGGATGTCGAGTTGGGGGTCTTCGAGATGGGCTTCGGTGGCTACCCGGTTTGTGGGCCGCTTCGGCGGAATCTGGCCCTCGGCCGCAAGTCCTGCTGCAGGTCTCACCGCTCGGCGCCCACCGAGATGATCTGCCGGGCGTTCTGCGCACTGTGCAGCAGGTTACCGACATAGCCGTCGTCGTGAAAAATGCCCTGCGTATTCGGCTTTGAACCCTCGCGGAAGGGCTCTGCTGCCGCAACCCGCTCCGTTGGCTCTTTCGACAGTGCACTGTCCAGGGCCGACAGCCCCTCCAAGTACAGGCTTTGTTTATCGCTGTATCCATCTGGTGTGAAACCCAGCACCGTCCCAAGATCATGTCCCGGGGGGCCTAGGGGCTTCACTTCAGCGTAGGACGGAAACCGGCGGTGGAAAGCATCAACATCGTCGGGTGTGATGCCATCCTTGTAGGTGAACTCTCCCAGCTCGCCCCAGTCAAAGGGCATCTTGAAGTGCGGCTTGTACCTCTCGGTCTCCCGTGTCACCGCATAGAACTCCAGTTTGTTTCCGTCGAAGACTGCCCGGACGGTGTAGTCCTCATGCCGATAAATGTTCAGCACGGGTTCATGCGACTCCGTCGGTTTACACCCGATCTCCGAGCACAGGTCCATGGACTGGCGGGGTTCGCCCAGTCGGCTGCTTACCGACGAGATTGCATCCCCCAGCGCCAGGGAAGCCACGGCATCCTGCTCGCGCTGGTTGTGGGTGATCACGGCCCAGGCGTCGGTGCCGAGTTGGCGCACATCGTTGAAGGCCGCAATCACGGCTAGAAGAAACACGATGAGGACCGCCCAGCTGCTCTTCTTGTGTTTTTGAATTATGTGCACAAGGCGTGCGGGCACACCCTTCTCGTCTTGAGCTTCATCTGCCATGACGCCCCCTGTCTTCGGGACCCGCTCATGCCGGTAATTCTATGGTGCACCCGCACCTCCCCGCGAGGTCATGAAAATCCCCCAGATGCTTCAAGTAGGGGCGGTATTAGGTAGCTAGTCCCCCTGATGGGCGTCGGAACTGGACTTAGTGGGGTGGGCGTTCATCAATGCCCGCGGCACATTCATGATCGCCATTCGGCGTCGTCGGGCAGAACCCGGCCCCGGGGATGTGGAGCTCCCCCGCGCCGGTTCTGTCCATCTGGAACCCGAGGGACCCGGCGCTGGCCGGGATAACTTCCGCTTCGGTGACGGCCAAGCCCTTGGCCATGGCACTGAGCGTGTCCCGGTCAGGGAAGTTCTTCACCGGCCGGTTGCCGTCGGCCATCTGCTGCAGCCACCACCCGGCAGGCATGCCGCCGCAGTCTTCAGCCCGGCCAAGGCAGGTTGACGGAATATCCGTTATCAGCGTTTGAAAATAGGCGGGGAAGTTACCTAAGGGAGAGCTTGCCGTGCACCTTTTGGGGCTGGAATGGGTCACCTATAGTGGCAAGGAACTGTTAAGTAGGACGCGCAGAGTTCGCCGTCCCTAGCGGTGTGGTGTTTCCGTGAGGTGGTGTGTGGGGATCCTGTCCCTGTCGTAGGTGATTTCCTTGTAGCCGTGCGGCTCGGGCTTGCCCTGGCTGTTCAGGTTCACGAACACGATCTCCTCGATGGTGAGGATGCTTCGTCGGGTGATCATGTTCCGGACTTCCGCTCGCATGGTCAGGGAGGTCCGGCCAAATTTAGTTGCCGTTAGACCCATTTCTATAAGGTCTCCTTGGACTGCTGAGCTGACGAAGTTGATTTCCGAAATATACTTCGTCACCGCCCGGCCATTGCCCAGTTGGAGGATGGCATAGATTGCTGCTTCCTCATCAATCCATTTCAGGAGGCTTCCACCGAACAGGGTGCCGTTGGCGTTTAGGTCTTCTGGGCGCACCCATTTTCGCGTGCGGAAGGTTATATCGGAGGATTCCATGGTGTGACCTTGCTTCTGCAGTGAAGATGGTTTACTTTTCATGTCTTTGAGACGAGTTCCGGCGGACGTAGCAGCGTCCCCCATTGGTGGGCTATGGCTCGACACCGGCGAGGCTGTCGGGACGACCGGCCCAAACCTGGTCCGCAAGCGTGAGGACCGGTGGCAGGGCCGGGTTGTCCGAATCCCCGCGCCAAGCCATCCTCAGGTAGACCGGCAGTGTCTCGTCGAGCACCCGCAAGAACCGTACATGCGGGTCGGTCACGTTTTCCGCGACAGAGGAAACCGTCAGGGAGCAGCCTACTTCGGCTCCAACCAAGGCCATTGCGGTCCACGAATCAGGTGCACTTTGCACGATGTCGGGATCGAACCCGGCTCCCAGGCTCAACCGGCGCAGGCGGTCGGTCAGGACGGAACCTTCATGCGGGGGCAGTGCGACGAACGGCTCGCCAGCTAGTTCTGCGAAACGAACTTCGCCTTGCGAGGCTAGCCGGTGTGATGCAGGGACGGCCATCACGAGGTGTTCCTCCACGATGATGCGGGACTTGACGCCCGCGGGCACAAAATCCCAGCGGCCAAGACTGATATCAACTTCACCGCGGAGGACCCGGGCGAGGGCCGGGAGTGCGAAGTCCTGGCTGTTGAGGCGAACTTCTATGCCCGGGTGGACCTTTCGGACTTCCCGTGCCAGTACGCCCACAAGAACATGGGTTGACGCGCCGGCGTAGGCAAGCTTGACCATTCCCGCCTCTCCGCGGCCAGCGGCAAGTGCGCCAGCCCTTGCACGCTCCGCTGCAGCCAGGATCTCCCGGGCTGATGCCATCAGGGCCACTCCCGCCGCCGTCAGCTGGACGCTGCGTGTGCTCCGTATAAAGAGGTCGATCCCTAGATCCCGCTCAAGCTGTCGCACGATGCGGCTGACGGGCGGTTGGGCCATATGGAGCCGCGTCGCAGCGCGGCCGAAATGCAACTCCTCCGCCACGGCGAGGAACACCCGTATTTGTTGAATCTCCATCCCGCCATTATTGCAGAAGCATCAATAATCAGGCCTTCAATAAGTATTGGACGCACTGTAATCCCCGGTGGGATAGTGAAAAAGAACCCGCTATGGAAGAGGACCCATGACACTGCAGAGCAACGCCGCTCCCCTGGCTCCAGGGGCTGCTGCTCACGACCGCCAACCCGATCACGCACGCCGGGACGCCTTCGGTCGCAACGTCAGCGGTCCTTTGGCCGGAATCGTCATTGCCGACTTCAGTCGGGTCCTCGCCGGACCGTACTGCACCATGCTCCTGGCGGACATGGGTGCCACGGTCATCAAAGTCGAAAGCCCCGCCGGCGATGAAACACGGGCCTGGAAGCCCCCGGTCTTCGATGGCCAATCCACGTACTACCTCTCAATCAACAGGAACAAGAGATCCATCGCATTGGACTTCGGCGATCCCGATGACATCGACACGGCACGGAACATTGCTGCGGGCGCCGACGTCGTCATCGAGAACTTCAAACCTGGCGGGCTGGACCGCTTCGGCCTGGACTACGCGTCCATCGCCGAACGCAACCCCGCTGTGGTCTATGCGTCCATCACCGGGTTCGGCTCGGCCGGCGGAGCGGCCCTGCCGGGTTATGACCTGCTCGTCCAGGCCATGTCCGGGCTCATGAGCCTCACCGGGGACCCGGAGTTTCCCGCGTACCGTTCCGGTGTTGCGGTCTTTGATGTCATCACAGGACTCCATGCCGCCATCGGCGTCCTGTCAGCGCTGCACGAACGCAGCCAAAGCGGCCGCGGACAACGCATCGAGGTGAACCTTATGTCCTCGGCCCTGTCCGGCATGGTTAACCAGACCGGCGGATACCTGCTCAGCGGAAACGTGCCCACCCGCATGGGTAACGAGCACCCCAGCATCTACCCCTATGAACCGCTCCCCACCGCGGACGGGGAAATCATTCTGGCCATCGGCAACGACCGGCAGTTCCGGACGCTCTGCAACGTCATCGGTGAGCCCGAACTTGCAGACGATCCCCGGTTCTCCACACCCCCGGACCGCAGCCTCAACCGATCGGCGCTGCGCCCCATCCTGCAGGAACTGCTGGCCGTCAGGACCGCATCGGAGTGGTTCGACATCTTCACCGAGGCAAGGCTGCCGTGTGCTCCGATCAACGACGTCCGCAGTGGGATTGATTTTGCCCAGCGCCTGGGACTGGAACCGGTCGTGGACGTGGGCACCGGTGAGGATTCCATCCCCGGCGTCCGTAACCCGATCACCTTCTCAGCGACACCCGCCAGCTATGACCTCGTGCCGCCAGGCATCGACGCAGACCGGGGGGACATCCTCCAGTGGCTGCAGTCAGCGACGCACGGCTAGCCCTCTCCCACAAGCAGCCACCCCACAAGCACCCAGTACCCGTCCGCGGAACCATAAAGGACCTGTCATGACAACCACTACAACTGCCCGCACCGCCGTGAACTCCGACTACTTCAACCTCGACGATGAGCTGGCGCCCGAAGAGCTGGCCATCCGCGACAAAGTCCGCCAGTTCGCCGAAGAACGCGTCCTTCCCATCATCAACGACTACTGGGAACGGGCGGAGTTCCCGGACGAACTGCTGCCCGGCCTCGCGGAACTCGGCATCATCGGGACCTACATCCAGGGATACGGATGCCCGGGAATGAGCCGCAAGGGCGCGGGAATGGTCGCGCGCGAAATGGCCCGCGCTGACGGAAGCATCAACACCTTCCTGGGCGTCCACTCCAACCTCTGCATGGGCGCCCTGTACATGCTGGGCAACGAGGAGCAGCGGCAGCACTGGTTGCCTGCCATGGCCCGGCTGGAGAAAACGGGTGCCTTCGCCCTCACCGAGCCTAACCATGGGTCCGACACGGTAGCGCTGGAAACGAGCGCCCGCCGCGAGGGAGACACCTGGATCATCGACGGCCACAAACGCTGGATCGGCAACGGCCACGCGGCCGACGTCGTGGTCCTGTTCGCCCGCAACACCGAGGACGGCAAGGTCAACGCCTTCGTCGTCGAAAAGGACGCGGACGGAAACCACCCGGCCGGCTACAACCCCACCGTCATCACCGGCAAGATCGGCAAACGCGCCATCCTGCAGGCCGACATCGTCGTCGAGGGCATGCGGATCCCGGAGACCAACCGGCTTCAGAACTGCAGGTCCTTCGCTGACGTCTCCCGCGTCCTGCAGGCGACCCGTGGCGGTGCCGCATGGGAAGCAGTCGGCCACGCAATGGCCTGCTTCGAGATTGCAGCCGACTATGCCGCAAAGCGGGTCCAGTTCGGCAACCCGATCGCCAGCTACCAGCTGGTCCAGCACCGGCTCGCCAACATGCTCAGCGAGCTGACCGCGATGCAACTGATGGTCAACCGCATGGCTGAACTGGCCGAGAAAGGCACCCTGACTAACGCCATGGCGTCCATGGTCAAGATGGCCACCGCGCAAAAGGGCAAGTGGATCTGCAACGAGGCACGGGAATTGCTCGCCGGCAACGGTCTCCTGCTCGAAAACCATGTCGCCCGCCACCTGACCGATATGGAGGTCGTTTCCACCTACGAGGGCACTGACTCCATCCAGGCACTGCTCGTAGGCCGCGACATCACGGGAATCTCAGCCTTCCGCTGACC
>NZ_CAKKLY010000010.1 GCF_918698095.1 Arthrobacter sp. Bi83
GATCCAGACCACCCGCGGCGTGAATCCTGTCCGGGTAAGGCTGGCCACTGCGAAACGTGCTTCGGCGTAGCCCACGTTGGACAGCTGGCCGGCCCGGGTGGCGGCAGACCACGGCCCCTGCGACCGGTACGTTGTGAGCTGCGCCGCGGTGGGGAAAGCCGCCATGGTGTACGCCTGGGCGGGCTTGCCGCTGGTCCTCACGAAGCCCACCTGGCTGGCAAGGCACGGGTTTTCGGTGAAGGGGAGACCCTTCGTCAGGCCCACCACGACGAACTGGGATGACGCGGGCGGGAGAGGCAGGCCAAAGCCGCCGACCGCCGTCGGGCACTGGGGCCAGGAGATGTCATGGCCCCTCAGCGATACTGCCTGCGCAGGAGGTGCAGCCGGAACGTAACCGAGGAGCAAGGCCAGGAAGACGAGGAGCCCGATCAGGAGGCGCCGCGTCGACACCGCGGTCACGGCGACCACCGGCTCCTGACGGCGGCCACGGGGCAACCGCTGATGTTCCGCCCGCCGATGTACGTTGCGGGGTGTACCAGCCCGGAATCACGAGCTTCGCCATCCATTGCCGTTCGCTCCTTTGCCACCACCAGTTTACGTCCGGAGGCGGCGCCAGGCTCCCAAAGCCCGGCCAGGTCAGCTCACGGAAGCGCCGGCGGTCAGGAGCCGCTGGTGGCCTTGGTGCTTCCGCGGACGATCAGGTCGCACGGGAAGTTGACCCGCCGGGCCGGCTGGCCCGGACTGTGGATGCGTTCCAGCAGCATCCGCGCCCCGACACGGGCCATCTCGCGGCTGGGCTGCCGGACGGTGGTCAGGCTGAAGGAGTCCCAGGCGGCCATGTCGACGTCATCGTAGCCGATCACCCAGCAATCCTGGGGCTGGATCTGGTTGGCGCGCAGGGCATCGAGGGCGCCAAAGGCCATCAGGTCGTTGGCGCAGAAAACAGCCTGTGGACGGTCCGCGCGTGAGAGCAGCCTGTTCATGACCTGGGCGCTGATGTCGTGGGAAAAGCCGCCCTGGAAACGGAAATGTTCCGGAACGGTGTGCCCCCGCTCCGCCATTCTGCCGAGGAACCCCAGGCCGCGCTCGCGGGAGGTGCTTGCGTTTTCAGCGCCACCGATGAACGCGACCTTGGTTTTGCCGTTGGCCACCAGATAATCGGCGACGGCGGCGCCGCCGTCAGTGTTGCTGCTGGTGACCTGGTCACATTCCAGGCCTTCCACGACGCGGTTGATCAGGACGATGGGGCTGTTCTTTTCTATGGCAGCCTGCAGTTCCAGCGAGTCTTCCGTGGCGGTCGTGAAAATGACTCCGTCGACGGCATGTTCCCGGATGGCCTTCAACGCGTCGTGGTGACTGCCGCCGCCCGCGTTCCAGATAACGACGCGGAAGCCCGCTGAGTCGAGCTCGCGGCTCAGCTCGTCAAGAACCTCCGGGTAGAAGGGGTTCGTGAGGTCGGCAACCACCACTCCGATGGTGTTCGTTTTCCTGGTCTTCATGGCCTGGGCGCCGGCATGAGGTACGTAGCCCAAGGTTTCCATGGCTGCCTGAACGCGCGCCTTCGTGGCAGGCGAAAGCTTCGCGGAGGAGGACATGACTCTGGACACGGTGGCCTGTGAGACGCCGGCCAGTTCTGCCACATCACGGCTGGTAACCATTGCGTCGCCCTCCTTTCATCTTGTTTACGCCGCAGGTGCGCAGAGGATTCCCGCTCTCCGTTGTTTCAGAGTAGCCAAAGTTTCGGACCTGCACCTGCAGGCGACTGCCTTTGGAGGCAGCCGCCTGCCTTTGCAGTGGCGGGGTATTACCGGCCGGTTGTCGGGTCGTATTCGGCGCTAAGGCCACGGCGGAACCGGACCCGGGGCGCCGTCTCAGGCGACCACAGCGCTCCTACAATGGTGATGATCGACGTGACCACCATGTAAAGGGCAACGAGCCAGTACCGGTCGAACTCAGGACCGATGAGTGCCGTGGCGATCAGCGGTGCGAAGCCTCCGGCGAAGACAGCCGCGACCTGCGGACCGACTGAGGCTCCGGAATAGCGCAGTTTGGGTTCAAAGAGTTCGGTGAAGTAGGCCGGTTCCACGGAATAGCAGAGGTCGCGGCCGACGTTGCAGGTCAAGATGAGCACGAGCACGAGCATCAGGAAGTCACCTGTCTGCACGGTCCAGAAGAAGGGGAAGGCCATCAGGAGCATGGTGGTTGCTCCGGCGATCACGGTGTAGCGGCGTCCCCAGCGGTCGGATACCCAGCCCCAGAACGGGATGGAGAAGATGCCCAGGCCTGCCATGATCATGGTGGCCAGCAGGATGCTGTTCTTTTCCAGCAGCACTGCGGGGCCGTAGGCGAGCAGGAACGTCGTGTAGATGTAGTAGTTCGCGTTCTCGGCAAACCGCATCATGATGACTTTGAGGATGGTCAGCGGGCGCGTCTTGATGACTTTGACCACCGGCATCTTCTCGATCTCACCCTTGCGCTTGATTTCTTCGAACGCCGGGGATTCGTCCACCTTGCTGCGGATGTAGAAGGAGAGCGCCACCAGCAGGATCGAGACGAGGAACGGGATGCGCCATCCCCAGGCCACAAAAGCCTCCGGTGAGATCAGGTAGCCCATGATGTAGAAGGCGCCGTTGGCCAGCAGTGTCCCTGCCGGCACGCCGATCTGCGGCCAGGAGCCGAAGAACCCGCGCCGCTCGGCCGGGGCGAACTCGGTGGCCATCAGCGCGGCGCCGCCCCATTCGCCGCCGACGCCGATGCCCTGCACGATCCGCAGGAGGACCAGCAGGATCGGGGCGGCGATGCCGATCGTGGCGAAGTTGGGCAGGCAGCCGATGAGGAAGGTGCCGCCGCCCATCAGACCGAGCGTCATCATGAGCATTTTCTTCCGGCCCAGGCGGTCGCCGAAGTGGGCAAAGATGACGCCTCCGATGGGGCGCGCCGCGAAGCCAATAGCGTAGGTGCTGAAGGAGAGCAGGATACCGACGAACGGACTCGCCTGCGGAAAAAACTGCGAGTTGAGGATGATGGCAGCGGCGACGCCGTAGACGTAGAAGTCGTACCACTCGATGCAGCTGCCCAGCACGGAGGAGACGAGGGCCTTGCGGCGCATCTTTGGATCAATGGCGGGTGGCGCTGGGGTTGCTGTTGTCGCGGGGGTGCTCATTCAGAGACTCCTTTGTCTTCGACCGGACTGTGAGCGCAGCCACACCGGCTGCCTCGTGAAAAGGAGTGTATACGTATTCAATTCATCACTACAAGCCCTTGTGTCGAAAAATGTATACGTATACACTCGTTCATCATGCAGGCCGGATGGCTTGGATCGGGGCGCTCCAGCAGTCGCCCATCAATGAAGATGGAAGGTAAGCCTGATGACGGTTACAAATGAAATCAGTTCGGCCGTGGAGTCAACGATGCTGAAAGAGCCTGCCCGGAACAGCGTGGCCCGGGGAAGTACGCCCGAGGTCCGGGCGACCGTGGAGGGCGTCATCGCAGATATCCGCGAACGCGGCGACGCAGCCGTCCGCGAGTATTCGGAGAAGTTCGACAAGTACGCGCCCGAATCGTTTCTCCTGAGCCAGGATCAGCTTGACGAGATCATGGCCCGCGTTCCGGAGCAGACCATTGAGGACATCAAGTTCGTCCAGGAACAGGTCCGGGTCATGGCGCAGAAGCAGCTTGCGTCCCTGTCCGACTTCGAAATCGAAACCCTGCCCGGAGTGTTCCTCGGGCAGAAGAACGTACCGGTCCAGGCTGCCGGCGCGTACATACCCGGCGGAAAGTACCCGCTGCTGGCCAGCGCCCACATGACCATCATTACTGCCAAGGTCGCCGGCGTGGAGCGCGTCGCGGCGTGCACCCCGCTGATCCAGGGCGAGGTGCCGGACGCCACCGTCGCGGCCATGTATCTGGCCGGTGCCGACGAGATCTACCTTTTGGGCGGCATCCAGGCGGTCGCCGCGCTGGCCATCGGCACCGAAACCATCAAGCCGGTCAACATGCTGGCCGGCCCCGGCAACGCCTTCGTCGCCGAAGCCAAGCGCCAGCTCTTCGGTGAGGTCGGCATCGACCTCTTCGCCGGGCCCACCGAGGTCCTCATCGTTGCCGACGAACACGCGGACCCGTTCATCGTCGCCGTCGACCTCCTGTCCCAGGCCGAGCACGGGCCAGACTCGCCCGCCGTCCTGATCACTACCAGCGGGGAGCTGGGCCGCAAAGTCATCGAGCACATCGACACCATCCTCGTGGACATGCCCACCCGCGATTACGCCGCGGCCGCATGGCGCGACTGGGGCGCAGTCCACGTCGTTGAAAATCTTAACGAAGCGTACGTCCTGGCCGACGAGTACGCCTACGAGCACGTTCAGATCCTCACGCAGAACCCGCGCGAAGCCCTTGACAAGATGCACGACTACGGCGCACTCTTCCTCGGCGAAGGGACCTGCGTGTCCTATGGGGACAAGGTCATCGGCACCAACCATGTGCTTCCTACCCGCGGCGCCGCCCGGTATACCGGCGGCCTCTGGGTGGGCAAGTACCTGCGCACCGTCACGTACCAGGAAGTGACCAACACCGAGTCCAGCGCCTTCTTCGGTGAGCTCTGCGGCCGCGCATCCAGGGTGGAACGGTTCGAGGGCCACGCCCGTTCGGGCGACGTCAGGGCGGCGAAGTACCGCGGCACGTCCCTGCCCTGGTCGGACCACACCTTCGAAAGCTAAGGGCCAGGGTGCTGAATTTCCGCCTGGACGGCAAGAATGCACTGGTCACGGGGGCATCCCGCGGACTCGGCAAGGCCATCGCCGATGGCCTTGCCGAGTGCGGTGCCACCGTGTATGGAACCAGCCGTGACGCCTCAAGTGCCCGCCAGATCAGCGAACGGTACGGAACGCCCTCCCTTCCCATCGACGTGACCCGGACCAAGGACCTGCGTCGATTCGCTGCCACCCTGATGCATGACAGCGGAGGTATTGATCTGCTGGTCAACAACGCAGGCGTCAATGTACCCAAGCCGGCGCTGGAACTGACAGCCGACGACTGGGATACCGTTTTTGACACCAATCTCAAGGGCAGCTTCTTCCTGACCACGGCCATCGCGCAGCACTGGATGGACCGGGGAACGCCGGGCGCCGTCGTCAACGTCGCGTCCCAGGCGGGAATCGTCGGAATCGAGGAACGGGCAGCCTACGGGACCAGCAAGGCCGGCCTGATCCATCTCACCAAGATCCTGGCTCTGGAATGGGCCCCGGCCGGAATCCGGGTCAACGCCGTCGCACCGACCTTCGTGCGCACGGAACTGACAGCATCGACCCTCAGCAGACCTGAATGGGCTGCGGAGCTGCTGTCCAGAATCCCGATGGGACGGTTCGGTGAACCGGAAGACATCGCGGGGGCGATCGCGTTTCTGCTCAGTGACGCCGCCTCGCTGATCACGGGCCACACGCTGGCCGTCGACGGCGGTTACACGATCCGCTAACCGTGCCCGGCCCTTCGGTCCTGCGCGCCCGACCTTTCCTAGGAGCATGTTCATGACAATCGTTGACACCTTTACAACCACGGCCGTCGTCGGCTCAGGCTACATGGGCGGCGGAATCGCGCAGGTACTGGCTTTGCACGGCTACGAAGTCGCACTGGGCGACGTCGACGGCGAGACCGCCGAACGGGCGCGCGTCAGGCTAGTCGAACAAGCCCGCGGGTTCGAGGCCCACGGACTGTTCCCGGAGGGGGCGGCCGAGGTCATTGCGGGAAACCTTGCCGCTGCGGGCAGCATTGAGGAAGCGGTGGCGGCGGCGGACTTCATCGCCGAGGCGGTTCCAGAAGACCCAGGGCTAAAAGCCAATATCCTTCGCCGGATCTCGACGGCTGCTCCGGCCGGCGCTGTCATCGGCACGAACACCTCAGCCATCCCCATCGGAGAACTGGCCCTGTCGGTGGCCGGTCCGGAGCGGTTCCTCGGCGTCCACTGGATGAATCCCGCCCCGTTTATCCCCGGTGTCGAACTCATACCCGGCCCGGACACAGACCCCGTTGTCCTGGACCTCGCCGAGGAGCTCATCCGCGGCGTGGGTAAGACACCGGCAAAGGTGGCTGACACGCCGGGATTCGTCGCCAACCGGCTCCAGTTCGCGCTGTACAAGGAAGCGGTTCAGATTGTTGACGATGGTGCCGCTACACCTGAGCAGATCGACACAGTAGTCAGAAACACCTTTGGGTTCCGCCTGGCTTTGTTCGGGCCCTTTGCGATCGGGGACATGGCGGGACTGGACGTCTACGAATCATCGTTCCGTACTTTGGAAAGGGCCTACGGTGATCGGTTTGCGGCTCCGGAAGCGCTAGCCGTGATGGTCAAGGATGGAAACCTTGGCCTCAAAAGCGGCCTCGGTTTCCTGGGCATCGATCCGGATGACCGGGACGCGCTGCTGGCCTACCGGGACAGTGCTTACGGGCGGCTTTCGCACCTGCGGGCGGAGCTTGGAGAGGCGCCAGGGCTGTAGGCGGTACGTCCGGAGGCGGCGCCAGGCTTCAGCGGGCGGGTTGGATCCCCGAATCCTTGATGTACTGGGCCACGCGGTCCCCGGCAAGGGCCGTCCTGATCTTGGTGATGGCTGCCGGGTCCTGCAGAACTATTGACCGTCCGTCGTCGGACGTGCCGACACCCGCCGTGGGAAGGGCAAAAAACACGCTGTCCTGCAGCCGGATATTCCGCAGGCTGTACGCCAGTCCCGCCACGGCTGGCGCGTCCAGGCCGGCATTGACGGCGAAAAACGAGGAGACGGAGCTGACCACCTTACGGAGCGTCTCCGGGTTCGTCAGCGTTTTCGGGCTGAGGAGCTTTGCGATCAGCGCCTTCACGAAGGTTTGTTGGTCCCGCACCCGCTGGTAGTCGCCGTCAGCGAATGCGTAGCGCTCGCGGACAAACTCAAGTGCCTGGGCACCGGTGAGGGTCTGCTTGCCGGGCCTGAACACGTGGCCGCTGTCGTGGGTTGAAGTGAACGGCGTCCTGACGTCCACTTCAACCCCGCCCAAGGCGTCCACCAACCCCGTGAACCGTCCGAAGTCGATCAGGACAGTGTGGTCGATGTGCACCCGGAAGAGTGACTCGACGGTCTGCGTCATAAGGGGTACGCCTCCCAAAGCCAGGCCGTCATTGATTTTGGAGAAGCCGTGGCCCGGAATGGCAGCCCAGGTGTCCCGCATGACGGAGATCCCGTAGGCATGCCTGCGGTCCGCGGTGATGTGAACCATGATGATCGCGTCCGCCCGCTGGTCCGTGGCGACCCTCGCGGCGGCCGCCTTCGCATTCGGCTCCCGGGTGTCGCTGCCCAGCAGCAGGATGTTGACGCCCCGCCCCCGGAGCTTGTCGACGGGGACCGCGGGAGCCGAAGGCGTCGCCTTTGGCGAGGGAGCGGCGGTGGGGGATGCGGACGTTGCCGGAGGAATGGCCGGGGCGGCCGCCCGGTTGCCAGGGTGGCCCTGTACCCAGACGAAGACGCCTGCCAGGACGGACATAAGGACCCCCAGCGTTACAAGGAACAGCAGCACCTTAGGCTGGACGCGTCGTCGCTGGTCGCTCATGGGATAACTATGTGCCTGAAATGACCCGATGGGAAAGGACTCGCCGGGCGGCCTGAATGTGCCCTGAAAAAGCCCGGAATCGGTGCGGCTTTTGTCCCTTCCACCCTCCGCAGCCCCGGACGGGGCTGCGGAGTCAATGGTGGAACTAGCTGGCTCGGAAGAGGTCCTTCGCGACCGCCATGGCGGACATCGCCTTCGGCCATCCAGCGTAAAAGGCCAGGTGGGTGATCACCTCGATGAGCTCCTGCTCGCTGGCGCCATTGTCCTTGGCCCTGCCCAGGTGGTGGGCCAGCTGCTCAGTGCTGCCGCTCGTGATGAGACTCGCGACCGTTACAAGGCTGCGCTCCTTCGGGGTCAGCTCCGGTCGCTCCCAGACCTGGCCGAACAGGACATCGTCCGTGAAGCCCACCAGTGCGGGCGCGAAATCGCCAAACAACTTCTCCGCGCCGGAAGGTTCCTTAGTGTCTGTCATTGTCTTCACTTTCTCAGTAGTCGTTCAGTGCCAATGCCCCTGTGGCAACGCTTAGCTGAGGGTGGCGGTGTCTATGACGAAGCGGTACCGGACGTCGGAGACCAGGACGCGTTCGTAGGCGTCGTTGATCTTGCTGGCCGGGATGACCTCGATCTCCGCGCCGAGCTGGTGTTCGGCGCAGAAGTCGAGCATTTCCTGGGTTTCGCGGATGCCGCCGATGGCGGAGCCTGCGAAGGACCGGCGCCCCATGATGAGTGAGAACACGTTCACCGGGAGCGGTTCCGCCGGTGCGCCCACGTTGACCAGGGCGCCGTCGAGGGTCAGCAGCTGCAGATAGGAGCTGATATCGATCTTCGCGCTGACCGTGTTGATGATCAGGTCGAAGGTGCCCGCGAGCCGTTCGAACGTGCCGGGATCGCTCGTGGCGAAGTAGGCGTCCGCACCCAGGCGCAGGCCGTCTTCCTGCTTCTTCAGGGACTGGGAGAGAACAGTGACGTCGGCGCCCATGGCGTGGGCGAGCTTGACGGCCATGTGGCCGAGCCCGCCGAGGCCGACAATCGCGACCTTCTTGCCGGGGCCGGCGCCCCAGTGGCGCAGCGGCGAGTAGGTGGTGATGCCGGCGCACAGCAGGGGAGCGGCGACGTCGAGTTCGATGCCCTCAGGGATGGTGACCACGAAATCTTCGGCCACTACGACGTGGGTGGAGTAGCCGCCCTGGGTGATGGTTCCGTCGCGGTCCACGGCGCCGTAGGTGCCTGTCATGCCGGCGAGGCAGTACTGCTCCTCGCCCTTGAGGCAGTTGGCGCACTCCATGCAGGAGTTGACCATGCAGCCGACGCCGACGCGGTCGCCCACCTGGTGCCGGGTGACCTCGGCGCCGATCTCGGTGACGATGCCGGCGATTTCGTGGCCGGGGACCAGCGGGTACTGCTGGGGTCCCCAGTCGCCCCGGACGGTGTGGATGTCTGAGTGGCAGATGCCGGCGTACTTGATCTCGATCAGGACATCGTGGGCGCCGACGTCCCGGCGCTCGATGGTGGTGGGAACGAGTTCCCCGTCAGCGGACGGGGCGGCGTAAGCGTTGGCGGTAAGCATGTGTCTCCTGTTTCAGGATCGGTTGGCAATGCCCCGCCAGAGGGGATCACCCGGCGGACCTTGTCGGCCGCGAGCGGGGCGGGGCACCATCCATACAACCCTGTTTGGTTCGGATGAGGGAGTCACTGCTGATACAGGTACTGGCAGGGACTCCCTCCGGGCCCCGCAAACTCCTAGCCTTGAGGCTATGGATAACCGCAACGAGATCCGTGACTTCCTCGCCTCCCGACGCGCCAAAATCAGCCCGGAACAGGCTGGACTGCCGGTCTACGGCGGTAAACGGCGGGTGCCCGGACTCCGCCGAGGGGAAGTGGCGACGCTTGCGGGCGTGAGCGTCGAGTACTACACCCGGCTGGAGCGCGGAAGCCTCGGCGGCGTGTCGGAGAGCGTGCTTGAGGCGTTGGCCAGGGCACTTCAGCTCGACGACGCCGAACGGTCGCACCTGTTCGACCTGGCCCGGGCTGCCAACACCACACAGCCGCGGCGTCGTCCCGCCCAGCAGCGCGTCCGGCCGAGCGTCCAGTTCGCCCTCGATTCGATCACCGACGCCCCGGCGTTCGTGCGCAACGGGCGCATGGACATCCTGGCCGCCAACCGGCTGGGCTATGCGCTGCACTCCGAGATGTACGTCAGCCCAGGGCGGCCGGCCAATTACGCCCGGTTCATCTTCCTGGAGGAGGAACGCTCCCGCCGTTTCTTCCCCGACTGGGAGCTGGCGGCCAACAACATGGTGGCCATCCTGCGCGCCGAGGCCGGCCGCGACCCATTCGACCGGGGACTGAGCGACCTCGTGGGCGAGCTCTCAACCCGCAGCGGCGAGTTCCGCACCCGCTGGGCCGCGCACAACGTGCGCCGCCACACCACCGGATTCAAGCACTTCCACCACCCCGTCGTCGGCGAGCTGCACCTGATGTTCGAGGCGATGGACCTCTCCGCGGACACCGGACTCTCACTGTTTATCTATCCGCCCGAGCCCGGTTCTCCCTCCGCGGACGCCCTGCGGCTCCTGGCGAGCTGGGCGGCAACGCAGGCCCTGGCTGCCGAAAGCCAGACCGGGCGTGAAAACGAGGCCGAGCGGACCCCGGCAGCCAAGGCCCCGGCCGCCAAGACACCGGCCACGCGGCAGGACTCGGCCCCGGCGGCCGCGGGGGACGGCGTCTGACCGTGCCCACGTAGACTGGCAGGATGCGGTTGGTAGCAAGTGACATAGACGGAACGATCCTTGGGCACGACGGAAAGATCAGTGGCCGCACGGTCCGGGCATTCCACGCCTGCCGGGAGGCCGGCGTCGAACTTGTCTTTGTCACGGGCCGCCCGCCGCGCTGGCTGCACCCGCTCGAAGAGCAGCTGGGGCACACCGGCACGGTGATCTGTTCGAACGGCGCGGTGGTGTGGGACCTCGAGGCGGGCCAGCTGGTATCCGCCCGGACCATGGCCCTCGCGGACGTTTTCGAGGCCCGCCGGATCATCAAGACACTTCGTCCCGCAGCCCTGTTTGCCGCCGAGACCCTCACCGGCTTCCACCTGGAACCGGGCTTCATCGAGAACGGCTCCAGTGAGCTTCTTTCCGAGTTCACCCCCGCTCCGCTGGCCGAGACGCTCACGGCGGATGACGCCGTCGTGAAGTTTCTCGCCATCGTCCGCGAAGGCACCGCGGATGACTTCCTCGCGGAGGTGACTCCAGCAGTCGGTAATCTAGCCACCGTCACGCACTCGGCACCCACCGTCGCCATGCTGGAGCTGTCGGTCCCGGGCATTAACAAGGCCGTGACGCTGGCTGAATACGCTGCGTCGCGGGGAATCGACGCCGCGGACGTGGTGGCCTTCGGTGACATGCCCAACGACATCGAAATGCTCCGCTGGGCCGGCCACGGTTACGCGATGGCCAGCGGCCATCCGGAGGCGATCCGCGCCGCCGGGCAGCAGGCACCGCACTTTGACGACGACGGCGTGGCCCAGATTCTCGAGGAAAAGCTCGCCGAACTCGGCGTCAGGCTGCCGTAAAACGACCGTGGCTCTGCCCTTTTTCTCCCCTTCGGGCCGTGGCGCCGGTGCCGCCGGAGGCGCGCCCGTCGCCATGGCGCACCGTGGCTTCTCCCGCGAGGGCCTGGAGAACTCCATGGCAGCGTTCCGCGCCGCCGTCGGGATCGGCTACCGGTACCTGGAAACGGACGTGCACACGACATCCGACGGCGTGCTGCTCCTCTTTCACGACGCGGCACTGGACCGGATCACGGACGGCGCCGGACGGATCGCAGAGCTGACCGCCGCCGAGGTTGCACGGGCCAGGATCGGGGGCCTGGAACCGGTGCCAACGTTCGATGAACTCGTGGCCGCCTTCCCCGACGCCCGGTTCAATCTCGACGTCAAGGACTGGAACTCAGTCCGCAGCCTCGCGGCCGCCATCGAGCGGCACGCCCTGCACGACCGTGTCCTCATCGCCAGCTTTTCGGACCGCCGACGCCGGGCGGTACTGCGGCTGCTCAGCCGCCGCACTGCCTCCTCCGCGGGGACGGCGGCCAATGCCGCCTTCGTGGCGCTCTCGCCGCTGCTGGCCGTGCCCGGTGTGGGTGCGCTGGCGCGGGCGGTCGTGGGCCGTGTGCTGCGCGACGTCGATGCCCTGCAGGTGCCGGTCCGCTACCGTGCTGTTCAGGTGGTGACCCCCGGCTTTGTCCGCCGCGCCCACGACCTGGGGCTGTACGTCCACGTGTGGACCATCAACGAGCCGGCCGAGATGCACAGGCTCCTGGACCTCGGCGTGGACGGCATCGTCTCCGACCGCGCCGACCTGCTGAGGGAAGTTCTGGTGAGCCGGGGCGCCTGGTCCTAGACGGACCCTCCTGGGTGGACTTCTCGGCATCTGACTGGTCCAGAATCATCAGCATGCTTACAATTAGTCCAGTGCCCCCGGGGCCCCGGAGGGCCGAGCTCCACCGTCACCAAAGTCCGTTGTATTTGCATACGACCCTAACCACGGAGGACCGCAGGAACATGAGCAGCTATCACCCCGAAAACGACCCCGCCAACCCGGACCAGCCCGGCTCCGCCGATGCGGCCGGCGAAAAGGAGCATGGAACCGAACGGGAAGACCCGGCCGCTTCGCCCAACCCTGACCCGCTGAATGGAAACATCACCGGACTTGAGCCCGGCGGAGGCGTGCCGCCGGGTGAGACGCCGCCGGCGGAGGACCAGATGAGCGGGGACCAGGGGCACGAGGAGTAGTCCAGAGTCCATACTCCGAGGGCAGGTCAAGCCCGGTATCTTTCACATCTTGAGCAGGGGAGTCTTCGATGGCTGATCGGCTGGTTGCTGACGTAATGGTGGAACGCCTCAAAGCCTGGGGCGTGGACAGGGTCTTCGGATACAGCGGCGACGGCATCAACGGCTTCATGGGTGCCCTCCGCCGCGCCGGCGACGGCGGCAAGTCGGGCGGCGTCCAGTTCGTCCAGGCCCGGCACGAGGAGACTGCCGCATTCATGGCTGTTGGCCACGCCAAGTACACCGGCGGCGTGGGCGTTGTGACGTCCACGCAGGGACCTGGTGCGGTGCATCTCCTGAACGGCCTTTACGACGCCAAGCTGGACGGCGTCCCGGTCGTGGCGATTATCGGGCAGCAGAGCCGCAGCGTGCTGGGATCTGCGTACATGCAGGAAATCGACCTCCTGACCCTGTTCAAGGACGTGGCGGCACAGTTTGCGCAGATGGTGAGCACCCCGGAGCAGCTTCCCATGGTCCTGGACCGCGCCTTCCGCACGGCGCTTGAGACGCGGACGCCGTGCGTCGTGATCGTCCCGCATGACATTCAGAAGGCCCCGGCGCCGGAACTCGAGCAGGAGCACGGCATCATCGTGACCGCACCGGAATGGCGGCCCGCGCGGGTACTGCCGCGCGAGGACGACCTCGTGAAGGCCGTCGAGGTGCTGGACACCGGCCGCAAGGTGGCACTCTTGGTGGGCCAGGGCGCGAAGCATGCCCAGGCCGAGGTAGTGGCCATCGCGGAAAAGCTCGGCGCAGGCGTCACCACCAGCCTGCTGGGTAAGCCCTACGTCGACGAGACCCTGCCCTTTGCCGCGGGCACCATGGGACACCTTGGTTCCACGGCCAGCGCCCACCTGATGGGACACTGCGACACCCTGCTGATCATCGGTTCGAACGATCCCTGGACCGAGTTCTATCCCAAACCGGGCGCCGCCCGGGCCGTGCAGATCGACATCGACGGCCGGAAAGTGGGCAACCGCTACCCGGTGGAGGTGGGCCTCGTGGGGGACGCTGCGGAAACCCTGCGGGAACTCACCGCACGCCTCGGAAACGGAGCCGCCGGCGAAAGCGGCGAGGGGGCGGCCAGCGAGGCCCGCAAACAGTGGCGCGCGGGTGTGGAGGAGCAGGTTCACAGCTGGCATGCGCTACAGGAGGAGCGCTCCCGCGTGCCGGCGAAGCCGGTCAACCCGGAACTCGTGGTGCGAGAGCTCAACGGCCGGCTCCCGGCCAACGCCCAGGTGAGTGTCGACGTCGGCAGTTGCGTTTATTGGTACGCCCGCCAGCTGACCCTTCCGCCGGGAGTGCCGGCGCACCTGTCCGGGACTCTTGCCAGCATGGGCTGCTCCATTCCGTACGGCATCGCGGCCAAGCTTGCCCGGCCGGAGCGGCCGGTGGTGGCGCTGTCGGGCGACGGCGCCATGCAGATGGCGGGGATTGCAGAACTGGTGACCGTCGCACACCGCTGGCGGCAATGGGCTGATCCGCGCTTTGTGGTCTGTGTCTTCAATAACCGCGACCTCGCCGAAGTCACGTGGGAGCAGCGGGAAACAGAGTCCGAGCCGCGGTTCCCGGACAGTCAGGAGATCCCGGATTTTCCGTATGCCGGCTACGCGGAACTGCTGGGTTTGATGGGGATCCGGGTCGATTCCCCGGGGCAACTGGCCAGCGCCTGGGACCGCGCCTTTGCGGCGGACCGCCCCGTGGTGATCGAGGTCCTGACGGATCCGGACGTCCCGCTCCTGCCTCCTTTCCCCGCAGGCGCCGAGAAGCTGGACGGCATGCGGTCCGCCCTCTCCGCCGAAGGGCCGGACGGAAGCGGCGCCCGTGAACTCCTGGACACATACGCCGGCCAGGAGGAAGCACGCGCCTGATGGCGGGCGCGTGCTCCGGCCAATCAGTGGTTCAGGGAGCCGGCATGACGGAACCGGCAAGCGCGCGTTCCTGAGCCTTGCTGGCAGGATGGTGCCATGCGCATCCTCATCGCCCCGGACAAGTTCAAGGGTTCCCTCACCGCCATCGAAGCCGCCGCCGCCATCGCCGAAGGCGCCCGCCGCGTCTATCCCGACGCCGTAGCCAACCAGTTTCCGGTGGCCGACGGCGGCGAAGGGACGCTCGAAGCTGCCGTTGCCGCCGGGTACGAAGAGCGGCTCAACGCCGTCGTCGGGCCCATTCTCGCCCCAATCGGCGCGGCGTGGGCGCTGCGGAAGGATGCTTTCGGCGGAGCCACGGCTGTGATCGAGACTGCCCAGGCTTCCGGCCTGGCCCACATGGAGCCGACGCCGGAGAACTCCCTCCGCGCCCACAGTTATGGCTGCGGCCAGCTGATTGCCGCGGCCCTGGACGCCGGCGCCACGGAGATCGTGCTGGGCGTTGGCGGTTCGGCCATGTCCGACGGCGGCAGCGGCGCCCTGCGTGCGCTGGGGCTCAAGCCCCTGGACACGGCCGGAAACGTGGTGCCGCTGGGCGGCGGATCGCTCGCGGAAGTGGCAGCCCTGGATGTCTCGGGCCTCGATCCCCGCCTGACCGCCGTAAACTTCCGGATCGCCGTCGACGTTCAGAATCCGCTGTACGGCGCCGACGGCGCGGCACACGTCTTCGGCGCGCAGAAGGGTGCTGATGAGGACGCCGCCGAAAAGCTCGACGCCGGCCTGCGCAACTGGGCGTCCATCCTCAGGGAGGCCACGGGCCGGGACGTCAACGTCCCGGGATCCGGAGCGGCGGGCGGCTTCCCGGCGTCGTTCCTGGCCTTCACGCACGCCACCCTCGAAGGCGGCTTCGCCCTCGTCGCCGGGCTGACCGGGCTGGCCGAGCAGCTCAAGGACGCCGACCTCGTCATCACCGGCGAAGGTTCCATGGACTCCCAGTCCCTCACCGGAAAGGCACCCATCGCGCTCGCGGACGCCGCCCGGGAACGGGGCATCCCGGTGATCGTGGTGGCGGGGCGGATCCTGGTCACGCCGGAGGACCTGGCCGAACACGGCGTGGTGGCCGCGGCGCAGCTGCTGGACGTCGCCTCAAGCCCGGAAGACGCCGTCGCCAATGCCGCAAAATACCTTGCGTGGGCCACTTCCCAGGTGCTCGAAGGCGCTTAACACCGCATGCTTCGCCCCTAGGCCGGACCTTGCTGGACAGGTGCGCTCAGGCGCCGGTTTCGTAGTGCGGTTCGGCGACGGGTTTGGATTCGGGGGACCCCTTCTCGCGCAGGTAGACCGATGTTCCCACCAGCACCGCCACGGCGAGAAACTCGCTTTGCCAGTTCTGGAAAGACTCGAACCAGAACCGGCTCGTGGCGAAGTAGCCCAAGACGCTTACTGTCGGCTGGCCGTGGCTCTCCTGCTCGCTGTTGTAATCGTCGGCGCCACCAATGCCGTGCAGCACGAACGAGGCCAGGAACAGCAGCAGGAACATGATCGAAAGGGAGTGTTCATAAAGCTTCAGCACCACTCCGCCGCGCTTCACGGGCCACGGGGTGGCGTCCTTGATGGTGGCATTGCGGGGATCCTCGTCCTGCGGCGCGTCCTTTCCCATGGGTTTGGATTCCGAGGAGCCCTTCTGGAAAAGGAACACGGTGAGGATGACGTACATGCCCATCTGCAGGAATTCGGACTCCCAGTTTTCAAACGTGGCTTCCACAAAAGCGCCGGTGCCCAGATATTCCGCGACGGTGACGGCCGGCTGCCCGTGAGCGAGCTGGTCTTCGCTGTAGTTGCTGGCGCCGGTGAGGATCATGCCGCCAAAGAACGCCAGGAAGAGCCCCACGTTTGCCAGCAGCAGCCCGTGTTCCTTGGCCCATTTACGCATTGTTCCTCCGTGCTCTTTTGATTGATGCCCCGCCCTCACTGGAGCGGAGCCGGCAGTTTCTGTCCGGCTTCCGGGCCTGCTATCTCCGGGCTTGCCGGTGAAGATGCAGGGGGACATAAACGAGAAGGACGGCCAGCACCGCGAGCAGTACCAGCCCTGCGGTGAGTCCGGCGGTGCGCCCGGCCGTGACGTCGAAGACCAGCGCCGCAGTCCCGACGCTGAGGCATGCCACGCCGCCCAGTGCGATCTTGGTGATGTTGTCCGCACTGGACACCAGAGTCTCTTTGAGCCGGTGGCGGAACAGCCGCCGGTGCACGCTGACCGGCAGGAGGATGAAGGCGGTGGTCAGGGCGGCAAGCGCCACATTCACCAGATAGAGGCCGATCTGGAAGTCGTCGAGTTCCTTGAACCGCTGCTGAAAAGGCAGGGTCAGCAGGAAGCCGGCAAGGATCTGCACGCCCGTCTGCAGCACCCGCAGCTCCTGCAACAGCTCCATCCAGTTGCGGTCGAGCTGTTCCTCGCGGGTCTCATTCCTGCCGCTGCCTGCTGGGGCGTCCGGATCACTCATGCATCGACCTCCATCTGGCCTCAGGCGGGCCCGCCTGCTCCCAACGTAGGCTCAAGCCGGACCGAATTCAACAACTGCTAAGTTTGCTGACTAATTTCTATCAGGATGTGGACTTGGTCCTCAAACCTGCGTTAGGTTCGAAGAGTCGGACGCCCAATGGCCCACGGAGGGAGCCGTGGAAAGCGAACCGTGAAGCCGCCTCAATGGCCAGTCCCGCATGACCCTGCCCGTTAGAACCCTGACCGTTAGTAGGTGGACTATGAGTGACTCAGCAAAGCAGACTGACCAGCCCAGGGATCCCCGTGGTACCTACCACTCGGGACCCTTTCCCGAGCAGGAACAGAAGCAGCCGGGACTCACCGCCCCGATGGATCCGCAGCCGGACCATGGCGAGCTGAGCTACGAGGGCAGCGACAAGCTGCGGGGCAAAGCCGCGCTCATCACCGGTGGCGACTCCGGCATCGGCAAGGCGGTGGCTATTGCCTTCGCCCGCGAGGGTGCGGATGTCGCCATTTCCTATCTTCCCGAGGAGGAAGAGGACGCCCAGGACACGGCGGAATGGATCCGCAAGGCCGGCAGGCGGGCGCTGCTTCTCGCCGGCGACGGCCGGAGTGAAGAGTTCAGCACGAAGATCGTGGACGACGCAGTAGCGGAGTTCGGCAGGCTGGATGTGGTGGTGCTCAACGCCGCCTACCAGAAGAACCGGGACAGCTTCGAATCGCTTCCCACCGAAGAGTTCGACCGCGTCTTTCAAACCAATCTCTACTCACTGCTGTGGACCGCCCGTGCCGCCGTGCCGCACCTGACCGTGGGTGCGTCGATCATCACCACCGCTTCCATCCAGGCGTTCAACCCCTCACCGGGACTGATCGACTATGCCATGACCAAGGCGGCCCAGGTTGCCTTTACCAAGGCCCTGGCCCAGGAGCTCGGGCCTAAGGGTGTCCGCGTGAACGCCGTGGCGCCGGGCCCCATCTGGACTCCGCTTATTCCGGCCACGGAATGGCCTGACAAACTGCCCAAGTTCGGCCAGGACACGCCGCTGCAGCGCGCCGGCCAGCCCGCGGAACTCGCCCCGGCCTATGTCCTGCTGGCGTCCGACGCCGGCTCGTACATCTCCGGGGCAGTTCTGCCCGTCACCGGCGGCAAGGGGCTGTGAGCCGGGCCCTGGGCCGCACGGAGACCACGTTTTCCAGCAATTTCCAGCCAATCAGGAGGAACACATGAGCCAGGACAACCAGCACGCCGCCCCTGAAGAGGAAGCGGGAGGCTACGGCACGCCCACCGTTGAGCAGGAGGTGGGCGGAAAGCAGTTTGCCCAGCCCCGCGAGGAGGAGGATTTTGACGCAGCAGGCCTGAACCAGAACAGCCCGGACGGCGAGACCTTCGGCACAGGTACGCCGAACCTCAGCCACTTTGCCGAAGAAGATCAGGACAGCGCGGGTGAACCCGGTGCCGGCCGCTTCGGCGGGACAGACGAGCAGCTCCATGCCGAGGGTGATGCCAGCGGAGCCGGCTTCGATACCGTCCCCGGTGAGTCCCCGATTCCCCGAGACGCCGATGCCTCGCCGAGCGCCGGGGCTGAAACAGCCGACGCGCGTGCAGGAGACGAAGCGGTACCGTCAGCGGACGCCGAGATCGATGAGGGCAACGCGGACGCCCAGGGCTCAGACCAGTTCTCTTCGGAGCCGGACCAGGACGCCGCCGGCCTGCCGGACGGCAGCGGCAACGATCTGCCGAAGGAAAAGTCCCCGAACGACGATGACGAGACGTTCGACGCCGGGTAGCAGCCCAGTTCTTCAGGTGCCGGCGCCGCACTCCTGCACCACCTTGCCGGCGGAAAACACTTGGCGCCCCTGATTTTCAGGGGCGCCAAGTGGCCTGCGGGCTCAAAACGGTGCAAATATGCTCCGGACATTCCTCGGGCGTGGCACATGCGCCCGTGAGAAGACAGGCCCGGGGCCTAGCGCTTCTTCGGTGACCGCTTCGCCGCCGCGTTGATGGCTGCCTTCGCGGCCGGGGGAAGTCCGGACGGCCCCTCGGTCTCCGGTTCGGCCGCGGTGCCCCGGGCCTTCGCGATGGCCTTCATGCCGTGGTAGATCACCAGAGCCGCGGCGGAGCCCAGCGCAATGCCGGTGAACTTGAGGTCCCCGATGGTCCACGTGTAATCGGCGATGCCGATGATGAGCGCGACGGCGGCGGTGGTCAGGTTCACCGGGTTGGAGAAGTTGACCTTGTTCTGGACCCAGATCTTCACGCCCAGGATGCCGATCATGCCGTAGAGCATGGTGGCGGCGCCGCCCAGCACACCCGGCGGAACCGTGGCGATCAGCTCGCCGAACTTGGGCGAGAAGCTCAGGAGGATCGCGAAGATACCCGCCACCCAGTACGCCGCGGTGGAGTAGACCTTGGTGGCCGCCATGACGCCGATGTTCTCGGCATAGGTGGTGGTACCCGATCCGCCGCCGAAGCCTGCCAGTACGGTGGCCGCTCCGTCGGCCATCAGTGCGCGGCCGGAGACGCCATCCAGGTTCTGCCCGGTCATGGCGGACACGGACTTTACGTGCCCGATGTTCTCGGCCACCAGCACCAGCACCACCGGAACGAAGAGGCCCACGACGCCCAGGTGGAACTCCGGCGTCTGGAAATGGGGCAGGCCGACCCAGGCCGCGGCGTCCATCTTGGAGTAGTCCACCTCGCCGCGGACCATGGCCGCGAGGTAGCCCACCACCACGCCCACGAGAATGCTAAGCCGGCCGACGATCCCGCGGAACAGGACGCTCACCAGGATGATTGTCACGAGCGTGATCAGCGCGGTCACGGGGGCTAGGTCGAAGTTGTTCTTGGCCGCGGGCGCCAGGTTGAGGCCGATCAGCGCCACGATGGCGCCGGTGACGATCGGCGGCATAAGCCTGTTGATCCAGCCCGCACCGAACTTCTGCACGATGGCACCGATCACGGCAAGCCCGGCTCCCGCCAGCACCACCCCGCCCAGGGCGCCGGGGACGCCGTACTGCTGCTGGGAGGCCATGATGGGTGCGATAAAAGCGAAGCTGGAGCCGAGGTAGCTGGGCACGCGGCCCCGGGTGATCACCAGGAACAGGAGCGTGCCGATGCCGGAAAAGAACAGGGTTGTGGCCGGGGGCATTCCGGTGATGATGGGCACCAGGAACGTGGCGCCGAACATGGCCACCACATGCTGCATGCCCACGCCGATGGTGATTGGCCAGGTGAGCCGTTCCCCGGGGGCGACCACTTCGCCTGGGCGGACCGCTTTTCCGTTGCCGTGCAGCTTCCATTTGGTTCCGAGCATGCTCATTGCCGGGGGCCTTTCAGAGGGATAGCCCGCGGGTTGGGGGCTGGGATCTTCCGGTGCAACAATACCGCGCCAGGCCCGGGCGCCAAGAGGGTTCCAGCGGGCGGATGTGCCCAAGCTCACGTCCCGTAACCGGCCGTCACGGGAAGAGGGCTGCTCCCGGCACGGTTGTAACCATGGAAAGCAGGAGTGCACCGCCACGCCCAGCAGGGACGGCGGCAAAGCTAAAGGGAACTGAATGACAATCGCCCATGAAGAAGCCGTGATCGATTCCGCAGCCGTGGACGCGATTTTCGCTGAAGCCCGCACGGCCAACGCCTTCACCGGTGAGGTCACCGAGCAGCAGGCCCGCGCCATCTATGAACTGACCAAGTTTGGTCCCACCGCGTTTAACTCCCAGCCACTGCGCGTCACGTACGTGCGCTCGGACGAGGCCCGCGCCAAGCTCGTGGACTTCCTCTCCGCCGGGAACCGCGCCAAGACGGCCTCCGCGCCGCTCGTTGCGGTCCTCAGCTACGACACCTCGTGGCAGGAGCAGTGGGACAATTTCCTTCCGGGGTACAACGCCCCCAAGGCCATGTACGACGCGTCCCCGGACCTCGCAACGTCCACAGGCAACAACAACGCGCACCTGCAGGCGGGCTACTTCATCCTCGCCGTGCGTTCCCTCGGCTTCGCCGCAGGCCCCATGACGGGCGCGGACTTCACCGCGATCGACGCCGAGTTCTTCCCCGCCGGTGACCAGAAGAGCTTCCTCGTGGTCAACATCGGCCGGCCCGGAGCTGACGCCTGGGGCGAGGCCAAGCCCAAGTTCGCCTACGAGCACGTCGTCCGCACCGTCTGATCCGCCCGTCAAGGCTTCGCCCGCGCAAGCTTTCGCCCGGTGCGAGCCTTCGCCTGGTCCAAGCCTTCGCCCGGTCCAGGCTTCGAAGCGACCAGGCGGACAGCCTCAGGACGCGCGATTGCCTCCGGCAACATGGGGGACATTCCGGAGGCAATCGGGGCAGTATTTCTGCAGCTTAGAGCTGCAAGGCATGCATCCGGGCCTACCCCAAGTTTAGTCCTGTTCCCTGGTTGAGAGCATCCCCGGTGGCACACTTGGGGTATGCGGAACCTCATCATGGTGGCGTTCATTGAGCCGGCCTCGGAGGGGCAGGAGTTCCTGCGCACCGACTGGCCGCTGCACATCACGCTGGTGCGTTTCAATGTTACGGACGACGGCGGCACGGCCCGGTTCGCGTCGCTCGCCGAGGTGCCGGCCAAGCAGGCGCTGGGCTCAGTGCTGTCCATCGGCGGGGACCACCACTTCGGGCATCAAGGCTCCGTACCCGTCAGCCTGGTTAAGGATGACCCCGCGCTGCAGGCGTTGCACGAATCCCTGGTGCAGGCGGTGGAGCAGCTTTCCGGCCGTGTCGCGAGCCCGCACCACACCCGGCGGCTCTTCCGCCCGCATGTGTCCCACCACGGTGAGCAACGCGTGAACCCGGGCGACGCCGTCGTGCTTGACCACATTGCACTCGTGGACATGGCGCCGGATGGTGACCGCACCATCCGGCGCATCCTCAAGCTGTGGGAGCTTAGGAAATAACCCCGTCCACCAGGGCCTTGGCTTCCGCCTGGACCTGCTTCAGGTGGTCGGCGCCCTTGAAGGACTCAGCGTAGATCTTGTACACGTCCTCGGTGCCGGAGGGGCGGGCGGCGAACCAGGCGTTCTCCGTGACCACCTTCAGGCCACCGATGGAAGCTCCGTTGCCCGGCGCCTCCGTCAGTTTCGCGGTGATCGTCTCGCCGGCCAGGTCGGTGGCCGTGACATCCGACGACGACAGCTTCCCGAGCGCCGCCTTCTGTTCCCGCGTTGCAGCGGCGTCGATGCGGGCGTACACGGGTGCACCAAACTGGTCGGTGAGGCCCTTGTAGAGCTCCGACGGGGACTTCCCGGTGACCGCGGTGATCTCCGAAGCGAGCAGGGCCAGCAGGATGCCGTCCTTGTCCGTGGTCCAGACGCTGCCGTCCATCTTGTTGAACGAAGCGCCGGCAGATTCCTCGCCGCCGAACGCGCCTTCGCCGGACAGCAGGCCCGGCACGAACCATTTGAAGCCCACCGGCACCTCGACCAGCTTGCGGCCCAGGCTTCCGGCGACGCGGTCGATGATGGAGGACGACACGAGTGTCTTCCCGATCACGGACTCCGGGTTCCAGCCTGTGCGGTGGCGGTAGAGGTAGTCGATCGCGACGGCGAGGTAGTGGTTCGGGTTCATCAGCCCGCCATCGGGTGTCACGATGCCGTGGCGGTCCGCGTCGGCGTCGTTTCCGGTGGCGACGTCGTAGTTCGCCCCTTCGGACATCCGGTTGATGAGCGAGGCCATGGCGGACGGCGAGGAGCAGTCCATGCGGATCTTCTCGTCCCAGTCCAGCGTCATGAAGGCCCACTGCGGGTCCACGGTGGGGTTGACCACGGTGAGGTTCAGGTGGTGCCGTTCGCCGATCTCGCCCCAGTAGTCCACGGAGGCGCCACCCATGGGGTCCGCACCGATCCGGACGCCGGCCTCGCGGATGGCGTTCAGGTCCAGGACCGACGGAAGATCGTCAACGTAGCTGCTGAGGAAGTCGAACTTGCCCGTGGTCTCGGCCTCGAGAGCTTCAGCCACCGGAATCCGCTTCACGCCGCGAAGACCGTTCTCCAGCAGTTCATTGGCCCGGTTGGCGATCCAGCCGGTGGCGTCGGTGTCCGCAGGTCCGCCATGCGGAGGGTTGTATTTGAAGCCGCCGTCACCGGGCGGGTTGTGGCTGGGCGTGACCACAATGCCGTCCGCCTGCGGAGCGCCGGCCGGGGCGTTCCTGTTGTAGGTCAGGATGGCGTGGCTCAGGGCCGGGGTGGGGGTGTAGCCGTGGCGGGCGTCGATGAGGACCTTCACGCCGTTGGCGGCAAGAACTTCCAGGGCGGAATTCTGCGCCGGTTCGCTGAGCCCGTGGGTGTCTTTGGCCAGGAAGAGCGGACCGGTGATGCCCTGCCCTGCCCGGTATTCCACGATGGCCTGGGTGATGGCCACGATGTGAGCCTCATTAAAGGACGCCTTCAGGCTGGACCCGCGGTGCCCGGAGGTTCCGAACGCCACACGCTGCCCGGGATCACCCAGGTCAGGCGTGACGTCGTAGTACGCATCGAGAAGAGCGGTCAGGTCAACAAGGTCTTGGGATTGGGCAACTGTACCCGCGCGGCTAGCCATGGGACCAGCATGCCAGACGTGGCCGGAACGCAACACGAGTTGTCCGTAATCCGGTCCCTATGACGCCGAATTTCAGGAAATAGTGCGGCTAGTTGGAAATCGACATGGAAAAACTGAGTACTCACCGCCAAAAGTACCTATATACCGGCTGTTTATGCGGCTGCTACCTTCAAAAAAGAATGACGACGGCGGTCGCTGCCGCCGGCCGGAAAAGATAACGGGCGGCGTGCAAAAGGAGCACGTCACGGAACGGGTCCCCGATTGGCTGTGCCTCAACGGGTCGACGATCCGAACAGTGACGCTCTGAATGGTAATGAATGGGGGTGTGGGCAATGGGGGCTGCAGATGGGGCATTCGAACAGTCGCGGTTGTCGCCGGAACGGATTGCGCGGCTGAAACGCGACCTTGACCGGGCGGAGCACGCCGCTGCCGGCTACCAGCAGCTGGTGGCAGGCACGCTCGGCCTGCTGCTGCCCCACGGCTGGTTTCTCCTGCACGATGTCCACTGGCCCGGCCGCCCCTTGGCCAGGCTGGATCACGTACTGGTGGGGCCCGGCGGGGTGGTGGTCATCAGCTCCAAGAGCTGGAATGGCCACGTTGAGGTCCGGGACGGAGTGCTGCGGCAGAACGGCTATGCCCGGCACCCTGTTATAGAAGTGGCGCTGGGGCAGGCCGCTGCCGTGGCCGCCCTTCTTCCGGCGAACCGGCGCAGGTTCGTGCGCTCCATGGTCTGCATGGCGGCGCAGCACGAAGTTTCCGGAAATACCGCCTGCGGGGTGGAAGTGCATGGGACCGACCGGCTGGTGGCGGCGGTGGCAGCATTACCCCGGGTGCTTGACTCGGAGTCCGTGATCGGACTGTATGCCCAGCTCGGCCAGCTCCTCACGCAGCCGCAGGTCCCGGAGGGGCCGGGCACCATGGCGCGGCCTGCCCGCGCCATGGTCCAGGAAGGGTTGAGGGCGCCGGCTCCCCGGCAAGCGACTACACAGCCTCCAACTGTTGGATCATCCGCCACTGCGATATCCCAGGCATCACGCCCGGCTGCCCCTGGTCCGAGCGGCCGATGTCCTCCGGTTGTCCCTCACCACGCAATCCCCTCCTCCCGGGTCCAGTATCCCGCTGGCCGGGGGCAGGCTGGCCGGCACTCCGGCGTCCGGAACGGCTTTCCTCAGCCGGGGCGGCGCCGTTCCCCCGGCACCCGTGTGGCGCGGTACATGGGAGGGGCGTTGATTGCAGGCTTTCTCTTATCAGCACTCCTTCTGCCGCCCCTTTGGGTCGTCTGGGAGATTTTGCCCCGCTAAAGTCACCGATGGTGATTGACGGGTTGCCCGTGCCATTGCCCGGGGCGGCTGTACTGTTTTGCTTAGGACACTTTCAGAGGGGATCCCCATGACAGAGCAGCGCCCCAACGGAACGGGCGGCGACCCAACGCCGGATGGCTACCAGCCGCCGTCGTATATTCCGCCGCAGGGTTCGGACATTCCGGCGCCCCCGCTGTACACGCCGCCGCTCTATGGCCAGGAATTCGGCCAGGGACGGGGCGGGTCAGGCTACGACGGCGGCCCGTACGGCCGCCCCTACGCCCAGCCGGGGAGCCCCTACGGCAACCAGGGTAGCCCCTATGGCCAGCAGTACGCCGGCCCCTACGGCCAGCCCCACTACGGGATGCCGGCTGAACCGAAAACGCTGAGCATCGCCAGCCTGTGCTGCGGCATCGCAGTCTTCGTCGGTTTTGGGTTCGTCATCCTGCCGCAGATTGCGGCGGTCATCCTGGGGCACATGGCCCTGCGGCGTGAACCGTCGGGACGCGGTCTCGCCCTAGCCGGTCTGGTGATGGGATACGTCGGCCTGGCCCTCACGGTGCTGGCCATTATCAGCCTCGCGCTCCTGTTCAGCGTCGCAGCCACCAACTCGTACAGCACCATCTGAGGAGCGGCCCGGGGAACGGGAAGCAACCCGTCAATCTGTCAGCGGCCGGACCAGTCGCCCGCCGTTACGCCAGCTGCGCCTCATGCCCCAGCTGCGCCTAATACCCCAGCTGGGCCGCGACCTGCAGGAGCAGCGCTTCGGATCCCATCGGGCCGATCAGCTGAATGCCCATGGGAAGTCCCGCGTCCGCGCTGCCACCGCCGGTCCAGTGCACCGGGATGCTGACGGCGGGCAGGCCGCAGACGTTCACCATGGAGGACCACGGGGCGAATTCGCACTGCTTCCGGTAGTCGCCGTCGGCGTCGCCCGCCCATTCCGACGCCGGCCAGTGGCCGTCCCCGTGGGCCGAGCCCGTGAACCAGCCCACCGGCCGCGGCGTTTGGGCGAGTGACGGCGTCAGGATCAGGTCCCATTCGGCGTACTGCGCCAGGGTGTCCCGTTGGAACTGGCGCAGGAAGGCGAGGGATTCGTTCAGTTTCGCTGCGCTGCGCTGCTGTGCCCGGCGCCGGAAGGTTCGCGTGAGCGGGGCCAGCAAAGCCTCGCGCTGCGGTGCTATCCGGGCCGCTCCGACGCCGGCCGTCCAGGCCGTGGTGAAGGCGTCCGGATAACGGTTGTCGTAGCGGATGGCGGTCTCGACGACGTCGTGCCCGGCGTCTGTCAGCAGCCGGGCGCCAGCTGCCAGGGCATCGAGCGCTTCGGGTTCCGGGGTGAACGGGAAGATGGCGGACCACGGGCTGTCCAGGCTCACACCGATCCGCAGCTTGGGCGGTGCGGCCTTGACGGCTTCCAGGTAGCGGGCGCCGCCCGGTGCCGCGTTCACCGCACTGCCCTCAGGACCCTCCGCAGCCAGCGCGTCGAGCATGAGCGCCGCGTCCGCGGCGGAGCGCGCCAGCGGTCCTGAAACCACCAGCCCGGCGGGATCGCCGCTGCTTTCCCCCGCCGGAACCAGTCCGCGGCCGGGTTTGAGTCCCACTAAGCCGCACGCGGCAGCAGGAATCCTGACAGACCCGCCGCCGTCGGACCCCGGCGCGAACGGCAGCAGTTTGGCTGCCACCGCGGCGGCACTTCCGCCGGATGAACCGCCCGAGCTGCGGCTCAGCGCGTGCGGATTGCGCGACGGCGGGGCGATGAGGTTCTCGCTGTAGGCCGTCAGCCCGAATTCCGGAACCTGCGTCTTGCCAAGTGAGATGGCCCCGGCACCCTTTAGTGCCGCGGCGAGGGCGCCGTCGACGGGAGCCGGGCGGCGGTCCAGGGCTGCGCTGCCGTGCGTTGTGACCACGCCGGCCACGTCGGTCAGGTCCTTGAACGCCAGCGGAACACCATGGAGCGGGGGCAGCTGCTCGCGGGGAAGGCGGGCTTGCAGCTCATCGGCCGCGGCGGCATCGGCCAGGGCCATGTCCGCGGTGACCGTGATGAACGCGCCCAGCCGGGGATTCGCGGCCTCGATCCGCCGGAGGAAGTGGGCTGTTGCCTCTCGCGCGGAGAGCTCCCCGGACCGCAGTTCGTCCCTGAGCAGCACCGCTGAGAGGTCGTGGATCTCACTCAAGGCGGCGCATCCTCCCGGGCGCGGGCAACGCCCTGTCGCCGGACACGTCGCGGGCCGCGGGAGTGCCGGCTGGCAGGGCTGTTGTCCTTTGCATGATCCAAGAAGCGTAACGTGCCGCCCGTGGGCCGCGGGGCTGCCCGCTGGCGATACGCTGGTGCTGAGAGCTTGCAGCCGAGGAGAGGACTCCCATGAGCGACTTCGATACCGTCACCGTCAACGAGGTTCCCGCGGACGCCACCATTCTAGATGTGCGCGAAGACTACGAGTGGGTGGCCGGCCACGCCGAAGGCGCGGTGCACATCCCCCTGGACCAGCTGCCCGGCCGCATCGATGACCTGGACCCGGACCAGGACCTCTACGTCATCTGCCGCACTGGCGGACGGTCATTCCGGGCCGCCCAGTGGCTGGTCGGCCAAGGCTACTCGGCCCTCAATGTCGCAGGCGGCATGGACCAGTGGCTCGAGTCCGGCAAGCAGCTGGTCTCGGACAATGGGCTCAAGCCCGTGGTTCTCTGACCCGCTCGGCCACCGCTGCCCTTCCCCTATATAACTCGTAAGGAATACTGATGTCTGCCTCACGTCCCACCTATACCTTCCTTGGCCCCGAGGGCACGTTCACGGAGGCGGCGCTGATGCAGGTCCCGGACGCGGCAGACGCCATCCGGGTTCCGTCGTCCAACGTGAACACCGCGCTGGACAAGGTGCGCGACGGATCTGCTGACGCTGCAATGGTCCCTATCGAGAACTCCGTCGAGGGCGGCGTTACGGCCACCCTCGATGCCATCGCCACGGGACAGGAACTCCGGATCATCCGCGAGGCGCTTGTTCCCATCAGCTTTGTCCTCGTGGCGAGGCCCGGCACGGACATTTCTCAGATCCGGCGCGTCTCCACCCACGGCCACGCCTGGGCCCAGTGCAGGCTGTGGATGGATGCGCATATCCCTGGTGCTGAATACATTCCGGGCTCTTCCACTGCCGCCGCGGCGATGGGCCTCCTGGAGGATGACGCCCACTACGATGCCGCCATCTGCGCTCCCATTGTTGCCGCGGAACAGCCGGGGCTCCACGTGCTGGCCGAGAACATCGGCGACAACCCCGGTGCTGTGACGCGCTTTGTTCTCGTAGGGCGTCCCGGCGTTCTTCCAGCCCGGACCGGCGCGGATAAGACCACCGTGGTAGTTCCGCTGCCTGAAGACCGTCCCGGTGCCCTTATGGAGATCCTGGACCAGTTCGCCACCCGCGGGGTGAACCTGAGTCGGATCGAATCCCGGCCCACCGGGCAGTACCTTGGCCACTATTTCTTCAGCATCGACGCCGACGGCCATGTGGCGGACGCGCGGGTCGCAGACGCACTTGCCGGGCTGCACCGCATCAGCCCCGCCACGAGGTTCCTCGGCTCCTACGGGCGCGCGGATGCGCAAAGCCCGGTGGTGGCGCCACATACTTCCGACGAAGCATTCCAGGCTGCGCATGCGTGGGTCGGAGATATTCTCGCGGCGGACTCGCTGGGCTCCGAAATGACCGTAAATGCTTCGCCCACAGCGTAGACAAATGCCCCTGACGGCACTTCCCTGCCCCTAGGACTGTGCGTATGCTTGCCTGATCAACAAGGGGGGCGGCCCCAACGAAGGGAGCGGGTCATGTCAGATAGTGCCAGCGCCGACAACGACGGCCAGGGAATGATCGTCAATCCCAAGCCGACCGCTGAAAACCAGGACTGGGACGGGGACGACGCCGACCGGGCGGACCGCCTGCGCTTCGAAGAGGAACAGGCCATGATCCGCGAGCAGTCCGAGGCCCGTGCAGCCGCCAAGGCCGCCGAGGCCGCCAAGCATGCTGGAACCGCCAAGTCCGCCTAGGCCTGGCTGCCGCCCGTGCCAATGCCGGGCATGGCCCTGACCCGGATCAGCAGGGATCCGGGATCCACCTGAACCGTGACTTTAGTGGCTTCTCCGGAGGTGTCGCCGTCCAGTTGTGTGGGCATGGGCTCCGGGCATCTGATGACCACCTTCCCGGAGCGGTAGACGCTCATCACGGGCAGGTGCCGCTTGTGCTTGAACAGAATCTTCGTGTACATCGCCAGCCAGCCCACGGCGCTTCGCGGGCTCATCACGACGACGTCCAGCATTCCGTCGTCGATCATGGCCTGGGGGATCAGGTCGATGCCGCCGGGTACGAGTCCGCAGTTGGCGAAGAGGACGCTGCGGATCTTGCGCATCTGTTCGGGCTGGTCGTCCAGCGAAATCGACACTTTCTTCCGGCGTCCGGGCATGTGCCGGACGCCTGCCTCGGTGTACGCCAGCCAGCCCACGGCACGCTTTAGCCCGGCATTCGTATCACCCACCACCTCGGCGTCCATACCGATGCCGGCGATAACCAGGAATGCATGGTTGGACGAAGCGCCGGTCGCCGAGTTCTCGATGTGCATCCGGGCCGTATCGATGTACCGCTGATGGCCGAAGAGGGCCGTCTGGACGTTGCCGTATAGGTCGTACAGGTCCACGTCCACATTGCGCGCCAGCAGGTTTCCCGTGCCGAGCGGGATCAGGCCCATCGCCACACCCGTGTGGGCGAGCGACTCAGCCACAACGCGGACGGTGCCGTCACCGCCGCCCACAAGGACGACATCGGCGCCGTAGTGGAGCGCTGCCTGCACCTGTGAGTGGCCGGGGTCATCCGCCGTCGTCTCAAAAAACCGTGGGGCCTCCCAGCCTGCCGCAAGGCAGGCGCGCTGGATGGCGGCGCGCGCCTCGGCCGACTTGGCCTTGATGGGGTTCAGAACCACGGCAACACGCTGGCGTTCCAGGCCGTGCGCATGGGTGTCTTCCCGCACGGCGCTGCGCGCATGCAGGGCCTTGAGGCTGCGCACGCCCCACCAGCTGGAGACGGCGAATGCCAGGGCCCCAGCGATCAGGACGTAGAGAAGCAAGTCGCTCATGGTGCTTCAACACTATCCCGCCAGGCACCGCTCCCAGTTCGGCGGGGCGTCCAGCAACGGGTCCGCAATCGGAGCCCCCGGCAATCGGGAACAGCGTCCGCGCCGGGCAGCCCGGCATATTCGATACTCTTGTCTGGTGATCGACGTAAAAGACCTCAGCGAAAATCCGGACAAGTACCGCGCCAGCCAGCGCGCCCGAGGTGCGGACGAAACCGTGGTGGACGCGATCATCGACGCGGATGCCGCGCGCCGGGCCGCGCTGATCAGCTTCGAAAACCTCCGCGCTGAACAGAATGTGTTCGGCAAGAAGGTGGCCCAGGCCAAGGGCGAGGAGAAGCAGGCACTGCTCTCTGAGGTCCGCGAGCTCGCCGGTGCCGTCAAGGCCGCCTCCGCCGAAGCCGACGCCGCGCAGGCCAAGCAGGAAGAGCTGCTGCGTACCATTCCCAACCTCATTGAAGACGGCGTGCCCGAAGGCGGCGAGGACGACTACATTGTGGTCAGGACCGTCGGCGCACCCCGCGAATTTCCCGACTTCGAGCCGCGCGACCACCTGGAGATCGGTGAGCTGATCGGCGCAATCGACATGGAGCGGGGCGCCAAGGTGTCCGGCTCGCGGTTCTACTTCCTGCGGGGCGTCGGCGCCAGGCTGGAGATGGCGCTGCTGCAGATGGCCATGGACCAGGCCATCGAGGCCGGCTTTGTCCCCATGATCACGCCCACATTGGTGCGTCCCGAGATCATGCAGGGCACCGGTTTTGATGTGAAGCACGACGCCGAGATCTACCGTCTCGCCGAAGACGACCTTTACCTGGTGGGAACCTCCGAGGTGGCGCTGGCCGGGTACCATGCCGACGAGATCCTGGACCTCACGGCGGGTCCCATCCGTTTCGCCGGCCAGAGCTCCTGCTACCGCCGCGAGGCCGGATCGCACGGCAAGGACACCCGCGGCATCATCCGCGTGCACCAGTTCAACAAAGTGGAGATGTTCATCTACACCACCGTTGAAGAGGCCGCCGCGGAACACGGGCGCCTGCTGGCCTGGGAAGAGGAGATGCTGGCCAAGTGCGAGCTCCCGTACCGCGTGATCGACACCGCCGCGGGCGACCTCGGCATGTCCGCGGCCCGCAAGTTCGACTGCGAAGCCTGGGTCCCCACCCAGGGCAACTACCGGGAGCTGACCTCCACCTCCAACTGCACGACATTCCAGGCCCGCCGCCTGAACATCCGCGAACGCGTGCTCAGCGAGGACGGCGCCCCCAAGGGCACCAGGGCTGTCGCCACGCTCAACGGCACGCTGGCCACCACCCGCTGGATAGTGGCCATCCTGGAGCACCACCAGAACCCGGACGGCTCAGTCAACGTGCCCGCGGCCCTGCAGAAGTACCTCGGCGGCCTCCAGGTCCTGCCTGTCCTCTAACCCCGCCGGCGACACCGGGTAAACACTCACACCGGGGAAAAGCTGTGAATATTTACCCGGTGTTCACACAGTGCTGTGGCCTGCGTCCTAGCGGGTGTCAGGGGTGTCTGCTGTACTAGGAGGCATGACTACAATGACTGAATCCTCAGCCGCTGGCATCGAAGACCAGCGAGAAACCCCGCAGAAACTCATGATCGCGCTGGACGTGGACGGCACCCTCGTTGACCACGACGGCCACATGTCCGCCCCTGTCCGCGAAGCCGCGCAGGCCGTGGTGGCAGCAGGCCATGAGGTCATGATCGCCACCGGCCGTTCGCTCAACGCCACCCTTCCGGTGATTGAGCAGATCGGCATCGACCGCGGCTACGCCGTCTGCTGCAACGGCGGCGTCACGCTGCGCCTGCATCCCGAGCTGACAGACGGCTACGAGATCATCCACAAGGCCACCTTCGACCCCGGCCCCGCGCTGCGCGCCCTCCGCAAGCGGCTCCCCTCGGCCAAATACGCCCTGGAGGTTGAGGACGGCAACTTCCTGTCCACTGAGCGGTTCCAGGATGCCAGCTTCGGAGTCGAGGCCATTGGCACCGACTTCCAGACCATGCTTGAGGCCACCGCGGTCCGCGTGGTGGTGTTCAGCGCCGAGAACACCCCGGAAGAGTTCAACGAGGCCATCCAGCACATCGGCCTCGCCGGCGTGACCTATTCGGTTGGCTGGACGGCCTGGCTGGACATAGCTGCAGCCGGAGTCACAAAGGCCAGCGCCCTCGAAAAGCTCCGCAGCAGCCTTGGCGTGGACGCCTCATGCACCGTGGCCATCGGCGACGGCCGCAATGACATCGAGATGCTCACCTGGGCGGGCCGCGGCGTTGCCATGGGCCAGGCCCCCGAGGAAGTGGCCGCCGCCGCGGATGAGGTCACCAAGTCCGTTTACGACGACGGCGCCGCCCACGTTCTGCGCAGTCTGCTGTAACGCCGGCTGCCACCGAGCAACTGGCACCGACGTTCGGCAAATGGCTGCGCCGGTTCAGTCAGGCCTCCTGCGCTCCGCCGCCCAGACAGCCAAGGCCGCGCGACTGTGCAGTCCCAACTTCGTCAGGGCATGCGCGACGTGGTTCTCGACGGTACGCGCCGAGAGCGAGAGCTGCGCCGCGATCGACACGTTGCCGAGACCTCGGCGCACAAGCTCGGCGATCTCGAGTTCGCGGGGCGTCAGTATGTCCGGCTGCAGCCCGCCGCCGACGGCCCGGAGCTCCGCCGCGGCCTCCGCGAATGAGAGCTTCTCCCCGGCTTCCCACGCGACCGCGAAGCTGTGCGGTCCGAGCAGCAGCTCCGCGGTCGACTGTACTTGGGCGAGGTCCGCAAGCGCGATCTCGTGGAACCTCCCCCCGGCCCCCTCCCGACGCGTGGTCGCGGCGGCCGCCCGCACCGCCGTCGTCGGGTCCCGCGTCACAGTCAGCGCCGCGAGGCGGGCGAGCGCGACGCCGCGGTAGGAAATGTCCCCCACTCGGGCGAAGGCGTCCACCCCTTCGAAAAGCCTGGCCCGGCCCACCACGGTGCGGCCCAGATTCGACTCGGCGAGGCCCAAGTAGGTGAGGATCTGACCTTGGGCCCAGAGGTCCCGCGCGTCGACGGCAAGGTCCACAGCCTCATGGAGGATGCCGATCGCCTCCTCGTCGCGACGGGCCCACACCGCCGCCATACCCAGCATGCCGACGGCCCTGCTCCGTCCGGCCGCATCGCCGAGCTTCGTATAGACATCCAGAGCCGCCCGGCACGACTCCACTGAACCCTCGGTGTCTTTGGCAAGACATCGGGCGATGGCCTGGTAGAAGAAGGCGGATCCTGCCCCTGCCGAATCCCGTTCGAGGATGGCGAGCGCCTCCGCAGCCAGCCGGTTCCCGGCCTCGGTCTCCTGCCGCGACGTGTGGCAGACGGAAGCGGTTACAAGCCCTTCGGCGCGCGCCTCATCAGCGATTGGATGACGTTCCAGAAGACCGATGGCCCGGGAGAGCCCTTCGTCCTGGGCATTGCGGAACCACAGCTCGCGCGTCGCGCCCATGAGCCGAAGGCCTTCGGCAGGTGCGGCGACGACCGCGAAGTCGAGAGCCGCCCGGAGATCGGGCAGGCGATCGACGGCTTGCCCGTTGCGTGAGCTCTCCATCACGCTCAATGGCCGGTCGGTACCGAACTCTGCCGCGATCCACGCTAGGTGGCGCCTCTGCACCCCCTCGAGCCGTCCGGCGTCGAGCCCCTCGCGAGCGAACTCGCGCAGGCTCTCGAGAAGGCGGAAGACCGTGTGGCCGGCACTGTCGACGGATGGCTGGAGCAGGGATCGGGCGACGAGGTCTTCTAGGTCCTCGAGTGACGCACCCGCGACGGCGGCCACCGCCCGTGCGTCGAACGGGCTCGCGAAGACGGCGCATGCCTCGAACGCAGCGCGCTCGCGCTCCCCCAGCGCGTCCACGCTTGTAGCGATGCAGGCCCGCAGGCTGCGATGGCGGGCCGGCCCTGTGGCAGATCCGGATCCAAGGGCACGCAGGCGGCGCTCGAGCAGCGGCAGCATCTCCGCCGGCGTCATGACGGACATGCGAGCGGCTGCCAACTCAACGGCCAGCGGCAGCCGGTCCAGGCGCGCGCACAGCTCCCGGGACGCGGAGCGGGACTCCATGGAGAACGAAAGCGACGGTCGCACCGCTAGCGCGCGCTCCCAGAAGAGAGTCTCGGCATCGTCGTCGAGCATGGGCCCCACCGGGACGATACGCTCGCCCGCGACGTGGAGGGGCTGTCGGGTCGTGACCAGGACGGTACATTCCACGGCCGCTTCGAGGAGCTCGGCCACGAGCGCAGCCGTCTCCTCAAGGACATGCTCGGTGTTGTCCAGCACGAGGAGCACCCGCTCTCCGCCGTCGAGCCACCACAGGATCGCGTCGAGGGCACCCTCCCTCTTGACGCCGCGAAGTCCCATGGCCTCTGCTACCGCGAGCGCCACCGGGGCGCCCTCGGGGATACGGGTGAGGTCGACGAATACCGGATGGCCAAAGCGGTCGCCGGCGGCGTGCACCGCGGCGAGGGCTATGCGTGTCTTCCCGACGCCACCGGGTCCGGCGAGCGTCACGAGGCGGCTCGACAGGAGAGCGTCGGTGACAGCGGCGAGTTCGGCAGTGCGACCAACGAAGCTGCTCCCAGACGCCGGGAGACGCCCGGGGACCCGCGTCTTGGGTGCCGTGGGGAGGGTTCTCCTGGCCATGCCATCAGTATCTGCGGGGCGAAGGAAGGGTGTCCAGCCCCCAAATGAGTAGGCACTTGAGTAGCCGCCCCGATGTCTCGGCCAGCCCTCGAAACCTAATATGAAGGGCATCAGGAAGGGCATACAGACCGAAAGGAGCCCGCCATGTACGCCACAGCACCAACCCCGACCCGGGCACCCGCACCGCCGACGGTGCACGAGCGGGCCGTCATCACGTGGGTCGCGATCTTCCCGCTCGTCGCGCTCAGCCAGTGGGCGCTCACACCGTTGATCGGGCCATTGCCACCTGTGCTCCGGGCCCTCGCGGTCACGCTCGTCGTCGTCCCCGTCGCCGTATACCTCGTCGTCCCCCGCCTGATTGCGACGTATCTGCGGCTTGCGCGCCGGCGGTAACGCATACCCGCTTGACCAGCCAATTTATTGTGTGCGCTCCACTACGAGGCACGAGCGGGTTCAACGCGGCAGAACCAGTGCAACGCAAAGAAGCCTTACGGCAGCCACGGGGGCGCTAGCGGACCTCGAGAATGAGGGACAGCAGCCGCGCGGCGGCGGGGCGGGCGGCATGCTCCTCGTTCCACTGCGACCTTGAAACGGCCTTGCTGACGGCCTGGGACGTGATGCCCAGCTCAGCGGCCACCGCCTTCTGCTGGCCCCTGACGCCGGGGGTCAGCAGATCGAGGACACGCCATTCTGCGTCGCTCCGGTCCCGGACGATCTGGCCCAGTAGCCGCATGACGGCTTCACATTCTGCGGCAAGGTCTGCCAGCGGTCCTTCGACGGCCACCGGTATCCGGTCTTTGCCGTTGCGGAGCCGGTCCACGGCCCGGCGCGCGTAGACGAGCCCGTGCCCGGAAGCGTCCTTAATCTGGTTCGGCAGGGGCTCGTTGACAGGCCCTACCCCGACCCCCACATACCAACTGCCGCACCGCAGGGCGATCAGCGCTGCCTCCACGGTCTGATGAGGGCAGTCCAGGATCCCTTGGACCTCGTCCTCTACCGAGCGATCGAAGTCCAGGCGTGCCGGGATATGCCGCAGATCCTTGAGCAGCGTCGGGACCCGGTCGCCGTCGCGCCGGCTGTCTGTTTGGTTGATAGTCAGCGTGAACATGGTGAAAAACAGCCTACCGGTTGGTAGCCGCGAGACAAGCTGGCCACTCCTGAAATTGGGCCCGGACACAGCTGTTGCGGGAGCGCCCGGCTGGACGCGGCCGGCCTGGAACTTGCGGTTAAACACCGACGGCGGCGGGTGCGGTTCGCAGGGAACCCCCGCCGCCGTCGGGCAGCCTTCAAGAAAGCGTCAGTGCGCTGCAGGCACGTAGCGCTTGATGGACGCCTCGAGCTCAGCCTCTGCGGCGGCGCGGTCGGCCCAGCCCTCGGCCTTGACCCACTTGCCCGGCTCCAGGTCCTTGTAGCGGGTGAAGAAGTGCTCGATCTCCTTGATCAGGAACTCGCTGACATCGCTGACTTCCTGGATGTGGTCGAAGCGGGGGTCCGCCGGCACGCACAGGACCTTGGCGTCTCCGCCGCCGTCGTCGGTCATGTTGAAGACGCCGATCGGGCGCGCTTCAACGATGACGCCCGGGTGCAGATCGAAGTCCTGCAGGAGCACCAGTGCGTCCAGCGGGTCGCCGTCTTCGCCGAGGGTGTTCTCGAAGAAACCGTAGTGGGTGGGGTAGTGCATGGAGGTAAAGAGGACGCGGTCCAGGCGGACTCGGCCGGTCTCATGGTCGACTTCGTACTTGACGCGCGATCCCTTGGGGATCTCGATGGTCACGTCATGCTTCATGGAATGCTCCTCGACGATTGCTGGGTGTTCGCGGCACGCTGGAAGGACAGTCATTGCCGCCGACTACTATTGAGGATATAGCGAGAGGCCCAGGTTTCAGGAACTAATGGGGTAATTTCAGGACTTTGAGGACCAGCAGCATGAGGGGCACCAACGGCACGGCAACCGGCCGCGCAAGACGCAGTGCGCCGTCCAGCCGATCGATCACCCGACCACTCCGTGCACTTAATCGGGCTTGGCCAATGCTGCTGCTCACGGTCCTTCTGGCCGCCCTGGCCCTTCCTGCGGGGATGCTGATCGCGCAGGGCTTGACCGGCCCGGACCAGTCCGCGGAGGTCCCCGCGCCAATACCCACCTGGCAGCTTGTGCCGGACCGGCTGTCCGTCCCGCAGGGAATTGGGCCGCTCAGCAACACGGCGCCCGTTCCGGTACCTGCGGAGGTTGCGGCCAGGCTCGGTCCCGTCCTGAAGACCGACGGCGGCGGCACCTTTACGGGGATTGTCCAGGACGCGGCCACGGGCACGGTGTTGTTCGACCGGGGCGGCGCGGCCAACAGGATCCCGGCCTCAAACATGAAGCTGCTCACCGCTGTGGCGGCGCTGCGGGGGATCGGTCCGGAGACGCGGTTCAGCACGAAAGCCGTCGCGGGGCCGGCATTCGGGGCCAAGGCCGGTCCGGCCGCCAAGTCAAGGGCGGTGGTGCTCGTGGGCGGCGGGGACGTCCTGCTGGGCGCGGGCGAATCCGCCGAAGGCAAGGTACTCGGCCACGCCGGCCTTGCCACCCTCGCCAAACTGACTGCCGAGTCGCTGCGCCGGGACGGGTTTGCGGGATCGGTGGAGGTGCTCGTGGACGACTCCCTGTTCACCGGACCTTCCCTCAGCCCGGCCTGGAGCCCGGACGACGTCGCTGCCGGGGAGGTGGCGCCGCTCTTCCCGCTGGCGCTGAACTCGGCACGTTTCGACCCGGCAGTGGTCACCGGGTCGCGTCCGCAGGATTCCGCCATCGCCGCTGGCGAGGCCTTCGCAGCGGAGCTCAAAGCGGCCGGGGCCGCCGCCGGACTGAAGGTGGCGCCCGGCGTCGGACGTCTTGAAGGGAAGCCGGCAGCGGACGCCGCCGTGCTGGGGGAAGTGGAGTCGGCGACGGTCAGCCAGCAGGTGGACCTCATGCTCCAGACGTCGGATAACTACCTGGCCGAGACCCTGGGCCGGATGGCTGCGGTGGCCGCCGGGCAGCCGGCAAGCAGCGAGGCGGCCAAGGCCGCCGTGCTGAAGCAGCTCGCGGACCTCGGAATCCCGACCGGCGGCATGGCTGTTGCGGACGTTTCCGGGCTGGCACTGGACAACCAGGTCTCCGCCCGGCAGTTCGCTGAGGTAGTCCGCGCCATCACGTCGGGCCGGGACACCCGGCTCAGGGCAGCGCTGGCGGGCTTCCCGGTGGCAGGCCTCACGGGGACGCTGGGCGACAGGTATATAGACGAGTCCAGTGCTGAAGGCGCCGGGCTGGTCCGGGCCAAAACGGGAACCCTGAACACGGTCATTGCGCTGAGCGGGTACGTAGTGGACGCCGACGGGCGGCTCCTGGTGTTCTCGTTCATCGGCAATGGCCTGACACCCGGCGCCGACGGAAATAAGCCGGCGCTGGATGCCTCCGCCACGGTGCTAGCCGCCTGCGGCTGCCGCTAAGCGCTGAGGGCAGCAACCGGCCGCGGCAGGCCTGACGCGCACGGCTGTTCGCCGGTCAGCGAACTTAAGGCGCGTAGCCGGGAGCGTGTGGTCTGATGGAGCGTATGGAGTCAACAGCAGGCCAGACATCAGCCCCGGGCCCGGCCCTGATCAACTGGGAGCTCGCCGCGTCCGCGGCCGCCCGACTGGCTCCCGCCGGCCCGCCCCTGAAGGCCGCCGAGATCGGCGAGGCCGTTCACCAGCTGCGCGAGCTGGCCGATGCGTCCGTGCCGCACGTACACCACATCACCGGCCTGGAGGCCGCCCGCGATCTCCGGGATTCCAATGTGCTCGTAGTAGACCGGGCGTCCTGGGCCAAGGCCAACACCCAGAGCTTCGCCGTCATGCTGAAGCCCGCCATCGAGCGGATGATGGAGAACCGCAAGGGAACCATCAGCCCCGGGGCGGCCAGCGTCAGCGGTGCCATCACGGGCAGCCAGCTCGGTGCGGTGCTGGCGTTTCTTTCCAGCAAGGTCCTGGGCCAGTACGATCCCTTCGCCGCGCTCGCCGAAGGGTCCACGGCGCCATCGGGCGGCCGCCTGCTCCTCGTGGCGCCGAACATCATCTCCGTGGAGCGCGAGCTCAACGTGGCGCCTGAGGACTTCCGGCTCTGGGTCTGCCTGCACGAACAGACGCACCGGGTGCAGTTCGCGGCGGCGCCGTGGCTGCGGCACCACATGCTGAACGAGATCGACACCCTCAGCGGCCACCTCCTCGGCAACGTCGACTCCCTTATGGAACGGGCCTCCGCAGCCGCCCGCTCCCTGAAGGACCGCACGGCATCGGGCGCCACACCGGGCCGCGGCGCCATCCTTGACCTCCTGCAGAACCCTGAGGAAGAAGCGGCACTGTCCCACCTCACGGCCGTGATGAGCCTGCTCGAAGGCCACGCCAACGTGGTGATGGACGCCGTCGATGCGAGCATCGTCCCGTCCGTGAAGACCATCCGGCAGCGGTTCAACGCCCGCGGCAAGGACCGTGGGGCCATCGAGAAGTTCATCCGCAGTCTCCTGGGACTGGATGCCAAGATGCGCCAGTACAGCGACGGTGCCAAGTTCGTGAGAGCCGTGGTGGATGTCGCCGGCATGGAGGGCTTCAACCGGGTCTGGGAATCTGCCGGGAACCTGCCCACCGAGCCGGAAATCCATGACGCCAGGATCTGGCTCGACAGGATGGGACTCTAGTCTCCGTGCAGGGCGTTTCCAGCGGACCACCGCTTTCAGGCGGACCACCAGTTTCCAGCGGACGCCCGCTTTCCGGCGGCCGACGGCGGCCGGGCCGGCTGGTGCCGGTCGTCGGCACCGCGCGGAAAATGGTGCAGGACGCCCTGGCCCGGGCCGGTTATCCGGACCGGGTCCTGGTGGCGTGCAGCGGCGGACCCGATTCGCTGGCGCTCGCCGCCGTGGCCGCCTATTTTGCCCGCCGCGGCCACGTCGACGGGCAGCCGGTGGCCGTGGGCGCCGTGGTGGTGGACCATCAACTGCAGCCCGGATCCGCGGATGTGGCTGCCCGCACCGCCGAGACCCTGGCGGAACTCGGCCTCAGCCCAGTAGTGGTCCGTGCCGTTGAGGTGGCCTCCAGCGGCATGGGTCCCGAGGCTGCGGCGAGGGACGCCCGGCATGCCGCCCTTGAAGCCGCTGCAACGGAGTGCGATGCGGCCGCCATACTCCTGGGGCACACCCTCGACGACCAGGCCGAGCAGGTACTGCTGGGGCTCGCCCGCGGCTCGGGCACCAGGTCACTGGCCGGAATGCGCCCCGTCCGAGGGAAGCTGCTGCGGCCTTTCCTCGGACTGCGGCGCGCGGACACCCTCGAAATCTGCCGTGCCGAGGAACTCGATCCGTGGCACGATCCCAGCAACGCCGATCCCGCCTTTGCCCGTTCGCGGACCCGCGTGGAGGTCTTGCCGCTGCTGGAGGAAAAGCTCGGCCCCGGAGTCGCGGAATCCCTGGCCCGCACCGCCGCCATTCTCCAGCTCGACGCGGACTATCTGGAAGAGGTGGCCAACAACACCTTCACGGCCCTCGCCGAGCGGGACGGGCCGGACATCAGCCTTTCCGAGGCGGCCCTCAACGAACTGGCGCCGGCCATAAGGTTCCGGGTGATCGCCAAGGCGGCGGCCGACGTCGGGGGTCAACAGCCCAGCTACCAGCGGCTACTGGCCGCGGAAGCGCTGTTGCGGCGGAAGGGATCGGCGGGGCCCGTGGAGCTGCCGGGGGGAGTGAGCGTGTACCGGCTTTCGCTGGCACAGCTGCTGGCGGAGGAGCGCGGCCGGGAGAAGGGCGGGACTGCAGGGGTTCCCCGGGAGGGCGCCCGCTGTGGGAAGCTTGTATTCCGGCTTCACACTCCGGCCCGAAAATAGTCGCACCCGCATCTACACAGGAGCAATTGGTGGATTCATCCGACGTCCAGGCAGACCTCAAGCACGTTCTCTACACCAAGGAACAGATCCAGCAGCGCATCACCGAGCTGGCGGCGCAGATCGACAAGGACTATGAAGGGCGCGAAATCCTGATCGTGGGGGTGCTCAAGGGCGCGGTCATGGTCATGGCGGACCTTGCGCGTGCGCTGCACAGCCACATCTCGATGGACTGGATGGCCGTCTCCTCCTACGGCTCTGGCACGCAGTCCTCCGGTGTGGTGCGCATCCTGAAGGACCTCGACACGGACCTGATGGGCAAGGACGTGCTGATCGTTGAGGACATCATCGACTCCGGCCTCACCCTCTCCTGGCTGAAGACCAACCTGGAGTCCCGCGGCACCGCTTCGGTGGAAATCTGCACGGCCTTCCGCAAGCCCACTGCGGCCAAGGTTCAGATCGACGTCAAGTACGTCGGCTACGACATCCCCAACGAGTTCGTGGTGGGCTATGGCCTGGACTACGCCGAAAAGTACCGCAACCTGGACTTCGTGGGCACCCTGGCGCCGCACGTTTACGAGTAAGCGCCTCTTGGGCCACCACGCCGCCGCCGGACCTTGGAATCACAGGTCCGGCGGCGGCGTGACCCGGTTAAAGAGGTGCAGAAAATGCTGCGGCTGGCTCCGGGTGAAGCCTGCCCTTTTGAGAAGCCTGCGCTTTTGAGGTGCGCCAGCCTGGTGACGCCGCCCTTCCGGGCGGCGACAATTCGCGGCCACGGGTCCGCCGCGGTGGGAAAGTGGTGCAGAAATGCGAGAGCACCGATTGCGCCCCTGACCTGCACGGACGCTGCCACGCGGCCTCCGCATTGCGCGTTTCCGCTACGCCCACAGGGAACTTTTGTCCTACACCGTGCGTGAATTACTCCGGCGGTGTATAGCTAGAAGCTGACGCAGCACCACACGCGCGCAGACCACGCGCCGTGCAGCACTACCAGGAGGGACGGGGCCTGCCCCCGAACAGATGAAAGCTAAGAGTTTCTTCAAGGGCCCGGGCATCTGGATCATCGTTGTGGTCGGCATGCTCCTGCTGGCCTTTGCAACGTTGGCTCCGGGCGGTGCCACACGGATCGACACCCAGCCCGGCCTCGAGCTGCTTGCGCAGAGCGGCAAGGTCGAACAGGCAAAGATCTTCGACGGCGAAAACCGCGTGGACCTGGTCCTGAAGGACAACCTGGTCATCGACGGGCAGGACAAGGGCAAGAACGTCCAGTTCTTCTTTGTCAACGACCGCGGCCCGGATGTGGTCAAGGCCGTCACCGACTCCAACCCCTCCAAGGGCTACACAGACCAGCCGGTAGAGAGCAACTGGCTGTCCGGACTGTTCTCGCTGCTGATCCCGGTCCTGCTGCTCGGCGTCCTTTTCTGGTTCCTCCTGTCCCGGATGCAGGGCGGCGGCTCCAAGGTCATGCAGTTCGGCAAGTCCAAGGCCAAGATGGTCAACAAGGACATGCCGCAGGTGACCTTCGCGGACGTCGCGGGTGCCGATGAAGCCGTTGAAGAGCTCCAGGAAATCAAAGAATTCCTTGCCGAACCCGCCAAGTTCCAGGCCGTGGGCGCCAAGATCCCCAAGGGCGTGCTGCTGTACGGTCCTCCGGGCACCGGCAAGACCCTCCTGGCCCGCGCCGTCGCGGGTGAGGCCGGCGTGCCGTTCTTCTCCATCTCCGGTTCGGACTTCGTTGAAATGTTCGTCGGTGTTGGTGCTTCCCGCGTCCGTGACCTCTTCGAGCAGGCCAAGGCCAACTCGCCGGCCATCATCTTCGTCGACGAGATCGACGCCGTCGGGCGCCACCGCGGTGCCGGCATCGGCGGCGGCAACGACGAACGCGAGCAGACCCTCAACCAGCTGCTGGTTGAAATGGACGGCTTCGACGTCAAGACGAATGTCATCCTAATCGCTGCCACCAACAGGCCGGACGTCCTGGACCCGGCGCTGCTCCGCCCGGGCCGCTTCGACCGGCAGATCTCAGTTGAAGCCCCGGACCTCGTGGGCCGCGACCAGATCCTCCAGGTGCACGCCAAGGGCAAGCCGATCGCACAGGGCGTTGACCTCAAGGCCGTGGCCAAGAAGACCCCGGGCTACACCGGCGCGGACCTCGCCAACGTGCTGAACGAGGCGGCCCTGCTGACCGCCCGCTCCAACGCCAACCTGATCGATGACCGCGCCCTGGACGAAGCGATCGACCGTGTCATGGCCGGCCCGCAGAAGCGCAGCCGCGTCATGAAGGAACACGAGCGCAAGATCACGGCCTACCACGAAGGCGGCCACGCCCTGGTGGCCGCGGCATTGCGCAACTCGGCACCGGTCACCAAGATCACCATCCTGCCCCGCGGCCGCGCACTGGGCTACACCATGGTGGTCCCGGAGAACGACAAGTATTCCATCACCCGCAACGAGCTGCTGGACCAGATGGCCTACGCCATGGGCGGCCGGGTAGCCGAGGAGATCGTCTTCCACGATCCCTCCACCGGCGCCTCGAACGACATCGAAAAGGCCACCGGCACGGCCCGCCAGATGGTCACGCAGTACGGCATGAGCGAACGCGTCGGTGCTGTCCGCCTGGGCCAGGGCGGCGGCGAGCCGTTCCTGGGCCGCGACGCCAGCCATGAGCGCAACTACTCGGACCAGATCGCCTACATCGTGGATGAGGAAGTCCGCCGCCTGATCGACCAGGCCCACGACGAGGCCTACGCCATCCTCACCGAAAACCGCGACGTCCTGGACCGGCTGGCCCTGGAACTGCTGGAACGCGAAACCCTGAACCAGGCCGAGATCGCCCACGTCTTCCGCGACATCCGCAAGCGCGATTTCCGCGAAGTGTGGCTGTCAAAGGAAACCCGGCCCGTGCAGGCTGCCGGCCCGGTGGAGTCCCGGCTGGAGAAGGCTGAACGCGAGGCCCAGGAAGAAGCCAAGGAAGCCCGGCTGGAAGAACCGCTGGACGCGCTGCCGCCTCATCCCCAGGGTGTTTCTGAAGACGCCTCCTTCCAGGGCGGGGTAACGGAAGCCGGCTCGGACGGCTACCGCGGCTAAGCTCTTGCTGTGACTCACTTCGACGACGACGACCTTGCCGCCTCCGCCGATCACTCGGCGGTGGGGGGATCCGGCCACCACTACAGGGTGGACCGGCCCCGGATTGAAGCGGCGGTGCGCGAAATTCTCCTGGCCATCGGCGAGGATCCGGACCGCGGCGGGCTGCAGGATACGCCCAAGCGGGTTGCCAAGGCCTACGCCGAGGTCTTTGCAGGCCTGCACCAGGATCCGGCAACCGTACTGTCCACTACCTTCGACCTCGACCACGAGGAACTGGTGCTGGTGAAGGACATTCCGTTCTACTCAACCTGCGAGCACCACCTCGTGCCGTTCCACGGTGTGGCCCATGTGGGCTACATCCCGTCGCACGACGGCAAGGTGACGGGCCTGAGCAAGCTGGCGCGGCTGGTAGACATTTTCGCCCGCCGTCCGCAGGTCCAGGAACGGCTCACCACGCAGATCGTCGAGGCGCTCGTCACATATCTCAAGCCGCGCGGAGCCATCGTGGTGGTGGAATGCGAACACATGTGCATGTCCATGCGCGGCATCCGCAAGCCCGGGGCCAAAACCGTCACAAGCGCGGTCCGCGGGCAGCTTCATGACCCGGCCACCCGTGCCGAAGCCATGAGCCTCATACTCGGAAGGTAATAAACAGACTATGGATTCCCTAGCTGCAGCACCTGGAACCGGACCCGCAACATCCCCGCTGCCCATCCTGCGCAAACCGCGGCCGGCTGCTAAATTTGAAGACCTGCCCACCGGACGCGCCCTCGTGATGGGCATCCTCAATGTCACGCCGGATTCGTTCAGCGACGGCGGCAAGCACCTGACGGCGGACGCCGCCATCGCCGCCGGCCTCCGGATGTTTTACGCGGGAGCCGACATCATCGACGTCGGAGGCGAGTCCACGCGTCCGGGCGCGGAGGACGTCAGCCCCGAAGAGGAGCAGCGGCGGGTCCTGCCCGTCATTGAGGCGCTGGTCAAGGCCGGCGCGCTCGTCAGCATCGACACCACCCATACCTCCACGGCTGAAGCTGCCCTGGCGGCCGGAGCCGCGGTCATCAATGATGTCTCGGGCCTCACGATCGAGCCGGGAATGGCCGAACTGGTGGCCAAGAGCAAGGCGCCGTACGTCCTGACCCACCGCCGCGGCGACGCCAAGACCATGACCTCCCTGACGGAGTACGGAAACGTGGCGGACGACGTCGTCGCAGAGCTGAGCGGCGTCCGGGACAAGCTGTATGCCGCCGGCGTGCTTGCGGAGCAGATCATCATTGACCCGGGCATCGGCTTCTCCAAGACGGACGAGCAGAACTGGGAGCTGCTCAGGAACCTCGACCGGCTTGAAGCCCTGGGCCACAAGATCCTCGTGGGAGTCTCGCGCAAGCGATTCCTGGGCACCCTCCTGACCGTTGCCGGCAAGGCGGCGCTCCCGGAGGAGCGCGACGCCGCTACCGCCGCCATCACGGCCGTCACCGCTGCCCGCGGAGCCTGGGCTGTGCGGGTGCACGACGTCGGCCCAAGCCTGGACGCTGTCAAGGTTGCGTCCCGCCTGGCCACACCCAGTCCCGGCCGCTGACCAGGAAGGGCTGAGCAGGACCACGATGGACAGGATCTCACTGAGCGGCGTCACCGCCACCGGCTACCACGGAGTGTTCGATTTTGAGCGCCGCGAGGGCCAGCCGTTTGTGGTTGATGCCGTGCTGCACCTGGACTTCAGCCGGGCTGCGGCATCAGACGACGTCAGGGACACCGCCCATTATGGCGAAGTGGCCGGGCGGATCACGGACTGGATCACAGGTGAACCCCTGAACCTCATCGAGGCCCTGGCCGTCAGGATGGCAGAAGGCCTGCTGAAGGAATTCAAAATCGAGGCCGTGGAGATCACAGTGCATAAGCCGAAGGCGCCCATCGAGGTCCCGTTCGGGGATGTGGCCGTAACCGTCTACCGGGAGCGCACATGAACGCCCGGTACACGAGGGTGGTGCTTGCCTTGGGCAGCAACCTGGGCGAACGCAACGACACGCTGTCTGAAGCCGTCGCTGACCTCGTCGACGGGCCGGAAGTGCGGCTCCTCGCCGTCTCGCCGGTGGTTCAGACCAAAGCCGTAGGCGGCCCTGAAGGCCAGCCGGATTTCCTCAACATGGTGATGACCGTGGAGACCACCCTCGAACCCCTTGAGCTCCTCAGGCACTGCCAGTCGGTCGAGAACAAGCACCACCGGATCCGCGAGGTGCGCTGGGGGCCGCGGACGCTCGACGTCGACATCATCGCTTACGGCGACCTGGAAAGCTCCGATCCGCAGCTGACCCTGCCGCATCCCCGGGCGGCGGAGCGGGCCTTCGTGCTCTACCCATGGTCCCTGATCGACCCTGCGGCAACCCTGAACGGGACGCGGATCGGTGAGCTCGCAGCCAGGGCCGCCGACTTCCCGGACCTCACACCGTTCGACGGTTTCGGCGACTTCAACGGAGTGCCCACGGCGGGGGCGGTGGAATAACAGTGAAGCCCATGAATCCGCTGCTGCTCGCGGTGGTCGGCCTGGCCGTGGCCATTGCCGGCTGGTCCGCTGCCGTCCTGAGCGGCCGGTACGGCATGGCCACACCGGTGCTGCCGCCCACGGGGCTGGTGACCATGGGCGTGATCGTGGTCCTCACGCTGGTGCTGGGCATCCGCGTGCTCCGCTGGCGGAACGGCAAGAAGAAGAAAATGCTCAACCCGATCCTGGCCGCCTGGACGCTCGTCCTGGCCCAGGCCTGCGCCTACACGGGCACGGTGCTGCTCGGCTGGCACGCGGGGATCTTCGTGGAGCAGCTGCGGATCTGGAGCCTGCGCAGCAGCCAGGAACTCACCGGGCTCGCCTTGGGCATGGGGGGCGGCGGACTGGTCATGATCGTGGTGGGGCTCGTCGTCGAGCGTTTCTGCAGGATCCCGCCCGAAGACGGCGAAGATGCTGCGAAAGGGCTGCCGGGCCACCCACGTCCCGGCAAGGCCAAAGGGGAAGGCGAATATGCCTACCGCGGCGATTGATCCGCCCGGGATCACCTGGCTTCGGGTTTCCCCCAAATACGTCACTGTCCGCCTGGTGGAGTGGGCCGTGGGCAACTTGATTGCCGTCGGGCTGCTGAGCTTGTCCCTGGTCTTTGTGCTGCTCGGCTGGTGGAAGTGGCCGCCGTTGTGGCTGGCCGTTACGGTCCCGGCGTTCCTGCTCGTGCTGGCACTGTGGCGTCTGACCCTGATTCCGCGGCAGGTCCGCGCCATCGGCTACGCCGAGCGCGACGACGATCTTCTGATCCGCGGTGGCATCTTCTTCCAGCGCGTCATGGTGGTGCCGTACGGGCGGATGCAGTATGTGGACATCAGCGTGGGGCCGGTGGAGCGCGGACTGGGGCTGTGCACGCTCAAGCTTCACACAGCGTCCGCCGGAACCAACGCATCGATTCCGGGGCTGCCCGCCGAAGAAGGGGCCCGCCTGCGCGAACAGCTCTCGGCGCGCGGTGAAGCCAGGCTGGCCGGACTGTGAGCGGGGACGGGCTTTCTTCCGGAACGCCCGACGGCGAGTGGCTGAGGGTGCATCCGGCGTCGCCCTTTGTGCGGGGCTGGGTTGCACTGGCGGCCATCGGCTACTTCTTCGGGCGTGACACATTCGAGAGAATGCTCCGGGGCGAGCCCCTCGTGGATGACCAGATTGCCGGACGTGCCCCGTGGCTCGTCGGCGGCGGCGCTTTGGTGCTGCTGCTGGCGGTCCTGGGGTTCATCATGTCCTGGTACTTCACCCGGTACCAGGTGGCGGAAGGCTACGTCCGCGTCAACACGGGCTTCCTGTTCCGGCAGCAGCGGCAGGCGCGCCTGGACCGGGTCCAGGCGATCGACATCGTCCAGCCGCTGCTCGCGAGGATTTTCGGGCTCGCGGAGCTGAAGTTCGAAGTGGCTGACGCCGGTGAGTCCGCGGTGCGGCTTGCCTACCTCCGCATTGACGATGCCCGGCAGCTGCGCGCCACCATCCTGGCCCGTGCCTCGGGGGCGGGGCTGGACCCCGACCATCCCGAAGCGCCCGCGCCGGAGGCGCCGGAGCGCCGGGTGCTGCAGGTCCCGCCGTCGCGCCTCATCGGATCCCTGCTCCTCAGCGAGCAGAGCGTCGTTATCGTGCTGGGCGGCGCGGCATCCGTGCTGCTGTCCGCGTTGACGGAAAACCGGGCTTTCTTCCTGTATCTGATCCCCGCGGCCCTGGGCCTGTTTGCCGCGTACTGGGGCGCGTTCCACAAAGGCTACAACTTCACCGCTGCCATCTCCCCGGACGGCATCCGGCTCCGCTACGGACTGCTGGACACGCAGGCGCAGACTCTTCCGCCGGGGCGGATCCAGGCGCTGAAGGTGTCGCAGCCGCCGCTGTGGCGCATCTTTGGCTGGTACCGGATGCAGGTCAACGTTGCCGGCTACGGGGCCGCCGGGAACAATGGCGAGGCGGCGTCCCGCACCACGCTGCTGCCCGTGGGAAAGATCGGCGACGTCTTCAACATGCTTGCCCTGGTCCTGCCGGACCCCGGAACTGACGACCCCCTCCGCGTTTTCCGGGCCGGGCTGTCCGGCCTGGATTCCGACGGCGGTTTTGTCACCACGCCGCGCCGCGGCCGCTTCCTCGCCCCGCTGGGCTGGCGACGGAACGGCTTCGCCGCCACCGACACCGCACTGCTGATGCGATCGGGGCGCTGGTGGCGCACGCTTGTGCTGGTGCCGCACCAGCGCACGCAGTCGATGGCGCTGCACCAGGGCCCGCTGGCCCGCCGTTACGGCCTGGCGGACCTCGTGCTGCACACCACCGCCGGTCCCGTTACCCCGCGCGTGATCCAGGCGGGCGTGGACGAGGCCCAGGCACTCTTCGACCACCAGGCCGCCCGCGCCCGGGCTGCGCGGAAGCGCCAGACCAGCGAACACTGGCTCGCGCAGGTGGCTCCCATTGCAACGCTGGCTGCGCCCGACGGAACCCAGGATCTCGATCAGCGGAGTCCGCTCGATCAGCCCCGCCCCCACTCACCGCAACAGGAAGGCCCGCAACGTGGCTAAGCCCGGACGCCTCGGCGTTGGAATCATCGGCGCCGGCAAGGTAGGCGCGGTCCTCGGGGCGGCGCTGCGCGCGGCCGAGCACGCCGTCGTCGGGGTTTCCGCTGTGTCGGACGCAAGCCGGGAACGGGCGGAAACGCTGCTTCCCGGCGTTCCTGTCCTGGACGTGCAGGACATCGTGGAACGCTCTGAGCTGGTGCTCCTCGCAGTGCCGGACGACGCCCTCGGCGGCTTGGTCGAGGGGCTGGCGAAGCTTGGCGCCTGGCAGCCCGGCCAGCTCGTGGCCCACACCTCCGGCCGCTTCGGCGTCGGGATCCTGCACCCCGTCCGCGCCGCCGGGGCCGTGCCGCTGGCCCTGCACCCTGCCATGACCTTCACCGGCATGAGCCTCGACCTGACCCGGCTTCTGGACTGCACGTTCGGCGTCACGGCGGACGCCGTGATGCTGCCCATCGCCCAGGCCCTCGTGGTGGAAATGGGGGCGGAACCGGTGGTGATCGCCGAGGCTGACCGCGTCATCTACCACGCTGCCCTGGCGCACGGCTCGAACCACCTGGTCACCCTCGTGGCGCAGGCGTCCCAGTTGCTCAGCGAAGTGGGCGTTGATGCTCCCGAACGGATGCTCGGGCCGCTGCTGAGGGCTACGCTTGAGAATGCCCTCGCCTCCGGCGAGTCCGCGTTGACGGGGCCGGTGGCCCGCGGTGACGCGGGGACCGTCGCGGCGCACGCACGGGCGCTCCGGGAGCACGACGGCGGTGCCGGCGGCGACATCCTCGCGACGTATCTCGCGATGGCGCGGGCAACGGCGCGGCGGGCCGAAGGCAGGGGGCTCTTGAAGCAGGACCAGCTGCAGGGCATCCACGACGCCCTGAAAAATACAGAGGAAGACGGCCCCGGGGCCAAGGGAGGACACTGACATGGCAATCCGACTCGTTACCACGGCGGCCTCCCTCCGCGCCCAGAGCCGTCACCTCCTGACCCAAAAACAGGGCTCCTCCCAGGGGCTGGTGCCCACAATGGGTGCCCTGCACGAGGGCCACGCCCGGCTGGCGCGCACCGCCGTCGAACAGAACGACGTGGTGGTGGCCTCCATTTTCGTGAATCCGCTGCAGTTCGGCGAGGCCGTGGACCTGGAAAGGTATCCGCGGACCCTCGAGGCGGACCTGGCGCTGCTCGAGGCGCAGGGGGTGGACCTGGTGTTCGCCCCCTCGGTGGAGGAGATGTACCCGGACGGGCAGCCCATGATCCGGATCACGTCCGGCCCGCTCGGCGAGAAATGGGAGGGGGCGTCACGGCCGGGGCATTTCGACGGCGCCCTCACCGTGGTGGCCAAACTCCTCCACCTTGGAATCCCCGCCACAGGGCTGCCCGGGGAAGGTGCGTTCGTCACCGGCGCCGGGGGAGGGCTCCCCGCCTACCGCGCCTACTTCGGCCAAAAGGACGCCCAGCAGCTCGCCCTGGTCAAGCAGATGGTCGCGGACCTGAACTTCCCGGTGGAGATCGTTCCCGTGCCCACCATCCGTTCCGCGGACGGGCTGGCGCTGTCCAGCCGCAACCGGTTCCTCTCGGCGGAAGAACGCGATGCCGCCCTGGTTTTGTCGCGGGCGCTGCGGCTCATCGAGGAACGGGCCGACGCCCGCAAGCCCCTCGAAGTGGAGTCGGCGCAGGCCCTGATCGAGTCCCAGCCGTTGGTGGAACTGGACTACCTTGAAGTGGTGGACCCCCGGACGCTGGAGCCACTCGCCGAGAACTGCCGCGAGACCCCGTTCCGCGGCGAGGGCCTGGCCATCGTTGCCGCGAAAGTCGGTGCCATCCGGCTGATCGACAACCTTCCGCTGAATTCGTAGGCCGGCGCCCCGGGCTGGGGGCCCGGGCCGGCAGCCCGCGGTTGCCCGGGCTGCCCCGCAGCCGTCCGCGTCGGACCGCTGCCCATGTACGGGAATGCCTCGGGTCACTAGACTGTTGCAGTCTGCAGCGGCGCCGATCGCCAGCCATCCTTCCGAACTCACTGAGGCCTCGCCATGTCTACTGAAGTAACGTCAAATTCCCACGGTGAACCGGGGCCGGAGAAGTCCGGAAACGTGAAGTCCGCCGGGCTCCGGTCCCCGCAGCAGCAGCCAGCCGCCGACAAGATGTCCCGCGAGTCGGTGACGGTCATCGCCACGCTGCTCGTGGCCACCTTCGTGGTGATCCTCAACGAGACCATCATGAACGTTGCCCTGCAGCGGCTCATGGTGGACCTTCAGGTGGATGCGCCCACGGTGCAGTGGCTGTCAACGGGCTTCATGCTGACCATGGCCGTCGTCATTCCAACTACCGGGTTCATCCTGCAGCGGCTGTCCACCCGGGCCGTCTTTTTGCTGGCCATGGGACTCTTCTCCGGCGGAACCGCGCTGGCGGCTCTGGCACCCGGTTTCGGGGTCCTGCTGCTGGCAAGGATCGTCCAGGCCGGCGGCACTGCCATCATGCTGCCCCTTCTCATGACCACCATCCTCACCCTTGTTCCGCTGGCCAAGCGCGGTGCCGTCATGGGCAATGTCAGCATCGCCATCTCCGTGGCCCCGGCCATGGGCCCCACGGTGTCCGGCCTGATCCTGCAACACTTCTCCTGGCGCTTCATGTTCGTCTTCGTGCTGCCCATTGCCCTGGCGGCGCTGGCGATCGGCGCCAAGTTCCTGACCAATGTCGGCGAAACGGAGAAATCCCGGCTCGACTTCCTGTCGGTAGTGCTGACCATCCCGGCTTTCGGCGGGCTGGTCTACGGTCTCAGCCAGATCGGCGGCGGCCACGGCGGCGACGACGGTCCGGGCACGCTTGCCGTGGCGGCACTGGTTGTCGGCGTCACAGGGCTGGTGGCCTTCGTGCTGCGCCAGCTGCGGCTGCAGAAGTCCAAGGCGCCCCTGCTTGACCTGAGGGCCTTCAACTTCCGCATGTTCACGGTATCCGTGCTGCTGATGGTGGTGGCCATGGTGGCACTGTTCGGTGCAGTGATCCTGCTGCCGCTGTACCTGCAGGAGATCCGGGGCCTGAAGTCCCTCGAGACGGGCCTGGCGCTGCTGCCCGGCGGGCTGGCGATGGGCCTGCTCGGCCCGGTCATCGGACGCCTGTTCGACAAAGTGGGCCCCCTGCCGCTGACAGTGACAGGGTCGTCCCTCATGGTGCTGGCGCTGTGGCAGTTTTCCATGCTCGACGCCGGCACTCCCGTGTTGTGGATCGTCACCCTTCACGTCGGGTTGAGTCTTGGTCTCGCGCTGCTGTTCACCCCGGCTTTCACCACCGGGCTTAACCCTCTGCCGCCGCACCTGTACTCGCATGGTTCGGCCATCATGAGCACCCTGCAGCAGGTGGCCGGCGCCGCCGGTACCGCGCTGCTCGTGTCGATCTTCGCCGTCGTCTCGGCGGGCTCGGGCCTTGTCGCCGGAATGAGCGCCGCCTTCCTGACGGCCACGGTGATAGCCGTAGCCGCCGTCGTCCTCTCCGCCATGATGCGCAAGACGGCCGGACCCGAAGGCGCACCAGCCGCCCCTCACTAAGCGCGGACAGACACTTCAGCCCCTCAGGGGGACCTGGCGGGCGGGCTCAGCCTGCGAAGAAGTCACTCAGTTCCGTGATGAGCTTGTCCGGGGCGCGGTTGACGCCGTCGTGCCCGAAGCCCGGCAGGATGGTGTAGCTGGAGCCGGACAGGACGTCGTGGATCTGGCCGCAGGCCACGCCGAAGTAGGCCGGGCTCTTCTCGCCCACGATGATGAGCGTCTCCAGCGGCAGTTCAAGGAACGGTTCGGCCGGCATGTCGGCCGCGATGATCGCCTTGATCTCGCGGACGCCGGTGCGCATCATCTCGCGCTGCTGCTTGCCCACGGTGGTGGCCGCCGTGAACTTGTTGGCCAGGGTCAGCATGGACAGCGGCATCCGGGATGAGAAAGCGCCGCCGGTCTCCAGCCCGCGCAGCAGGACCGCGAGGGCGCGGTCGTCATCCCCCGCCGCAGTCGCGCGCTCATACTCGGTGGTCCAGTCGGCCTTAACGCTGTGGTTTACCGAGACTGCGGGGTCGTAGACCGCGAGCCGTTCCACCGGGAGGTGCCTGGCCGCGTGGAGAGCCACAGCGCCACCGAAGCTGTGGCCGAAAACGTCCGTGCTGGACGTGTGCTTCATGACGGCATCGAGGTCGTGGATGTCGACGTCCAGGGTGTAGTCGCCCGGCTGCTCCGACGACCCCCCCCGGCCGCGGCGGTTAAAGGTGTGGACCGGACGGCCGAGGGCCGCACTCAGCTTTTGGGCGAAGCGGGTGTAGTCGGCGGCAGTCACCATGGAGGCCGTTACGACCACGACGCCGGAGCCGGCCGACGCGAGCTCCGCGCCGGTGCTGAACAGCTCAAGTTTGCCGCCGTCAGGTGTGCTGATGATCTCGCTCGTCATGCTCCGAGCCTATCGGAGGCGGGGCCCGGCTGACAGCCGGGTCACGCTCGGAAGGAGTCCGAGATGTCGGTCACCAGTCCGGGCGGCAGCGACCCGCGCCGTCGCCGCCGGCTCAGCGAGTGGACGCCGCCGTCGGTGCCGTTGAGAAAGCGCGCCATACGGACGGCCAGGCGCTTTCCGGGGCGGATCGGGCCTTCGTGGAGCTGACCAGGGACCAGCGCAAACTCGATCGCCGGAACGGCCGCGGCCAGCTGGCGGCCGGTGTCCGCGAAATACCCCGGGCTCCAGCCGCCGCTGAGCATGAGCGTGGGGGTGGTGAGACCGGTGAAATCGCCCAATTCGGCGTCGGCGTCGAGCACGGCCCGCATTTCCTTGACGGCGGTGGGCAGGAGCTGCCTCATTTCGGCGCCGACGTGGGTCCGGGCGGACATGATGCTCAGCATCCGGAGCGCCCCCAGCGGCAGGTAGGACACCGGCCCCGCCGTCGCCAGCCCCTGGACCAGATGTGCCCATGCGTGGTTGAGCTGCCCTTCCGTCACGGCCACTTCCAGCTCCGGACGCCAGCGGTGGTTCAGATTGCCGGAGAGCGAGACTGCTGCGTCATAGGTTATGAGCCGCCTGACCGGAATGCTGCGGGCCGCCTGCAAGGCCACGAAGCCGCCGTAACTGTGGGCCACCACATCCTCGGATCCGGTGGCGCGCATCACGGCGGCCAGGTCACTGATCTCGGTGGCCGCAGAATACCCGTCCGGCTGCGGTGCGGACCCCGCGCGCCCACGGCGGTTGTAGCAGTGCACCGGCCGGCTGAGCAGGAGGCTGAGTTTGCGGGCGAACGGCCGGTACAGTGCGTCCGTCACCAGCGTGCCGTGGATAACGACGACGCCGGGCGCCTCCGCCACAGGTCGGGCGCCACCCGCGGTGGTCACCGGGGCGGGGGTCCCGCCGGCGGTGGCGGGCAATGCGGGCCGGAAGGAATGCACCTCAAGCTGGCCGCCGTCGTCGTCCGTCTGAACAGTCCAGGTCTCCACAGCCCGAGTCTATGCCCCACCCCTGGCGGGCTCTTGAAGGGGTGGGGCGGGCGCCCGTGGAGCCCGAAAGCCGCGCAGGCGAAGTCCCGGTAAACTTGATGCTTGTGACTTCCCAAAACACCCCCGCCCCCAAGAATGCCCCAGAGCCGCTCGACGCCAGCGAGCAGATGCGCATCCGCATGGAAAAGCGCGCCAAGCTGATCGAACGCGGTACCGAGGCGTATCCGGTGGGTGTTGAGCGGACGCATTCGCTCACCGAAATCCGTGAAAAGTACGCGCACCTGGAAGCCGACGAGACCACCGGGGACGTCGTCGGCGTGACCGGCAGGATCGTGTTTGTCCGGAACACCGGCAAGCTGTGCTTCGCCACGCTGCAGGAAGGCGGCGTGGACGGCAAGGGCACCCGGCTGCAGGCCATGCTCAGCCTGGCCAACGTGGGCGAAGAGGCGCTCGCGGACTGGAAGGCCCTGGTGGACCTTGGCGACCACGTCTTCATCAAGGGCGAGGTCATTTCCTCCCGCCGCGGCGAGCTGTCCGTCATGGCCGACTCCTGGTCCATGGCGTCCAAGGCATTGCGTCCGCTGCCGGTGCTGCACGCCGAGCTGAGCGAGGAAACCCGCGTCCGCCAGCGCTACGTGGACCTCATGGTGCGTGACGAAGCCCGCGAGATGGTCTACACCCGCGCGGCGATCACCCGCTCCATTCGCGAAAGCCTGCACCGCCACAGCTACGTGGAAGTGGAAACACCCATCCTCCAGCTGGTCCACGGCGGCGCGCTGGCGCGCCCGTTCGAGACGCACATGAACGCCTTCGACCAGAAGATGACCCTCCGCATCGCCACCGAGCTGTACCTCAAGCGCGCCGTGGTGGGCGGCATCGACCGCGTCTACGACATGGGCCGCGTGTTCCGCAACGAGGGCGTGGACTCCACCCACAGCCCGGAATTCACCACGCTGGAATGCTACGAGGCCTGGGCTGACCAGTTCGTCATGGCGGACCGGATCAAAGAGATGATCCTGGACGCGGCGGACGCCGTGGGCGCCGGGCGCACCCTGCAGAGCGAAGCCGGAGAGATCAACCTCGACGGCGACTGGGCCTGGCTGGCCGTGTACCCCGGGCTCTCCGACGCCGTGGGCCAGGAGATCACCCCGGAAACGCCGCTGGAAGAATTGCGCGCCGTGGCGGCGAAGCACGAGGTCAAGGTGGATCCCAAGTGGGACGCCGAGAAGCTCGCCGTGGAACTGTTCGGCGAGATCGTGGAGCCCACGCTGCTGAACCCGACCTTCGTCTACGACTACCCGCCGTCCGCGCAGCCGCTGGCCCGCCCCCACCGCGAGGACGGCCGCCTGATCGAGGCCTGGGACCTCATCATCGGCGGCATGGAGCGCGGCACCGCCTTCTCCGAGCTCATCGACCCCGTGATCCAGCGCGAACGACTCACCGAGCAGTCGCGCCACGCCGCCGCCGGTGATGTCGAGGCCATGCAGCTGGACGAGGACTTCCTCCGTGCCCTCGAGTACGGAGCGCCGCCCATGGGCGGCATCGGCTTGGGCATCGACCGCCTCGTGATGCTCTTCACCGGCGCCGGGATTCGGGAGACCATCCTGTTCCCGCTCCTGAAGCCCGAGGGGCACTGACCATGGAGTATGTAGCCGTACTGCTGCCCTCCCTCGTGGTGGGCCTGATCTTCTGGTTCGCCATGAAGTCGATCTTCAACGCGGACAAGTCCGAGCGCCAGGCCGAGGCCAGGGCGCAGGCCGAAGCCGACGCGCAGGTGGAAGCGGCCGCGCAGGCCGCGGGGCAGGAAAAGAGGCAGCCGGGTACCCGCCCGGATTTGCAGCCGAATGCCCGGGAGGCATTTCCGCCCGCAGGCCCTTCGGCTCCCTCGACGGAATCCGACAAATAACAGGCAACATTTCTTCCCCGGGTTTTCCCCATGGAACCAAAGCGTGTTTTGACGCGTTGCCTTATTGAGGGACATACTTCATAGGGAAACATCCTGCTTTTCTGATTACACGTCCCTTTCCCAAAGAGAGAACTTTGATGGCACAGAAAGTTAATATCGTCCTCGTTGACGATCTGGATGGGGGATCGGCGGACGAAACTGTCCGTTTTGGGCTGGATGGCGTCGGTTACGAAATTGACCTGTCATCTGCCAATGCTTCAGAACTGCGGTCAGCCCTGGAACGCTTTGTTGCAGCTGGCCGCAAAACTTCCGGCGGACGCCCTGCCCGCACCAAGGCAGCAGGCGGACGCAACCAAGACTCTGCGCAGATACGCCAGTGGGCCAGGGACCACGGCTACACGGTTAATAGCCGCGGCCGCATCCAGGCTGAAATCCAGGAAGCGTACCAAAAGGCTAATTCCTAGATTGCTGAAGTCCTGAGCATTAAGAGCGGCGCCCCCGGCCTGACCCGGGGGCGCCGCTCTTTAAGCACCGAGTACTGCACGCGGCATTAATCAGCAGGCTTCCCTCTTTGTTCGGAGGAATCTGCGGGCAACTGTATTCGGTTTACCGAAGGAATCCTCCTCATCCCCGCGAATCTTCGCGGGCGAGCGAAACTTCCTGGCCCCACAGTCCGGATTGGCCCTTCCCGTAGTTCGGCCGGGACGAAATTCCGAATGTTCCGGGTCGGTCATTAAAATCCCCATTTGCGGTCCGGCTGCTAATTAGCGCCCGGGCAGCGCGCAACTGGACGTGAACATGCGCTGCGGCCCTTTCCCGACACCGGAGAGATGGTTCCGGCGGCCCGCGGAAGGAGGTGCGCAACAGTTGCGGTTTCCCCTGTGGCGAACAAGCTCCCCAAGTCATGCCTTGCCCACGTAGCATCAAAGTACGTCGTAGCTAGGAGTGTGGCGAAATGTTTGAGCGATTTACGGACCGTGCCCGTCGCGTAGTTGTGCTTGCCCAAGAAGAGGCACGCATGCTGAACCACAATTACATTGGTACCGAACACATCCTCTTGGGTCTGATCCATGAAGGTGAGGGCGTTGCCGCCAAAGCTCTTGAGTCCTTGAGCATTTCGCTCGACGGCGTCCGCGAGCAGGTGCAGGAGATCATCGGGCAGGGCCAGCAGGCCCCCTCCGGCCACATCCCCTTCACCCCCCGTGCAAAGAAGGTGCTGGAGCTCTCGCTGCGCGAAGCCCTGCAGCTCGGCCACAACTACATCGGCACGGAGCACATCCTGCTGGGCCTTATCCGTGAGGGTGAGGGCGTTGCGGCCCAGGTGCTGGTGAAGCTCGGGGCGGACCTCAACCGTGTCCGCCAGCAGGTCATCCAGCTGCTGTCCGGCTACCAGGGCAAAGAGACCACCGGGGCCGGCGTCGGCCAGGGCCAGGCCGAAGGCACCCCTGCGGGTTCAGTTGTCCTGGACCAGTTCGGCCGGAACCTGACGCAGGCTGCCCGCGAGAACAAGCTGGACCCCGTCATCGGACGCGAGCAGGAAATGGAACGCGTCATGCAGGTCCTTTCCCGCCGCACCAAGAACAATCCGGTGCTGATCGGCGAGCCCGGCGTCGGCAAGACCGCCGTCGTCGAGGGCCTTGCCCAGGCGATTGTCCGCGGCGACGTGCCGGAGACCATCAAGGACAAGCAGCTGTACACGCTGGACCTCGGGTCCCTCGTGGCCGGCTCCCGCTACCGCGGTGACTTCGAAGAGCGGCTGAAGAAGGTCCTCAAGGAGATCCGCACCCGCGGTGACATCATCCTGTTCATCGATGAGATCCACACCCTGGTGGGTGCCGGTGCCGCTGAAGGCGCGATCGATGCGGCCTCGATCCTGAAGCCCATGCTGGCCCGCGGCGAGCTGCAGACCATCGGCGCCACCACGCTGGATGAGTACCGCAAGCACATCGAGAAGGACGCCGCCCTCGAGCGCCGCTTCCAGCCCATCCAGGTCAAGGAGCCTTCGGTTGCGCACGCGATCGAGATCCTCAAGGGCCTGCGTGACCGCTACGAGGCGCACCACCGCGTCACGATTACCGACGGCGCCCTCGCCTCGGCAGCGAACCTCTCCGAACGCTACATCTCGGACCGCTTCCTGCCGGACAAGGCGATCGACCTCATCGACGAAGCCGGTGCCCGGCTCCGCATCCGCCGCATGACCGCTCCGCCGGAGCTCAAGGAGATGGACGAACGCATCTCCGAGCTGAAGATGGAGAAGGAGTCCGCGATTGACGCGCAGGACTTCGAAGGCGCCGCAGCGCTCCGCGACAAGGAGCAGAAGCTCATCACCGAGCGCTCGGAGAAGGAACGCCACTGGAAGACCGGCGGGATGGACGACATCTCCGAGGTTGACGAGGACCTGATCGCTGAAGTCCTGGCCAACTCAACGGGCATTCCGGTCTTCAAACTGACCGAGGAAGAGTCCTCGCGACTGCTCAAGATGGAAGACGAGCTGCACAAGCGCGTAGTCGGCCAGAACGAGGCCATCCGGGCCCTGTCCCAGGCCATACGCCGCACCCGTGCAGGGCTGAAGGATCCGAAGCGCCCCGGCGGCTCGTTCATCTTTGCCGGCCCCACCGGCGTCGGCAAGACCGAGCTGGCCAAGGCCCTTGCCGAGTTCCTGTTCGGCGAAGAGGACGCCCTGATCACCCTGGACATGTCCGAGTACTCGGAGAAGCACACGGTATCGCGGCTCTTCGGTGCCCCTCCGGGCTACGTCGGCTACGAAGAGGGCGGTCAGCTGACCGAGAAGGTCCGCCGCCGTCCGTTCTCCGTGGTCCTGTTCGACGAAGTTGAAAAGGCCCACGCGGACCTCTTCAACTCCCTGCTGCAGATCCTGGAGGACGGCCGCCTGACCGACTCCCAGGGCCGTGTGGTGGACTTCAAGAACACCGTGATCATCATGACCACCAACCTCGGCACCCGGGACATCTCCAAGAGCGTCGCCACCGGCTTCCAGTCCGGCACGGACACGCAGACCGGTTACAACCGGATGCGGGCGCGGGTCACGGAAGAGCTCAAGCAGCACTTCCGGCCTGAGTTCCTGAACCGTGTTGACGACGTCGTGGTGTTCCCGCAGCTGACCCAGGACGAGATCATCGAGATCGTGGACATGTTCGTGGGCCGCCTCGAGAAGCGCCTCAAGGATAAGGACATGGGAATCGAGCTCACCACGGCAGCCAAGGTGCTCCTGGCCACGCGCGGTTACGATCCCGCAATGGGTGCGCGGCCGCTGCGCCGCACCATACAGCGCGAGATTGAGGACCAGCTGTCCGAGAAGATCCTCTTCGGAGAGATCCACGCGGGCGACATCGTTGTGGTGGATGTGGACGGCGAGGGAGACGAAGCCAAGTTCACCTTCGCCGGCAACGCCAAGCCGCGCATCCCGGAGATCGCTCCGAGCGCCTAGGCTCCAGCCGCACTCTGCTCCATCGAGGCCCCGCCCGCACCCGCAAGGGAGCAGGCGGGGTCTCCTGCGTGCCGCTGCCGCAGCGCACAGGCCGACCACACGTACCGCCTGCGTAGTCTGAAAGTACTGTTTCACTGTCAGTGAACGCATCTGTGATCCACGGCACAGGCAGTGTTGAATCGGCACATGGCTTCTGATGACGCAGCGATCCTGCGCGACCAACCTGCGACCCCCTTCCACGACGTTGGCCACTATCTGGCGATCCCGCGCGTCAGCGGCCTTGCCCTGAGCCCGGACGGGCGCCGGCTGGTCACCACCGTTGCCACGCTGAACAGCACGGGCACCGAGTACGGCACGGCCCTGTGGGAAATCGACCCTGCGGGCGAGAAACAGGCCCGCCGGATCACGCGCAGCGCCAAGGGCGAGGCCGGTGCCGTGTTCGCGGCCAACGGGGACGTTTACTTCACCTCGGCCCGCCCCGATCCGGAGAAGACGGACACCGACAGTGACCCCGTGAACGCCCTCTGGCTCCTGCCAGCCAGCGGCGGCGAGGCCCGGGTGGTGCTGGCCCGGGCCGGCGGCGTGGAGAAGGTCATGGCGGCGAGGAACGCGGACGCGGCTTTCGTCGCGGCATCGGTGCTTGCCGGTTCCACGGACGAGGACAACGACGCCGAACGCCGGAAAGCGCGCAAGGACAACAAAGTGGCGGCCATCCTCCACAGCGAATACCCCGTGCGGTATTGGGACGCCGACCTCGGCCCCGCGCAGCCGCGCCTCTTCGCAGTGGAACCCGGGCCCGACAAGGAGCCGTCAAAGCCAGACACGGTGGACAGCGCCGCGCCCCTGAAGCTGCGGAATCTCACCCCGAACGCGGGATCCAGGCTCCGCGAGGCCGAGTCCGTTGTCAGCCCGGACGGCACAACCATCTACACGAGCTTCGCCAAGCCCCTGCCCAAGGCGGACCTCCGCTCGGTCCTCGTGGCCGTGGACGTCGCCACCGGCACGCAGAAAGTCCTTCTCGACAAGGAAGGCATGAGCTACTTCCCGGGCCCGGTCAGCCCCGACGGGCGGACGCTCGCCGTTGTCAGTGAAAGCGACACGACTCCCCAGGAGGCCCCGCAGGTCAAGCTTCACCTGCTCGACGTGTCCGGGGAGGCGGACGCGGAAGACCTCACGCCACTGGCCCACGACTGGGACCGCTGGGCCCACCCTGAAGCGTGGCTCCCGGACGGTTCCGCACTGCTGGTCACGGCTGACGACGACGGCGCGTCCCCGGTTTTCAGTGTCACGGTTGCGGCAGGAGCCGCCCGGGGGAGCGTCGCCCGGGTGACGCCGGACGCAGCCGCCTACACCGACGTCGTGGTCTCACCGGACGGCCGGAGCGCGTACGCGCTGCGCAGCTCCTACGAGTTTCCGTCGGAACCGGTGCGCATCGACCTCGCCGCCGGGGCGGTCACCAGGCTCCCGGCACCGGCCGGGCGGCCGCACTTTGAGGGGACGCTGGAGCGCGTGGAGACGACCGCGGCGGACGGCTCCCGGATTCCCGCTTACCTTGCCCTGCCGGCGGGGGCGTCAGCGGAAAGCCCGGCACCTCTGCTCCTCTGGATCCACGGCGGCCCGTTGGGATCCTGGAATGCGTGGACGTGGCGCTGGAACCCCTGGCTGCTCACGGCCAAAGGCTACGCGGTCCTGCTGCCGGACCCGGCCCTGTCCACGGGCTACGGCCAGGCGTACATCCAGCGCGGCTGGGGCGGCTGGGGCAAGGCGCCCTTCACCGACCTGATGGCGATCACAGACGCTGTGGTGCAGCGGCCGGACATCGACGAAACGCGGACAGCCGCGATGGGTGGATCCTTCGGCGGCTACATGGCGAACTGGGTGGCCGGGCAGACCAGCCGGTTCAAGGCGATTGTGACCCACGCCAGCCTGTGGGCACTGGACCAGTTCGGGCCCACGACTGACGCCTCGCAGTACTGGCTCAAGGAAATGACGGCGGAGATGGCGCTGGAGAATTCGCCGCACCTGCATGTGGAGAAGATCAGGACGCCCATGCTCGTGATCCACGGGGACAAGGACTACCGGGTGCCCATCGGCGAAGGCCTGCGGCTCTGGTACGAACTGCTCTCCAAGTCCGGGCTCGCCGCCGATGAGAACGGGCAGACCAGCCACCGCTTCCTGTTCTATCCGGACGAGAACCACTGGATCCTGCAGCCGCAGCACGCCAGGGTCTGGTACGGCGTGGTTGAACATTTCCTCGCCAAAAACCTGCTGGACAAAGACGTCCCGCTGCCTGCCGAACTGGGCCTGTGAGCTGCCCGCCGTAAGATGGGGGCTGTGACTGACTCCTTCACCATCCGCCCCGCCCGCACCAGCGACGTGACTGCCATCAAGCGACTCGTGGCGCCCTTGGCGGAGCAGCGGATCCTGATGGCCAAGGAGACAGTGGCCTACTACGAAAGCCTGCAGGAGTTCCGGATTGCGGAGTCCGCCCAGGGCGAGGTGATCGGCTGCGGAGCCCTGCACGTGATGTGGGAGGATCTCGCGGAGGTCCGCACACTGGCTGCCTCGGACGCCTGGCGCGGCCAGGGCGTTGGCCATGTCCTGGTGGAAAGCCTCCTGGAGGAAGCAGCGGCGCTCGGCGTCTCGCGCGTGTTCTGCCTGACATTCGAGGTGGACTTCTTCAAGCGGCACGGCTTCGAGGTGATGGCCGATCAGTCGGCGCTGGACCCCCAGGTCTACTCGGAACTGCTGCGCTCGCACGACGAAGGCGTGGCAGAATTCCTGGACCTCGCCCGGGTTAAGCCGAACACGCTCGGCAACACCCGGATGATCAGGACCCTTTAGGTTCCTTGCCGGGGGCGTTGCGTCGCCGGGCGGGCGGCTGCCCGCCCGGGTTGATGCTGCCGCTCTCCGAGCGTTGCCCGCGCCGAATTTACGCTGGAACAGACCAAGATCCGCTCAACTTCCCCAAAGTCATATCTTTTCTTTTGTACATTTGCTGGATAAACTTTTCGGACGCCGGAAGGGACAGTCATTGGGGGCTGTCCCTTCCGGCGTTTCCGCAGCTGGGGCCGCGGTTTGGGCACATGGCAGCAGCCAGAGCTACCGAAGGGGCGGTGCCGGTAGTAGGGTCAAAGCACATCCTGACCGATGTCAATGACGAAGCACCGAGAGCCCAGGAGCCCGGCCGTGAAAAAGCTCATTAATGACCCCCGCGCTGTGGTGGACGAATCAGTGGAAGGCTTCGGGCTTGCCCATGCCGACCTCGTGACCGTCAGCGCAGAACCGAAGTATGTCACCCGCCGGGATGCCCCCGTTGCGGGCAAAGTTGGCCTTGTGTCCGGCGGCGGCAGCGGGCATGAACCGCTCCACGCCGGTTTCGTGGGTCTGGGAATGCTCGACGCCGCCGTGCCGGGCGCCGTCTTCACTTCACCCACCCCCGACCAGATCCTCCCGGCCACCCTCGCCGTCAATTCGGGGGCAGGAGTGGTGCACATCGTCAAGAACTACACCGGTGACGTCCTGAACTTCGAGACGGCCGCGGAAATGGCGCAGGCAGAGGGGGTGGAGGTCCGCACGGTGCTGGTCAACGACGACGTCGCCGTGGAGGATTCCCTGTACACGGCCGGCCGCCGGGGTGTGGGCGGCACAGTGCTGGTCGAGAAGATCGCCGGTGCCGCAGCCGAGCGCGGTGACGACCTTGACGCGGTGGCCGCCATCGGGGACCGGGTGAACCAGAATGTCCGGACCATGGGCGTGGCCCTCTCCGCATGCACGGTCCCGCACGCGGGCAAGCCCAGCTTCGACCTTGAGGACAACGAAATCGAGATCGGCATCGGAATCCACGGCGAGCCGGGGCGGCACCGGATCGCCATGGAACCCGCGGACGGCATTACGGACCGCCTGATGGAGCCGATACTGAGCGACCTCGGCGTGGCTTCCGGAGACAAGGTACTCCTCTTCGTCAACGGCATGGGCGGCACGCCGCTGGGCGAGCTCTACATCGTGTACCGCCGCGCGGCCCAGGTCCTGGCGGACAGGGGCGCCACCGTGGAGCGTTCGCTCGTGGGCAACTACATCACATCGCTCGAAATGCAGGGCTGCTCCATTTCGGTGCTGCGGCTCGACGACGACATGACAGCGCTGTGGGATGCCCCCGTCCACACCGCCGCCCTGCGCCGGGGCGTGTGACCGTGACCCTGGACGTCACCTGGGCTGTCAAGTGGCTGACGCTGTCCGCGCAGGCCATGGCCGAGCACCGGGTGGAGCTCATCGAGCTGGACAGGGCGATCGGCGACTCGGACCACGGTGAAAACATGGACCGCGGCTTTCAGGCCGTCCTGGACAAGCTGGCTGAAACCCCGCCCGAGACTCCCGGGGCTGCGCTCAAGCTGACAGCCATGGCTCTGATGTCCAAGGTGGGTGGCGCGGCGGGCCCGCTCTATGGCACGGCGTTCCTGCGGGCGGCAACGGCTCTGGGCGACGCGGCATATGTCGATGCTCCGGCTCTCGCCGCAGCGCTCGGAGCCGCGCGGGACGGCATCGTCGCCCGGGGCAAAGCCGAGTCCGGCGACAAGACCATGGTGGATGCGTGGACTCCGGCCGTCGAAGCGGCCATGGCGGCGGCAGGTGACGGCGACACACTCGCGGTGCTGATCGCGGCGGCCGAGGCCGCCGAAGCCGGCGCTGTGGCCACCGATCCCCTCGTGGCCCGCAAGGGACGCGCAAGCTACCTCGGCGAGAGAAGCGCCGGGCACCGCGATCCGGGGGCGGCCTCCAGCGCCCTGATCCTCCGGGCAGCAGCCGGAGCCGCCGCATGACCGTGCGGATCGTGGTGGTTTCCCATAGCGACAAGATCGCCGACGGCGCCGTGGAACTGGCAGCCCAGATGGCGCCGGACGTGATGATGGTGCCGGCCGGCGGAACCTCGGACGGCGGAATCGGCACCAGCCTGGACAAGGTGATGGCCGCCCTCGAGCAGGTATCAGGCGGCGACGGCGTGGTGGTGCTTACCGACCTCGGATCAGCCGTGATGACCGCAGAATCGGCCCTGGAGTTTGCCGAGGGAACGGCTACTGTTCTGCTCGCCGACGCGCCGATTGTTGAGGGCCTGGTGGCGGCGGCCGTGGCTGCGCAGGGCGGCGCCAGCGTCCATGCTGTCAGGCGCGCTGCCGAGGCCACCCACGGTTACCCCGCCTCACGCCCCAAGGACGAGCAACACGTTCCTGCGGGTGGGCATGCCCCTGCCAGGCACGGAACTGCGTCCGCGGGCGCCTTTGCTGAGGACGGCCAGACGCCGCCGGATGCGAGCGGAGACTTTGAGCTGGTGAACCTGGCGGGCATGCACGCCAGGCCTGCGGCGAAGATCGCCGGCGGCATCTCCGGGATGGACGCCGAGGTCACCGTGAACGGCGTGGACGGGGCATCGATGACCGGGCTCATGACGCTGGGAGCAGGCAAGGGGTCGGTGCTGCATGTGGAGGCGTCCGGTCCGGATGCGGAGCGCGCGGTCGAATATGTCGGCAGCCTCGTCAGGGCAGGTTTCGGCGAACCCTGATGGCTAGCCTGCCGTGCCGTCCTGACGGAGACCGGCTGCGTTCAGCACCACCGACGCCGAAACGAACCGTCCGCACTGCTCGCCGAAGGGGTAATTCCCCTTGGGCGTGAAGTGCAGGGTCCGGGACGGAAGCGGTTTGCCGTCCCTGAGGGCCCCCGTAACCGTGACGTCCAGGGGCGACTCGCTCAGCGTGGCCAGCTGGAGGATGCCCCTCTTAGTCCCGTCGGGTGAGGACGTGGCGGAGCAGACGCTGCCGGGGCCGTAGCCGCCCGGCGGCTCGGCATCGGGGGAGCAGCCCTGGTCTGCCGATGCAGTGCCCGGTACCAGTTGAACGTCCGCCGCCTTGCAGGTGCCGTCCTGGCAGGCCTTGACGTGGAGCGCCTTGACCGCGGCAGCGTAGTCATTTGCCACTGTCACCGCCACCCCGGGGGCCTGGGCAATCGACGGACACGCGACCTCGAACGACTGACAGCCGGAGACGAGGACTGTTGTTGTGATTGTGGCCAAAAGTACCCCTGCCTTGCCCATACTTCAGCGTAGAGCCGCTGCCGGGCAGCCCGGTCCGCCGCACGGAAACTGGTGCAGACATCGTTATGGCCCTGGGCGCATCGACTCCCAAACTGTGACCAAAACGCGCCCCCGGCTCCAGGTTTCCGGCCGGGTCCGGCCGGGCCTGCACTCATCAGCCGGGCAGCCGGTAGCCGCCCTGATGGAGCTCGGTAAGGCCGTCCTCCAGAAGCCCGGCGAGTGCCCGCTCGAGCTGTTCCGGTGCCGAGTTCAGCCGGTGCAGGGCGGCGAGCGGAACGCCGATCCCGGACGCCTCGAAGCCGAGATCTGCAGGTGCCTGCTGGAACATTTCCGCAGGTATGGGTGCATCAGCCAGCCGAAGCACGGCCATCACGGCACCGCGGACCTGCCGGTCCGTGCCGTGCCATGCCTGTCCTTTCGGCGTGTACGACGGCGGCGGCTCACCGGCGGCCCGCCAGGCGCACCTTTCGCGTACCGGGCACGCGGAACACTTCGGCGCGCGCGCCGTGCAGACCAGGGCGCCCAGCTCCATGACCGAAGCGTTCCACCGGACTGAAGTGCCGGCGTCGTCCGGCAGCAGCCCTGCCGCCAGCCGCATTTCTGCTGCCGTCAGCGCGGGCGACGGCAGCGCCGTCCCCGAAAAGAGGCGCGCATGGACGCGCCTGATATTGGTGTCCACCACGGTCTCGCGCCGGCCATAGGCAAAGGCGGCGACGGCGGCAGCGGTGTAACTGCCGACGCCCGGCAGGCTGAGCAGCTGGGCGTAGTCCGCGGGCACCTGCCCGCCGTGGTCCTGCCCGATGGCAACGGCTGCGGCGTGGAGCCGGAGGGCGCGCCGCGGGTAGCCCAGCCGGCCCCAGGAACGGACGGCTTCTCCTGCGGGTTCTCGGGCGAGGTCCGCCGGCTCGGGCCAGCGGCGGAGCCATTCCTCCCAGACAGGCAGGACGCGCACCACGGGCGTCTGCTGGAGCATGATCTCGCTGACAAGGACGCCCCAGGGCGGGCAGGCGGCTGACCGCCACGGCAAGTCCCGCGCCTCAGCCGCGAACCAGCTGCCCAGGGAATCGTGGATCTCGGTCAGCTCCGGACGGGCGGTCGCGGACGTGGCGGGGTAATCGGTTGTGGTTTTGATGCCAACACTCTAGTTGAAATCCGCTCGGTTGAAATCCGGTCGGGCGAATCGGAGCGGAACTGTCAGCTGGCCTCCTGGTGTACGTCCGGGCTGGGTTCCGGCCGGTGATAGAGGCGCTTCACGTGGCCGTGGATGGTTTCACCGCCCCGGCCATTCGCAGCCGGCACGGCCAGTGCAACCACGAAGCTTGCACCTTCGGCGTCCACTGACCGGATGGTCAAGCTCCGGGTTCCGGGTGGAATCGAAGGCGCAAAGAACTGCAGCTGCCGGGAACCGATCGTAGCAACCTGGTCGAGCCCGTACTCGGTACCGAAATGATCGTGGATGACGATTTCTGGGGTGTGGGGTTCGGTTCCGTTGGTTGAAGCCAGGTGCAGGTTCACCACGATGCCGGTGTCCCAGATCTCAACGGCGAGAACTGTGAACTCCGTCCCGTGGCTCTGGTGTTTTCCGAAAGTCAGCGGCAGCAGGACGCGTTCGAGTTGACCGCCAGACACATGATCTACCATCAGTGGTCCTTTCCTACTTGGCCCGATAAGTGGTAACCGGGATTCAATTTTAGTAAGCGTGCTGACAGTTGTCACGGGAAATTGTGCAACGAATTGGGCATGGTTTGTGCCGCGGCACGGCGTGGTGGGGCACCGGAAACCCCGGCGTTCTCTAGCCTAGAAAGACGGGCAGGCGGCAAACCGGCATTCGGGTTGTGCCGGTCCCCGGCGCCATGGGCGGCCGCGAAAATCAGCAGACACAACGGGGACGAAGAAGCAGTGAAAACACCGGCAGGAAAAACATCGGCAAGCAAGGCGCCGGCGGGCAAAAGCACAGGAAAAGGCGCCGGCGTTACGGCGCCCCGTGCCGCCCGCAAGCCGAGCGCCGCCGTCTACCGCCGACGTCGGCTGTTCGCCGGGGGAGCGCTCCTGCTGGTCCTGGGACTCACGGCGGGCGGCGTTGCCACCGTGTCCGGCGCCCTGAACGCCAAGACGGAGCAGGCTTCCTCGACTGAAGGAGGGGGCGCATCCGAGCCGAGCGGCGGCCAGACTGCGCCGGCGGCCTCCGCCGCTCCGTCCGCCACGCCGACGGCGTCGCCCACCTGCGACCAAAAACTCGTGACGGTCTCGGCGGCCACAAACAAGACGTCGTATGGTCCGGACGAGAAGCCGGTACTCACGCTGAAGGTAGCCAACGGCGGAAAGCTGCCGTGCAAGGTGAACATCGGCACATCCCAGATGGAGTACCTCGTCACCAGCGGTTCTGACCGGATTTTCTCGTCAAAGGACTGCCAGGCTTCCAGCAACGACCTGGTAAAGACGATCGCCCCGGGCAAGAGCGAAACCGCGAACTTCCCCTGGCCCCGCAACCGCTCCGTGCAGGGCTGCGAGAAGATCTCGGACGCGGCCGGCGCCGGATACTACGTGTTCATTGCCAAGCTCGGCGCCAAGGTAAGCCCGCCCACCGTCTTCCAGCTGAACTGACACTCTGACCAGGATCTAGAGGAAGCGGTCCAGCAGGCTGGCTTCGGCCATGCGGCTGAGGCCTTCACGAACTGTGCGGGCGCGCTGGTCCCCGATTCCGTCCACCGTCATGAGATCGTCGATGGTGGCGGCCATCAGGTGCTGCAGCCCGCCGAAGTGGTCCACAAGCCGGTCCGCCACGGCCTTGGGGACGGCCTTGAGCCCGGAAAGGAGCCGGTAGCCCCGCGGCTGCACCACGGCGTCGAGGGTGTCCACTCCGCCCGCGAAGCCGATGATCCCGGCGATTTTTCCTAGGTCGATCAGTTCGGTGGGGCCGAGGCTGAGCAGCGCGTTGACGGCGCCGTCGATGTCCTCAGGGGAGGCCTTCGGCCCGGCGTAGTCGCGGATGATGATGTCGCTGCCCGGCCCGCGGCCAACGGTGAGCTCGTCCAGCTGGAGGGACAGCAGCCTGCCGTCCTCACCCAGTTCCAGCACATACTGCGAGATTTCCTCGGAAATCCGGCGCACCATTTCCTGGCGCTGCAGTGTGACGGCCACGTCCCGGACGGTGACCATGGCCTCGATCTCCAGGGCGGACAGTGAGCTCGTGACCTGGTCCAGCCGGGACCGGTAACGTTCGAGCGTTGCGAGGGCCTGGTTGGCGCGGGCCAGTACCTTTTCCGAACCCTCCAGCACGTGCCGCAGCCCGTTCACGTACAGCGCGATGATCTGCATGGACTGGCTCACCGAGATCACCGGAACGCCGGTCTGGATGGCCACCCGCTCGGCGGTCCTGTGCCGGGTGCCGGATTCCTGCGTCTCGATGCTCGAGTCGGGCACCAGCTGCACGGCGGCGCGGAGGATGTTGCCGGCGTCCTTGTCGCAGATGATGGCACCGTCCATTTTGGCCAGTTCGCGAAGCCGTGTGGGGGAAAAGTCGATGCCAATGTCGAAGCCGCCCGAACAGATCGATTCGATGGTCCGGTCCGAGCCCAATACGATCAGTGCGCCGGTGCGTCCGCGGAGAATGCGTTCCAGGCCATCCCGCAGGGGGGTTCCCGGGGCTACCCTCCCCAAAGTCGCCTTCAGCGATTCTTCAGGGCTCCGAGCCATAAACATTCCCTTCACAGGTGCAGGCCGGGCCTGCAGGTATGCCGGTTTTCGGAAGTCTGCCGGCAGGATCAAAAGTACTCGGTTTCCCGCTTGCACCATCCTAGACGTAGATTACAGCAACAACCGCACAGACAAGCCTTAAAGTGCCCCATTTGAGACCTGCGGGGAGGGCGTTCGGAGTGCACCCGACGGCGGCCGGCGAGACTCCATTTTGGCCCTGTTTCGGCGTTGCTTCCGGCCCTGCGATAAACTTGAACCCTTGGCTGGTGCGCCCTGCCGCCGCCCGCCTCCAGATTCCGGGAACCCGGTTTCCAGGAATCCGGTGTCAAGTCTCCATTCCCACATCCAGGGTCCTCCGCGGATCCCAGCGAAAGTAGCACCGTGTCCCAAGAAGTCCTCAGCCCCGCCCGGGTCCACGAGATTCACAAGCAGGCGGCCCGGCGCCGGACGTTCGCTGTCATCTCCCACCCGGACGCCGGCAAGTCCACGCTGACAGAGGCCCTGGCGCTGCACGCCAAGGTGATCGGCACGGCCGGCGCGTCCAGCGGCAAGTCCAACCGCAAGGAAACGGTCTCGGACTGGATGCAGATGGAAAAGGACCGCGGCATCTCCATCAGCTCCGCTGCGCTCCAGTTCTCCTACCGCGACACCGTCATCAACCTGCTGGACACCCCGGGCCACGCCGACTTCTCCGAGGACACGTACCGGGTGCTGGCCGCCGTCGACTGCGCAGTGATGCTCGTGGACGCCGCCAAGGGCCTGGAAACGCAGACCATGAAGCTCTTCGAGGTCTGCAAGCAGCGCAACCTGCCCATCATCACCGTCATCAACAAGTGGGACCGCCCGGGCCTGGACGCCCTGGCGCTCATGGACGAGATCACGGAGCGCACCGGCCTGCAGCCCATGCCGCTGACCTGGGCCGTGGGCATCTCCGGCGACTTCCGCGGCGTGTGGGACCTGCGCAATGACAGGTTCGCGCGGTTCCAACGGAACAACGCCGGGGCCAACATCGCCCTCACCGAGTACTTCACCCCGGAGGAGGCAGCGGAGAGCCAGGGCAACAACTGGACCGACGCCGTGGACGAGGCCGGACTGGTCATCGAATCCAACCTTGAATTCAACGTGGAGAGCTTCCACGCGGGCAAGGCCACCCCTATCCTGTTCAGCTCCGCCGCGTTGAACTTCGGCGTCAAGGAGATCCTGGACGCTCTGGTTGACTTCGCGCCGCCCGCCGCGCCGCGTCCGGACGTCGAAGGCCAGCCCCGTGCTGTTGAGTCACCGTTCGCAGGGTTCGTCTTCAAGGTCCAGGCCGGCATGAACAAGGCCCACCGTGACCACGTGGCCTTCATCCGCGTCTGCTCGGGCGTGTTCGAGCGCGGCATGGTGGTTACCCAGACGCGCACCGGCAAGTCCTTCGCCACCAAGTACGCCCAGCAGGTTTTCGGCCGCGAACGCGAGGTCATCGACGAGGCCTTCCCGGGCGACGTCGTGGGGCTGGTCAACGCCTCGTCGCTTCGGGTGGGGGACAGCCTTTTCCTCGAGGAGCCGGTGGAGTTTCCGGCCATCCCACTGTTCGCGCCCGAGCACTTCCAGGTTGCGCGTTCCAAGGACCCCAGCCGCTTCAAGCAGTTCCGCCGCGGCATCGAGCAGCTCGAACACGAGGGCGTCATCCAGGTGCTGCGCTCCGACGTCCGCGGTGACCAGGCACCGGTGCTTGCCGCCGTCGGCCCCATGCAGTTCGAAGTGGTGGAGGACCGCATGGCGCACGACTTCAGCGCACCGATGCGGCTGGAGCGCCTCCCGTACTCCATGGCGAGGATTTCGACGGCGGATGCCATGCCCGCGCTGGCCAACGTGGTCGGGGCTGAGGTTCTTCTGCGGTCCGACGGCGAGTACCTCGCCCTGTTCAACGACGTGTGGGCGCTGCGCCGCATAGAGAAAAACCACCCTGACCTCACGCTGGTGCCGATCGGGACGCACAACCCGGCCAAGTAGCCGCGGCCATCCGGCTGCCGGCCGGTTCCGAATACTCAACGGGAGTTTCGCTCCAGTTCCAGGAAGCAAGGTGTGTCATGTCTGCAGTTCCGCCCCGGGCCGTCGTCACCGGAACGGGCACGATGAATCCGCTCGGGTCCACGGTCCCCGAAACCTGGACCTCCATGCTGGCCGGGCGATCAGGCATTGCCGCCCTTGACGAGGACTGGGCGCAGGCCCTGCCGGTGCGGATCGCGGGGCGGGTCACGGCTGACGTGGCGTCGTTGCTGACCACCCGCGAGTTCAAGCGGATGGACCGCTGCGGGCAGCTTGCGCTTGTCGCTGCCCGTGAGGCCTGGGTGCAGGCCGGGACCCCCGACGTCGACCCCGAAAGGCTCGCCGTGGTGATCGGCTCGGGCTACGGGGGACTGGACACCACGCTCGCGCAGACCCGGGAGCTGGACGGCGGTGGCCCGCGAAAGGTCTCACCGCACACGCTGACCCGGATCATGGTCAACGGCCCGTCGGCCTGGGTCTCCATCGACCTCGGTGCCCGCGGCGGGGCACGCACACCGGTCAGCGCCTGCGCGTCCGGGGCCGAGGCGATCGCCCAAGGCGCCGAAATGATCCGGTCCGGAACGGCCGACGTCGTCATCGCCGGAGGCGTGGATGCGTGCATCAACGACCTGATCATCAGCGGCTTCGCGCAGATCCGGGCCCTTTCCACCCGCAACGGCGATCCGCAGGGCGCTTCCCGTCCATTTGACCGGGACCGCGACGGCTTCGTCATCGCGGAAGGCGCCGGAATCCTGGTGCTGGAGAGCGAGGACCATGCCCGGGGTCGCGGCGCGGAAATCCTGGGCGCTGTCGCGGGAGGCGCAGTGACCTCGGACGCCAGCGACATCGTGGCCGCTGATCCGGAGATGCAGCGAAGGGTCATGCAGAAGGCGCTCGCTTCGGCCGGGCTCAACGGGGCGGATATCGGGTTTGTTCACGCCCACGCCACGTCCACCCCTGTGGGCGACCGCCTCGAGGCGCAGGCCATCAAAGCGGTGGTGGGAGACGGAGTGCCGGTGACCTCGACCAAGTCGCTCACCGGACACCTGCTGGGCGGGGCGGGCGCGCTTGGCGCGATTGCCACGCTCCAGGCCCTCAGGACCGGCGAGCTGCCCGGGACATACAACATCGGCAGCCTTGATCCCGAGGTCGATTTGAACATCATCACCGGAACCGTGCGCGGCAGCACCGCGACGGCGGGACTCGTCAATGCGTTCGGCTTCGGCGGCCACAGCGTGGCGCTGGTGGTCACCGGGTCCTAGGTGTGCTCGGCAAGCGTCGCGCTCGGCGTCTCCGCCGCCCTTGAGATCCCCGCCCTGCTCGTCATCGGCCGGCTGGGCCGCCGCTTCTCCAGCCGGGCGCTCATAGCCTCGGGCTGCCTTGCCGGAATCGCCTACTATGCCGCGATGGCATTTGTCGACAGCCGGATATCAGGGGATCTTTGCCGTCTCCGCGGCTCTCACCGTCCTCGCTCCGGCGATCCGCAACACGACAGGCCGGCCGCCCAAGCTCACGCGGAGGGCTGCGGCCGAAAAGGCCGGCGCAAGCTCTGGCCCTGTCTAGCTGATTAGCAGGCTCAGCGCCTCGGCCAGGTGGCTGACCTCCCGCACCGAGAAGCCCGATGGAATGGGGCCCGGGCCGTTGTGGCTGGACGGAACCACGGCGTGCGTGAAACCCAGCCGGTGCGCCTCCTGAATGCGCTGGTTGATGCCCGGAACCGGCCGCACCTCGCCTGCCAGCCCCACCTCGCCAAAAGCGATCAGCCGCTGCGGCAGCGGCTTTTTGGCCTTCGCAGACGCAACAGCCAGGGCAACGGCCAGGTCGGTGGCAGGTTCGCTGAGCTTCACGCCGCCCACCGTGGCCACATAGGAATCGTCCTTGTGCAGCAGGCAGCCCGCCCGTTGCTGGAGCACGGCCAGCAGCATGGCCACGCGGGAGCTGTCCAGGCCGCTCGTCGCCCGCCGCGGCTGTGAATTGGGGCTTTCCGCCAGCAGCGACTGGACTTCGGCCAGCAACGGGCGCCTGCCCTCCATCGTGACGGTGATGCAGGTGCCGGAAACTGGATCCTTGGTGCGCGTGACGAACAGTCCGCTCGGATCGGCGAGACCGACGATGCCATCCTCGTTGAGGTCGAAGCAGCCGACGTCGTCCGTGGGCCCGTACCGGTTCTTGACCGCGCGAAGCAGCCGGAGCCGTGAGTGGCGTTCGCCTTCGAACTGGCACACCACGTCCACCAGGTGCTCGAGCAGCCGCGGCCCGGCGATGGAGCCGTCCTTGGTCACGTGTCCCACCAGCAGGGTGGTCATGTTGCGGCGCTTGGCGGCCGCGATGATGGAGGCCGCCACCTCGCGCACTTGTGAGACGCCGCCGGAGCTGCCTTCCACGTCGGCGCTGCTGAGCGTCTGCACCGAGTCCACCACGAGGAGCTTGGGTTCCACCTTTTCCACCTGGCCCAGGGCCTGGCCAAGGTCGGTTTCTGCCGACAGGTAGAGGGTGTCCGCTATGGCATCGATGCGTTCGGCCCGCAGTTTCACCTGGGCGGCGGATTCCTCGCCCGTGACGTACAGGACGCTCTGGCCGGTCCGGGCGAACTTGGCTGCGACGTCCAGCAGCAACGTGGATTTCCCGACGCCGGGTTCCCCGGCCAGCAGGATGACGGCACCGGGAACCACGCCGCCGCCCAGCACGCGGTCAAGCTCGTCCACGCCTGTCGGCAGGAAGGCCGCCGTCGTGGCGTCCACCTCAGCGATAGGGCGGGCCGGCTCCAAAACTGTTGTGGCCGCCGTCGTACGCGCAACCGCGGTGCCGGTTTCCTCCACGGTTCCCCACGCCTGGCACTCGCCGCAGCGTCCCACCCACTTGACCGTGGTCCAGCCGCATTCCGCGCATTTATAGCCCGGGGCCTTGGCGGCCCGGGAAGTCTTTGTAGCCATTGCTCCACAGTATCTGGCGGTTCCGACATTCCAGTTCCGGGGTTTCGCACCGCTCGCGCGCCCCGGTGCGGTGATCGCCTCGTCGAACAAGCGCGACATCATGGACGTCACACGCGCGATCCGGTCAGCGGCAGGTGACGTGTGGGTTTTTGATCCCCAAGGGACGGGAGACCCCTTGCGGGTTGGGGGCGGAAACCTGGACCAGTGCACGCAGAGGTCATCCAGGTTGCGGGGAAGCCGGTCCATGCTATGGACCACGACAGTGTCTCCGTCACGGGCGAAGCGCAGCAGTACAGCCAATTGGGGCCGGAGTGTGTCCCGGCCCGAGGCCTTGTTGCTGAAAATCCGATCCGGAGCTTGGCCGTCGAGCTGCCGCGATTCATTCTGGTCCAGCGTGCTGACCCTCGTATACCCGATTCGTTGACCCGCCACCGAAGTCACCCCTACCGAAGCTGTCAGGATGAAACCTATGACTTTCCAAAAGGTATGTCTAGAAAAGGAACTTCAGATCCTATTCTGACAGCCGCTCCGGGTGGTGCCTGACGTCAGGGTGGGGTGTGGTTTAACTGGATGTGAGTGTCCTTCGCATTCCGCTGTTCCGGGGTGTCTAGAAGTTTGAATCGCTCGCAGGGCGAAGCTTGCGAGATGGAACCGAGGAATTAGTCCTCGCCCCAGCCGCTCCTCATCGCTTGACCCGGCTCAGGTGTGCGGTGATAGTTCCGAAAATGGTGCACGTCGGCACCATGGCGCCGAGGTGCGGGTTTGGGTGTTGATGTATTCAACATGTCGGTATCCGGAGGGAGTGACAAGCGCCCGTCCATACGGTGGCCGTGGGCGACGCCGAGCACGCGAATGGCCAGCGTGGCCCGGCGAATGGGGACGAGGAAAGTGACTCACGAATACTCGTGTTCTTGGACTCTGAGTCGAGCTCGAGTGCCGTGCCGAGGGTCTTACGCCGGATCTGCTGCGTGCCTTGTCCTCGACGGCCTTCTCAGTCTTATCGGCAAGATCGGCTAGAACTTCTCATCCCCAGCGTTTTGGTGTCAACCAGGAACTCAAATACCAACGCGCATTTCGCTACTTTCTTCGTGGACCCCGGTAGACAGCGGGGACGGATAGCAAGTAGATTTCGGCCAGCGTGCTTTTGTTACTTTATTTGGGGGAATCGTGGGGGATGGCCTTCCGGGTCGAATCTTGGGTTTATTTGTTGCCGTAATTGTGCTCATGGGGATTGTCTCTGTGCCTCCTGCTACAGCAGCCGGTGTGCTGGGGGCGCCCGTGCCGGTGGTCTCAGGCACCGCCCGGGTCGGGTCGAAATTGACCGCACTCCCCGGAGCCTGGGGGCCGGCGCCGGTTTCTCTGAGGTACCAGTGGCTGCGTTCCGGACTCGCCATAGCCGGCGCCACCGCTTCCACATACGTAGAAACGCCAGCGGATTTGGGAAGAACCGTCGCCGTGAGGGTCACCGGCTCCAAGACGGCGTATGCGACAACCACCAGGACGAGCAAACCAACTGCAGCCGTCGGTGCCGGTGTGCTGGGGGCGCCCGTGCCGGTGGTCTCAGGCACCGCCCGGGTCGGGTCGAAATTGACCGCACTCCCCGGAGCCTGGGGGCCGGCGCCGGTTTCTCTGAGGTACCAGTGGCTGCGTTCCGGACTCGCCATAGCCGGCGCCACCGCTTCCACATACGTAGAAACGCCAGCGGATTTGGGAAGAACCGTCGCCGTGAGGGTCACCGGCTCCAAGACGGCGTATGCGACAACCACCAGGACGAGCAAACCAACTGCAGCCGTCGGTGCCGGTGTGCTGGGGGCGCCCGTGCCGGTGGTCTCAGGCACCGCCCGGGTCGGGTCGAAACTGACCGCACTCCCCGGAGCCTGGGGGCCGGCGCCGGTCACATTGAAGTATCAATGGGGTCGTAATGGAACCGCTGTGTCCGGTGCGACCGCCCCCTCCTACAGTCCGAACCCTGCGGACCTAGGGGCCCGCGTATCGGTGACCATTACCGGTTCCAAAAGCGGATACACCACGCTGGCCAGAACCTCGACAACCACAATTGCCGTCGGAACGGGAACCCTCACCGCCGCCACACCGACCATCGCCGGGACGCCCACGGTCGGTTCGCCCCTCGCCGCGGTCGTTGGGACATGGACGGCCGGAACGACCTACACGTACCAGTGGCGAAACGACGGTGTCCTCCTTTCAGGAGCAACAGGGGCGACCTACCTGCCTGTTGCCGCCGACTTTGGTGGCAAAATCTCAGTAACCGTCACTGGATCAAAAACCGGTTACATCTCATTGACCAGAACCTCCGCGTCCACTCCCGCCGTCGCAGCGGCTGCCCTGACAGCCCCGGTCCCAACTGTGACCGGTACCCCCAAGGTCGGAACTACCCTGACAGCCGTCACAGGAGCTTGGGGGCCCGATCCGGTAACCCTGAAATACCAATGGAACGCCGACGGACTGGCCATTGCGGGCGCCAATACACCCACCTACGCTTTGGTCACCGGCGACGCCGGGAAAACCATCACGGTCACGGTCACGGGAACGAAGGCCGGCTACACGTCTGCGGACAAAACCTCCGCCCCCACGGCCACGGTCGTAGCGGCGCCAGCAGGAGTGATTCGGTTTTCCGGATCCATCGACCAAGACACGACCTGGTCAACGGATGAAGCCTCGGTCTTCCTTCTCGACTCGGTCACTATTTCTCCGGGGGCAACCCTGCTCGTGAAGCCCGGCGTGGTGGTCAAGGGAACGCTGACGGTTTCCGGCACGCTCAAGGCGGAGGGAACTGCCGTTTCCCCAGTGATCTTCACCTCGGCCTCCGACGACAGCGCCGGCGGAGACTCCAACGGCGACGGACCCACACCAACCACCGAGCAGGGCACACCGCTCCGTGTGGCTGGCATCGCCACCATTGTGCTATCCCACATCAAGGTGGACCACAGTGATCAGCTCGCCGAATATGTTTTTGACCCAAACGGCAAGAAGCCGATGCTGCAGGTCACCGACAGCGAACTCAACGCCACGCTCAACGCAGGCGATGCGAACCGACCGGTAGTGGAACGGAACCGCATCCACAGCCGCGGTCAGGCCGGGCTATCGGCCTACCGGGCTGATGTCAGCGGTATTGCGCTCAGCGGGCCAGACACCAACATTCTTTCTGGGACCGCACAGGAACGCGCCGTTTCCTTTGGTGATTCGTCCATCCCCGTCGGTGCAGCGATGATATGGAACCAGGATTCAAACGCCTCAGCATTCAGTGGAAACGCATATGTCGAGGGAAGTTTAACCCTGACATCAGGCGTTGTGGTCAAAGCACGCTTGACAGTTTCCGGCACGGTCAAGGCAGAGGGAACAGCGGCCGCCCCGGTAATTCTTACCTCGGACTCCGATGACAGCGCTGGCGGAGACTCCAACGGCGACGGCGCCACACCCGTCACCGACCAGGTCTCACCTCTCCGGGTAGAAAGCAGTGCCGGAGTCGTGCTGTCACATGTTCGAGCGGACAACAGTTACATGCTCTTTGACTGGATCTTTGATGTGTCTGGCAGGCAGGCCTCGCTGCAGATCACCGACAGCGAGCTCAACACAGCAGTCAACATCGAGTCTTCAAAACGACCCGTCTTGGAACGCAACCATATTCATAACCGGGACCGTGGCCAGGCAGGCCTCACCACTTCGCGAGTCGATGTCAGCGGCATCTCACTCAGCGGGTCGAACACCAACATCCTGTCCGGCACAGACGTAGAGCGGACCGTTCGCTTCCACGAGTCCACCATCCCCGAGGGCTTCACGGAGACTTGGAATCAGGACTCGAATGCCTCCGCATTCGTCGGGGACCCGCAGGTTGGAGGGAACCTGACACTGACCCCCGGCGTGGTGTTCAAAGGTGTAGTGACAGTCTGGGGCACCCTCACGGCAGAGGGAACACCAACGGCTCCCGTGATCTTCACCTCGGACTCCGATGACAGCGCTGGCGGAGACTCCAACGGCGACGGGGCAACAGCACCCTTCGACCAGGGGTGGCATATCGTAACGGCTGGCCCTGCCACCATAATTCTGTCCCACGTCCGGATGAACCACAGCCAGCAACTCTTCAATTGGAGCAACCCCGGCCAGGGAGTAACGACGCAGATCACAGACAGTGAACTCAACACAGCGGTCAATATACAGTCCTGGAACCGGCCAGTCTTGGAACGCAACCACATTCATAACGGAGGGCGAGGCGAGGCAGGGCTGACCGCTTATCGCGTCGATGTCAGCGGCATTGCACTCAGCGGCCCAAACACCAACATTCTGTCAGGCACAGCCGCAGAAAGAACTGTCCGCTTCCTCGAGTCCACCATCCCCGTTGGGGTTACTGAGATTTGGAACCAGGACGCCAACGTTTCAGCATTTAGTGGAAGCACATATGTCGAGGGAGGCCTGACCCTGACAGCCGGCGTGGTCATCAAAGCGAGGCTGACGGTCTTCGGCATGATCAAAGCGGAAGGAACCGCCCTCGCACCCGTAATCTTCACCTCCGAGTCCGATGATAGCGCTGGAGGGGATTCCAACGGCGATGGAATCACGCCGATCACTGACCAGTACATCAGCGTCCGGCTCGAAACCGGATCTAAGGCCTCGTCGCTCAGGTACTCGCTGTTCATGCACTCCACGACGGCCGTATCTGTTGGCGAATTTATCGGCTTGTCCGTAGACAACAGTAAGTTTGTAGACACGAAGGCAGCGTTCCAAGTTGACGGTGCCGCGCACTTTGACCCTGCCCTGAGTGTGTACTACCCATTGCTTCCCTGCGCACCCCCCTACGACTCAATGGTGACCGTAAGCAATACATGGTTCGGCTCGACGGGATTTCCAGGCGTTGAAGCCGATCTCACAAGCTTCGCCGGCCTGGCCATCGATGACGCGCTAGTTGGCGGCCTTTACGACATGGCCACTGGGCAAGCTCCGTTAACGGGCAGCGTAGGAACGAACACGCGGCCTTGGGCAGGCTATTCCTGTTCCCCAGGAGACCCCTCCAAGACGGTTTCCTTCCCCGTGACGCCTGTCATTCTTGGCAGCACTCCAAAGGTCCCCGCAATTGAACCGTGGACCAGCTTTAGCCAAAACTAGTAGGGCCGGGTTCGTCCTTGTGATCGATGAGATGCAGGACCTCGACACGGAGCTGCTGGGTGCGCTTCTGAGCGTTCAGTACGCCGCTGGTCAACGCGGCTGGCCCATGTACATCCTCGGCGGAGGCCTGCCGTCCCTGCCGGGCCAGCTCAGCGAAAGCCGCTCCTACGCCGAACGACTTTTCCACTACTGCATGGTCGGCAAACTCGCTCCCGACGCGGCAGCAAAAGGGGCAGTCCTCCGAGGACAGGCCCTCGATACCGTCCTCGACGCCGCGGGCGGCTGCGCCTACTTCCTGCAGGCCTACGGACGCACACTCTGGGAAGCCGCGTCCGAGAAAGAGATCACTGTCGGAGACGCCCGCCTCGCGGTCGAGCTCGGAACAGCAGACCTGGACCACGGCTTCTTCGTTGCACGGTGGCAACGGGCAACACCTGCCGAAAGGAACTACCTACGTGCCATGATCCAGGACGGTGAAGGCCCCTCAACCACCGCAGACCTCAGCGGGCGACTTGGTTAGGACCACAGCTCCCTCACAAGCCAGCGCGCCCGCCTGATCGAAAAGGCATCATCTTCTCGCCCGAGCACGGACACGGGCAATTCACCGTCCCCGGCATGGGCGGCATTCATCACCCGCCGGGAGGAGTGACCAGGCAACCGTTAGCCCGCGTGCACCACAGCTGTCAGCTTGGGGTGTGCCCTAACTAGATCTGTGTGCGGTACCCGACAGAACCCATTGTGCGACGGCGCGGGCATGTGCGGTTGGATGGGCTCCCGCCGGCAGAGCCTTTCCGCCGCGCTGCTTGGCTCGTTCTGGGGAGGCAGGAAAGTCTGCCAGTAGCGCAGCCGGCACAGCTTCTCGTGTCTTCGTCCTGACCCATCTCCCCTGCCCGGCGCCCTGGAATTCGGACGCCAACCAAGATTGAGGAGAGTTTTGCCACCCCTCAAAATCAGGCATCTAAGACGGCGGCGTCGTGCAAGCTGAGGTCCTGAACGGGGTCACGAGCTGGGGGAGCAGGAGCGCAGAGCTGGTGGTTGAGGGCGACAGAGGTTGTTTCACATTGGAACACTGTGCTTTGCGACACACTCTTTACCGTGGATACAGATGCCGTGGCGGTTGTCACATTTGGGGGCGCCGCGGCAATGCTGCCCGTTGCTTCTCAGTGCGGGTTACAAGGTCATTCCCACCTATCTGTTCCGTTGGCCCAATGAGCCTGTTTCAAGGGAGAAACACATGACAAGCACTACAACATCGCCGCCGGCGATGACACCCCGCCGTGCGGCGACAGCCGCGCTCCTGGGGAGCGCCTTGGAGTACTACGACTTTTTTGTTTACGGTGCAGCGGCCGCCCTCGTCTTTAACGTGCTGTTCTTTCCTTCCGGGGATCCCACTGTTGCTTTGATCGGGTCATTCGCAACTTTTGCGGTAGGTTACGTGGCCCGGCCCGTTGGCGCTGTCGTGATGGGTCACTTCGGCGACCGTCTGGGCCGCAAGAAGGTCATGCTTGCCACTGTGGTCATGATGGGTGTCGCCTCATTCGCCATCGGGTGTCTTCCGACCTTTGACCAGGTAGGGCTGCTGGCCCCGGCACTGCTGGTGGTCTTGCGAGTGGTTCAAGGTTTCTCTGCGGGAGCTGAATCCGCAGGCGCCTCGACGTTGACGGTTGAGCATTCCCCGGCAGGACGCAGGGGTTTCTTCACCAGCTTCGTTATGGTTGGCTACGCCGTCGGCTGCTCATTGGCGACTATCGTCTTCCTGCCGGTGGCGCTCCTGCCCGCCGAACATCTCTATGGTTGGGGCTGGAGGGTCCCCTTCTGGCTCAGCGCCGTCGTCGTCGTGATTACTTACTACGTGCGGAGCCATCTGGATGAAACGCCCGTATTCACCGAAGCGAAGGAAGAACGCGCGGTACGAAAGCTGCCGCTGAGCGACGTCTTCAAGTACCACTGGCGCAGTGTGATCTGTGTGGCCGGTGCATCCCTGATGGCAGCGATGCAGACTTTGTTCGCTGTTTTCAGCTTGTCCTACGGAACCTCGGTCGGCGTGGACCGGAGTGCGATGCTCGCCATTATCTCCGGCGCCATAGCGCTCTCCGTCTTTACTCTTCCGGCAGCGGGCTACCTCTCTGATGTCATCGGCAGGAAGCGGACAATGCTGATTTCCTCTGTAGGGTGTGCGGCCACGATCTTCGGTTACCTTTGGGCGATCTCGACGACGGACATCCTGCTGATCGGGGTCTTCGCGTTCATCAACATGACTTTGTTCTTCGGCTGCTACAACGGCGTTTGGACGTCGTTCTTCGCCGAGCAGTTCCCGGCTCCTGTGCGCTTCACGGGCATGGCCGTCAGCAACCAGCTGGGCAATCTCCTGGCCGGCTTCGCACCAATGGTCGCGGCGATGCTCCTCGTGCCGGGCCCGTCAGGCTGGCTGCCCGTCGCAGTCTTTGGTGCGGTAGCCGCCGGCATCGCGGCCGTCGCAGTCCTCGGAATGCGCGAGACTTCCAAAACCCCCACAGAGCTGCTCGGTGGGCCGCGGGCTCAAGCCACAAATCCCGAACGTTCCCTGGACGAGCCTGCTGGGCCCAAGCGGACCGTTGAGGCGGTCACGGACTAGTAGACCCAGTAGATCCCTAAAATAACGGGCCCCCGACGTTTCGTCGGGGGCCCGTTATTTTGGACTGTGTTACTCGTTCCCGGGCTACGGTCCCGGAAGGATCATTCGTTCGTCGTCATCAATTTTGAGGGCGCGCATTTTGCGGTACATGGTGGTGCGGCCGATGCCCAGAATTTCTGCGGCGCGGGACTTGTTGCCGTCGGCTTCGGCCAGGGCGGCGACGATGGTGTCGCGCTCGGATTGCTCGTAGCGGCTGAGCGAGGAGAGGGTTGTCTGGCGCATGGGGGCTGGCAGGTCTTTGGTTTGGATCAGGCCGGTGCCGGCCGAACGTCGCAAGTTGGCAAGGAGCCGTGCCAGCTCGGCGATGTTGCCGGGCCAGCGCCAGGTCAGCAGGCATTGGAGGGCTGCGGGGGAGAACCGTGGCGAGGGTGCCCCGGGGAAGAGTTCGGCCGAAACCTCGCGCACGATGTCCAGCAACTCACCGCGCAGTTCCACAAGGGACGGCAGGTGTACCGGAGCTTGAAGGCCCTCAGCTTCGTGGTTGGGGTTGAATGGGCCGCTGGTCCGTTCGGTAAGGATGACACGTGCCCCTGGGTGGACGCCGGGGCGGTGGGCCGACGCGAATTCGGTGAGCTGCTCTACCAGTTCGTGGCCGATGCCTGGTCCGGCGGTAACGAGGATTCCGCAGCCTTCTTTCAGTGCCGCTTCCATGCCTGCCCAGGCCGTTGGGTCCTCGGTGAGCATTTCTGCGGTGAATGTCTTGGGCTCGCGCCCGGTGTGCTGGCGCAGCCACTTTGAGGACTGGTAATGCTTCCCGGTACCAGGGCCCCCGGTGACGCGGATTAGGCCATCGGCGGTGGCGGCAACGGTGAGTTCGCGTTGGAGCACGCTGTAAGAAGTTGTCGTCCGGGCTTGGCGGGATGATAGGCCGTCCAGCACTTCGCGGAGCGCGGGCGCAGACTTTTGCTCTGGGTGGTTGACGACGGAAATCCCGCCCTCGGCTGCCGCGCTGGCTGGCTCGGTAAATTCGAGCGCGAAGATCGCGTCCTGGCCTGCTCGGCCGAGACGGCGCACCATGGCTTCGGTTCCGAGCACGGGAAGTTCGAGTTGCAGCTTGTCCTGGTCCCAATGGTGCATGCGCAGCATCTCCCACAAGTAGGCGTGGGACTCGGCGTCAAAATGGGCGAGTGCGGGCAGGTCGGTCATCACGGTTTCCGAGTTCATGACCAGGACCGGATGCTTGGAGGACCGGAACTGGCGGTATGTTCTGGCCAATTCGAGGTTCCGGGAATCGGCCATGAGTTCGAGCGCTTCAGCTATTTGATGACCGGCCTGCCGGGCCATGGAAACCATCAGGGGGCTTGAGGCATCAACGTGGGAGGCGATGGACAGCGATCCCACGATCCGGCCCGTGATGGGGTGCTTGATGGGGGCTCCCGCGCAGGCCAGTCGGGCCAGCGCGTCATTAAAGTGTTCATGACCGCGGACGAAAACCACTCCGCGCCCCTCAATAGGGGTGCCGAGCCCGTTGGTGCCCAGAGCCAGTTCGGAAAAGACAAAACCTTCCGCGGCATTGGCGTTGTCCAATGTCCGGGCGTCCTGGGCATCGACAATGCGCCGCGAGACGATCTTGCCCTCCTCATCGGCGAGGAAAAGGGCCATCCGGGTGTCGGTGAGATTGCTTTGCCACTGGTCCAAAATCCTTCCGGCAGCGCGCAGGATTGCACTGTCCGGATCAACCTCGCCAAGGATGTGGGGACCGGTTGCAGGGTTGACGTGGTTCGATACCGAGCGCCGCCAGCTCTGTTCGATTTCTTCAGCCACCAGCGACGCGGGGATGGAAGCCCTGACGAGGCCCTCCGTGATCAGCTGCTCCCGGGCGCTCCGGAGCGCGTCTTCACGCCGTGATTTGTCCATCACTTTCTCATTCTCAAGCAGTCAAAACGATGCGTCCAGCGATCCCGCCGGCAGTCAGGTCGTCCAGGGCCCGGGAGACTTCAGCCGCGGAAAGGGTCCTTTCGGACACCGGGATGGTGGGCAGTTCCCCTGCTTTGGCAATCCGGACCAGATCCTGCAGTTGAGAAAGTGTCCCGACAAAGCTGCCTTCGATGCGAATCATGCGCAGCGCCAGCATGGCAGTGGGTAGGGTGACTTCACCACCGAAGAGTCCTACCTGGATCATCGTCCCTGCCTTGGCGAGGACATCGAACGCGGACGTAGCAGTGGCACCGTTATTGACGAAGTCCACGACGGCACTGGCCGGCCCGCCTGCCGCGCGTTGAATGTCCGCTGCCCCGTTGCCTCCTCCGGAAATAACCGTGCTGGTTGCGCCCATCTCCCGGGCAAGGGCCAGGTTCCGTTCCGCGACATCGACCGCGCAGATGTTCCGGTGGCCTTGGGCCCGGAGGATCGCTATGGCGGTCAGGCCCAGCCCTCCTGCCCCGAAGATGACCACGGGCTCGTCCGGCCCGAGCGGAAGAACCTTGTCCACGGCACTGTGAGCGGTGAGACCGGAACACGCCAGGGTCGCCGCCCAACTCGGGTCAAGGCCCTCAATGTCCACCAAGTACTTCTCGTCGGGCACCATGATGTACTCGGCGTAGCCGCCGTGGCGTGCCACTCCAAGGTTCTGTCCGGCAGCGCAGCGGTTATCGTGGCCTTCCCGGCACTGGCGGCATGTGCCGCAGCCGATCCACGGGTAAATCAGTCGCACGTCACCGGCGCTGACGGATGCAACGTCAGCACCTACCTGCTCGACAACGCCCACTACTTCGTGGCCCAGGACCATCGGGTACTGGATGCCGCGGTCTTTCATGCTCATGTGTCCGCGGCTGCCCAGGTCGTAGCCGCCTTCGCGGAGGTGGGTGTCGGTGTGGCAGACGCCGGCCCGCATGACTTTGAGCAGTACCTGCCGCCCCTCGGGGCTTGGCGTCGACAGCTCCAGGTCATGGATGGTGGCATCGTCCGGGAGGACGGCGAATGCGTGCATTGCGGAACACCTCTTCATTGTGGCAATAGGTATCCATCCATCATGACCAACAATTGCTGCAGCTTCCAATACCAATCCATGACCCTTTTAGGGCGCGTTCCGGTATCAATGCATCCGCTGCAGTGTTTCACATTGGAACACGTGTGGCATGGAGCACAGTCCTACCTTTGATGCAGACGCCGCGGCACGCATCACAACAGGGGAGAGGCCGCAGGCACCAACAGATCGCGTCAAAGGAGACCCACAATGACCACCAACCTTGTTGAACAGTCCGGCACCGCTTCGGCCGAAGCCGGGAGCCAGGACGTACTGCGGAATCTCTACGCTGACTGGGCTCAGATCATGGCGACCACGCCGGACCTGACCATGCGCCTGTTCCGTTCCATTTTTGACGAGTGGCACCAGCCGACGGTCGAGCCCGAGGGCGTCATGTACCGTGAGGACACCGTTGGGGGCGTTCCGGGCATCTGGTGCCTGCCAAAGGGTGCGGACAGGACCAAGGTCCTCCTGTACACCCACGGCGGCGGCTTCGCCGTCGGCTCCGCCTCGAGCCACCGCAAGCTCGCCGCCCACGTCGCCAAGGCCCTCGGATCCGTCAGCTTCGTGCTGGATTACCGCCGCGCCCCCGAATTCCAGCACCCTGCCCAGATCGAGGACGGCGTGGCCGCCTTCGATGCCCTCGTCGCCTCCGGCATCGCCCCGCAGGACATCACCACCATCGGCGATTCCGCCGGCGGCAACCTCGCCATCGCCATTGCCCTGGCGCTTAAGGAACACGGCAAGCCCGGTCCCGGCCAGGTCATCGCCTTCTCCCCGTGGCTGGATATGGAGAACAAGGGCGAAACCCTTGTCACCAACAACGACACCGACGCCCTGATCACCCCCGAACTGCTCGAAGGCATGATCGCCGGCGTCCTCGGCGGCACGGTTGACCCCACCACCCCGCTGGCGAACCCGCTGCACGCGGACTTCACTGGTTTCCCCCGCCTGTACATCACCGCCGGCAGCGTCGAGTCACTCCTGGACAACGCCACCCGTCTGGAGGAACGCGCCAAAGCCGCCGGTGTGGACGTCACCTTGTCCATCGGCGAGGGCCAGCAGCACGTCTACCCGTTCCTGGCAGGGCGCTCCGCCCTCGTCGCCCAGGAGTTCGAGAAGCTCGCTGCCTGGTACCGGAACTAACCCGGCCACCTGCGAAGCCAAACCATCCACTATTCCGTCCCCTGCATCAGAACGACAAAGGAGTTCGCCATGACTGCACAGAACACTTTCCACACCGTTGACGCCGTCGTCATCGGCGCCGGCTTCGGCGGCATCTACGCCGTCCACAAGCTTCATAACGAGCAGGGCCTGACCGTTGTCGGCTTCGACAAGGCCGACGGCCCCGGCGGCACCTGGTACTGGAACCGCTACCCCGGGGCACTCTCTGACACGGAGAGCCACGTCTACCGCTTCTCCTTCGATAAGGACCTCCTGCAGGACGGTACCTGGAAGCACACCTACATCACCCAGCCGGAGATCCTCGAGTACCTTGAGGATGTCGTTGACCGCTTTGACCTGCGCCGCCACTTCCGCTTCGGCACCGAGGTCAAGTCCGCCGTCTACCTCGAAGACGAGTGCCTGTGGGAGGTCACCACAAGCGGTGGCGCCGTCTACCGGGCCAAGTACGTCGTCAACGCCGTGGGGCTGCTGTCGGCCATCAACTTCCCGAACCTGCCCGGCATCGACGCGTTCGAGGGCGAGACGATCCACACCGCCGCCTGGCCCCAAGGCAAGTCGCTCGCCGGCCGCCGCGTCGGCGTGATCGGCACCGGGTCCACGGGCCAGCAGGTCATCACGGCCCTGGCCCCGGAAGTGGAACATCTGACCGTCTTCGTCCGCACCCCGCAGTACTCCGTCCCGGTGGGCAAGCGCCCCGTGACTACCCAGCAGATCGCCGAGATCAAGGCCGACTACGACAACATCTGGGCACAGGTCAAGCGTTCCGGTGTGGCCTTCGGCTTCGAGGAAAGCACCGTGCCGGCCATGAGCGTTTCGGAAGAAGAACGCCGCCAGGTCTACGAGAAGGCCTGGGAATACGGCGGCGGCTTCCGCTTCATGTTCGAAACCTTCAGCGACATCGCCACCGATGAGGAGGCCAACGAGACTGCGGCATCCTTCATCCGAAACAAGATCGTCGAGACCATCAAGGATCCGGAGACGGCACGGAAGCTGACGCCCACCGGCCTTTTCGCCCGCCGCCCGCTCTGCGACGACGGCTACTTCCAAGTCTTCAACCGGCCCAACGTCGAGGCCGTGGCCATCAAGGAGAACCCCATCCGGGAAGTCACCGCCAAGGGTGTGGTGACCGAGGACGGCGTGCTGCACGAGCTGGACGTCATCGTCTTTGCGACCGGTTTCGACGCGGTGGACGGCAATTACCGCCGCATGGAGATCACCGGCCGTGACGGCCTGAACATCAACGACCACTGGGACGGGCAGCCCACCAGCTACCTGGGCGTTTCCACGGCAAAGTTCCCCAACTGGTTCATGGTGCTGGGACCCAACGGCCCGTTCACAAACCTGCCGCCGAGCATCGAGACGCAGGTTGAATGGATCAGCGACACGGTGGCTTACGCGGAGGCCAACGGAATCCGGGCGATCGAACCGACTCCGGAGGCCGAAGCCGAGTGGACCGAGACATGCACCACGATTGCCAACATGACCGTGTTCACCAAGGTCGATTCATGGATCTTCGGCGCAAACGTCCCGGGCAAGAAGCCCAGCGTGCTGTTCTACCTGGGCGGCCTGGGCAACTACCGCGGCGTCCTGGACGACGTCAGTGCCAACGGATACCGCGGCTTTGAGCTGAAGTCCGAAGCCGCCGTCGCTGCCTGACGCGGCGCCTCGCGGCTGCCAAGCCGGTGCCATCGAACTGATGGTGCCGGCCACCGGCCTTGATTCCATCGTCTTTCACTACAGAGGAGAACCACCCATGGGTGTGTACACCACGATCGACCCGGCCACCGGGGACGCAACCGCACAATACCCGGAGATCTCCGACACCGAGCTGGACACTCTCATCGGAAACAGCGCCGCAGCCTACCGTTCCTGGCGCACCACAACCCTGGAGCAGCGCCGTGCCGTCCTGACCCGCACCGCCGAGATCCACCGCGAGCAGGCCGAAGAACTGGCCAAGCTCCTTACCCTGGAAATGGGCAAACCGATCGCGCAGGCCAGGGGAGAGGTGGAACTGGTCGCGTCGATTTACCAGCACTACGCCGACAACCTGGAGGAGTACCTGGCGGATGAATCCCTCACCTTCAAGGGCTCCGGCACGGCTGTCGTCCGCACCGAACCGATAGGACCCCTCGTCGGGGTCATGCCATGGAACTACCCTTACTACCAGGTGGCCCGGTTCGCGGCGCCGAACATCGCCTTGGGCAATACCATTATCCTCAAGCACGCCCGCAACTGCCCCCAGTCCGCCCTGGCCATCGAACGGGTGCTTATAGAGGCCGGATTGCCGGCCGGCGTGTACCTTAACGCGTTCATCTCCTCCGCGCAGGTGGCAGCCGCCGTTGCCGACCGGCGCGTGCAGGGCGTGTCCCTGACCGGGTCCGAGAAGGCCGGTGCAGCCGTCGGCGAGGTCGCCGGCCGGAACCTGAAAAAGTGCGTCCTGGAACTCGGCGGATCAGACCCGTTCATCGTCCTCGACGATGCCGACATCGACGCCGCAGCAGCTGCGGCAGTCATCGGCCGGCTCTCCAACGGCGGCCAGGCCTGCACGGCATCGAAGCGGTTCATCGTGGCGGAGAGTGTGTACGAGGAATTCCTTCAGAAGTTCCTGGACGCGATGGCCCCCTGGCAGTCCGGCGATCCCACCGACGCCGGGACCAAGCTCGGACCGCTGGCATCAACTGCAGGAGTCGAGGAACTGGACGAGCTCGTGCAGGACGCAGTCTCCCACGGCGCGGAACTCCTGCTCGGTGGCGAACGCCCCGACGGCCCCGGCGCCTATTACCCGGCCACGGTCCTGGCAGGCGTCACACCCGAAATGCGTGCCTTCACCGAGGAACTGTTCGGCCCCGTCGCCGTCGTCTACCGCGTCGGCTCCCTGCAGGAAGCGATCGATTTGGCCAACAACTCACCGTTCGGCCTGTCCTCCAGCGTGTTCACATCCGATGCCAAGAATGCGGACCGGCTGGCCGAGGAACTTGAGGTCGGCATGGTGTGGATCAACAGCACTAGCAAGAGCTCGCCCGACCTGCCGTTCGGCGGCGTCAAGGGCTCGGGCTTCGGGCGGGAACTGGCCCGCTACGGCTTCAACGAATTCGCCAATAAGAAGCTGGTCCGGAACCCCGGCGCCAGGTAGGCGGATTGCTGAGTCACCGCGCCAGGTTGCCGGCAGTGTGCCCGCAACCTGGTGCGGCCGTTTAACCTTGGGGGTCTTTCGCGAAGGCGGGGTACAGGGCGGCCACGAGGCTTTGGCCGAACGCTTCGTCCAGCGGCTCGCCGCTGAGGAACAAGCGGTAGTAGATGGGGCCGAGCAGAAGGTCGGTGACCAGCTCCGGATCCAGTCCTTCCCGCAGCTCACCCCTGGCAGTGCCGCGTTCCACCAGGGCTGTGACCTCCCGGACGCGCTTAGCCACCACCGTTTCCCGGTAGGTCCTGGCAAGTTCGACGTCGGCAGCTACCTCCGAGACCAGGCCCTGCATGATGCGCCCCAGCAGGGAGTTGGACATCAGGTCCACCGTCCGGTTCACCAGGCGGGTCAGCTCAGTCTGCGTGTCCTTGGCATAGGGCAGCGTGCTGACGTCGCCCAGCATGTCCAGCAGGACGGCCAGTGCCAAATCATTCCGGGACCGGTACCGGCGGTAAATGGTGGATTTGGCGACGCCGGACCGCTCGGCAACGCGTTCGATCGTCAGGCTTGCAAAGCCGGAACCGGCCAGCAGTTCCCGCGTGGTGTCCAGGACCACCCGTTCCGTGCGCGCGCGGCGCTTTTGGTGACCTGAGGCTGTGGCCCCGGCTGGACCGCCGTCGGCCGCGTCTGCTTTCTGCATAAAAAACCTTCCAGTCCTCATACCCCGAGTGCTAATATTGAAACGCAACGTAGCGTTTTATAAATGCTACTCGCTAACTCGTTTCCATAGAAGCCTAGAAGGGCAGCACCATGAGCACTGACCGGTACCAGCGCGGACTCGACCGGATGATGGAACTTGTCTCCAGCGAACACGCCAATACGTTCGACCACGCCAAGCTGGTGGAGTCCTATGCGGCCCTCGACGCCGAACTGTCGGACTACATCGTCTCCTTTGCTTTCGGGGACATCTACTCGCGGGACAGCCTGACCCAGCAGGAACAGACGATGGTGACTATTTCCACGCTCGCCGCACTGGGCACCGAGGTCCAGCTGAAGCTCCATATCAACGTCGGCTTCAACGTGGGCCTCACCAAGGAGAAGATTGTCGGCGCCCTGATCCAGTGCATCCCCTACATCGGATTCCCCCGCGTCCTCAACGGCCTGACCCTCGTCAAACAGGTCATGGCGGAGCGCGGCATGACCCTTGAAGCCACGAACTAGAGGACCCGCAGCATGAGCAAGAGAATCGGTTTCGTAGGACTCGGAACCATGGGACTTCCCATGGCAGTCAACCTGAACAAGGCCGGCTTTGAAGTGATCGGCTACGACGCCTTCGCCGGATCCCGGGAGAAGGCGAAGGCCGCAGGAATCATGGTGGCCGAATCCCTGAAGGAAGTAGCTGAAAAGGCTGACGACGCAATCGTCTCCATGGTCCGCGACTACGCCCAGAACGTGGACGTCATCCTCGGCAAGGGCGGGCTGCTGTCCGTCGGCCCCAAGAACATCACCATCATTGTCATGAGCACGCTGGACCCGGACACCATGAACGAACTGGGCCGGCAGGTGGAGGAAAACGGCTACGCGAAGCTGATTGCCGCCGCCGTCAGCGGCGGCGCCACGGGCGCCCAGGCCGGCACGCTGTCAATCATGGCCTCGGGCGCGGAAGACGTGGTCACCGCCGCCCGCCCGTATTTCGACGCCGTCGGATCCAACACCTTCTACTACGGCAGCAAGCCCGGCAACAGCCAGGCCGCGAAGCTGGTCAACAACCTGGTCCTCGGCATCACCATGAATGCCGTCGCTGAAGGCCTCAAGTTCGGCGCGGAATACAACCTGCCCGAAGCCGAACTGCTGAACCTGTTTAGGGTCAGCACCGGCGACAGTTGGGTGGCCCGCAACTGGGACTCCGTGTCGGAGTGGACCGCGGACACCGCGCTGGCCGTGCTGCTCAAGGACCTGAAGGCCGCGCACCTCAAGGGCCTCGAGCACAACGTGGCCATGCCCTTCAACGCCCTGTCCTCCACCCTGTTGTTCGACTCCATGGGAAAGAAGCCCCAGGCCAACTAGATGGCCTGGGGCTTCAAACCGTGCGGCGGCTTCAGCTCCAGTCGAAGAAGCCTTTGCCGGTTTTGCGGCCGAGTTCGCCGCGTGCCACTTTGTCGCGGAGGATCTGCGGCGGGGCGAACCGGTCACCCAGGGTGGACTGCAGGTACTCGGCGATGCCGAGGCGCACGTCCAGGCCCACGATGTCCGTGGTCTTCAGCGGCCCGGTGGGGTGCTTGTATCCCAGGACCATGGCGTTATCAATGTCTTCGGCTGAGGCGACGCCTTCCTCCACCATCCGCATGGCCTCGAGGGCGATCGCCACGCCCAGGCGTGAGGAGGCGAAACCGGGGGCGTCATTGACGACGACGGCGGTCTTGCCGAGCGCCTCAACCCACCCGCGGGCCGCAGCCGCCAGCGGCTCCGGGGTCTTCTTCCCCACGACCACCTCGATGAGCGTGGAGGCGGGGACCGGGTTGAAGAAGTGCAGCCCCAGAAAGTCCTGCGGACGGTCGAGCTCGTTAGCCAAGCCGTCCACGGAGAGCGAAGAGGTGTTGGAGGCCAGCACTGCATGGTTGCCGAGTTCAGCCTCGACGGCCCGCAGCGAGGAGACCTTCAGGTCCCACAGTTCGGGCACGGCCTCCACAACCAGCTCCCGGTCACGGAAGGAGGCGTAATCGGTGGTCACCGACAGGCGGGAGGCATAGTCGGCCGCCTCGCCGGCGAGGCCGCGGGCCAGGGACTTGCCGACGGCGTCCTCGACGCGTCCGCGGGCGGCGTCCGCCGCCGCATGGTCACGTTCCACCACCACGACGTCGGAGCCTTTGACCAGGAAGGCGTGGGCGATCCCGGCGCCCATGCGGCCGCCACCGAGGACGCCCACCTTTGCGGGGAGCCCGGCGGGAATTGCAGTGTTGCTCATGTCTACTTCTTCTTCCTGTCGAGAAACGCTTGCATGCGGTCGAACTTGGCCGGGGATTCGAAAAGCATGCCCTGGGCCAGGGTGTCGATCAAGGGATGGACTTCCCTTGGGGCATGGAACACGGCTTTAGTGATCCGAACGGCCAGCGGGTCCTGCCCCGCGATGGAGTCTGCCAGCGCGTGCGCCGCATCCAGCAGCGTTTCCGGGTCCACGAGTTCGGTGATCAAGCCGACAGCCAGGCAGTCCTCGCCGGTGAGGACTTTGCCTGCCAGCAGGATCTGTTTGGCCACCGGTTCCCCTACGAGCTCCTTCAGCCGCCAGGTCGCACCCGCCGCGGCAAGGATGCCAAGGTTGGTTTCCGGGTTGCCCATCCGCAAGTCAGCGGTGCCGATGCGGAGGTCCGCCGCGTAGGCCAATTCCGCGCCGCCACCGAGGGCGTAGCCGTCCAAGGCGGCGATGACGGGCATAGGCAGTTTGGCGATCCGGTCGAAGACCCCGGAGTTGATCCCGGCCAGCGCGTCGTCGCGCCGCCGCTCCCGCAATTGCGCGATGTCCGCCCCGGACGCGAAGACGGCTCTGGCTCCGGTGTCCGGGTTAGCGGGCGTGCCAGACAGGATCAGGACTTTCGGGGTCCGCTCCAGGTACGCGCAGACCACATGCAGTTCATCCACCATTGCCTGGTCGATGGCGTTGCGTGCCTCCGGCCGGTGCAGCCGGACCGCCAGGCGGTCCACCCGCTCCTCAACCTGCAGCGTTTGGAAACCCCCGGCACCCAGCTGCGTGCCCGCGTCGTACATCACGTCCGTCATGAGAGCCCTTCCAGGAGCAGCGCCGTGCCCTGCCCGACGCCCACACACATGGTGGCGAGTCCCAGCTTCCGGCGTTCGGTGGCTTCCCTCTCGAGGCGCCCGAGCAGGGTGATGACAAGCCGGGAACCGGACGAACCGAGGGGATGGCCCAGGGCGATGGCGCCGCCGTCGTTGTTCACGATGTCGGGCTCGAGCTTCAGTTCGCGCATGCAGGCCAGCGCCTGGGACGCGAACGCTTCGTTAAGTTCGACGGCGGCCAGGTCGCTCACCGCGAGGCCGGTGCGGTCCAGGACCTTGCGGGTGGCCGGGACCGGGCCGATGCCCATGATTTCCTGCGCGACGCCGGCGGACGCGCCGTCGAGGATGCGCGCCCGGGGCGTGAGCCCGTACTTCTCCACGGCGGCTTGGGATGCGACGATGATCGCGGACGCGCCGTCGTTGAGGGTGGAGGCGTTGCCGGCGGTGACTACGCTGCCGCCCTTCACCACGGGGCGCAGGCCGGCCAGGACATCCCGGGTGGTTCCCGGGCGGGGCCCCTCATCGGTGTCCACGATGGTTTCCACGCCCTTGCGGCCCTTGACAGTGACGGGGACGATTTCATCCGCGAAATTCCCGGCAGCGATGGCTGCGAGGGCGCGTTCGTGGGAGCGGACGGCGAACTCGTCGCAGTCATCGCGGGAGATGCCGTAGACGCGGGCCACTTCCTCGGCCGTTTCCGGCATGGAGTAGGTGGCCTTGCCGTCGCGCGAGAGCTCGCCGGAGAGGAAGGCGGGGTTGGGGAAGCGCCAGCCGATGGAGGTGTCAACGACGGCGCCGGGTTTGGCGAAGGGTTTGTCCGGCTTTTCCATGACCCACGGAGCGCGGGACATGGACTCGACACCGCCTGCAACAACGATGTCCGCGGCACCGGCTTTGATCATGTGCGAGGCCATGATGATGGCGCTCAGCCCGGAGGCGCAGAGCCGGTTGACTGTAACTCCGGGGACCGTGTCGGGGAAGCCGGCGAGCAGCCAGGCCATGCGGGCAACGTTGCGGTTTTCCTCGCCGGCGCCGTTGGCGTTGCCGAGGATCACCTCGTCGACGACGGCCGGGTCAAGGCCTGCCCGTTCGACGGCGGCACGAACAGCGATGGCAGCCAGATCGTCGGGGCGGACGGAGCTCAGGGCGCCGCCGTAGCGGCCGACAGGGGTGCGTGCCCCGCCGATGAGGAATGCTTCGGTCATGGAAAAGCTCCTTGTGAATCGTGGTTTGGGGGGGAGGACGGGGCCAGGC
>NZ_CAKKLY010000011.1 GCF_918698095.1 Arthrobacter sp. Bi83
GGCACACCAACGGCATGACCTTCACGGTGTCCGACGCGGACGGCGGGGTGCTGCACAGCGCCACCTTCTTCTCGGTGGGCGGCGGATTCATCGTCCGCGAGGGCGAGGAGGACGCGGCCCAGCAGGAACTTGAGGAGTCCAAGAAGGAGCTTCCGCTGCCGTTCCGGACCGCCGCGGAACTGCTGGGCCGGTGCCAGTCCAAGGGACTCTCGATCGGCGAGATCATGCTGGTCAACGAGCGCGCGTCCCGCCCCGAAGCTGAAATCCGCGAAGGGCTTCTTCACATCTACTCGGTGATGGAGGGCTGCGTGGAGACCAGCCTCAAGCGCGAGGGGCTGCTGCCCGGCGGGCTGAAGGTCCGCCGTCGTGCCCCTGACTGGCACGAGCGGCTCCTGAAGGAAAGCCGGGACCATGACCCCGGCTTCCGGGACCCGAAGTACTGGCAGGAATGGGTCAACCTGATTGCCCTGGCCGTGAACGAGGAAAACGCCTCCGGCGGCAGGGTGGTGACCGCGCCCACGAACGGGGCCGCGGGCATCATCCCGGCTGTGCTGTACTACGCGCTGCACTTCGCCCCGGGCATGGACCAGGCCACCCAGCAGGACCGCGACGACGTCGTGGTGAAGTTCCTGCTGACCGCCGGCGCCATCGGGGTGCTGTACAAGGAACAGGCCTCCATTTCCGGGGCGGAAGTGGGTTGCCAGGGCGAGGTGGGATCGGCGTCGTCGATGGCCGCCGCGGGCCTGGCCGAGGTCATGGGCGGCACGCCGGCGCAGGTGGAGAACGCCGCGGAAATCGCCATGGAGCACAACCTGGGCCTGACCTGCGACCCGATCGGCGGGCTCGTGCAGGTGCCCTGCATCGAGCGCAACGCGATCGCGGCAGCGAAGGCCATCAACGCCGCCAAGATGGCGCTCTGGGGCGACGGCTCGCACCGGGTGTCCCTCGACGAAGTGATCGTGACCATGCGGGAGACCGGCAAGGACATGAGCTCCAAATACAAGGAAACGGCCATGGGCGGCCTCGCCGTCAACGTGGTGGAGTGCTGAGCAGTTAGTTGTTGACGGCTGCCCAGAGGTTCAGGCTCGCGGCGAAGACTACCCACGACAGGTAGGGCAGCATCAGCAATCCGGCGGCGCGGCTGATCGGGCCGAAGCACAGCACTGTCGCGGCCACAGCCAGGGCGAGGGCGAGGATGATCGCCAGTGCCAGCCAGAGCGCGGCCGTGCCTAGCGCCGGATAGAGACCGAAGAACACGGGCGTCCATGCCAGGTTCAGGGCCAGCTGAACGCCGTACACGGTGAGCGCTGTCCGGGTTGCGGGGATCTGAGTTCCGGTTGACCGGGCCGGGGGAGCCTGGCGGCGCCAGACGAGCCACGCGGCCACCGCCATGGCGGTGTAGAGCAGCGTCCACACGGGTCCGAACACCCAGTTGGGTGGGGACCACGGCGCCTTGCTGGCCGAGGCGTACCAGCCGTCGACGTTGGTGATGGTGGCCTGTGAACCGAGGAGGGCCACCAGCGCGGAGCCAGCCAGGAACAGCAGGAGCGCGGCCAGCTGGACGGTTGTTCCCCTGCGGCCGTGCGGATCGCGGCGCTCGGGGGCAACCGGTCCGTGGTCTTTCGTCGCCATGGTTCAACACTTGCCACGGGAAGAGCCAGAGTCAAGGGAGCCTTCGCCCGAGGATTCGGCCGCACCAGCCGCACCCGCCGCATCCGGGCAGCGCCGCACCGTTCGAGCACTCCACAGTGTCAGTCCCGGGTGCCACCATTGAGCTATGTTGAGCACTGGCGGCGGCGGATATGTTCCCGACTTTCTGCGGGTCTCTGTCGAACTGCCCGCACCCGCCGGTTCCACCATCCTCCTGGACTACACGCACATCTCCATCCGGCTTCGAGCTGCGCGCAGACTGGCCGTAGTGGCCGCCGTCAATATCAACGGGAGCGAACTCGTGCCGCTGGCCCGTGAGGGAATCTGGCATTTTGACACCAGGGTTCCGCGGAACGTGCAGGCCGGCCCCGAGGTTTACCAGAATAATGACCTGGACCGCGGGCATCTGGTCCGGCGCCTTGACCCCGTGTGGGGCGATGAAACCACGGCGCGGACGGCCAACCAGGACACGTTCACCTACTCCAACGCCGCTCCCCAGGCCTCGGACTTCAACCAGGGAGTGGAACTGTGGCGGGGCCTTGAGGACCATGTGCTCAACCACGCGGAACAGTACGACGCCAGGATCAGCGTTTTCACCGGCCCGGTCCTGGCAGATGACGATCTGCCGTACAGGGGAGTGCAGATACCCCGTAAATTCTGGAAGATCGCCGTCTGGACCACGGAGGGACAGCTGGCCGCCGCGGGATTCCTGCTCGATCAGTCGCCCCTGCTGGGAAAGGAGGAGCTGGCCCGGGCCATCACGGAACGGCTGCTGGCGGACGAGCCCCCGCCCCTTGGGCCCTTCCGGACCTTCCAGGTGCCCGTGCGGCAGATTTCAGCGTTGTCCGGAATGCCGCTCACGCAGCTGGAAGACGCCGACCGCTTCATTGCCAGTCCGAATGGGCCACGCCCGGACAGCAATGCGATGTTGCTCACGGACACGGCGCAAATACGGCTCTGAGCAGGGCGGCGCCCGGGTGTATCAAGCCCGCAGCCAGACACGGCGGATAGACTTGAGGCTGCCTCACCGGGCACCAGCTGCAGACACGTACGCGAAGATTGGACACGGCACACTTGCGAGAATTCACTGCCCGCTTTGCCTCCTCCGAGGAGGTCGCCAACTGGGATTCCCACGTCACCGCGAATCCGAACGGCGGAAACCTGCTGCAGTCGGAGGCCTTCGCCGACGTCAAACAGCACTTCGGCTGGAAACCCCTCCACCTCGTCTACGAAACAGCCGACTACACGAGCTACAACCTGGTCCTGGAAAAGACCTTTCCGGTGCTGGGTAAACTCTGGTACCTCATCAAGGGGCCCGACGTGGCCGACGTCGAGGATATTTCCGGTATCGCCAGGGCCAACGCGGACTTCGTCAAGAGGGCGCGGCTCGGCGTTTTCGCCATCAAGATCGAACCGGACATCGTGCTCACCGACTCAGCCCGTCAGGCCATCGAAGGGGCGGGGCTGGTCAAGACCCACAACCTGCAGCCCAACGACTCCACCGCGCTCCTGGATATTTCCCCCGAAGAGAACCAGCTGCTCCGGAACCTGCACTCACGTGGCCGCAACGCGGTACGCCGCGCCCTGCGTGAGGGCGTCGAGGTGCGGAACGTGGAGCCCACCGAGGAGAATTTCCGCGCCATGTACGGGCTGATGACCACGACGGTCGAGGCGAAGTCCCAGGTCCGGGTCCGGGAGTACGAGTACTACAGCCAGTTCTGGACCAATTTCATCAAGCGCGGCCAGGGCAGGCTCCTGTTCGTCTACGAGAACGGCGCGCCCTCAGTGGGCGCCTTCGTGATCAACTACGGCCGCAAGGGCACCTACAAGGACGGCGGCTCCCTCCAGAAACGCAGCCAGTACGGCGATTCGCACCTGGTGCAGTGGACAGCGATCAATCAGGTCAAGGAACTTGGCTGCACGGAATACGACTTCTGCGGCACCCCGCCGAGTGACAAGCTCAAGGACAAGTCCAACCCGTTCCACGGACTCGGCCTGTTCAAGACCAGCTTCAGCAAGACCGTCACCGACTTCGTGGGCTGCTACGACCAGGTCATCAGCCCACTGAAATACAGGGCGTGGATGGCCGCGGGCGAGCGGGTGGCGCGGCAGGTGTATACCCGCCGGACCGGACAGCAATTTTACTAAGACAGCCAATTATGCCCAGATCAGCGGCACTGCACGGAGGGAGGCCGGAATGACCAAACAACCCCGCGGAGCCAACAGGCCGCATACCGACGGACTGCCCAAGACGGAACCGCTCTCGCCTTCCCAGCTGCACCAGAATGCGGCGGCCAAGCGCATGCTCCGCCGGCTGGTCCAGGGGGAAAACCCGCCGACGGCGCCGCTGAGCATCGTGGACCGGCTCGCCGGGAGCCCCTACGCCAACCCGATGATCCAGGTCAGCGGCGTTGACACCTCGGCCCGGAAGACCATGGACTTCGCCCTGCACCTGGCCGAATCAATGTTCCGGTATGGGGCCGGTGCCCTCGAAGTGGAGACCAGCATCATCGCGGTCACTGCGGCGCTGGGCCTGAAGAACATCGAAGTGGACATCACCAACCAGTCGGTGGCCATCAACTACGCGCCCAAGGAACAGACGCCCATCGCCCTTCTGCGGGTGGTCCGCTCGTGGACCAACAACTACGCGGGGCTGGCCAAGGTCCACCAGCTGGTGACTGACATCGTGGCCGGCGGCGTCGGCAGGGACGAGGCTATCCGCCGGCTCGACGAGATCATCCGCAGCCCCAAGCCTTTTCCCCGCTGGATGGTCACGGTGGCGTTCGGCGTCTTTTCCGCGGTTTTCGTCGGGGTGCTGGGCGGCGGACCGGGAGCGTCCGCCATTGCCTTCGGCTCGAACCTGCTGATCAGCCTGCTGGCACGGCAGCTGGGCCGGTGGCGGGTGCCTGACTTCTTCATCACGGCCGCCTGTTCCTTCGTGGTCACCTTTGTCGCGCTGCTCCTGTGGCGGTTCGGCCCCTTGGCAGGGATCCAGATCGCGCCGGCCATCGTGGTGGTGGGCGGCATCCTGCTGTTGCTGCCCACCGGGCGCCTCGTGTCTTCGGTCCAGGATGCGATCAATGGCTTCCCCGTCACGGCGGCCGGCCGGTTCCTGTCCACCATGCTGACTTTCGGCGCGCTTGTTGCCGGGATTGCCGTCGCGTTTGTGGTCGGTGACATGACCGGCATGGAGACGATCAATGTGACCGAGACGTTCCCTCCCGCGTATGTGTTGTGGGTACAGGTCGTCTTGGTGGCGATTGCCGTCGTGGCCATCGGCATCACGGAGCAGACGGCCTGGAAGCTGCTGCTCCCGACGGCGGCCGTGGGCGTGGTGGGCCACCTTGTCCTTATCTGGGGAGAAGCCATCGGCATTGGTCCCCGTTTTGCCCCGGCGCTGGCAGCCGTGGTCATTGGGCTGCTGGCCCGCGTGGTGGCGCTGAAAATGGGCGCACCCCAGCTGGTGGTCGCCGTTCCGGCGGCACTGATTCTCCTGCCCGGGCTCACCATCTTCCGCTCGATGTATGTGCTGACGATTGAGGAATCGGAGATCCTGCTCGGTGCCGGCGGCATGCTCAACGCCGGGGCGATTGTGCTCGGCGTTGCCGGCGGGATTGTGCTCGGCGACACCTTGGCCAGGCCGCTGACCCGGAGCCTGGCGAGCAACGAACGACGGCGGGCACGGCGCCGCTAGCGCCGCTAGATCTTCCCGATCGGCAGCTTTTTCTCGGCCTGGAAGTCGTCCTCCACCCGGCCCTTGGCCCAGTAGCCGGACAGAGACACCTGGCTGCGCTCCAGCCCGCGTTCCCGGAACAGCACCTCTCGCAGGCCCTTCATGTAGCCCCGTTCGCCGTGCGCAAAGACATCCACCCGGCCGTCGGGCCACTGGGCATTCCGCACGGCGTTGACCAGCAGTTCGCTGCCCCCGGCGGGGACGCCTTCGCGTGGAAGCCAGACCAGCTGGAGGGCCGCGGGGGCGGCAATCGCCTGGATGTCGGCGTCGGACTCCACCTCCAGGAACGCGAGCCCGCGGGCGTCCGACGGCAGGGATTCGATGACGGCGGCCACCGCGGGCAGAGCCGCCTCGTCGCCGGCCAGCAGATGCCAGTCGGCCGCGGGATCCGGGTTGTAGCCGCCTCCCGGGCCGGTGAAGATGATGCTGTCGCCGGACTGGGCGGAAGCGGCCCAGGGACCTGCCAGCCCTTCGTCACCGTGGATGACGAAGTCGATGGCCAGCTCACGTGCAGCCTCGTCCACCCACCGGACCGTGTAGGTCCGGGTGTGTGGCCACTGCTCCCGCGGCATCGTTTCGCGGACGGCCCACAGATCCAGCGGCTGCGGATATTCCACGCCCGGCTGCGGGAAGGCAATCTTGACGTACCTGTCCACGAAGCCGTTGTTCACATAATCCGCGAACCCGTCGCCGCCCGCCACAATCCGCACCATGTGCGCGGAAAGCTGCTCGCGCCTGATGACGGTCAGGTTGATCTGGGGGCGGGATTTCCGCGTGGCGGACGTCGCGGCTGGAACAGAAGTCATGAAAGTAAGCCTAGGCTAAGTAGCCTGCCCGGCTGCATCGGGGCGTCACAGAACGGGCAGTTCCCAGTCAACTCCGCCGTCGCCCTGCTCCTGCAATAATTCATTGGCCCGGCTGAAGGGCCTGGAGCCGAAAAACCCGCGGGATGCAGACAACGGGCTGGGGTGGACGCTGGCCACCACCGGGGTGTCGCCGAGCAGGGGGCGCACGCCTTCGGCGTCCTTTCCCCAAAGCACCGCTACCAGCGGGAGCCTGCCGCCATCAGCCGTCCGACGCGCAAGCACGGCGGTGACCGCCGCCGTCGTGATGGATTCCCAGCCTTTTCCGCGGTGTGAGCCGGCGGCGCCCCCGCGCACGCTCAGGACCCTGTTGAGCAGCAGCACGCCCTGGCCGGCCCACGCACCGAGGTCGCCGTGGACCCTTGCCGGAAGCCCCAGGTCGGATTCAAGTTCCTTGTAGATGTTCGCCAGGCTGCGGGGGATGGGCCGTGTCCGGCCGTCCACGGAGAAGGCCAGGCCCACTGCGTGGCCCGGCGTGGGGTACGGATCCTGGCCCACAATCAGCACCCGCACATCCGCCAGAGGCTGGCGGAAAGCCCTGAAGACGTTCGACGGCGTCGGCAGCACCGCATGCCCCGCCGCCACCTCACCGGCCAGGAAGGACAGCACCGACCTCAGCTCACCCTCCACCGCGGCCAGCGCCCCGGCCCAGTCAGGAGCCATAAGTTCAATCAGGGGCATCCCGGCCATCTCGGCGAAGCCAAGGGTCTCCGTCTCGGTTGCCCCCAGCTCAAACAAGGGTTCAGGTTCAGTCACAGCACCCATTCTCCCAGCAGCCGCCCTCTGCGCCACCCACGTCACACGGCGTAAATGACAACGCTGTTATTCGTCCGTAACATGGGTGGTGGACTTTTACCGGATTCAGCGAAGGAGGATGCAGTGGCGGAGCCGTTGCAGGACCATCTCGCAGAACAGCATGCGGCGCCGAACCCGCAGGCGGACCAGGCGCAGAACACCGGACCGCGGCGCGGCTCGCTGCTGGATGACTTCCAGTTACGGGACTCGCCGCTGAGTGAGCGTGAGCAGCAGATGCTGGCGCTGGAACGGCAGTGGTGGAAGTACGCCGGCGCCAAGGAACAGGCCATCCGCGAACTGTTCGACCTCTCAGCGACGCACTACTACCAGATCCTCAATGCACTGATCGATACTGAGACTGGGCTGGCCCACGACCCCATGCTGGTGAAGAGATTGCGTAGACTACGTACGTCACGTCAGCGGGCCCGCACTGCACGCCGCCTGGGGTCTGACGCGTAATCGTTAGTGCCGAACCGCCGGCAGAAGACCAACAAGGACGTCGCTTTACCATGACCAATTATGCTCGGGACGAATTCGACAGGGTCCCTGAAGCCTCTTCCCGGCAGGGCGTACACCGTGCCGTTTCGGCGCCGTCCCGCCCGCGTTTGTGGCCCATCCTGAGCGTGGGGATCGGCGCCCTTGCCGTCGGCCTGGTCGCGTTCCTCCTGCTGCCGCAACTTGGGTTCCAGGCCGCTGCTAGCCCGTCGTCAGCCAACGCCGCAGGCGCCCCGTCGTCGACGCCGTCAGCGACTTCCTCAGCCAAGCCGTCCACGGCGGTGAAGGCGTCCGGCGCCTCGAACGCCGCTTCGCCCTCCGCCACCCCGTCATCATCGCCCTCTGCCACAGCTCCTGCAGCGGCCCAGGCTCTCGGGTCAACTGTGGACAAAACCCTCCCCGTTTCGGTCTACAACGGCACGCTGACGTCCGGACTCGCGGGCCGGGTGGGCGCCACGGTCCAGGCCGACGGCTGGGCCCTGGGCCAGGTGGCCAACTGGCAGGGCGCGCCCCAGCAGCAGTCGGTCATCTTCTACTCAGATGCGGCGCACAAGGCCAGCGCCGAGGCCATCGGGGCCCTGCTGAACATCACGACGTTCGTGGAAAGTGCAGAGTTCCAGACCCCCGTTGCCGTGGTGCTCGGCCCCGGATTCCAGTGACGATTTGAGTTACGCCTGAATAACTATTGCCTCCGGTTCCGGCTGTATGCCTGCCTCCTGGCGGGCCCCAGTGGATAGAGTGATTTCAGGCTTCGAAGCGTAATTCATGGCACACGCTGAGGTGGGCCTTACGGAAGCAATCTGAAAGTGTGGAGATCATGGCATTGGGAACCGTGAAGTGGTTCAACGCCGAAAAGGGCTACGGCTTCATTACAGTTGACGGCTCGGGCGATGACGTCTTCGTGCACTGGTCTGCCATTCAGGGTGATGGCTACCGCGCGCTCGATGAGGGCCAGCGCGTTGAACTTGAGGTCGGCGAAGGCGAAAAAGGCCCCCAGGCGGAAAGCGTCCGGCCCGCATAGTGGTGTTCCCCGCCGCCCGCAGCCTTGCCCCCGTGACAGCCCGACGGCGGACCGGCAGCTGGCCATCCGCCCGCGCCGCCGCCTGGGGTGCTGCAGCCGTTGTGGCGCTGAGTGCGTGCTCCGGATCAGCCGGAAATGCCCGGACAGCATCTGTCGAGGCCAGCGGCGATGGCACCTTGCGGATCGGGCTGATCCTGGACAACACCGGCGGCCAGGCGTTCCTGAATGGTGCACAGCTGGCGGCCGCCAAACTCGCCATCCAAGAGATCAACGCCGCCGGCGGCCACAAGGGCAAGCCCGTGGAGCTGCTGCCGGAAAAAGTCAGCGCTGACACCGCCGCCCAGGCGCGGGAACTCGTGGACGCGAAAGCGGACGTGGCGATCGGCCCCACCGATTCGAGCCACGCTCCGGCCGCCATCGACGTGCTGTCCAAGGCAAAGGTGGCGCTCATTTCACCCGCCAACACTGCCTGGCAGCTGAACACCTACAAGAGCGGCGGATACTACTTCCGTACCGCGGCCGCCGACATTGCGCAGGCAGCCGTGCTGGTGAAGCTGGCCAAGGACGGCGGCGCCAAGAGCATCGCTGTGGTCCACGAGGACGGCGCCTATGGCACGGAAGTGTCGGCGGCCGTGGCGGCAGCCGCGAAGAGCGCAGGGCTGGATCCTGTGACAGTGGCTGGCTTCAAACCGGGCGACTCCCAGAAAGCGGCAGCGGCTGCCCGCGATGCCGCCCCGGACGCCGTCGTCGTGGTTGCCCGTGAAGATGCACAGGGCGCCATTGCCGAACTCAACAATGCCGGGCTGTCAGGAAAGAAGCTGGTCCTGGCCGACGGCGCCTTCAAGCAGTACGGTTCGGACCTTGCCTCCAAGGCGCTGGACGGGGCCCACGGGATCGTCCCCGGAGTCTTCCCCTCCGCGCACCTGCAGGGTGAACTCGTGGCGGTGGACGCAGGCCTCAAGGACATGACCTACGCCGCGGAAACCTACGACGCGGTGAACCTTGCGGCCCTTGCCGCTGCCGCCGCCGATGACGACGCCGGTGCATCGGTGGCCGCGAAGCTGATCTCCGTCTCGGGAGGCGCCTCCGGCGCGGCAACACAACCCGCCGGCAAGCCGTCCGCATGCAGGACGTACAAGGATTGCCTCGCCGCTGTCAAAGCCGGAACCGCGGTTGACTACGACGGCGAGTCGGGGCCGGTCCGGTTCGATGCGGACGGCGAGGTCACAGTGGCCAACTACATGGTGTTCACCTACGGCGCTGACAACAAGGCGAAACTCACCGGGAGTGAAACGGCCAGCCGGACCGCCGATTAATCGCTGGGAGCGAAGCGGGCACGCAAGCTCACGGAATTTCGCGCCTACTGCTTGCACTCTCCCCGGGGGAGTGCTAATTATTGATTAGCACTCCTGCGTATCGACTGCTAAGGCATCGCCCGGTTTAGGCCGTCAGCGAGGCCGGCGGCCGTGCATGGAGCGAAAGAAACACCTGGTTGGGGTGAGATCCGTACTGCCGGCATACAGAGGCCTGCAGGAAAGATCGTCCGTCGCGGGCACCGCAGCGAGGTTCATTCTTAACGACTGTCCCGAAAGGACTACTGCCGTTATGGCCAAGATCATTGCATTTGATGAAGAGGCACGCCGCGGTCTTGAGCGGGGTCTGAACATCCTCGCCGACGCCGTCAAGGTCACCCTCGGCCCGCGTGGACGCAACGTCGTCCTCGAAAAGAAGTGGGGCGCCCCCACGATCACCAACGATGGTGTTTCCATCGCCAAGGAGATCGAGCTGGACGATCCTTACGAGAAGATCGGCGCCGAGCTGGTCAAGGAAGTTGCCAAGAAGACGGATGACGTCGCTGGCGACGGCACCACCACGGCTACCGTGCTGGCACAGGCACTGGTCAAGGAAGGCCTGCGCAACGTCGCGGCCGGCGCTGACCCGCTGTCCCTCAAGCGCGGCATCGAGAAGGCAGTTGAAGCGGTAACCCGCGAACTGCTGGACAACGCCAAGGAAATCGAAACCAAGGAAGAGATCGCCGCTACGGCCTCCATCTCCGCCGGTGACGACGAAATCGGTGCTCTCATTGCCGAGGCCCTGGACAAGGTCGGCAAGGAAGGTGTCATCACCGTCGAGGAGTCCAACACCTTCGGCCTGGAGCTGGAGCTCACCGAAGGCATGCGCTTCGACAAGGGCTACATCTCCGCGTACTTCGTCACGGACACCGAACGCCAGGAAACGGTCCTGGAGGACCCCTACATCCTGATCGTCAACTCCAAGATCTCCAACGTCAAGGAACTGGTTGCTGTCCTCGAAAAGGTCATGCAGTCCAGCAAGCCGCTGCTGATCATCGCCGAAGACATCGAGGGCGAGGCCCTGGCCACGCTGATCGTCAACAAGATCCGCGGCACGTTCAAGTCCGTCGCCGTCAAGGCTCCGGGCTTCGGTGACCGCCGCAAGGCGCAGCTCGCCGACATCGCCATCCTCACCGGTGGCCAGGTCATCGCCGAGGAAGTCGGCCTGAAGCTGGAGACCGCTGGCCTCGAGCTCTTGGGCCGCGCCCGCAAGGTTGTTGTCACCAAGGACGAGACCACCATCGTCGAAGGTGCCGGCGACGCCGACCAGATCGCCGGACGCGTCTCCCAGATCCGCGCCGAGATCGAAAACTCCGACTCGGACTACGACCGCGAGAAGCTGCAGGAGCGCCTGGCCAAGCTGGCCGGCGGCGTTGCAGTCATCAAGGCCGGTGCCGCAACCGAGGTTGAGCTCAAGGAACGCAAGCACCGCATCGAGGACGCCGTCCGCAACGCGAAGGCTGCTGTTGAAGAGGGCATCGTCGCCGGCGGTGGCGTTGCGCTCATCCAGGCAGGCCTCAAGGCATTCGCCAACCTGAACCTGACCGGCGACGAGGCAACCGGTGCGAACATCGTCCGCGTTGCCATCGACGCTCCGCTGAAGCAGATCGCCTTCAACGCAGGCCTGGAGCCCGGCGTTGTGGTCGACAAGGTCCGCGGCCTGCCCGCAGGCCACGGCCTGAACGCTGCAACCGGCGAGTACGTCGACCTGCTGGCTGCCGGCATCAACGACCCGGTCAAGGTAACCCGCTCTGCCCTGCAGAACGCGGCTTCCATTGCCGGACTGTTCCTCACCACCGAGGCAGTAGTAGCCGACAAGCCGGAGAAGAACGCTCCGGCCATGGGCGGCGGCGACGACATGGGCGGCATGGGCGGTTTCTAACCCCCGGCCTTCCCATCGCTGAATAACGCGTAAGAGCAGCGGCGGCCCCACCTTCGGGTGGGGCCGCCGCTGTCGTTAACGCCGTTGACGGCGCAACGGCCCGGCAGCCCGCGAACGGTGCGTGAAATTCAGTGTCGGCAGGGTCTGGCAGGATGGATTCGTGACGATTACAGCAGCGGCCGACGGTTCGGCTTTAGGAAATCCCGGCCCGGCCGGATGGGCCTGGTACGTGAACGACGATTGCTGGCGCGCCGGAGGGTGGCCGCACGGAACGAACAACCAGGGCGAGCTGATGGCTGTGCTGGACCTTTTCCGCGCTACGGCCCACATTCCCCAGGAGGACCTCCGGATCCTGTGCGACAGCCAGTACGTCATCAACTCGGTGACCAAATGGATGCCGGGCTGGAAGCGCAAGGGATGGCGTAAGGCCGACGGAAAGCCGGTGCTGAACGTGGACCTCCTGAAGGAGATCGACAAGGAACTCGCAGGGCGGAAGTACACCTTCGAATGGGTCAAGGGCCACGCCGGCCATGACCTGAACGAAGCGGCCGACGAGCGCGCCCGGGCCGTGGCCGTGGCCTTCCAGCAGGGAGTGGCCGCACGCTCCGGGCCCGGCTTCCGCGGAGCGCCGGCGCTCGGCGCAGAGGAGGCCCGGGCAGGCGCCCAGCCGAACGCCGGCGCCCAGCCGAACGCCGGCGCCCAGCCGAACGTCGGCGCCAGCACCGACGGGTCCGCCAGCACGGAACCGGACCGCACGCGACCGGACCGTACCGGACCGGACGAGGCCGACGAACTGGACCTTTTCGGCGGCCAGGACATCTCCGGACCGGACCTCCGAAGGCAAGCCCGCGGCGACGTGGCTGGCATGGGTCTGTCCGCCGCCAGCGAGCCGGATCTCTTCAGTGAACTGGATGCGGATGCCTTTGCCGCGGCCCCCGGCAGCCCCAGCCCGGAGGAATCCGTGGAGGCGCTTGAGCGCGAACTCCTCCGCCCGGATGTGCGCAGCGACATTGGGCGGACCGGCGTTCTTCTGCATCCGGAGTTCACGGAGATCGGCAGCTCCGGCCGGATCTGGACCCGCGATGCCATGATGATGTCGCTCGAGGAAAGCCCGGGCGGTCCGACCGAGCTGGAGGTGATTAGTGCCGACCGGATCGGCGCGGACACCATCCTGCTCACCTACCGGAGCCACTCCCGCGCCGGCGCGGCCCTTCGCAGCTCCTTGTGGGTCCTCGATGGCGGACAATGGCGCCTCCGCTTCCACCAGGGCACCCCGGAGGCCTGACGGGTCCACGACGACCTGCCACGCCCTGACGGGCGTCTCAGCTGAAGCGCTGGGCGTTGCCCTGTTCGGCCTGGGCGTAGGTGGCAGCAGCGGACGAGAGCGCGAGGTTGATGGACGCCAAGGACGCCTCCACCTTTCCCTGCGTCAGGGTCCACTCGGTGACGAGCGCCTGGAAGTTCGTGGCGGCCGAACCGCGCCACGTGGCTTGGAGTTCATCCAGGCCACGCTTCATCGCCTGGACGTCGGCGCTGATGCGGTCAACTGTCGCTTTCACGTTGGCTGACTTCACCTGGAGGAGTTCGGTATCGACGGAAATGATGCTCATAGCTGTGGCCTCTCGACGTGCGCGGAACCGGGGTTCGCGGACCGGAATTGGAAGAAGCGGCCGGTCTCCCGGTCCGCTGAGTCGAGCCTACGAACATGACGGCAGCCCGCACCACAGCCGGTTCCTATATGTGGATAACCTGCCCGTCGTCCTGGCTGCCGCGGTCCTGCCCATCGTTATGGCTGCCCAGGTCCTCGCTGGCTCCGTCCCCGCGGTGGCCGTCCTCCGAGTCATCCCGGAGCGGGAGGCTGACCGCCAGGGTTGCGCCGCCGCCGTCGGTGGTTTCCACCCGCACAGAGCCGCCGTGCGAACCGATGATGGCCGCCACGATGGCAAGGCCAAGGCCGCTGCCGCCGGTTTCCCGCGTGCGTGAGGTGTCTGACCGGTAGAAGCGCTCGAAGACCTTCGGCGCTTCGCTTTCAGGAATACCGGGTCCGTGGTCCCGGACTTCGAGGACAGACAGCGGCGCACCGTCCTCGTCATTTCGCACACCCACGGCAAGCTCTATCGGCGTTCCCTCGGGCGTGTACCGCAGTGCATTTCCCACCAGGTTGCCCACCACCTGACGCAGCTTCAACTCGTCGCCGAGCACGGGTGCCGGCGCGGCGTTTCCACCGTCGAGCCCGGTCAGGGTGATCGTGCGGTCCCGGTCGCTCGCCTGCGTGTCCACCACGGCATCGTGGGCGATGAGCTGCAGGTCAACGGGCTTCTCCTGCAGGGGCCGCTGCTCGTCCAGCCGGGCAAGCAGGAGCAGGTCCTCCACCATGGAGCCCATCCGTTTGGCTTCGCTCTCGATCCTGCCCATGGCAGTCGACACGTCCTCGTCAGTTTGCAGCGCCCCGTGCCGGTAGAGCTCGGAATAGCCCCTGATGGTCACCAGCGGAGTGCGCAGCTCATGGGAAGCATCCGCCGCGAAGCGCCGCATCCGGTCCTCGGATGCCATCCGGGCGGCAAAGGCGGCCTCGATGTGGGCCAGCATGGCATTCAGCGAACGTCCGAGGCGGCCCACCTCCGTGGCCGGATTACCCACGGCCACACGGCGCGACAAGTCACCGGCCGCGATCGCGGCGGCAGTTTTCTCCACCCGGGCGAGTGGCCTGAACGACCTGGTTACCATCCAGGACGCGATGAAGAAGGCGAGGATCAGGGTCAACAGGCCAACGCCCACCACAACCAGCGTGGCATGGCGCAGCACTTCGTCCACCGGCGAAAGCGGCAGCCCCACAACCACCACTGCCCTCTGCTGGTTGCTGTCCAGGATGCTGACGGCGACCACCCGCCAGTTTGCACCGTCCGTACCGCGGACCTGGTACGGCTTGAACCCCCGCAGCCGGGCCTCATCAATTGTGATGTGGTCGATGTCCGGGCGCTCCTGAGTCTTTCCATCGAGGTTGCGCCCCGCGGCTCCCGGATAATAGACCGTGACCGTGTAATCGGTGGGGATCACCGGGTTGGGCACAATGAGCTGGCTGAAGGACCGCTGCTGCTCGGCGGACTCGACGGCGGCCCGGAGCTTGTCGTCCACCTGCCCCTCAAGAAAGCTGCGCAACAACGTCAGTGTGCCGACTCCGGTCACGGCGAGTGCCACCAGCATGAGAGCCATCATGATGGCCACCAGCTGGGACCGGAGGGTGGCGGACTTCCAACGTTCGAGCAAGATCAGCGCTTTTCTGCTGTCCGGAGCACGTACCCCACACCCCGCTTGGTCTGGATGAGGGCCGGGGCTTCGGGATCGATGTCCACCTTGCGGCGCAGGTACGAGATGTAGGACTCCACGATCGAGGCATCGCCGTTGAAGTCGTATTCCCAGACGTGGTCCAGGATCTGTGCCTTGGAGAGCACCCGGTTCGGATTGAGCATCAGGTACCGCAAAAGCTTGAACTCGGTGGGGGACAGCTCAATCACCGTCCCGCCGCGGCGCACCTCGTGGGCGTCGTCGTCGAGCTCGAGGTCGTCCACGCGGATGACAGCTTCGTCGTCGTCGAGCATCGGCTGGGTGCGGCGGAGCACTGCACGGATCCGGGCCACCACTTCGTCGAGGCTGAACGGCTTGGTGACGTAGTCGTCACCGCCCACCGTGAGTCCGGTGACTTTGTCCTCGGTGTCGTCTTTGGCGGTGAGGAACAGGACCGGGAAGTGTTTGCCCGCGGCACGGAGCCGGCGCGTCACGGTGAACCCGTCCATATCCGGAAGCATCACATCGAGCACCGCAAGGTCGGGGGTATGGGCTTCTGCTGCGGCCAGGGCGTCGCGCCCGTTGCCCGCAGACACCACCTCAAACCCTGCGAAGCGCAGCGACGTGGACAGCAGCTCGCGGATGTTCGGTTCATCATCGACCACGAGGAGCTTTGCTTCGGCACCGTTCTTTTTCATATCTCCCATGATGCTCCCAGAAACTGGGAGTTTTCTGAATGAAAGTTGTGTGTTGGTTGTGGCTAGCCCACCGCGCCCGCGTCCTTCGCGTCCATGATCCGGTAGGCATAGCCCTGTTCGGCCAGGAACCGCTGGCGTTTGGCGGCGAAGTCCTGGTCCAGGGTGTCCCTGGCCACCAGCGAATAGAAACGCGCCGCCCTGCCGTCCTGCTTGGGGCGCAGCAGCCGGCCGAGCCGCTGGGCCTCCTCCTGCCGCGACCCGAAGGAACCGGAGACCTGGATGGCCACTGACGCCTCCGGGAGATCGATGGAAAAGTTGGCCACCTTGGAGACCACGAGCGTCTGGACGTCGCCCGCGCGGAAAGCCGCGAAGAGCTTCTGGCGCTCCTTGACGGATGTCTCGCCCTTGATGACCGGAGCGCCCAGGCGCTCGCCGAGCTCATCCAGCTGGTCGATGTACTGGCCGATCACCAGCACCTGCTCGCCGCGGTGCTTTTCCACCAGCTGCTCCGCCACCTGGGTCTTCGTTTCGGACGTGGCGCACAGCCGGTACTTGTCCGCGTCGTCGGCCATGGCGTAGGCGACGCGTTCATCGCGGGGGAGGTCCACGCGGACCTCGACGCAGTCCGCCGGGGCAATATAGCCCTGGGCCTCGATGTCCTTCCACGGCGCGTCATAGCGCTTGGGGCCGATGAGGCTGAACACCTCGCCTTCACGGCCGTCCTCACGCACCAGCGTGGCAGTCAGCCCCAGCCGGCGGCGGGCCTGGAGGTCCGCCGTCATCCGGAAGATCGGTGCTGGGAGCAGATGGACTTCGTCGTAAATGATCAGACCCCAGTCGTGGCCGTCCACAAGCTCCAGATGCGGATAGAGGCCGCCGCGTTTCGTCGTCAGCACCTGGTACGTGGCGATCGTGACTGGCCGGACTTCCTTGACCGCCCCCGAATACTCGCCTATTTCATCTTCCGTGAGCGAGGTCCGCTTGAGGAGTTCGTCCTTCCACTGCCTCGCGGAGACGGTGTTGGTGACGAGGATGAGGGTGGTGGTGGAGCTCGTGGCCATCGCCGCGGCGCCCACCAGGGTTTTGCCGGCACCGCAGGGGAGCACCACAACACCGCTGCCGCCGGCCCAGAAGTTCTCCGCCGCCAGTTGCTGGTACGGCCGCAGCTTCCAGCCGGACTCGTTGAGCATGATGGGGTGGGGCGTGCCGTCGACGTACCCCGCCAGGTCCTCCGCCGGCCAGCCGATCTTAAGCAGGAGCTGTTTCAGCTGGCCGCGCTGCGAGGAGTGGACGACTACGGTCTCGCCGTCAATGCGCGGACCCAGCAGCGGCTGGATCTTCTTGGCCCGGCTGACCTCCTCGAGCACCGGGTAGTCGCTGGTGCGCATCACCAGCCCGTGTTGCGGATCCTTCTCAAGCCGGAGCCGGCCGTAGCGGGACATGGTTTCTTCGATGTCGATCAGGAGCGAGTGCGGCACTGGGAAGCGGGAGTACTTGAGCAGGGTGTCCAGCACCTTCTCGGCATCCAGCCCCGCAGCCCGTGCGTTCCAAAGCCCCAGCGGGGTCAGCCGGTAGCTGTGCATGTGCTCCGGCGCGCGCTCCAGCTCGGCAAAGGCCGCGATGGCGTGCCTGGCCTCGGTGGCCTGCTCGTGATCCACTTCGAGGAGGATGGTTTTGTCGCTTTGGACAATCAGCGGGCCGTCATTCATGCGGCGAAAACCTTCACTGGTGCATTTCCTCTGTAGCTTCGATGTCGATGATCCGGTGGATGGACAGCACTCGCTCGGTGTCCTTGGCAGGGTCGAAAACCCGGACCCGTCCGCCGGTTACAGACACCGGAACAACCGTTTCCAGCTTGGCATTCCCCAGGCTGTCCACCACGTTCATGGTCACGCGCTGCTTGAGTCGGATGGCCTTCCGCAGTGTTTCCAGTCCCAGCTGCGTTGCTTCCTCTCCGCCGTTGAGGGCCGCACTGGAATGGTGGCCGTTGGAGCCTGCCACGGCCGCGCGGCTGCGGAGCACCGCCAGCTGCGCCGCAATGTCGGCGTCCGGCGGCGCCGTCCGCGGCGCGCTGTACACCGGACGGGCGCCTGCGCCCGCAACCGGTGTGGTGCGGTTAAACCGGACGACGGCGGATTCCGGCTCTTCGACGGCGGGCGACAGTCCCAGCCCGCGCAACACCAAAGCGGTCTGCCGGGGCGATGCATGCGACACCAGGACCGTGGGGGCGATCCGGACCAGGTTCAGGGAGGCCGCCGCGGCTTCACCGGCCAGCTCCAAAAGGGCCGCTTCGTCGTCGCTCTGGATGAAGCTGGCGGCGGCGCCAACCCGCAGTTTGCCGTGCCGCTGGGCGGTATCCTCCACGAGGTACTCCAGCGGCTGCGGTACAGCGGTGGCCGAATGCCGGCGGAGAAATTCCAGGATGGCCGCGGCATCCTGCCCCGAGTCCAGGGCCCGCCGGATGGACTGCACCGAGAAGCGGTAGATGGTGGCCGGGCCCTGTCCCTCGGCATCTGCCATCCGCTGCAGCTGTTCGCTCAATTCGGGCGTCAGATACCCGGGAGCGACGGCGGTCAGGTCGGCCTGCAGCAGGACGTGGTTGAGCGCGGCAGGCAGGTGTTCGCCGAGGATGTCCATGGCGTCGTCCGGCGCGTCGGCTGCGATGGCGGCTCCCAGCTGGCTGAGGGCACCGGAACCGACCAGCCCGAGCATCTCCGCCTCTGCCAGGACTCCCCGGATCAGCGAGCTGAAGCGCCGCGCCATGCGGGGCTGGGACCATTCGGCGCGCTGCAGCACGGCATCGGCGTTAAGGACGGGAGCGGTGCCATCGGGCGCTTCGGCCTCGAGCGTCAGCTCCTGCAGTATTTCCAGGATTCGTTTGCGGACAACGGGCGCGTCGGACCGCTGCGCCTCAGCGGACAGTGCGTTGACTACGGTTCCAGTGGGCGTCCGGTGGTTTGGCGGGCCGGCCGGCGGGCCGCTGGTGGGCTGCCCCACCAGGGACGGAGCCCTTTCGCTGGCCAGCCACGCGTTGACAAGCCATAGCCACTGTTCCTGCCGGGGGAGGCTCAGCCATTCCAGCTGGGGCGGCTGCACCCAGCAGGAGCTGTCCACGTCCAGCCGGACCAGCCCCGACAGCGCACAGAACTCCAGCAGCACGGCGGCAATATGCTGGTCCACCCGCAACGAGTCGGCAAGCCTGCGCATTTCGCGGATGCCCACTCCGCCGCTCCGCAGCGTGGCCAGCGGCTGTTCCCTGATCGCGTGGAGCAGCTCTCCGGTAAGCCGCAGGGTTTCGGCGATCGCTCCCAGTGCGGCGTTTCGGCGTAGGGACCCAGTGGTTGTTCCCAGCGTCGGCCGGGGGGGAGTCAGCGAAAAATCATCAATCACCGCGCCGCCGCGGAGCGACATGCCGACGCTGTGCGGAAGTTCCACGTGCGCGGCATCCAGCGGCACCAGCAGACCCCGGGCCAGCAGCCAGTCAACAGGCCCGACGTCGGGACCCTCAGCGGTGACGGACGCTTTCCGCTGCGCCTGGGGGACGGCACCCATGGCCCAGTTGCTGAACCGGGCGAGCAACGCCGTCGTGCGTTCCGGTGCCTCGGCGAGGATGGCACGCAGGGCCTCCGGGGAGGATGTCCAGTGCTGCAGCGCCAGCGCGGCCTCCATCGGTGTGGTTGCCGGCTGGATTTCGGCGCCGCTGCGGTGCAGTTCGGCCACCAGATGGACCACGCGCTGGGCGAAGGCGGGCTGCAGCCGGACCAGCTCGGTGTAACTGCGGCCCAGCCCGGCCGGATAGATTCCAACCACGTCCTTCAGGCTGCCCACCGGCAGGTAGAACCGTTGCCGGTGCGCGGAGGGGCCGGCGCTGTGAGGGGGCTCGGCCCGGTGGACCAGGGCCAACTCCTGGAGCGAGAGCAGGATCCGCTCAACGGCGGCCACCGTTGAGCCGGCGATCAGTTTCCTGACGCCCGTGGCCGAGGCGCTGTGCCCGGTATCGGTGTTCGTGCACAGATGAAGGGTCTCCAGCACCTGCATCTGTGGCCGGTTCAGGCGCTCCAGCGCCCGCTGCACGCTGACCCGTGCGCTCGCGCGTGCTGCCAGGGCCGCAAAATCCGGAACACCGGGCGAAATCAAATCCGGCCGCGCAGCGAAAAGAGCCCGCAGCGACTCGTCGCTGCGTGCCTCCAGTTCCTTGCTTAGCGCACGAATAAGGGACATCAGTCCAACGTTACCGCCAGCCGCCGTTTCCTGCCCGGCGGCGGGCGGTAACTCCGTCGATCACCAGGACGAACATCAGGACGAAGGCCACCGGAAGTCCGTAAAGGGCGGCGGAAGTTATCCAGGGAGGGGCCGGCTGGCCGCCAAACGCCAACGCCATCACCATTCCCACGGCGGCCACGGAAAGCACTGCCAGGACCGCTGCGGCGATCATCAGGGGACGCCGGAAACGCGTGGGTATCATGCACGTAACGCTAACAGTCCGGCCGCGGCCGCGCCTCAAAGCAGGAATCCCAAGCCAGTCAGGATAACCTTGAGGCAACAGACCAACATGGACCAGGCAGTCACACCCTGAACCCGCACATCCGTGCGGATGCGCTGATGGCCGGACATGTCTTATATAACGCCAGAACGAAGAAGGTTGATTACGTGCCTACCGGCAAAGTCAAGTGGTATGACAAGGACAAGGGATTCGGATTCCTCGCAGGCGAGGACGGGCAGGAAGTGTTCCTGCCCAAGTCGGCGCTTCCCGAGGGCGTCACCGAACTGAAGGCCGGCACCCGTGTGGAGTTCGGCGTGGCCGACGGCCGCAAGGGCGCCCAGGCCCTCGGCCTGCGCGTCCTGGACAAGACGCCGTCCATCGCCAAGGCCAAGCGCCCCAGCGCCAGGGATCTCGCGCCGCTCGTTCAGGACCTCGTCACAGTGCTGGATAACCTGTCCGGAACCCTTTCTGCGGGCAAATACCCGGAGGGCAACAAGGGCAAGGCCATCGCGGCCGCCCTGCGCAAGGTTGCCGACGAGCTGGACGCTTAGGCATCCACATGAACCCGGAACCTGAACAGGGCGAATCCAAGGTGGAGCCAAAGGCGCCCAAGCGTCGCGCCGGCGTCCCCGCATGGCGCACCGGTAAGCCGGATGCCGTGCTGGCCGCTGCCGTGGACCTTGCACGGACCGCCATCGAAGGCATCGCGAAGGCATCCGAAATCGGCGAACACCTGGCGGCGCGCACCGAGGGCGACCGCCTTGTGACGCATCTCTTCGAGTCGCGGCTGCCCGGGTACCTCGGCTGGCAGTGGTATGCCGTGCTGACGCGGAACTCGCGGTCAAAGGTGATCACAGTGAATGAGCTGGGCTTGTTGCCCTCCGAGGATTCAATCCTGGCCCCGGAATGGGTTCCGTGGGCCGAGCGGGTACGTCCCGAGGACGCCCGCGAGGACGAGGCATCTGAAGAGGGCGCGCCCCAGGACGAGACTGCCCGCGAGGCGGATTCCGCGGACGGCCCTGCCGCATCTCCGGAGGATGAACCTGCCGAGGCTAACGGTGGGAATTCTGCGGAGGCTTCCGAGGCCGACCCGGACGACGCACCCACAGACGCCGAAGCCGGCTACGACGCCGAGAGCCGCGGACGGGGCTGATCGCACAGTTGGGATCATCCGGGACTGAGTACTCCGAAGGCAGGCAATGATGTCCACCTTCAGATCCCTGCATATCCTCAACTACCGCATCTGGTTCGTCGGCGCCCTCGTCTCCAACATCGGGACCTGGATGCAGCGGACCGCCCAGGACTGGCTCGTCTTTGACCATCTGACAGCCCATGACGCCGGCGCGATGGGTGTAACCATGGCGCTCCAGCTTGGTCCCCAGCTGTTCCTGGCGCCCGTGGCAGGGCTCGTCGCCGACCGGTACAACCGCAAGCAGCTGCTGGTCGTGACCCAGTCCGTCATGGCCTTGCTAAGTGCCGGCCTCGGCATCCTGGTGGTGCTGGGGGCGGCACAGCTCTGGCACGTCTACGCGTTCGCGCTCATGCTGGGAATGGTCTCCGCGCTGGACGCGCCCGTCCGCCAGACGTTCGTGTCCGAGCTGGTCAGGGACGACCTCCTGCCGAACGCCGTTGCATTGAACAGCGCCTCGTTCAATGCAGCCCGCATGATTGGCCCGGCCGTTGCCGGCATCCTGACAGTGGCGGTGGGGCCTGGATGGGTGTTCCTGATCAACACCTTCACCTTCCTTGCGCTGCTGGCCAGCCTGGCAAAAATCCCGACGGCGTCGCTCAGGTCCCTGCCCCGCGCCGGGGCCGGCAAAGGCCGGATCCGCGAGGGGCTGCGCTACGTGCGTTTCCGTCCTGACATCGTGGTGGTCCTGGTGGCCATCTTCATCGTGGGAACGCTGGGACTCAACTTCGTCCTGTTCATCGCTGCGATGGTTGGCACCGAATTCGGCCTGGACGCCAGCGCCTTCGGCCTCATGAACTCCATCATGGCCATCGGCTCGGTGGCAGGTGCCCTGCTGTCCGCCCGGCGCAGCAGGCCCAGGCTACGCATCATCTTCGGTGCTGCCGCCGCCTTCGGGGTCACGTCCGGGCTCGCCGCCCTCGCCCCGAGCTACTTCTGGTTCGGAGTTGCGCTGGTGCCCGTCGGGCTTTTCGCCCTGACCATGCTCACCAGCGCGAATGGCTATGTGCAGACCACCACGGACCCTGTGATGAGGGGACGCGTCATGGCCCTGTACATGGCGATCTTCATGGGCGGCACCCCCATCGGCGCACCGCTGGTGGGCTGGGTGGCCAACGTCGCCGGGGCCCGCTGGTCGCTGGCGGTGGCGGCGGCCTCCGGCCTGCTGGCGGCCGCGATCGGACTGGTGTGGATCATCCGCACCAGAATGCTGCGGATCCGTGTGAGCCGGCAGCCCCGCGGGCTGCCACAGATCCGGCTCGTCTCGCTGAACCAGGCCGGTCGCCCGACAGCCCGGACCGGCACTCAGACCGGTGAAGGTGGCGGAACGGCGGACGGCGCCGCCCGGGATACAAGCCCGGACGACGCCGTAGAACGCTGACGCTGTAAGCGTCACCGCGGTCTGGGGAGACTACTTCTTCAGTTCGCCCACCACGTAGTCGATGCATTCCAGCAGTGCGGAGACGTCAGCGGGCTCGATTGCCACGAAGGTGGCGATGCGGAGCTGGTTGCGTCCCAGCTTGCGGTAGGGCTCGGTGTCCACGATGCCGTTGGCGCGCAGCACCTTGGCGATGGCCGCGGCGTCGATGGAGTCGTCGAAATCGATCGTGGCGATGACGTTGGAACGCTCGGCGGCGTTGGCCACGAAGGGCGTGGCGACATCGGAAGCCTCGGCCCACTTGTAGATGCGGCTCGCGGAGTCCGCCGTCCGGCCGGCCGCGAAGTCGAGGCCGCCGCTGGCGTTGAGCCACTGCACCTGGGCATCGAGCGTCACCAGGGTGGCCAGCGCCGGGGTGTTGTACGTCTGGTTCAGCTTGGAGTTGTCAATCGCGGTCTGCAGGTCCAGGAAGTCCGGGATCCACCGGCCGCTGGCCTTGATCCGGGCGGCGCGCTCGAGGGCCGCCGGGGAGAAGAGGCCAAGCCACAGGCCGCCGTCGGAAGCGAAGTTCTTCTGCGGTGCGAAGTAGTACACATCGGTCTCGGCGACGTCCACGTCCAGCCCGCCTGCGGCGGAGGTCGCGTCCACCAGCACGAGGGCATCGGCGTCTGCCCCGTCCACGCGCTTGACCGGAGCCGCAACGCCTGTGGACGTCTCGTTCTGCGGCCACGCGTAGACGTCAACTCCCGCCTCGGCCTTCGGCGCCGGGCACGTTCCGGGCTCGGATTTGATGATGGAGGATTCGGAAAGGAACGGCGCCTTGTTGGTGGCGGAAGCGAACTTGGAACCGAACTCGCCGAAGGACAGGTGCTGGGCCTTCTGGTCCACCAGGCCGAAGCTCGCGACATCCCAGAACGCCGTCGAACCGCCCACGCCCAGAACCACTTCGTAGCCGTCGGGAGCGCGGAAGAAGGTGCTGAGGCCCTCGCGGACAGATCCCACCAGGTTCTTCACGGGCGCCTGGCGGTGGGATGTGCCGAGGATCGTTGTGGCGGCTGCGGAAAGCGCCTCGATCTGCTCGGGCCTGACCTTGGAGGGCCCGGCGCCGAACCGTCCGTCCTTGGGCAGGAGGTTTGCTGGGATAGTGATGCTGGTGTCGCTCACAGTGGCTCCAATTTTCGGCATGGACATGCAGTTCGGCGGGGACAAGAGGTGGCCGGCGGGCAGTCATGTCTGCCATGAAGGCCCCTTTTATTCTGCCCGAAGCCCGGAAATCCCGGGAAACGCTGCCGTCATAGTCCGGTCATTGAAACCGGTCGCCCGCTTCGTCCGAATTATCCGGAGTAATTCAAAATAGGCTAAGCTTTCACTGGACGTACGGGCGGAGAGCCGGTGTTGCTCCGTCGTCGAATTGCGGCCGCGGCAGCTTGACGCCGGGCCGCTGTGCGGTGGGCCCGCGGTACGGTGGGACGGACACAAGTACTGTGCTCGAGGAGCTGAGCTGAATGACGGATCTGATCGATACCACGGAGATGTATCTTCGGACCATTTTGGAGCTTGAAGAAGAGAACATCGTGGCGCTGCGAGCCCGCATCGCCGAACGCCTCCGCCATTCGGGCCCTACCGTCTCCCAGACCGTCGGCAGGATGGAACGGGACGGGCTCGTGGTAGTGTCCGGCGACCGTCACCTGGAGCTGACAGAAACAGGCCGCAAACGGGCCACGGAGGTCATGCGCAAGCACCGCCTGGCCGAGCGGCTGCTCGCCGACGTCATCGGCCTCGACTGGGCCTACGTCCACGACGAGGCCTGCCGGTGGGAGCACGTGATGAGCGAACGCGTGGAGCGCAGGATCTTTGAAATGCTTGGCCACCCCACCGAATCGCCCTACGGCAACCCGATTCCTGGGCTGGCTGCGCTCGGCGGCGAGCCTTCGCTGGCCTTCACCGACGGCGTGATGAACCTGCTGGACGCCATGCCCGGCTACGGTCCGGATTCGCGCGTTACCGTCAGCCGGCTGGCAGAACCCATCCAGGTGGAGCCGGAGCTGCTGGTCCAGCTCGATGAAGGCGGGATCCGCCCCGGTGCCGCCGTTTCCCTCGAACGCGTGGGGGAGTACATCTCGGTCCGTGTGCCGGGGATCGAAGGCGCCCTCGAACTGCCGCCGGAAGTCGCCGCCCACGTGTTTGTCCGTGTCAGCTGACGTGCTGGCCCGTGATTTGTCTGACATCAGGTGGCAGGATGCCCTACGACTTTTGCACAGCTTAGATAACGGAATTATTACTGCCCACTTTAATCACTTATAGTTAAACAGCAGCGCCGATACTAAAGCGTTACCTGATCTGGAGCCGAACTCTGCCAGCGGATCAGTCGCACGAGTCACCTTCTGGCAGAGGCGGGGGAACCACAACCGGCCGTTGAAAAACGGCCTTGGGGTGAAGTCCGCAGCAGCAAGCCACTTTCCGCAGATGGAATCTCCCGGGATACCCCTGTGCCGAAACGCTTGTCACGGCGGACCGGGTCGATGATCTCTCTGACCCGAATCCGACAGCTAACTTCGCAGGCTATCCAGAGAGGAACACTTCTTGACCATGCAGAATGCCCGGGGCCGCCGCCGCGCGGCCGGCCCCGCTGCGGAGCCGCGCGCCGCCGAAGTCTTCGCAGGGGAGCGTCCGCGGGATGCGCAGCGCGAAGCACGGAGGCACCGCAGTCCGTTCCGCCAGGTCACCGACTTCGCAGCCGCAAGCGGAGTGGGCCAGAAGGCCGGAGTCGCACTAGCTGCCACAGGCCTCCTGCTGACAGTCACGGTTCCTGCAACCAGTCCGGTCATGGCCACCGCTGACCAGGGCGGGGCCGCGGCGCTGTCCTCCCGTGTCCAGCCGCAGGTGTCCGCTGAGGCGGCCGCAAAGATCGACTTCAGCCGAACGTCCGTCTCCACCCAGGGTGACCCGGACAGCAAGCTCAAGCAGCTCCTCAGTGCACAGTCGGCCGGCAGCATCACCCGCGCCGCCTCGGCGGGCAGCCTTGGTGCGCCCCTGACCACCATGGTCAAATCGTCTCCGTTCGGATACCGCGTCAGCCCGATCACCGGGGGCTCCGGGGAATTTCACCGGGGCCAGGACTTTGCCGCCGAGTGCGGAACCCAGGTGTTCGCCGCGGCCAGCGGCACGGTCACCTTCGCCGGTTGGCACCCCTACGGGGGCGGCAACAGGGTTGTGATCAACCACGGCAACGGCCTCGAGACCACGTATAACCACCTGTCCTCTTCGAGTGTCCGCGTCGGCCAGAAGGTCAACCGCGGTGACGTAATCGCTCTCAGCGGGACCACCGGCGCCTCGACGGGCTGCCACCTCCACTTCGAGGTGATGGTCAACGGAGAAGTCGTTGACCCTCTGGGCTGGCTTTAAGTAAAACCGATGGAGAACTCTCGCATTCTTGTGACATGCCGTGACCTGAATGTGACATTCGCTCCGAACTGCTGTACCGTCTAAACCGCGTCAACTTTTCCGAAGTTGACGCCTTTGAGTGGATTGCCTAACTCTGCCACCGCTCAAGGTCCGTTCGCATGACATCGTCTGGCAGGGGCGGGGGAACCAATTTTGGTCTTCGCAAGAAGGCCTTGGGGTTAAGTCGCAAAGCTTCCCAGGAAGCGGCGCGGCCGGGTGACTCCCATCCGAATCCGACAGCTCACCTCGTAGGCATTGGGAGAGGCTACCTTCGTGTCTTCACGCCACAATTCTGCGCGCCACCGTGCGCAAACGGTTCGTACGAACCCGTTGGACTCAGTGTCCAAGGCAGTAAGCGCCAATGCCGGCACAGTAGGTCGCCAGGCAGCTGTTATCGCAGCTGCTTCAGGGCTCATCCTGAGCATTGGCATGCCGGCTAACGCAGCCGACACCAACATCGGTGTTTCCGCCTCCACGGAGTCCGGATCCCAGGCCACGCAGCTTGCTGTGACCGCCGCACCAACCGCAACTGTCTCCTTCGAGCGTCCTGCCGTCACCACCGAGGCAGCGCCGGTCATCGAGACTCTGGCCGCGCAGTCCAGCGACGACGCGGCCAATGGTGCGACTGATACTGCCGAAACCGTTACTGCCAAGGCGAGCAAGCTGGTGGATGCCGCAGGCTCCGCCGCCGCAACGTCAGGGCTGGCGGCCATTGCCTACACCGGTATCGGCCACCCGTACGTCTGGGGTGGCACCACTCCTAACGGCTGGGACTGCTCCGGCTTCACCCAGTGGGTTTACGCGCAGGCAGGCATCAGCATTCCCCGCGTCAACGCCTGGACTGCAATGAAGCCCACCTCGACACCCGCTCCGGGCGACCTGGTCATGCAGAACGGCGGCGCCCACGTGGGCATCTACGTTGGCAACGGCATGATGATCAGCGCCCTGAACCCTTCGGATGGAACGATCCTGCACGCTGCGTCCGCCACGGGCACGTCCTCCTTCTTCACCCTTCGCTAAAAATCCCGTTCGGGACGCGCCGGCTTACCCCCAAGATGCCGGCGCGTCGCTAAGCCACGTCCTGCTACCGCGGTCCGTGGAACACGAAAGAGAGAAACTTATGACTACACGTGCGACCATTGCACGCCACCGCGCCGAGGTCACCAAGACCAACTCGCTGGCTGTCATCGCCAAGGCTGTCGGCGACAACGCCGGTGGCATGGGCCGCCAGGCCGCAGTTATCGCTGCCGCGTCCGGCCTGGTCCTGACCAGCGGTATCGCTGCAAACGCTGCCGAGACCAACGTTCAGCGTGAATCGGTTCCTGTTTCCGCCCTGGAAGTGCAGTCCGTTGCTCCGGCAACCATTTCCGCTGCGTCCAGCATCGCCATCTCCTACGAGAAGCCGGCTGTTTCCACCACGGCCGCTCCCGTCGTCGAGGCACCCAAGCCCGTCGTTCAGGTGCAGGAAGCTGCTCCCGCCGTCGAGGCTGCTCCGGCAGTAAAGACCGCCGCTGCCGTTGAGGCTGCTCCGGCCGCTCCTGCCGCCGCCAAGACCGCTTCCGGAAGCGGCATGGGCGCTTCGATCGCCGCTGCTGCTTACGCGCAGCTGGGTGTTTCACAGGACTGCACCGCGCTGGCGACCAACTCCCTGGCCGCCGTGGGCATCAACTACCACGGCTGGCCGGCAGGCTACCTGTCCCTCGGCCGCACCGTCAGCGCTGCTGAAGCCCAGCCGGGCGACCTTGCCTACTACGAAAACGGCGGCATGGGCATGGCCCACATCGCTGTCTACGTCGGCAACGGCCAGGCTGTCCACGGCGGCTGGAACGGCGGAACCACCGCACTGTTCAGCGTAAACGTCGGCTCCGGCCCGGTCTTCATCCGCGTCGGCGGCTAAGACTACCAAGGCTTAGAAAGGGACCCCTGCCACTGCGGCAGGGGTCCTTTTGCATGCCCGTAGGCCCGGTTGCCATGCCGACACGGCGTCAGAGTGCATTCCGTCGATTCGCCGATCCGCCCCTTGAGTGTTTACTCTTGTGGTGTCGATCCATAGCCCGGACATGCAGAGGGCAGCCGGCCCTCGCGCCTCTGCCGGGTGCGGCCGTGAAGAGGTATGTGCATGCGCACTCTCGTTCTGAATGCTGGATATGAACCGCTGGCGGTTGTGACCTTCCGCCGGGCGCTGGTCCTTGTGCTCACTGGAAAAGCTAGCGTGGTGGCCGAAGGCGACGATCCTGTCGTCGGGCCGCAGGACATCATGGGCCGCCCGTCCGTGATCCTCCTTAACCGCTACATCCGGCCGCGCTACAACATGATCACCGCCGTCAGCCGGCGTGGCGTCCTTCGCAGGGACGGGCACCGGTGTGCCTACTGCGGCAAGGCAGCCCACACCATTGACCATGTCCAGCCAAAATCGCGGGGCGGTGCCGATTCATGGGAGAACCTCGTGGCGGCCTGCCTCCGCTGTAATAACGTCAAGGGAGACCACACGCCTGCTGAAATGGGCTGGAAGCTGCGGTTCGCCCCGGCGCCGCCCGTAGGCACCATCTGGCAGATCAAGGAACTGGAGAAGCCCACGCCGGCGTGGGATCCGTTCCTGCTTCCGGAGACCGCCGCGTAACCTGCCCGGCACTACGCTGGGGATGTGGAATTCGACGCAATAATCCTTGCCGGCGGCCGCTCCTCGCGGCTTGGCGGCTCGCCCAAGTCCGAGCTGACATACGACGGCGAGAGCCTCCTTAGCCGGTCCATCGCGGCTGCCCGTGGTGCCCGCCGGATTGTGGTGGTGGGGCCGGACACGAACCTTCCGTCCGGCGTGCTGAACTGCCGCGAGGATCCGCCCTTCGCCGGGCCTGCTGCGGCGATCGCCGCAGGCCTGGACCGGCTGCAGCGGCCGGACCCGGCACCGGACGCTGGAACCGCCGGAAGACTGGAAGGCACAGAGACACAGGCCGCAACACTGACCCTGGTCCTCGCGTGTGACATGCCGCGCGCGCAAGATGCCGTCCATGCTCTTCTGGACGCTCTCCGGGCTGCGGCCCCCGGAGATGCCGCGCGTGCCTCCCAGGGAAAAGATGGCGTCATGGCCGCATCCGGAGACGGACGCCGCCAGCCGCTGGCCGGCTTTTACAGCACGGCTGCGCTAAAACGCGCCGTGGACGATGCAGCCGCACGGAACACCCTGGATCACGGGTCAGTTTTCGCTCTCCTTGCTAGGCTTGACGTACAGGCTGTCACCGTCCCCGCCGGCTCCACAGATGATGTGGATACCTGGGATGATGCCGCCGCATTAGGAGTCGAAGGGCAGGGACGATGAGCCCGGCCCGGAACGTCGCAGCCGCAGTTTGAGTTTGGAGGCAGGCATGAAAAGCCAGGACGAAACGCTTGAGGAGTGGTGCCGGCTGCTGCTTCGGGCCTTCGAGCTCGAAGACGTGCAGGTGGATGTCAATGAAGTGCTGTCGCTTGCCGGAGTGGCCGCCCACTCGGTGGTGCGGCCAGCGGCGCCGCTGACCACATTCATAGCCGGGTTTGCTGCGGGTCTTGCGTCCGGTTCGGGCCAGGCCCCGGATTCCACCTCCATGAAAGCGGCAATGGACGTCGCCCGTTCCGTCACAAGGGTGTACGCGGCCGAAGAGCAAGGGGAGGACTCCGTCTCACCGGCGGTGGGCACCTCCACAGACGTTCCGGCTCCCAGCGGGACACCGGGGGAATGACCGCCGCCCCCGGACATCCAACTGCCGATGCCATGGAGCCGGCCGCCGCCCCCGCCGAGGACAGCGCCGCCGCCGGAAACGTAACTCCCTCCCGGGGGACTTCCGGGACTGGAACCCTGTCCCCGGACAATTCCGCCGAAAGCGGTGCCGAGGCCAAGGACGCCGCCCCCGGGAAACACCTGGCGCACACCTGGGAGGAAGCGCGGCAGGCCGCCTTTGATTGCGCCGCCCCGATCCCGGCTGCCCCGGTTCCCCTCCGTGAGGCACTGGGCCGGACACTGGCTGCCGACATCACGGCGCTGCAGGACATGCCCCATTACGCGTCCTCGGCCATGGACGGATGGGCCGTCAACGGCACCGGTCCCTGGATCCTTGCCGAACCCGGGCTTCGGCTGGCCCCGCACCAGGCCAGCGTCATCGTGACCGGCGGACTCCTTCCGCCCGGAGCCAAGGCTGTGCTGCGCAGTGAAAGCGGCGTCATATCCACGGATGACGAGGGTCTGCCCGTGCTGGCGGCGGGCGGAACCGCCCGTCCCGGGGAACCCCGGAACGGGCAGCACATCCGCAAGGCAGGGGAGGAAGCCACAGCCGACGAGGTGCTGGTCAAAGCCGGCATCCTGCTGAATCCCGCCCATCTGGCACTTGCCGCCCTCGCCGGCTACGACGACGTGCCGGTCTTGGGAAAACCCGTGGTGAAGCTGCTGCTGACGGGCTCCGAGGTGGTGGATCACGGCATCCCTGAACCGGGAAAGGTGCGCGACACCTTTGGCCCGCAACTGGCTTCAGTGGTGGGGATGCTGGGCGGCATCTGCGCCGCTCAGGTAAGAATTGGCGACAGTTACAGCGAATGGCTGGAGGCACTGGAGGACGAGGGTCCAGGTGCCGAGCCGGACGGCCTCCCCGGCGAGGCATCAGGGGCAGGCCTTCCCCCCGACGTCGTCATCACCACCGGAGGCACCGGGAAATCCGGAACCGACCACTTCAGGCGGGCGGTGGCTGAACTCGGCGGCCGGCTCGTGATCGACGGGGTGGCCATGCGTCCGGGCCACCCCGCTGTCCTGGCCGAGCTTCCGGACGGGCGCTTCGTGCTGGGGCTGCCCGGAAACCCGCTCGCTGCCATGATGGCGCTGTCTACGGTAGGGGCGCCGCTTCTCGCGGCCCTGGGCCACGGAGCCATTCCGCCTGTGCAGGAAGTGCCGTGTGGAGCGATGATCGATCCCGACCCCGGCCGGACCCGGCTCATGCCGTTCCGGCTCCTTTACGGCATGGCCTCGCCTGCGCCGCACACCGGCCCTGGCATGATGCGGGGCCTGGCCTCAGCGGACGGCGTCATGGTGGTTCCGCCCCACGGCGTGCAGTTGGGCGAGGCCGTCCCTGCGTTCGCGCTGCCATGGGGCCCAGCCATCCCTCAGCCCACGTCGGCCGGTTCCAAGCCTAAAACCCCGCCGCGCAAGACCGGAAACCGGTCCTCGGCCAAGCCGCCGGCGATTAGCGGCCCCGTGGACTGGAGCGCGCTCCTGGACTGAATTCCAAGCAGAACGGACGGCGTTGGTATCCCTGACCTTGACTTGCAATGATGGAGGCATGAACAGGCTGGCATACGGGGTGACCCGATGGGACGCGTGACGCAACGGCGCAAGATCCACCGGTACGTCCTGGACGGCTCGCCGGCTTCCCTCGAATTTCCGGTGCGGCACCGTGAGGATGTCCTGGCAGTGGAGGAACCGCTGGAGATCCGGCTCGGCAGTCTTTCCTTCTCCGTGACGATGCGGACGCCGGGGGACGACTTCGACCTCGTGGCAGGGTTCCTGGTGTCCGAGGGCGTCATCTGGAGCCCTGAGCAGCTGATCTCGCTGAGGTTCTGTGCCGGCGAGGATGAAAACGGCGTCCAGACCTTCAACGTGGTGGAAGCCCAGCTCCGGCCGGATGTGGTGCTGCCGGACACTGGACGCCATGTGTACACGTCCAGTTCCTGCGGGATCTGCGGGACCGACTCAATCGAGTCGGTCCGGAAGTCCTCGCACTTCAGCGCCGCTGAGGACCAGCTGACGGTCCCGGTAGGAACCCTCGCCTCCCTTCCGGACCTGCTGAGGAAAGCGCAGACGGTATTTGACGCCACCGGCGGAGTCCACGCGGCAGGTCTTTTCAGTGTCGACGACGACGGCGGTGCCAGGCTGCTGTGCCTGCGCGAGGACGTGGGCCGGCACAACGCAGTGGACAAGGTCGTCGGATGGGCGTTGCGCGAACGTCGCCTGCCACTGTCCGGAACGGTGCTCCAGGTATCCGGCCGTGCGTCCTTTGAGCTCGTGCAAAAAGCTGCCCTGGCGGGCATTCCGGTACTGGCCGCGGTCAGCGCCCCCTCCAGCCTTGCCGTCGAGCTCGCGGAGTCCAGCGGGGTGACCCTAGCCGGTTTCAGCCGGGGGAGCAGCCTTAACGTCTATGCCGGTGCCGAGCGGATTTCCCTGCCTGCGCCGCTGCCGCGGTAGTGGGTGCGGACCCTTGGTTATTTCCCTCTGACGCAGTAGATTTTATCCATCGAATGGACGCGATCCGCTCTTTCACGGCAGCGAACCTGCCCGGACATCAGCTGCGTGACGCCCAGGCCCGCGAGGAAGCCGGCACAGGACGCACCGGCTTAAAGCATTAAAGAGGAATACATTGCACGACGACCGCCGGATCACGGAAGTCCGCCTCGACCGCTTCCTGCGGGAGCGGATCACCCCCGCGATCTACTCGCGAAGTGTACCCCTGGCACTCAGCAGTTGGGACGTTCCGGATGAACCCGTCCCTGTGACGCAGGCCCTGCGCCAGGACTTCGTGCCACAGGAACACGGTGCCGCCTGGGGCCGCCCCTGGGGCACCAAATGGCTGCGGCTCCAAGGCGAGGTTCCCGACTCCTGGGGCACGGCACCAGAGACCGAGGTGGAGATGGTGGTGGACCTGGGGTTCACTACCGAGATCCCCGGATTCCAGTGCGAAGGAACCGCCTGGCGTCCTGACGGCAGCATCATTAAGGCAATTTCTCCACGCAACCAGTACGTTCCGCTCAAGCTCCTGGGCAGCGGGATGGCTGTGGACTTCTACGTGGAGGCAGCTGCCAACCCGGACGTGGCCCAGGGCTGGAGCTTCGCGGCCACGCCCTACGGGGACAAGGCCACCGCCGGGACGCGGCCACAGTACCGCCTGGGCAGCATTGCCATAGCCGAGCTGAACCGGCCCGTATGGGAGCTGCAACAGGACATCTGGACGCTCAGGGGCCTTATGCACGAACTGCCCATGGAGCTGCCCCGGCGGCACGAGATCCTCCGCGCGCTCGAGCGCATGCTGGACATCATGGATCCGGACGACGTCGCCGGAACCGCATCGGCAGGCCGGGCCGCACTCGCCGAAGTGTTGGCGAGGCCCGCCTACGCCTCCGCCCACCAGTTGCTCGCCACGGGCCATGCCCACATCGACTCCGCCTGGCTGTGGCCGGTCAGGGAGACCATCAGGAAATGTGCCCGGACGTTTTCGAACGTGGTTGCCCTCATGGATGATGATCCCGACTTCGTGTTCTCCTGCTCCTCAGCACAGCAACTGGCGTGGATCAAGGAGTTCTATCCAGAGCTGTTCGGTCGGATCCGGGAGAAGGTGAAGTCCGGCCAGTTCGTTCCCGTGGGCGGCATGTGGGTGGAATCCGACACCAACATGCCCGGCGGTGAGGCCATGGCCCGGCAGTTCCTCGAAGGTAAGAGCTTCTTCCTGGACGAGTTCGGCATCGAATGTCAGGAGGCCTGGCTTCCTGACTCCTTCGGCTACTCCGCGGCCCTGCCGCAGATCGTCAAGGCCGCCGGCAGCCAGTGGTTCCTGACGCAGAAGATCTCCTGGAACCAGATCAACCGGATGCCGCACCACACGTTTAACTGGGAGGGGATCGACGGCACCAGGCTGTTCACGCATTTCCCGCCCGTGGACACGTACAACTCGGAGCTCAGCGGCCGGGACCTCGCCCACGCCGAACGCAACTACCGGGACCATGGCCACGGCACCATCTCGCTGGTTCCCTTCGGCTACGGCGACGGCGGAGGCGGACCCACCCGGGAAATGCTTGCCGCCGCCCACCGCACCGAGGACCTGGAGGGCTCGCCCAAGGTCCGGATCGGAACGGCGCGGAGCTTCTTCGAGCAGGCCCAGGCCGAGTACACGGCGCTGCCGGTCTGGGTGGGCGAGATGTACCTGGAACTCCACCGCGGCACCTACACCAGCCAGGCCCGTACCAAACAGGGCAACCGGCGCAGCGAGCACCTGCTCCGCGAAGCGGAATTGTGGTGCGCCACTGCCGCGGTCCGCACCGGTGGCTCCTTTGCGTATCCTGCGGCTGAGCTGAAGCGGCTGTGGCGGCTGGTGCTCCTTCAGCAGTTCCACGACATCCTGCCCGGCAGCTCCATCGCCTGGGTGCACCAGGACGCCGAACGGAATTACGCCGCCGTGGCCAGGGGACTCGAGGCGGTCATCGCCAAGGCTGCGGCAGCTGCGCTGGGGGAGGGCAGCGAGGAGTTCCTACTCAACGCGAGCCCCCATGAGCGCAACGGGGTGCCGGCGCTCGCGGCCGCGCTGCCGGTTCAGCTGGGCACGCCCGTTCGGACTGCCGCCCGGGACGGCGGCTTCGTGCTGGACAACGGGATCATCAGCGCCGTGCTGGACGCCAACGGCCTGCTGACTTCGCTGCGGGACCACGCCAGCGGCAGGGAAGCCATCGCCCCGGGCCAGTTCGGCAACCACCTGGAGCTGCACCGCGACACCCCCAACGAATGGGACGCCTGGGACATCGACGAGTTCTACCGGCGGAATGTCACGTCACTGACCGACGCGGCCTCGGTGACGCTGGAGCAGCAAGGCGGGGACGCCGTCGTCGTCATTGAGCGCCTCACCGGAGCCTCGCGCATCACGCAGCGCATCACCCTGTCGCCCGGCGCCGGCGCGCTGGGCATTTCCACCGACGTGGACTGGCAGGAACGCGAGAAGCTGCTCAAGCTGGGCTTTCCCCTGGACCTCCGCGCGGACCGTTCAGCCGCCGAGACCCAGTTCGGGCACGTTTTCCGGCCCACCCACGTGAACACGTCCTGGGAGGCGGCGAAGTTCGAGATCTGCGCCCAGCGCTGGATCCACGTCGCCGAGCCCGGCTATGGCGTGGCCATCGCCAATGCCTCCACGTATGGGCACGATGTGGCCAGGAGCATCAGGGACGACGACGACGGCGGCACCACCACCACCGTCCGGCTCTCGCTGCTGCGCGCGGCCAAGTTCCCGGACCCCAATGCCGACCGGGGCCGGCATGTGCTGGACGTCTGGATCCGGCCCGGCGCAGGTATCGCCGAGGCCGTCGAGGAAGGATACCGCGCCAACCTAGCCCCTCGGAGAATGACGGGCGGCCATGCCGTTGAGCCACTGGTCACCGTGGACAACAGGGCACTGGTCGTTGAAGCGGTGAAGCTGGCGGAGGACGGCTCGGGAGATGTCATCGTTCGCCTTTACGAGTCGCTGGGTGAACGCTCCGCCGGACGGCTCACCGCCAACTTTCCGGCCAAAAGCGTCCGCGCCGTGGATCTGCTCGAGCGGGAAGTCGACGCACCAGGGGTGGTGGCCGGCAGGGAATCCGCGGAACTCACGCTGCGTCCGTTCCAGCTGGTCACGCTCAGGTTCGCCCGTTGACCCGGTAGCGGGGCGGCGCCGGCGGCGGTCACAAACGGGTCAGAATTCGTGGAGCAGGCGCCGCACGAACTGCCGGGTGCGGTCCTGGCGCGGCGCCCGCAGCACCTCTGCCGCCGGGCCCCGCTCCACCACCACTCCGCCGTCCATGAAGATGACTTCGTCGGCCACCTGACGGGCGAAGGCCAGCTCGTGCGTGACGATCACCATGGTCCAGCCCTCCTCGGCCAACTCCTGGATGACGCCCAAGACTTCGCCCACCAGTTCCGGGTCCAGGGCCGAGGTGGGTTCGTCGAACAGCAGAAGCTGGGGCTTCAGGGCCAGGGCACGCACAATGCCCACGCGCTGCTGCTGCCCGCCGGACAGCTCGAACGGGTAGGCATCACGCTTGTCAGCCAGCCCTACGCGGGCCAGCAGTTTCTCCGCCTCGGCGACGGCTTCCGCCCTCTTCCGCTTCTGCACCTGGACGGGGCCCTCAATGACATTCTGCAGCACCGTCATGTGCGGAAAGAGGTTGTAGTGCTGGAAGACCATGGCGCTGCGGTCGCGGAGGTCCGAGATGTCCTTCTTGGCAACCTTGGCGGAGAAGTCGAGCGCGAGGTCCGTGCCGGTGGCGGTGTCCGCGAAGGTGACGGTGCCGGCGTCGGGCGTTTCCAGTCCGTTCAGCGAACGGAGCACAGTGGTTTTGCCGGAACCCGAGGGCCCGATGAGGGCCACCACGTTGCCGCGGCGGACATCGAGGTCGATGTCCCGGAGCACCACGTTGCTGCCGAAGGCCTTGGCCAGGTTGCGGACCGACAGCACCGGTTTTGGCTGGGGCGCGCCTGCGCGGGCGGGCTGGCTAGTGGGCGACATAGCGGTCCAATCTCTTTTCGAGGGCGGACTGGCCGGTGGACAGCGCCAGGCAGATGACCCAGTAGACCAGTGCGGCCTCAAGGTACAGCGCCATGAACTCCTGGCTGAACGCAGCGATCTGCTGGGCATTCCGGAAGAGCTCAGTGACGAGGATCAGCGAGGCCAGCGAGGTGTCCTTGACCAGGGAGATGAAAGTGTTGGACAGCGGCGGCACGGACACCCTGGCTGCCTGGGGCAGGATGATGCGGCGCAATGCCTGCGCCCGTGACATGCCGATGGTGTGCCCGGCTTCCCACTGCCCCTTGGGGACCGAGAGGATGGCCGCCCGGATCACCTCGGCCGCATAGCCGCCCACGTTGAGTGAAAAGGCGATGATGGCGCTGGGCCAGGGATCGAGCTTTACGCCGAGGCTGGGCAGGCCGTAGAAGATCACGAAAAGCTGGACCAACAGCGGCGTCCCGCGGATCACCGAGACATAGAACCTCGCCGCCCCTGACGCCACCGGGTTCCGGCTGAGCCGCATGAGCGCTACAAGCAGAGCAAGGGCCAGGCCGAAGGCAAAGGAGGCCAGGGTCAGCGGGATGGTCCCGGTGATGGCCCCGGTGACAATCGGGCCGAAGGAGCTCCAGACAAGGTCCCAGTTAAACGGCATCTACTTGGTGACGTCCGCGCCGAAGTACTTCTCCGAGATCTTGGTCAGTGTGCCGTCGGCCCGGAGATCGGCAAGCGCCTTGTCCACGGCGGCGGTGAGTTCGGTGGATCCCTTGCGGAACGCGAAGGCGCTCTCCGACTTTTCCTTGGTTTCGGCGGCGATCTTCAGTCCGGCGTCCGGGTTGGTCTTGGCGTAGTCAAGGTAGGTGAGTTTGTCGTTGACGATCGCGTCCACCCGGCCCTGGCGGACCAGCGTCACGCCCTGGGCCCAGCCCTCCACGGACTGGACGTTGGCGCCGGCATCGACGGCCAGCTTGTAGAAGTTGCTGGTCAGCGACTGTGCGGTGGTCTTGCCCTTAAGGCTGTCGAAACCCGTGATGCTGTTGTTGTCCGCCTTGGTCACGATCACACCCGTGGAGACTGTGTACGGTGTGGAGAAGTCATACTTTGCCTTGCGCTCGGCATTGATGGAGATCTCGTTCGCGATGGTGTCGAAGCGCTTGGCATCAAGGCCGGCGAAGATGCCATCGAACTGGGTCTCCTCGAACTTTGCCTTCACACCCAGTTTCCCGGCGACCGCCTTGGCGATTTCGACGTCGAACCCGGTGAGCTCGCCTGCGCCCTCGGCGTGGAAGCTGAAGGGCTTGTAGGTGCCCTCGGTGGCAATGACGATCTCACCCTTGGACTTCACGTCACTCAGCGACGAATCCGAACTGCTGCTTGCTGCCGGCGCCTGTGAGCCGCCGCAGCCGGACAGCGCGAGCGCGAGAGTTGCGAGCGTGGCTGCGATTGCACTGCGGCGGGTGTGGAGGCGGTTCATGGCGGTTCCTTCTTCTTGCTGGCTGCGTAGGGCTTTGTCACGGCGGCCGGAGCCGGTCACACGCGACACTACCCCCCACAACGCACTTGGAAAGTTGTTTTATTTCGCCATCTTACGGGGGACAGCTACAGCCCTTAAACAGGCTGAGTGGGGGCGGTCCCCAACGTCCCGCCACCACTCATCCCCCCAATGTGCGCTCCGGCAGGCGCCACGGCCCCGTCTTCACGGAAGGCTAGGCAGCAACTGCTTTCACACATTCATGATTCTCTCACGGTCTAATGATTTTGTGAATCCCGCCGCCTTACCTTTCAGTAGATGACGTCCCCGGCGCACGGAAACCTGTGGCCCGGACCCGGGCCAGCCAGACCATTCCAAGCCCCAGCACATAGAACACGACGGCGCCGTTGTTGACCACGAGCCGCGGCAAGGTGAAGGCCGGCCCCGTGAACTCCAGCACGAGTCCTGCCGTTGTGGCCACGGCGCCTGCCGCCATCAGGGACGCCCCCGTGCGGACGAGGGAGGGCAGCCTGCTGTTGGCGGCCCGGAGCAGGCAAGGCAGAAGTGCCAGCGATACGTAGACCGGGTAACCACGTGCGACGGCCCAGTAGAAAGGCAGCAGGGCAGCGTTGCGGGCACTTGTCCCGCCGACCTCCGCAAGGCCCAGGGATGACCCGGAAGAGTCCATGGCCAGGAAGATCGTGACCAGGGCCGCGGAAAACAATCCCAGCATGGCGAGCCCGAATCGCCCGGAGATGAGGCGGTATGCGTCGGCGGCGCCAAATGCCCTGCTCACGCGGAGCGCCACCAGGAAAAGCGTGGCAAAAACGATAAGCCGCAGCAGGACGTTGGCAATGTTAATGCCGCCAACAGCGCGATCGATGGCCAGGTAGAACGGTCCCATGCTGAGTGCGGCGGCAGCCGTGGCCAAAAGGAAGATGACGAAGAGCGAGCGGTTCCGGCCCTGCAGGGTGCTCGGAATTCGGACCAGGGTGGCAACGGCGCAAACGATCAGGGTGGTCCATTGCAGGATCTCTGTCATCCGCGATTCCCCCAGATCTTTCGGTTTGTTTCCTGGTCTTGATTCTCGCGTCGTGGGATTGCCGGGCGCTCGACGGTGGTCCGGCATGCCCCGTCAGTCAGGGGCGGACAGCGCGCCGGTGACCTTCCTGCCCGCCCGGAGCTTGGCCAGCCAGATCAGCGTCAGCCCGACCACAAAGCACAGGATGGCGGTGTAGTTGATAACGAACGTGAGGTACCCCAATGCGGCTGGAATCACCGGGAAGAAGAGGCTGAGGATGGTGGCTATCCCCCCGATGGCAAGCAGCAGGGCACTGATGCGAAGCAGAGCGGGAAGGGTGCCGCGCACTGCCCGCAGCAGGCCGGGCAGGATGGCTAGGGAAACATAGGCCGGATAGGCGCGGCCGGCAGCGCCGTAGTACTCGACCAGCGCCCTGTTCCGCTCATCCTTGGCATATACGCCCACAAGGCCCACTGACGAACCCTCGCTGTCCATCAGGGCGAAGAAGACCAGCATTGCTGCGGAGATCAGTCCCAGGACCAAGGTGCCGCGGCGGCCGCGGATGAGCCGGAGGCCGGGCTGGTCGCCGAAACCCTTAGCGATGCGCATGCCCAGGACGTAGACGGCCGCGAAGATGATGAAGCGCAGGAGCAGGTTGGCCACGTTAGTGTTTCCGAGCAGGCTGTCAATGGCCATGTAGGGGCCCTTGATGCTGAGCAGGATGGCAACGGTCATCAGCGCCAGAATGTAGAACAGCGATCTGTTCTTCTTGCGGACCAGATTGGGGATCCGGGACAGCGCCGCAGCGCCGCATGCGATCAGGGTGGTCCACTGCAGGATCTCGATCATCCGAGGTTCTCCCAGATCTTTTCGGTTTGTTCTTGGTCTTGTTCCTGGCGCCGCAGTGTCTTCCCGACCGCCTGCAGCCGGTCTCCAGCCAGGACTGCCAGTTCGCCGTCGGACAGCCTGTCCAGCGCCGCTTGCCGGGCCCCTGGCTCCCACCCGGCTTCCGCTTCGGTGATCAGGCCGGTGGCCACCAGCCCTCCCGTCAGTCCGACGCCGGCAGCCCGGGAGGTGGCTATGGCCACCTCGGGTGCCAGCCGGTTTGCGGTGAGCTGGGCCGAATAGTTCTGCGGTGCGATGCCCGTGGCGGCGGAGACGCGGTGGCGGAGTTCGCCGTCGTCAATCGCGTCCACCCAGTTCTTCACGGAGGTGACGTGCGGCGCCGGGCCGAGTTCCGGCCGCTTGGCCTGCTGCGCGCCCGATCCGGGGTCGGCGCCGGATCCGGCTTCCGGTGCGGATCGTGCAATGACCGCCCGCAGCAGATCAACGGTGGCAATCTGGCTGACCAGCTCCTGCGGGGTAGGAGGGACCTGGGGTTCGGCAAGATCGCGGTAGGTCTCAAAATAGGCCAGCGCGGCGACCGGATTGACGTTGAAGGCCCGGCTGATGCTGACCACCGTCGCTTCGGCCACTTTGCCCCGGACGAGCTGCTGGGCCAGGGTGGTGCGCTTGACCTGCGACAGCCTGGAGACATCGGCCATGCTGGTGTCAGGTGCGATGCCGTGTAGCCAGCGCTGGAACGCTTTGGCGGGGAGTGGCATGGAACGCTCTCTGCTGAACGAATGATTGGCACGATAGTAGCTGCCGCCACTCTCGATTTTACGCAGCCCACAGCTTCAACTATGCTAGTTTCTCGAACCCGCTGGTCCGTACACCCCCCAAGTCCGGACCAGCGGGTTCTTTCATGCCCGCCGGAATTTCTCTGGCCGAAACGGGCAGCGGTGAGAGGATGGACTAATGACTGCAACCCTTGTTGCCAAAGACCTTGCGGGCGGTCATGATCACCGCACTCTCTTCTCAAAGCTTTCCCTGACGGTGGCCCCGGGGGACGTTGTTGGCGTGGTCGGTGCCAACGGAGCCGGCAAATCCACGCTGCTCCGCCTCCTTGCCGGCGTGGATTTGCCGCAGGAAGGAAGCGTGAGCCTCGCCCCGGCAGACGCCTTCGTGGGATGGCTCCCGCAGGAACACGAGCGGATGGCCGGTGAAACCGTGGCTGCCTACATCGCCCGCCGCACCGGCTGCGCCCAGGCCACCGCCGAGATGGAAGCCACCGCAGAGGCTCTCGGCGGAGGAGCGCCCGGCGCCGACGATGCGTATTCCCTGGCCTTCGACCGCTGGATGGCTTCCGGCGCCGCTGACCTTGACGAGCGCATTCCGCCCGTCCTCGCCGATCTCGGACTGGACATTGGGCCGGACGCCGAAATGACCGGCCTGTCGGGAGGCCAGGCAGCGCGGGTTGCGCTCGCCGCCCTGCTGCTGAGCCGCTTCGACATCGTACTGCTGGACGAGCCAACGAACGACCTTGACCTCGACGGACTCGCCAAGCTGGAATCGTTCGTCCAGGGGCTCCGCGGCGGCGCGGTGCTCGTGTCGCACGACCGCGAATTCCTGGCCCGCTGCGTGACCACCATCGTGGAGTTGGACCTCGCCCAGAATTCCGTGGCGGTGTACGACGGCGGTTACGAGGCGTTCCTCGAGGAGCGCGCCGTCGCCCGCCGGCACGCCCGCGAACGCTATGAGGAATTTGCCTCCACCAAGGCGGACCTGGTGTCCCGGGCGCGGACCCAGCGCGAGTGGAGCTCACAGGGCGTCCGGAACGCGATGAAGAAAAGCCCGGACAATGACAAGATCCGCCGCGCTGCGAGCACAGAGTCATCGGAAAAGCAGGCGCAGAAGGTCCGGCAAATGGAATCGCGCATCGCCCGGCTGGATGCGGTGGAGGAGCCGCGGAAGGAATGGCAGCTCCAGTTCAGCATCGGCCAGGCGCCGCGCTCCAGTTCCGTGGTGGCCACACTCCGCGACGCGGTGGTCCGGCAGGGAAGTTTCACACTGGGCCCCGTGAACCTGCAGCTCAACGCCGGCGAACGGATCGGCATCACCGGGCCAAACGGCGCGGGCAAGTCCACGCTGCTTCGCCTGCTGCTGGGAATCCAGGAGCCTCATTCCGGTGACGCTTCCAGGGGCGCTTCGGTGGCCGTCGGCGAAATCGACCAGGCCCGCGGCCTGCTGGCCGGCCACCTGAACCTCGGGACCGCCGTCGAAGCCGTGCTGACCGATCAGACTCCGGCGGAGGTCCGCACGCTGCTGGCCAAATTCGGACTCAAGGCGGACCACACGTCCCGCACTGTGGATTCACTGTCGCCCGGGGAACGCACCCGCGCCGCCCTGGCTCTCCTGCAGGCCCGCGGCGTAAACCTGCTGGTCCTGGACGAACCCACCAACCACCTGGATTTGCCCGCGATCGAACAGTTGGAGGAGGCGCTGGAAAGCTACGACGGTGCCCTGCTCCTGGTCACCCACGACCGCCGCCTGCTCGAAAACGTCAGGCTCGATGCGCGCTGGAATGTGGACAACGGCGTGGTCACTGAAGTTATGACAGGCAAGATGGAGCACAAACTATGAGCATGGACGGCGTGGCCTGGCGCTCGCTTTACAACATCACCCGCGCCAAGAGCGGTTCCAAGCCGTTCTCCAAGGAGACGCTGAAGCGCGTTCTTGGTTTCGCGCGGCCACACCGCGGCAAACTGATTGCCTTCGTGGCCGTGTCCATCGTCATGGCTTTCCTGGCGGTGGCAACGCCGGTCCTCGCCGGCCAGGTCGTCAACGCCATCGTCGCGTCCGCGGGCACGGATGAGGTGATCCGTCTGGCCGGGCTGATCGCCGGGGTTGCCGTTGCTGAAGCCGCGCTGGGAATGGTGAGCCGCTGGCTGTCTTCGACCATCGGGGAAGGTGTCATCGTTGACCTCCGCACCCGGGTGTTCGACCATGTGCAGAAAATGCCCATTGCCTTCTTCACGCGGACCCGCACCGGCGCCCTCGTCAGCAGGCTGAATAACGACGTCATCGGGGCGCAGTCCGCGTTTGCCGGAACGCTGTCCGGGGTGGTCAGCAACGTGGTGGCCCTCATTCTGACCCTCATCGTCATGCTCAACACTTCCTGGCTGGTCACCGTGCTGGCCATGGTCCTGCTGCCCATCTTCCTGATTCCGGCCCGCCGGATGGGCTCCAAGCTGGCCGATCTCCGCCGCGAAGCGGCGGAACACAATGCCGCCATGGGCACCCAGATGACGGAACGATTTTCTGCCCCCGGCGCCACGCTCGTGAAGCTCTTCGGCCGCCCGGCGGACGAATCCCGTGAGTTCGCGCTCCGTGCGGGCCGGGTCCGGGACATCGGTGTGCGGACCGCGATGCTGCAGTTCACCTTCGTGACGGCCCTGACGCTGGTTTCGGCGCTTGCGCTGGCCCTCGTCTACGGCCTCGGCGGCTGGCTCGCGATTGAACGCCAGCTCGCACCCGGCGACGTCGTTGTGCTGGCCCTGCTGCTCACCCGCCTTTATGCGCCGCTCACCGCGCTGTCCAACGCCCGCGTGGAAATCATGAGCGCCCTGGTCAGCTTCGAGCGCGTGTTCGAAATCCTGGACCTGAAGCCGCTCATCCAGGAAAAGCCCGACGCCGTTGCCGTCCCCCCTGGGCCTGTGGCCGTGGAGTTCGACGACGTCCGGTTCGCCTACCCGTCCGCGGACAAGGTCTCCCTTGCCTCGCTCGAGGAAGTCTCCACACTGGATACCCGCGGCGGCGAGGAAGTGCTGCACGGCATCAGTTTCCGCGTGGAACCCGGCCAGACCGTGGCGCTCGTGGGCTCGTCAGGGGCCGGAAAATCCACCGTCGCACAGCTGCTCTCACGGCTGTACGACGTCGACTCCGGCGCCGTGCGGCTCGGCGGCCGTGGTCCCGTAACCGGGCTGGACGTCCGCGACCTCACATTCGACTCCATGCGGGACACCCTTGGCATGGTCACCCAGGACGGGCACCTGTTCCACGAATCCGTCGCGTCCAACCTGCGGCTGGCCCGGCCCGACGCCACCGAGGAGGACATGTGGGACGTGCTGCGACAGGCACGGCTCGAATACATGATCCGCTCGCTGCCGGACGGGCTGGACACCGTGGTGGGGGAGCGCGGCTACCGCCTCTCCGGCGGCGAACGCCAGCGCCTCACCATCGCCCGGCTGCTGATCGCGCAGCCGCGGGTGGTCATTCTCGACGAAGCGACGGCGGCACTGGACTCCACCAACGAAGCCGCCGTGCAGGCGGCGCTCGGCGCGGCACTCGAGGGGCGTACCGCCGTCGTGATTGCCCACCGGCTTTCCACGATCCGTGCTGCGGACGTGATCCTCGTGGTGGAGGACGGCTCGATTGTGGAGCGCGGAACGCATACGGAACTGCTCGCCGCCGACGGCCGCTATGCAGAGCTGTACCGGACGCAGTTCGCCGAGGCCACCGCAGTGGCCGAGGAAGCGGTCCCAGAGCTCTGACCGTCATCGACGGGCGAGATCTCGGCGCTTAGGCACCGTCAAAGTGCCGAGATCTCACTACTCGGTGACGGTGTCGGCGGACGCCGGTGTCAGTGGACGCCGGGCCAGCGCCGGGAGGACGTGGTCCGTGAGCAGCGGCGCGAGGTCGGCGGGCAGCTCGGCTGCCAGGTCCAGCCAGCGGATTTCGGCGATCTCGGCCGAGGGGTGGGCAACCCAGGTCCCGGGGGCCGTGAATACGGTGGCCTCGATTTCCGTTGCAGCCTCGTTGGCGGCGTCGGCCAGCCAAACACCCATGGGCTTCAGCTCGCGCGGGTCAATGACGATCCCCACTTCTTCCGCGAGCTCCCGGGCGGCGGCCTGCACGGCGGTCTCGCCGGGCTCGGGCTTGCCACCGGGATGCATGTACTTGTCCGTGCCGCGCTTGCGGACGGTGAGGAGCCGGCCGGCGGCGTCATAGACACACACGGCGGAGACAATGATGCGCGGATTCACGCCCTCGAGCCTAGCTCCCCGGCGCCGTGCGTTGCGGTGATCCGCCGGAGCACGGATTCCAGCAGCAGGTCCTTGCGGGGGCCCGTGACGTCCCAGACATAGCCGAATTCATCCGGACCGCGCTGCGAGTACGTGACGCGGTAGGTGTCTGGATCGCACCAGTGCTGGTCCTGGCTCGCGTCCGTGGAGAAGCTCATCCGGTGGAACGGCCGGCCGTCGGGGAACGTCATGTCCAGGGCGTCGGGCGACTCCGTGGGCCTGAGGAGGTACTCCCTCGTGGCAGGGCCGGCGAAGATCCCCCCGCCCGAAGCAGGCCAGCGCACGGTGCCCTCTTCATGGAAACGCAGCCCGCCGCCGTCGGCCGTCTCAGAAAAAACCACGACGCCGGTAAAGGTGCCGCGGGTCCCGGCGGCGCGATCAAAAAGCGTCCGCTCCACGGACCAGCGTCCCTCACGGCCGGAGTCCGGAAGCGGAGGACCCAGCAGGTAGGCGCGGAGCCCGGATGTGTGCTGCGCTTTCAAGTGCCCTCGATTGGAATCGAACCAACGACACCGGCTTTAGGAGAGCCGTGCTCTATCCACTGAGCTACGAGGGCGGGCGTCCGTCGCAACCGGCACGGGGCCGGCCCGTTCGGACACGCTTACAAGCATACAAGGTGACGGCGCGTACTACGCTCTTGGCATGGCCGCCGCAGCTCACGCCCCGTCCGTCCGGGAAACCTTCCTGCCCGATACCGCCTCGACCAGGCACTACATCGGGGCCTGGGCGGTGCTCAGCGTCGTGCAGTATTTCGTCGCGGAGACCGCAGTGATCGGGGCCTGGGCCGGGCCTGAACCGTACAGCCGGCGGACGGGGCTCATCAGTGACCTGGGGGCTGTCCATTGCGGCATTTACGAGGACCGGAGCATCTGCTCGCCGCTGCACTTCCTCATGAACGCCTCGTTCGTGGTCCAGGGCCTGGGCATGCTGCTGGGCGCGCTCCTGCTGGGTTCGGCACTGCTGCGGATCGCTGCCCGGCCCGGAGTCCGCGTGGCGGCCAGCCACACCGGCGAGACGCCGTGGTTCGCGGCGGTGGGTGCCCGCGTCCTGACCGGAACGGCCGGCACCGGAACAGTCATTGTGGGTCTTGTGCCCGAGGACCTGGGCTCCGGCTGGCACGTCGCCGGGGCGGTGATGTACTTCAGCGCCGGAGCCCTCGCGCTGCTGCTGCTGGGCGGTCTGTGGCTGCGTCAGACCCCGCTGGGGTGGTTCATTCTCGCCTCGGGCGGCGTCTCCGCGGCGGCCGTGGTCACGTCGGGCGTCACCGGCCTTCATGTCCCCGAGCCGGGCACACTGGAGCGGCTGATGGGCTATCCCATCACCATTGGCCTGGCTGCAGCCGGGCTGGTCATTGCCCAGCGCGTCCGGCAGGAGCGGTCGGTGCGCAGGGCCCTGCGGGCCCGTGCCGTCCAAGGGACTGGGCCCACCTAGGTGGTCTTGGCGCCTTCCTTGGCAGCCCGGCGCCCGAGGAAGACGGCGGCGCCGCCGGCGGCCAGGCTCACCACCAGCAGCACCCAGCCGGCAACGGTGAGAAATGACGCCAAGGCGACCTGCCCGGCGTCGAGGGTGGGAGCGGACACCATCGCGTCAATGGCCACGTTGGCCCATAGCCTGGCCACCACGAAGAGCAGCGGGAGGGACCACAGTGCCCAACGGAGTGCCTTCTTCGCCACATTCGTGCCGATCAGGAGGAGCCAGGTGAAGCCGAAGATCAGCGGGAACAAGGTGCCCGCGGTCTTGTGGATGTAGTTGAGCTGCCCGCGGGCGTCGCCGTCCAGCGCCCTGCGCAGCTGCTCCGCGAAGCCCGGATCAAAGCCGCCGATGAGCGAATCGGGCATCGGCAGGCCGCCCGAAAGCTGGGTGAGCTGGTTCAGCGTGAGCAGGTGAACGTACCAGAACAGGAACAGGCTGGCCACGAGGCCGGCGATGAGGATCACGTTGCTGTTGTTCTGCGCCTTCTCCGGCGTGCGGGCCGTGGTGGGGTTGATCACCGGCGGCAGGTGGTGCTGGGGGACTGCGGCCTTTGCGCCGTGCTTCTTGATCCGCTGTGCAGGTGTCTTGGCCATGCGTCCATTATCGCCCGCGATTCACGACCGCTGCCCGCGTCCGCTCCGGCCGGCTGCGCCACCGCCACGTCCCCGGGCCGCCTGTTATGTGCCGCCTGGTCGGGGCCGCCTGTTCAGTGCCGGTGGCCGCCGATAGGCTGGGGACCGTGACAGAACTTGGAAGACACAAGCTGGGTAAACACAGTGCGGCCAACCTGAGCCCCGACCTTGACGATTTTGAGCTGGCATCCGGCCTGGTCCGCGAAGCGGGAATGCTGGCGCTGATGATGCGGCAGGGCGGCCTTGACGCCCAGCGCAAGACCTCGGTTTCCGACGTCGTCACCGCGGCAGACCATGCCGCCGAAGCCTACGTGCTGGAACAGCTGCAGCGCTGCCGGCCCAACGACGGCGTGCTCGGCGAGGAAGGAGCGGCCGTCCGTGGAAGCAGCGGCCGTACCTGGGTCATTGATCCCGTGGACGGCACCTACAACTTCCTGAACGGATCCACGTACTGGTGCTCGGCGATTGCCCTGAAAGATGAATCCGATGTGCTGCTCGGTGCCATCTTCCAGCCGGAGGAGGACAAACTGTGGCTGGGCGGCACGGGCCGCGCGGCCACGCTTAACGGCGCCCCCCTCACCACGTTCCAGCCGGCCGGCGCGGACCGCAGCGCGGCCCCGCTCGCCGACATCGGCGCCGCCACGTACATCCACCCCCGCTGGCTGGCGGACCCCATGTGCGCCATGCCCTGGCATGCTGCCGCCACTTCCGCGGCGACGCTGCGCATGCTCGGGTCCGGCTCCTGCGACCTCGGGCGCGTGGCCGACGGAGAGCTCGGCTGCTGGTTCCAGCACAGCTGCCCGGAGTGGGACTGGCTTCCGGGGAAAGCAATTGTGCTCGCCGCCGGCGGCGCCGCCGGAAGCGTCTCCGTGAACGGCCTTGAGTGGTTCATGGCAGGGGGCGCGACGGCGGTACACCAGTTGCGTGCGGCTCTTGAGTCAGGCTCTGTGGACTAGCTATTGCGGCGCGGCCCCGCTTCTCGGGGACCGGCTTCTCGGGGACAAGCGTTGCGACGCCGGATCCGGCGTCATCCACAGGCCGGAAATCAGTGTCAGCCCCACCGCCTAGACTTGTAGTCACCATGGATATGTTGTTTGACCCGTACGCTGACGGACCGTTCAAGGCAGGCGCGCAGGCGGCCGCCCTCACCAAGTCGCGCCCTGAATCCGGGCTGTCGCCGGCCGACTTCGGCGGCGGGGGCCCTCGCCGGGCGGAGCCTTCCGGAGGCCCGGCGGGTGACTGGGCGCGGCCCCAGCTGCCGGACGCCGGCGCCCTGCTGCAGGGGCTGAACCCGCAGCAGGAAGAGGCCGTCAAACACGCCGGCAGCGCTTTGCTGATCGTGGCTGGCGCTGGCTCAGGCAAGACCCGCGTCCTCAGTAACCGGATTGCCTACCTGATTGCCACCAAGCGCGCCCACCACGGCGAGATCCTCGCCATCACCTTCACCAACAAGGCCGCCGCCGAAATGCGGGAACGCATCCAAGCGCTGGTGGGCGGCCGGGCCAAGATCATGTGGATTTCTACCTTCCACTCGTCCTGCGTGCGCATCCTCCGGCAGGAAGCCGCCAACGTCGGGCTCAAGTCCAATTTCTCCATCTATGACTCCGCGGATTCCCTGCGGCTCGTCACGCAGGTGTCCAAAGCCCTGGACCTGGACCCCAAGAAGTTCGCCCCCAAGGCCATCCAGCACAAGATCTCGGCGCTCAAGAACGAGCTGATTGACGCTGACGCCTATGCGTCCTCGGCGAACCACAACGATCCCTTCGAGCAGGCCGTGGCGGATGTCTTCAAGGGCTACACCCAGCGTCTCCGCCAGGCCAACGCCATGGACTTCGACGACCTCATCGCCGAGACCGTCTACATGTTCAGGGCGTTCCCGGCGCTGGCTGATTCCTATCGGCGACGCTTCCGGCACGTGCTGGTAGACGAATACCAGGACACCAACCACGCGCAGTACGCGCTGGTCCGGGAAATCGTGGGTGAGGGGCCGGGAGCGGCCGAGCTCACCGTTGTGGGCGATTCCGATCAGTCCATCTACGCCTTCCGCGGGGCCGACATCCGCAACATCGTGGAGTTCGAGAAGGACTACCCCGACGCCCGCACGATCAAGCTCGAACAAAACTACCGCTCCACCCAGAACATCCTGAGCGCCGCGAACTCCGTCATCTCCCGCAATCCGAACCGGCCCGAGAAGCGCCTGTGGACGGCGGAGGGCGCGGGCCACAAGATCATCGGCTACGTGGGTGAAAACGAACACGACGAAGCCCAGTTCATCGCCAAGGAGATTGACCGGCTGCAGGACGAGGACAACCTCCGCCCCGGGGACGTCGCCATCTTCTACCGCACCAACGCCCAGTCGCGGTCCATCGAGGACGTCCTGGTGCGGGTGGGCCTGCCCTACAAGGTGGTGGGCGGCACGCGGTTCTACGAGCGCAAGGAAATCAAGGACGCCCTCGCCTACCTGCGCGTGCTGGTCAACCCGGACGACGACGTCAACCTCCGGCGCGTCCTTAACGAACCGAAGCGCGGGATCGGCGACCGTGCCGAGGGCGCCGTGGCTGCTCTCGCGGAACGCGAACGGACTTCCTTCATGGCGGCGGCCCGGCGCGCCGACCAGGCGCCCGGCATGGCCACCCGCTCGGTGAACGCCGTGCTCGGCTTCGTTAAGCTCCTCGACGACCTCGCCGAGGTCGCCGCCGGGTCCGGCGCCGCGGCGGCACTGGAAGCCGTGCTTGAACAGACCGGCTATCTCGCCGGGCTGCGCTCCAGCACCGATCCGCAGGACGAATCCCGGGTGGAGAACCTCGCGGAACTCGTCGCCGTCGTGCGGGAATACGAACAGGAGAATCCGGAGGGCTCCTTGGGCGCCTTCCTGGAGCAGGTCTCGCTCGTTGCGGATGCCGACCAGATTCCAGACGCCCCAGGGGCAGACATCGATGCCGCAGTTGCCGAGGCCAAGCGGCTGGGGGTCGTCACCCTGATGACGCTGCACACGGCCAAGGGCCTCGAATTCCCCGTGGTGTTCCTGACCGGCATGGAGCACGGACTCTTCCCCCACCAGCGCTCCGCCACCGACCCCAAGGAACTGGCCGAGGAGCGCCGGCTGGCCTATGTGGGTCTGACGCGTGCCCGGAAGCGGCTGTACGTCACCCGCTCCGAGGTGCGGAGCATGTGGGGCCAAAGCCAGTACAACCCCGCCAGCCAGTTCCTGGAAGAGATCCCCTCGGAGCTCGTCGAATGGAAACGCGAGGGCACCAGCAGGCAGACCGGCGGCTGGGGGAGCGGCGCATCCATCGGTTCCAGCCGGTATGGCGGATCGTTCTGGGGAGCAGGGACGGCCCGCGGCGCCAAGGCAGACGCCTCGGCAGGCTTCAACGCGGACGTTCCCGCCGCCGTCGCGAAGAACCGGGTACAGCCGCAAAAGGAAGTTGTAGCAGTCAGCGTGGGCGACAAAGTCAACCACACCAGCTTCGGTAACGGGACTGTTCTGGCAGTGGAAGGTGCGGGGGACAAGACTGTGGCGAAGGTGAAGTTCGACGTCGGCGAGAAACGGCTGCTGCTGCGCTACGCGCCGCTGACCAAGCTCGACGCCTGACCGTGGCGGGCCGCCTCGCCATGCCGTCGGGCAGGATCCCCGCGCTCCGCCGGATAGTGCGGCGGCAGCCAGCCCGCCGGATGGCATCCGGGATCGCGGCCCTCGCGCTGCTGGCGGCCACAGGCTGTTCCGTCGCGGTGCCGGATCCCGGGTACACGCCGCCGCCTCCTCCGCCGGCCCTCGAACAGCTGAAGCAGGCCCCGCTGGCCGACGCCGCCGGGTTCACCGCAGGTGAGGACGCCGTGGCCTTCGTTACTGCCGACCGGAACGTGGTGTGCGCCCTGACGTCTGCCCGCGGCGCCCACCTCAACCTGCCGTACGAACCGAACAGTTTCAATGACCCTGCCACCAGGAAACTGGACACCGTTCCCGTGGCACATTGCGAACTGGCCTTCTATCCCGCACCGGAAGCCCGGGATGTCAGGGATGACTGCACGGGGACAGGCCTGGGCTACCTTGGCGGGGCGGCCCTGCTCACCCCTGACCGGGCCACTTACGGCGAGTGCCGGTCCGGCGTCACCGAGATGGAATCCGAATACGGCCCCAAGGGCAGCCGGGGCGGGGTGATCGCCAAGCTGCCTGTCCTGCCCGACGGCGCAAACCTCGAACGCAACGGTCTGCGGTGCTCTTCGTACAACAACGGGGTGGCCTGCGGCAACGTCTCCGGCGGCGTTGCTTTCTTCGTCAGCCGCGATCATTACGAACTCATCTCCGACGCGGGCAAAAAGGCCTCCGCCGCACCGTCCAAGGCCCCAAAATCCCCGTAATCATGCGGTTTTTCTACGGTCAATAGAATAGTGTCCTTACTCACATAACAGGTACTCTGGAACGGGCCTGTCCCCATGAAGGACTAGAGTTCCGAGAGGAGCATTGCGCCGCGTGGCTCGTTTCCGGACATGCCGCAGGCGCGTTTATTCCGCAGCCCGGTCCACATCTGTGGTGTTTTCCGGCTGTACAGAAACTACTTCGACGTAGAAGAGGACACTAAACCGTGGACCTGTTTGAATATCAGGCGCGCGATATGTTCGAGGCGCACGGTGTACCCGTGCTTGCTGGCATCGTGGCGCATACCCCTGAAGAAGCAAAGGCAGCTGCCGAGAAGATCGGCGGCGTAACTGTCGTAAAGGCGCAGGTCAAGGCCGGTGGCCGCGGCAAAGCCGGCGGCGTCAAGGTCGCCAAGACCGCCGACGAGGCGTTTGAACACTCCACCAACATCCTCGGCATGGACATCAAGGGCCACACCGTCCACCGGGTCATGATCGCCCAGGGCGCGGACATCGCCGAGGAATACTACTTCTCCGTCCTCCTGGACCGGGCGAACCGCAACTACCTGGCCATGTGCTCGGTTGAAGGCGGCATGGAAATCGAGCAGCTCGCCGTTGAGCGGCCCGAGGCCCTTGCCAAGATCGCGATCGACCCGGCCGTAGGCATCGACCAGGCCAAGGCCGACGAAATCGTCGCCGCCGCAGGCTTCGCCGAGGAACTGCGCAGCAAGGTCGCCGGCGTCATCCTGAAGCTCTGGGACGTTTTCAAGAAGGAAGACGCCACTCTCGTGGAGGTCAACCCGCTGGTACTGACCGGCGCAGGCGACATTGTCGCCCTCGACGGCAAGGTCTCCCTTGACGAGAACGCCGACTTCCGCCACCCGAAGCACGCCGCCCTTGAAGACAAGGACGCTGCCGACCCGCTCGAGGCCAAGGCCAAGGCGCAGGACCTCAACTACGTCAAGCTCGACGGCGAAGTTGGCATCATCGGCAACGGCGCGGGCCTCGTCATGTCTACCCTCGACGTAGTCGCGTACGCCGGTGAGAACCACGGCAACGTCAAGCCCGCCAACTTCCTGGATATCGGCGGTGGAGCTTCCGCCGAGGTCATGGCTGCCGGCCTTGACGTCATCCTGGGCGACGAGCAGGTCAAGGCCGTGTTCGTAAACGTCTTCGGCGGCATCACCGCCTGTGACGCGGTGGCCAAGGGCATCGTGGGCGCACTGGCCGAACTGGGCCACTCCGCCAACAAGCCGCTGGTTGTCCGCCTCGACGGCAACAACGTTGAAGAAGGCCGCCGCATCCTGGCCGAGGCAAACCACCCGCTGGTTACCCTGGCCGCCACCATGGACGAGGGCGCCGACAAGGCCGCCGAGCTCGCCAACGCAGCCCGCTGATCGAGCCTGTCGAGATCTAGGAAAGAAAACATGTCTATTTATCTGAACAAGGACTCCAAGGTCATCGTCCAGGGCATCACCGGCGGCGAAGGCACCAAGCACACCGCCCTCATGCTCAAGGCAGGCACCAACATTGTTGGCGGCGTCAACGCCCGCAAGGCCGGCACCACCGTGCTGCACGGCGACAACGAGATCACGGTCTTCGGCACCGTCAAGGAAGCCATGGCAGAGACCGGCGCCGACGTCTCCATCGTCTTCGTCCCGCCGGCATTCACCAAGAACGCCGTTGTTGAAGCCATCGAGGCCGGCATCGGCTTGGTCGTTGTCATCACCGAAGGTGTTCCGGTCCAGGACTCCGCAGAGTTCTGGGCGCTGGCACAGTCCAAGGTGGACGCCGAGGGCAACCAGGTCACCCGCATCATCGGACCGAACTGCCCCGGCATCATCACCCCGGGTGAAGCCCTCGTCGGCATCACCCCGGCGAACATCACCGGCAAGGGCCCCATCGGCCTGGTATCCAAGTCCGGCACCCTGACCTACCAGATGATGTACGAACTGCGCGACCTTGGCTTCTCCACCGCCATCGGCATCGGCGGCGACCCTGTCATCGGCACCACGCACATCGACGCCCTGGCGGCGTTCGAAGCTGACCCGGAGACCAAGGCGATCGTCATGATCGGCGAAATCGGCGGCGACGCCGAAGAGCGTGCTGCGGACTTCATCAAGGCCAACGTCACCAAGCCGGTTGTCGGCTACGTGGCAGGCTTCACCGCGCCGGAAGGCAAGACCATGGGCCACGCAGGCGCCATCGTCTCCGGTTCGGCCGGTACTGCACAGGCCAAGAAGGAAGCCCTCGAGGCTGCCGGCGTGAAGGTCGGCAAGACGCCGTCCGAGACCGCGAAACTGCTGCGCGAAGTCTACGCAACGCTGTAACCCAGCCTAAAAACAGCGCGGGGTCACTCCCGGCCCAATCCACCCCCGGATTGGGCTGGGAGTGACCCCGCGTTTTTTGCTTAAGGGGTACCTCTTGCGCGGCATCGTGGGCGGGTCTAGGCTGGTTAACAACCGATAGGTTGATCAACTGATACGTTGATTACATTCAGAAAGAACCAGGCAAGAGAAGCAAAGGCAGTGGCAGCGGACACGGGCAGTGACGACGACCTCCTCGACTTGGCCTTCCTGGCCCTGTCCGATCCGGTCCGCCGCCGCCTCATCTCCCGGCTCAGCAAGGGCCCCGCCACCGTCAATGAACTGGCCGAACCCTTCGCGATCACCAAGCAGGCGATCTCGAAGCACATCCAGGTCCTCGAGCAGGCGCAGCTGGTAACGCGTACCCGTGATGCCCAGCGCCGGCCCGTCCACCTGAACCCCGCACGGCTCGAAGCGCTCACCGCGTGGATTGACCAGTACCGGTTGGTCCGTGAGGCGCAGTTCCGCAGCCTCGACGCCGTGCTCCGCACCAATGCCGCGCCAAGCGGCACCAGTCAAAAGGACAGACAATGAGCAACGCGCTTAAACTCACCGTCCCGGACGGCGTCCCGTTCATCGATTACGAGCGGGAGTTCGACTTCCCGGTCGCTGATGTGTTCCGCGCCCACAAGGAGCCGGAGCTGATCACCCAGTGGCTGGGCCCGCGCGGCACCAACGTGGACATCGACCACTATGACTTCCGCTCCGGCGGCAGCTACCTGTACAACCACACCGGCCCCGACGGGGTGTCTTACGAGTTCAGCGGCATCTTCCATACAGTCCGCGAGAACGACTTCGCCATCCAGACCTTCGAGTTCAGCGGCTACCCGGACGTAGTCAGCATCGAATTCATGAATTTCGAGGACCTCGGCGGCGGCCGCTGCCGGCTGAGGGGTCATTCTGTCTATCCCACCCAGGAGGCGCGCGACGGCATGGCCCAGTCCGGCATGGAGGGCGGCTTGAGCGACGGTTATGAACGGCTGGAGGAGTTGCTCGCCAAGTAGTTCCGCTTGCCGCAATACACCAAAAGTACGACGCCGGGCGGTCACCTTTATGGAGAAGGTGACCGCCCGGCGTCGTACTTCTTTCTGCGGCAGGTTTCTGCGCATCCGGGCGGGGGCGCGATGTGACGGCTCATGCCCGGTTCCTTGTCGAATAACTTTGATAGTATGTCAGGACAAACTATCAAAGGAGCAGAAGTGCCACTCGTGCGCATCGATGTCAATGCGGGCCGCAGTCCCGAAGAACTGCAGCAACTCAGCCGGGGGATCCATGACGCCATCCTGGCTGAGTATGGCCTCCCGGAGCGTGACTACTTCCATATCATGACCGAGCATCCTGCGGGCCAGATTGTCGCCCAGGACGCCGGGCTCGGTTTTGAGCGGACCCCGGAAGTGGTCATGATCCAGATCTTCACGCAGGCCGGCCGCAGCCAGGAAGCCAAGCAGGCCCTTTTTGCGGCGGTGGCAGCGAAACTGGGGAACCTTGGGGTTGCCGGCGAGAACGTATTTATCGGTTATGTGGAAAATGCAGCGGGGGACTGGTCGTTCGGATTTGGCCGCGCCCAGTACGTCACCGGTGAGTTGGCGGTCCCCCGGAAGTAGCATCGTCCGTCGTCCGCACGGGCCTGCATTGCCCGTGCTCCACGCGGGGCTTGTCCAACGTTTTGGGCTGCCAAATGCAGGTTGTAAATATGTCAGTACAAACCTTTGACAGGACATTAATTCTAGGGCAAAGTAGGTGATGTGGTCCCGCTCACGGGGGCCGCGACGCACCGGAGCCCTGGCTGTTCGGCTGCTTAGGTACAGAGTTTAAACAGAAAGGTCCGCGATCACCGTGACCCACGAACTGCTTACGATCGGGCGCATCAGCGTTGATATCTACCCGAACGACATTGGGGTGGACCTGGAGGACGTGATGTCCTTTGGTAAATACCTCGGGGGCTCCCCGTCAAACGTGGCCGTCGCCGCCGCCCGCCACGGCCGCCGCTCTGCGGTCATCACACGGACCGGCGACGACGCCTTCGGGACCTATCTGCACCGGGAACTGCGCAAGTTCGGCGTGGACGATTCCTTCGTTACGCCCGTGCGGGAATGGCCGACTGCGGTGACGTTCTGCGCGATCAAGCCGCCGGATGATTTCCCGCTGTACTTCTACGGCCGTTTTCCCACGGCCCCCGACCTGCAGATCAAGGCCGAAGAGCTGGACCTCGACGCCATCAAGAATGCGGTTATCTTCTGGTCCACCGTCACCGGCCTGTGCCAGGAGCCCAGCCGCGGGGCTCACCTCAAGGCCCACGAGGCGCGGCCCCGCACGGGGCTGAAGGACGGCCAGTACACCGTCCTGGATCTCGACTACCGGCCCATGTTCTGGGCCTCCGAGGAAGAAGCCCGCGCCGAAGTGGCCAAGGTCCTCCCGCACGTCACGGTCGCGATCGGCAACGACAAGGAATGTACCGTGGCGGTGGGGGAGGGAACCCCGGACGAACAGGCCGACCGGCTCCTGGACGCCGGCGTTGAAATCGCCGTCGTCAAGCTCGGCCCCGAAGGCGTCATGGCCAAGACCCGCACCGAACGCGTCGTCTCCGCCCCGGTGCCGGTGGAGACCGTCAACGGCCTGGGTGCCGGAGACTCCTTCGGCGGAGCGTTCTGCCACGGACTGCTGTCCGGCTGGCCGCTGGCCCAGGTCCTCGACTACGCCAACGCCGCCGGCGCGCTGGTGGCCTCCCGGCTCTCCTGCGCCGACGCGATGCCGACGCCGGACGAGGTCACCTCGCTGCTGGCCGAACGCGGCCGCCTTGTACCCGGGCAGTTTGCCACCGAAGGAGCAGCACTGTGACCCTCCACGTCTCCCGGACAAGCCCGGGTGCCCCAAACTCCGCACCGTTCACCGCGGACGTGGACGACGATCCCCGCCGCTACGCGCATCTGAGCACCATCCGCCTGGAAGATCCGGACGCTGTTGCCCGGGCCGCGAACGCCCGCCGCCGCCACCCCGGCCTCAAGTACGGCCGGCAGAACTTCATCGTCGCCGCCGACCACCCCGCCCGCGGCGCCCTCGCGGTGGGTAGCGACCCTGTGGCCATGGCGGACCGCCGGCAGCTGCTGGACCGCCTGCAGATTGCGCTGGCCAACCCTGATGTGGACGGCGTGCTCGCCTCGCCGGACATCATGGATGACCTGCTCCTGCTCGGAGCGCTCGAGGGCAAACTGGTTTTCGGTTCCATGAACCGCGGCGGACTCGCCGGCCTGGTGAACGAATTCGATGACCGGTTCACCGGCCACACTGCCGCTGCACTGGAGGCACTGGGTGCCGACGGCGGCAAGATGCTCACGCGCATCTGCCTCGGCGACCCTGACACCGTCTCAATGCTGGAAGCGACGGCCAAGGCCATCGATTCGCTTGCCGAACGGAGGCTGATCGCGATGGTGGAGCCCTTCCTGTCCGTCCGCGAAAACGGCAAAGTCCGCAACGACCTCTCCACCAACGCCGTCATCAAATCCATCGCCATCGCCGAGGGCCTGGGCTCCACCAGCGCGTACACCTGGATGAAGCTTCCCGTCGTGGCCGAGATGGAGCGCGTCATGGCCGCCACCACCATGCCCACAGTGCTCCTGGGCGGAGATCCGGAAGGCACCCAGGACGAAGTCTTCGCCACTTGGCAAGCTGCGCTGGCCCTCCCCGGCGTGCAGGGCCTTACCGTCGGCCGCACGCTCCTGTACCCGCAGGACGGCGATGTTGCCGGCGCCGTGGCCACCGCCGCCTCCCTCCTTAACCACACCGCAGAAGTATCGGAGTAACTTCCCATGGGGACGAGAACAGCAGCAGGAACACGCAGAATGACGGTCGCCCAGGCTGTCGTCGAATACCTGTCCAGGCAGTACACCGTGGACACGGTCGGCGGCCAGGACTACCGCGAACGCCTGATCCCCGGAACATTCGGCATCTTCGGGCACGGCAATGTTGCCGGCGTCGGGCAGGCCCTGAAGCAGTACCAGCAGCTCGATCCGACGATCATGCCCTACTACCAGGGCCGCAACGAACAGGCACAGGCGCACCAGGCCGTGGGCTATGCGCGCCACACCCGGCGCCGCCAGACGTTCGCCATCAGCACCTCGATCGGGCCGGGTTCCTCGAACCTCCTGACCGGGGCGGCGCTGGCCACCACCAATCGCCTGCCGGTGCTGCTGCTGCCGAGTGACACCTTTGCCACGCGCGCCGCGGACCCGGTCCTGCAGCAGCTCGAGCAGCCCTACGCCTACGACATCACCGTCAACGACGCCTTCCGGCCGCTGTCCAAGTTCTTCGACCGTGTCTCCCGGCCAGAGCAGCTCTTCTCCGCGTTCCACCACGGCCTGCGTGTCCTGACGGATCCGGCCGAAACCGGCGCCGTCACCATCTCGCTCCCGCAGGATGTCCAGGCCGAGGCCTTCGACGTGCCCGAGGAGTTCCTCGCGGAACGCGAGTGGCGGATCCGCCGCCCCGACGCCGACGACGAGGACATCCGCCGTGCCGCCGAAGCCATCCGGGCCGCGAAGCGCCCGCTCATCATCGCCGGCGGCGGCGTCCTCTACGCCTACGCCAACGACGAACTCGCGAAGTTCGTTGAGCTGACCGGCATCCCGGTGGGCAACACCCAGGCCGGCGTCGGCGTCCTGCCCTGGGACCACAAGTTCTCGCTCGGCGCCATCGGCTCCACCGGCACGACGGCGGCCAACGCCATCGCCGCCGAGGCGGACCTGATCATCGGCATCGGCACCCGCTACGAGGACTTCACCACCGCCTCCCGGACCGCGTTCCAGAACCCGGACGTGAAATTCATCAACATCAACGTCGCACCCATCGATGCTTACAAGCACGGCACCTCGCTGCCGATCGTGGCCGACGCCCGGAAGGCCCTGGTCAAGCTCAACCAGGCCCTGGGTGGCTACCGCGTGGGCGCAGACCTGGAACAGCAGATCGCGGCGGAAAAGAAGCGCTGGGACTCCACCGTGGATGAAGCCTTCGATACCCGGTTCACGCCGCTGCCGGCCCAGAACGAGATCATCGGCGCCACCAGCCGCGCCATGGACGCCCAGGACGTGGTCATCTGCGCCGCGGGATCCCTGCCCGGGGACCTGCACAAGATGTGGCGCGTCCGCGACCCGTTCGGCTACCACGTCGAATACGCCTACTCCTGCATGGGCTACGAAATCCCCGGCGGACTCGGCGTCAAGCGCGCGGCCCTGGCCGAGGCCGCGCAGGGCGGGGCACAGCGCGACGTCGTGGTCATGGTGGGGGACGGCTCCTACCTGATGATGCACACCGAACTGGTCACCGCCGTCGCCGAACGCATCAAACTGATCGTGGTCCTCATCCAGAACCACGGCTACGCCTCGATCGGATCCCTCTCCGAATCACTCGGTTCGCAGCGCTTCGGCACTCAGTACCGGGCCCTGAACGAGGAGCAGCACAGCTTCGACGAAGGCGAAACCCTCCCGGTGGACCTGGCCCTGAACGCCGAAAGCCTCGGCGTGAAGGTGATCCGGATCGAACCGGGCGAGAAGGTCATCGCCGAACTCGAACAGGCCATCCGCGACGCCAAGGCAGCACCGGAGCGCGGCGGACCCATCCTGATCCACGTCGAATCCGACCCCCTGCTGGACGCTCCGAGTTCCGAATCATGGTGGGACGTTCCCGTCTCCCAGGTCTCCGAGCTCGACTCCACCCGGCAGGCCTTCAAGACCTACACCGACCACAAGAACCGCCAGCGCAAGCTGCTTGGCTGAACCTTCGCGAACAACAGCACCCTTCGACCACTCAAGGAAGAGCCCCATGACTGCCATTACTGACCAAAGCACCACCACTATCGGCCACTTCATCAACGGCGCCGAGACCGCCGGCGAAGGGGACCGCAGCCAGCCCGTGTACAACCCGGCCACCGGCGCCGTGTCCGCGGAGCTGCGGCTGGCCAACCGGGCGGACCTGGATGCCACCGTCGCTGCGGCCCGCAAGGCTGCCGACTCCTGGGGTGACATTTCCCTGGCCAAGCGCACCGGGGTGCTGTTCAAGTTCCGCGAACTCGTTGCCTCCCACGTTGACGATCTCGCCGAACTGATCACCGCCGAGCACGGCAAGGTCCTCTCCGACGCCAAGGGCGAAATCGGACGCGGCCTCGAGGTCATCGAATTCGCCTGCGGCATCCCGACCCTGCTCAAGGGCGACTACTCGGACCAGGTCTCCACCGGGATCGACGTCTTCTCCTTCCGCGAGCCGCTCGGCGTCGTCGCCGGCATCACCCCGTTCAACTTCCCCGTGATGGTGCCGCTGTGGATGGCGCCGATGGCCATCGCCACCGGCAACGCCTTCATCCTCAAGCCCTCCGAGCGCGACCCCTCCGCCTCGATGCTGCTGGCCAAGCTGTGGAAGCAGGCAGGCCTGCCCGACGGCGTCTTCCAGGTCCTGCACGGCGACAAGGAAACCGTTGACGGGCTCCTGACCCACCCGGACGTGGACGGCATCTCCTTCGTCGGCTCCACCCCGATCGCCCAGTACGTCCACGAGACCGCCACCAAGCACGGCAAGCGGGTCCAGGCCCTGGGCGGCGCCAAGAACCACGCCATTGTGATGCCCGACGCCGACCTCGACAACGCCGCCGACCACCTCGCCGCCGCCGCCTTCGGGTCCGCGGGTGAACGCTGCATGGCCATCTCCGTCGCCGTCGCCGTCGCCGATGCCGCCGAACTGCTGGTCAAGAAGGTCGAAGAGCGCGCCCTCGCCGTCAAGGTCAACAACGGCACCGCGCCCGACGCCGAAATGGGCCCGGTCATCACACCCGCCTCCAAGGAACGCATCATCAAGATCGTCACCGAAGCCGAAGCCGCCGGCGCCGCCATGGTGGTGGACGGCCGCGACCTGGTGGTCCCCGGCCACGAGGACGGCTTCTGGGTCGGCCCCACCGTCCTGGACCACGTCAAGACCGAAATGACCGCCTACACCGAGGAAATCTTCGGACCGGTCCTCGTCGTGGTCCGCGTGGAGGACCTGGACGCAGGCATCGCCCTGATCAACTCCAACCCCTACGGCAACGGCACCGCCATCTTCACTTCCTCCGGCGCCAACGCCCGCAAATTCCAGCGCTCCGTCACCGTCGGCATGATCGGCATCAACGTGCCGCTGCCCGTCCCGGTGGCCTACCACTCCTTCGGCGGCTGGAAGGCTTCGCTGTTCGGTGACAAGCACATCTACGGCCCCGAAGGCGTCTCCTTCTACACCCGCGGCAAAGTAGTCACCTCACGCTGGCCGGAGCCCACCCACGCCTCGGGTGCCTCCTACAACTTCCCGTCCAACTAACCCCTCAATAACCACCATCGATTGCTCCATAACCGCCGTCTTGAGCGTCCAAAACGGCACCTGCGGAGCAATCGATGAGAAGGAACGCACAATGACTGAGAACAAACTGATCATCGGCACCGCGCCGGACTCCTGGGGTGTCTGGTTCGCGGATGACCCCAAGCAGACCCCTTGGGAGCGGTTCCTCGACGAAGTGGCCGAATCCGGCTACAAGTGGATCGAACTTGGCCCCTACGGCTACCTGCCCAGCGACCCCACCCGGCTGGCCGAGGAGCTTAAGCAGCGCGACCTGAAGGTCACCGCCGGAACGGTCTTCACGGCGTTCCACCGCGGGCTGGACCAGTGGGAGACCGCCTGGGAACCTGCCCGCAAGGTCGCGGAGCTCACGGCCGCGATGGGCGGCGAGCACATCGTGGTCATCCCGGCCATGTGGCGCGACGACGTCACCGGGGAAGCCGTTGAAAGCGGCGAACTCACCGAGAAGGCTTGGAGCGACCTGTTCAGCGGCCACAACCGCCTGGGCAAGACCCTGCTGGAGGACTTCGGCCTCAAGCAGCAGTTCCATTCGCACGCCGATTCCCACGTCGGGGCCCAGGAGGACATCGAGACCCTGCTGGCCGCCACGGACCCGAAATACCTGAACTTGTGCCTGGACACCGGCCACGCCGAATACTGCGGAGCCTCCAGCCTTGAGCTCATCAAGAACTACCCGGACCGCATCGGCTACCTGCACCTGAAGCAGATCAACCCGGACATCCTCAAAAAGGTCAACGAGGAAAACATGACCTGGGCAGCCGCCAACCTGGCCGGCGTGATGACCGAGCCGCCCAACGGGCTGCCGGACCTGCGCGCCGTCATCGAAGCTGTGGAGGCCCTGAACCGGCCCATCTTCGGCATCGTGGAACAGGACATGTACCCGGTAGCCTTCGACGTTCCCATGCCGATCGCCAAGCGCACCCGGAACTACCTCCTCTCCTGCGGCTCCCGCACGGCCGTCAACTAACCGCCGCCTGGCACCCGAAACGTAAGGAAATGACAATGACTGAAACCCTTCGCGTCGCCGTTATCGGCGCCGGCCGCATGGGCGCGGACCACATCCAGCGCCTCAGCACGCGCATCCACGGTGCCGAAGTTGCCGCCGTCGTCGACGTCGATCTCGCCCGTGCGCAGGCAGCCATCGAAGGCATCCCGGGCGCAGTAGCCCTGGCCGATGCCGAGGAGGCCCTCAACAACGGCGACGTCAACGCCGTGCTGATCGCCACTCCGGGCTTCCTTCACGAGGACATCCTGCTGAAAGCGATCGCCAAGGACATCCCCATCCTGTGCGAAAAGCCGCTGACGCCGGATGCCGAGTCCTCCTGGAAGATCGTCCAGGCCGAGGAAAAGCTGGGCCGCAAACGCATCCAGGTGGGCTTCATGCGACGCTTCGACGCCGAATACGCCGCCCTGGGGCAGGTCATCCGGGACCACGAACTGGGCGAACTGCTGATGCTGCACCACCAGCACCGCAACCCCACCACTCCGGCCGGCTTCACCAACGAGATGCTGATCAACGATTCCGTGGTGCACGAATTTGACGCCATCCGGTTCTTCACCGGCGAGGAAATCACCAGCGTGCAGGTGCGCCTGGGCAAGGCCACGAAAAACGCCCCGGCCGGCCAGCACGACCCGCAGCATGTGCTGATCGAGACCGAGTCCGGTGTCCTGGCCGACGTCGAGATCTACGTCAACGCCAAGTTTGGCTATGAAGTGGCCACCCAGGCCTCCTTCGAAGACGGCATCGTTAGCATCGGGGGCGACAAGGGACCCTACACGCGCAGCGCAGGCCGCTGGGGCGGCAACGTCGCGCCCGGTTTCGAGGAGCGCTTCGGTGCGGCATACGACGTCGAAATCCAGTCATGGGTGGACGCGGCACGCCGCGGCGAAATCGGCGGCCCCACCGCCTGGGACGGCTACGCCACCGCAGCCTGCTGCGAAGCCGGCGTTGAAGCGCAGAAGAACGGCGAAAAGGTCGCCGTAAAGCTGAACGCCAAGCCTGCCCTTTACAGCTAGGAAGAAGGGGAAGGGGCGGGCCTGTGGCCTGCCCCTTCCCCTTCGTTCCAGCCCCATGCACAACCTGACTGATCCACAATGGAGTGTTCCACGTGAAAATCGCGCTAGATCCCACCCCGTTCCACCACTCGCACAGCCTGCTCGAATTCCCCCGGGCGGTGGCGGACCTCGGCTACAAGTACATGCAGATGACCCCGCACGCCGACTTCATCCCGTTCTACAACCACCCGAAGGCGGACAACGAACTGGTGGGCCAGCTCAACAAGGCCTGCAGGGACGCCGGGATCGAGATCGCCTCCGTCCTGCCTGTGCTCCGCTGGTCAGGTCCGGACGAGGACGCGCGCGAGGCAGCCGTCCGCTACTGGAAGCGAGCCATCCAGATCACCGTGGACCTTGGCGTCAGCACCATGAACACCGAATTCAGCGGCCGCCCCGAAAAGGCCGAAGAATCAGAGCGGGCCTTCTACCGCTCCATGGAAGAGCTCCTGCCGATCATCGAACGCGAAGGCATCGACCTGCTGATCGATCCGCACCCGGACGACTTCGTCGAAGAGGGACTTGCCGCCATCCGAGTCATCCGCGGCCTGAACTCCAAGAACGTCGGCCTGGTCTACGTGGCCTCGCACAGCTTCCACATGAAGAACGCACCCCTGGATATCATGCGCGCCGCGGGGGACAAGCTCCGCCTGGTCCACGTCGCCGACACCATGGACCACCACGCTTCGCACGGCCTGCGGTACATCACCAACCCGCCCGGCAATCCCGTGCGCGTGCACCAGCACCTGAAGATCGGCGACGGCGACGTCAACTGGGACGAGTTCTTCGGCGGCCTGCACGAAATCGGCTTCCTGGACCGCGACGACACCGTGATGGTCTCCAGCGTCTTTGCCGAGGACGACAACGCGGCGGACGTTTCGCGGTTCCAGCTGGAGACGATGAAGCAGTACGTGCAGAAGGTCAGCGTATGAGGCAACGGGAAGACACCCACGCGAGCTCTGTGACCACAGAAACCCCGGTACGGGCCGCCGCCGCCAATCCCAAGGGGTTCTTGCGGCGGGTTGCCCTGTTCTCCACCTTTGGCGGGCTGCTGTTCGGCTACGACACCGGCGTCATCAACGGTGCGCTGCCCTTCATGCAGCGCGACCTCGGGCTGACGCCGCTGACGGAAGGGCTGGTCACGTCCACCCTGCTGTTCGGCGCTGCGTTCGGCGCCATCACGGCCGGCCGGCTGTCGGACCGTTTCGGCCGGCGCAGGTCCATCATGGGGCTCGCCCTGATCTTCGCCGTGGCCACCGTCGCCTGTTCCTTTGCGCCCACGACGGAACTCCTCATCGCCGCCCGCACGCTCCTTGGCCTGGCGGTCGGCGGGGCATCCGTGATCGTCCCCGTGTACTTGGCGGAAATGTCGCCGGCGGCCCAACGCGGGCGGATCGTCACCCAGAACGAGCTGATGATTGTCACAGGCCAGTTCCTGGCGTTCACGTTCAACGCCGTGCTGGGCAATGCCTTCCCGGACGCCTCTCACGTATGGCGGTGGATGCTCGTGATCGCCACGCTGCCGGCCGTGGTGCTGTGGTTCGGAATGCTGGTGCTGCCTGAGAGCCCGCGCTGGCTGGCCTCGGCAGGACGCTTCGGCGAGGTCCTGGGCGTGCTGCGGAAGACCCGCGCGTCGGGGGACATTTCAACCGAGTTCGATGAGGTGCGCCAGGCCGCCAGGGAGGACTACCAATCCAAGCTTGGAACCTTCCGGGACCTCACCGTGCCCTGGATCCGGCGGATTTTCCTGGTGGGCCTGGGCATGGCCATCATCAACCAGATCAGCGGCGTCAACGCCATCATGTACTACGGCACCTCCATCCTCTCCAGCTCCGGTTTCGGGGACCAAGGCGCCTTGCTCGCAAACGTCGTTAACGGCGTCACCTCCGTGGTCGCCGTCATCGTCGGCATGTCCCTGATGACGCGCGTGGCCCGGAAGTCCATGCTGATTGTGGGCTTGGGCGGAACGGCGTCCTCGCTGCTGGCCATCGGCCTGATTTCGATGCTGATCCCGGAAGGCACGTTCCGCGGCTACCTCGTGCTGCTGTTCATGGTGACGTTCCTGGCGTCCATGCAGTCCTGCATCGGCACGGTCACGTGGCTGACAATGTCCGAGATCTTCCCGCTGCACGTCCGCGGGATCGGTATGGGCATCTGCGTCTTCGTGCTGTGGATGATCAACTTCCTGATCGGCTTCTTCTTCCCGCAGATGGTCGCCGGGATCGGCGTTTCAGCTACGTTCTTCGGCTTCGTCGTCATCCAGCTGGCCGCCATCGTCTGGGTGAAGCGCGTGGTGCCGGAAACCCGGGGCAAGAGCCTCGAGGACCTGGAGCACTACTTTAAGCAGGTCCCTGCAAAGTAAGTCCGCCGGACAGCCAACGAAGCCCCGCCCCGCATCAGATGCGGGGCGGGGCTTTGTGCTTGTTCCGGGTCGCGCCCCTAGACGCTGGCGTGCAACCGGGGGAGGACGTCCACCAGCGGAGCCAGCTCGGGGACCTCCTGGGCTTCGGCCAAGGTCCGCTCCAGCGCTGCGTCGTGGACCGGACGGGCCTCCTCCAGCAACTTGATGCCGTTGGCGGTCAGCTCCGTGTAGATTCCGCGGCGGTCGTCGGCACACAGGATGCGCGTCAGCAGCCCGCGGTCCTCCAGCCTGTTGACCAGCCGGGTGGTCGCGCTGGCGCTGAGGGCCGTGGCGCGGGCCAGCTGCTGCATGCGCATGTGCCAGCCGTCCTGCCGGCTGAGCGCATCCAGCACCGTGTACTCCACTACTGACAGCTGGGCGTGCGCCTGCAGCGAGCGTTCAAGTTCCGCTTCGATCAGGCCGTGCAGTGCCGCCAGCGTGCGCCAGCCCTGCGCGCGCACTTCCACGGCGTCATCCTTGATGCCCATCGTTTGTCCTCCTCCAGCCTCGCCGCCAAACGGGGAGGCCCAAATATATAATTGCTTGCGCGGGGTATCTGCTTGTGCAACAATAAATAACGCGTCTGCAACTACTAGCGTACGCGCCCCACCCCGTTCCGTACAGTTTCTAAGGAGCACTCCCATGCCTATTGGCCTGATTGCCCTCGCCCTTGGCGGGTTTGGCATCGGACTCACCGAGTTCGTCATCATGGGCCTGCTGCCCATAGTGGCCGCCGACTTCCAGGTCAGCGAAGCCTCGGCCGGCTGGCTCATCTCCGGCTACGCGCTGGCGGTGGTGGTCGGTGCACTCGGACTGACCGCCGCGGTGACCCGGTTCGAGCGCAAGCCAGTGCTGGCCGCCCTGCTCGTGCTGTTCATTGCCGGCAACCTCATCTCCGCCACGGCGCCCGACTACGGGATGATGATGATCGGCCGCATTGTGGCAGCCCTTGCGCACGGCGCCTTCTTCGGCATCGGTGCTGTGGTGGCCGCGGACATGGTGGCGCCCACCAAGAAGGCCGGCGCTATCGCCATCATGTTTACAGGCCTCACTGCGGCCAACGTACTGGGCGTGCCCTTCGGCACCATGCTGGGCCAGGCTGCCGGCTGGCGCTCCACGTTCTGGGCCATCACCGGAATCGGCGTGCTGGCGCTCGCGGGCATCTTGGCACTGGTGCCCAGAACCGGCAGCGGTGACACAGCCCCCGGCGGCCTGCGCAGCGAACTGCGTGCCTTCCGCTCCGGCCAAGTCTGGCTGTCCATCCTGGTGACCATCCTTGGTTACGGCGGCATGTTCGGCGCCTTCACCTACATCGCCTTCACCCTGACTAAGATCTCCGGATTTTCCGCCTCCACAGTCCCGTGGCTCCTGATCGTGTTCGGCGTTGGCCTCTTCATCGGCAACACGCTCGGCGGCAAGGCTGCCGACCACAATGTGGACCGCACGCTGCTGGTGGTCCTGTCGGTGCTTGTGGTGGTGCTTGTGGCCTTCGCCCTAACGGCCGGCAACCAGGTCCTGACCATCGCCTCCATGGTCCTGATGGGGGGCTTCGGCTTCGCCACGGTGCCGGGCCTCCAGATGCGGGTCATGAAATACGCCGACGGCGCCCCCACCCTCGCGTCCGGCGCCAACATCGGCGCGTTTAACGTAGGCAACGCCCTCGGCGCCTGGCTGGGCGGCGTGACCATCACCGCCGGCCTCGGCTACACCTCGCCCATCTGGGCCGGCGCCGGCATCACCATGCTGGGCCTGGCCGTGATGGCCATCGCCGCGGCCAAGGCGCCCGACTCCGCGCCAAACCCTGGTCCCACCGACGCTTCTGCAGATTCGGTCGGGTCCACCACCAACGCTCCTGCAGATTCCGTCGGGTCCGGCGCCGTCGCTCCTGCACTTCCGGCAGTCCGCTGACCCTGGCAAAACACCACAACAAGAGAGAACTTCCATGAATGCAAGTCAGATCACCACGCCCATCCCTACCGTCACGCTCAACAACGGCGTCCAGATGCCGCAGCTCGGCTTCGGAGTCTTCCAGGTGTCCGACGACGAGACCACCGACGCGGTCAGCGCGGCCCTCGCAGCCGGCTACCGGAGCATCGATACCGCCGCGATCTACGGAAACGAGGCCGGAACCGGCCGCGCCCTGGCGGGGTCGGGGATACCGCGCGGCGAACTGTTCGTCACGTCCAAGGTGTGGGTGGCCGACCACGGTTACGACGCCACCCTCGCTGCCTACGAGTCGAGCCTGGCAAAGTTGGGCCTCGACTACCTGGACCTCTACCTCATTCACTGGCCGGCTCCGGCCACGGCCGGTTACCTTGAGTCCTGGCGGGCCCTTGAGAAGCTGCTGTCAGACGGCCGCGTCAGAGCCATCGGCGTCTCCAACTTCCTGCCCCAGCACCTGGAGAAAATCATTGGTCTGGGCGGAACAGTACCGGCCGTCAACCAGGTGGAACTGCACCCGGCGCTCCAGCAGCGGGACGTCGCTGCGGCAAACCAAGCCCACGGCGTGGCCACGGAGGCGTGGAGTCCGCTCGCGCAGGGGGCCGTGCTGGGGGAGCCGTCCGTCACCGCCATCGCCGCGGCCCATGGTGTGTCGCCCGCCCAGGTGATCCTCCGTTGGCACCTTCACCAAGGCCGCATCATCATCCCCAAGTCGGTCACTCCGGCGCGGATCCGCGAAAACCTCGATGTGTTCGGATTCGAGCTGACGGACACCGAGCTGGCGGCCATCGACGCCCTTGAACGGGACGGCCGGACCGGGCCGCATCCCTCTGAGTTCAACGGCTGAGTCGGCCGGCGCGAGGCGCTGGCCGGCCGGTGGGACTGCGCCGGCGGTGGCCGCCCAAAGGCCAGGCGGCGGGCGCTAGCTGCCGAATGGCAGGCGAGGATCCACGTCCTGGCCTTCCCAGCTTTGGCGGACCCAGCCATGGTGGGGGTCGTCGCTGATGAGCCAGTCGCGGACCCGGCCCGGCCCGGCCATGACATTGAGGTAGTACAGGTCGTAGCCGGGCGCGGCCATGGCGGGGCCGTGCCAGCCATAGGGAACCAGGACCACATCGCCGGTGCGGACCTCGGCTGCGACGTCGATGGGGCGCTCGTCCGAGGCATAGACGCGCTGGTATCCGATGGCGTCCGCGTCAGGTCCTGGACCGGATGCGCCCGGAACATCTGCCACCCTGGTCTCGAAGTAGTAGATCTCCTCGAGGCGGGTCTCACCGTCCTTCTCCTCGTCGTGCTTGTGAGGAGGGTAGGAGGACCAGTTGCCGGCGGGGGTGATGACCTCGCACACGATGAAACGGTCCGCCTCCAGCGCCGCGGGGGTGCCGAAGTTGTGGACCTGGCGTGAGCAGTTCCCGGCACCGCGCAGCTCCACCGGGGTCTCGGCCGCCGCGATCAGACGGGTGGGGTACTGGACTTTCGCGGGTGCCGTCGCGATGGCGACCCGGCCGCCGTCGGACGAAGTGACCGAGACCGCCTTCTCCGCACCGGAATACAGCACATCACTGGGGCCGCTGAAGACGCCGGCCCGGCCGGCCAGTTCGTACTTCTCGCCGTCCACCGACACTGTGAAGGCCCCCCCCAGCGGAACCACGATCCGTTCCTCACCCGCGGCGGGGAGTTCGACGACGGCGCCCGGGGCCAGTGTGGCCACCTTCAGCCCGGTGTGTGCCCACCCTTCGACGGTGAGTGCGGAGTCCGCTGTTCCCAGCGAAACATCCCAGCAGCCTTCGGCTGCGCTGCCCAGCGGATATACCCAGTCGGCCATGGATTGTTCTCTTTCAGATTGTGAGTCGGTCAGGCTTCAGCGCTGAAGGCGTCTAACGCTGCACCAGTGTCATTTCAAAACTGTAGGAATCAGCGCGGTAGACGTGGTGGCCCGTCTCGACGTTCCGGCCCGTGTCGTCCACGGCGGTACGCTCCATGGTGACCAGCGCCGAGCCGGGTTCAGTCTCGAGGAGGGGTGCCTGGTATTCATTGGCCACCATGGCGCCGATGCGCTGGGTGGCGAGCCGGAAGTTGACCCCGCCGCTGCGCAAAATACTGTAGAGCCCCTGCGACCCCAGCAACTGCTCGTCGATGTGCGTGATGTCATCGCGGACCCAGTTCTCCATCAGGGCCAGCGGTTTGCCACCGACCTTCCGCAGCCTGGTGAAGTGGTAGACCTTCGCGCCGGCCGGCAAATGCAGAGCCTGCCTCGTGGCGTCGTCGGCCTCGATGTGCGCGAACGTGAGCACGTCGGTGGTGGGTTTGCTGCCGTTGTTAGTGAGGTCGTCGTACAGGCTGGAAAGTTCGAGGGGACGCCGGACCTGGCTCGAAACCACCTGGGTGCCCACTCCGCGTTTCCGCACGAGGAGCCCCGAGCGCACCAGTTCGTCCATCGCCTTGCGCATGGTGGGCCGGGAGAGGTTCAGTTGCGCGGCTAGGTCGATTTCGTTTTCCAGCCGGCTGCCTGGCTCTAGCAGCCCCGTGTGGATTGCAGCCTCGATGCCCTGCACCACCTGGTGGTAGAGGGGCACCGGCGACGATCTGTCGATGCTGAGGTGAAGTTGGTTCGCCATTGAGTGCTCCCTTTGCGCTGCGGGCCGTCCTGCGTCCAGGAACCCGTATGTCAGGTGCATGTTCGCTTGATAGGACATACTACCTTTTTGATAATAGCAGCGAGAAGCCCCCGGTCAAGGGCCCGCGGCGGATATCTCTGATCCCCCATCCCGGTGCGATTTGGGGGCGGGAGTGGGGCTGATCCTGGGAATTTTAGGTACAAACATCCTAATGTCAGGACAAACTATTGACATCTGTGAGCCGAATCACGATGATCGGTGTAGAAGGCGTGGTGACCCCGCAACCTGGCGCCGGTCCCAGCCCCCAAATCAAAGGAGATTTATCGTGGTCAAGTTTTCGTGGCGCAAGACGGCCGTCCTCGCCGCCGTTGTTCCCATGCTGGCTCTCAGCGCGTGCTCCAGCCAGGGCGGACGGGCCCCCGAAGCCAACAGCGCAGGCGGCGCGGGCCAGGTCGCATCGACGCCCCGAATGAAAATTGCCCTGATCACACACGCCCCCGCTGGCGACACGTTCTGGGACACCGTCCGTAAGGGCGCGGAGGAAGCAGCGGCCAAAGACAACGTGGAGCTGCTGTACACCGGTGACCCGGAAGCCGGCCGGCAGTCGCAGTTAATCCAGCAGGCTGTCGACCAGAAGGTGGATGGGATAGCCGTCACCCTGGCCACGCCGGACGCCCTGAAGGGCTCGCTGAAGAAGGCCGCCGAGGCAGGCATTCCCATCGTCAGCCTCAACGCCGGCGAATCCGTCTCCAAGCAGCTCGGTGCCTTCACTCACTTCGGTTCCAACGAGCAGCTGGCCGGTCAGGCCGTGGGAGAAAAGCTGGCAGGGGAGGGATTCAAGCACCCGATCTGCGTGATCCAGGCCCAGGGGCATGTGGGCCTCGAAGCCCGCTGTCAAGGCGTGAAGTCAAAGGTGCCCGGGACGGAGATCCTGTACGTGAACGGGGCTGACATGACGGCGGTCGAGTCCACGGCGACCGCCAAGCTGCAGGCCTCCAAGGATGCTGATGTCATCATCGGCCTAGGCGCACCGATCACGCTGACGCTCCTGAAGTCCGTCGCGACCGCGGGAAGTTCCGCCAAGGTGGCCAGCTTCGACCTCAACCGCGACCTTACCCAGAAGATCGTCGATGGCAGCGTGCTGTTCACGGTGGACCAGCAGCCGTGGCTGCAGGGTTACGGCGCCGTTGACGCGTTGTGGCAGAACAAGCGCGGCGGCTTCAAGCTCGGTGGCGGCCAGTCGGTGCTGACCGGTCCGGCCATCGTCGACAAATCCAACGCCGCAGACGTCCTGAAGTTCGCCGAGCAGGGCATCCGCTAACAGTCCGCCAGCCTGGCCCGGCCCAGTGCCGGGCCAGGGAGCAAGGAGAATCATCATGACCATGACCCCGACAATGACAAAACCAGCTGTGGTGGATGAACGCGTTGGAAAGCGCAACCCTCTGCAACAGTTGCTCGGACGTCCGGAAGTAGGCGCCCTCGTCGGCGCGATCGTCCTCTTTATCTTTTTTGCCGCCGTTTCCCAGACGTTCATCCAACCGAATGCCTTCGCCACCGTCCTCTACGGCAGTTCCACCATCGGCATCATGGCGGTGGGGGTCTCGTTGCTGATGATCGGCGGCGAGTTCGACCTTTCCACGGGCGTCGCGGTCATCAGCTCAGCGCTGACGGCGTCGATGTTTAGCTGGTACTTCAGCATGAACGTCTGGGTCGGCGTGATCCTGGCCCTGGTGGTGTCGCTGAGCATCGGCTTCATCAACGGCTGGATCCTCATGAAGACCAAGCTCCCGAGCTTCATCGTCACCCTCGCCACGTTCCTGATGCTGACCGGCCTGAACCTGGGCCTGACCCGCCTGATCGGCGGCGGAGTGTCCTCCCCGTCCATCTCCACCATGGACGGCTACGAGTCAGCGCAGGCCGTCTTCTCCTCGTCGGTGAACATCGCCGGGGTGGATGTGAAGAACACCGTCTTCATCTGGATCGCTCTGGTTGCTGTGGCGTCCTGGGTGCTGCTGCGCACCAAGGTCGGCAACTGGATCTTCGCCGTCGGCGGCGACGCCAACGCCGCCCGCGCCGTCGGCGTCCCCGTCAAGGCGACCAAGATCGGCCTCTTCATGGCGGTCGGGTTTTGCGGCTGGATCCTGGGCATGCACAACCTGTTCGCGTTTGACGCCGTCCAGTCCGGCGAGGGCGTGGGCAACGAATTCCTCTACATCATCGCCGCAGTTATCGGCGGCTGCCTGCTCACCGGTGGCTATGGTTCGGCCGTGGGCGGCGCGATCGGCGCCTTTATTTTCGGCATGGCCAACAAGGGCATCGTCTACGCCCAGTGGAACCCGGACTGGTTCAAGTTCTTCCTGGGCCTGATGCTTCTCCTGGCCACCATCGTGAACCTGATCGTCAAGCGCCGCGCAGATTCAAGTAAAGGCTGAATATCATGAACGCCAAGCAGATCGACCAGCAACAGCTCCTCAAAGACGAAAAAGATCCACTCACCCACACCCCGGTGCACCTGCTCTCGCTGGAGAAGGTGGGCAAGCACTACGGCAACATCGTTGCCCTGACCGACGTCACCATGGCCGTGGACAACGGCCGCGTCACCTGCGTCCTGGGTGACAACGGCGCCGGCAAGTCAACGCTGATCAAGATCATTGCAGGCCTGCACCGGCACGACGAAGGCGTGCTCCACGTCATGGGCGAGGAACGGAAATTCGATTCTCCCAGGGACGCGCTGGATGCCGGCATTGCCACGGTCTACCAGGACCTCGCCGTCGTTCCCCTGATGCCCATCTGGCGCAACTTCTTCCTCGGTTCCGAGCTGACGTCCGGTTTTGGCCCGTTCAAGAGCCTGGACGTTCAAAAGATGAAGGACATCACCAAAAAGGAACTTGCCGAGATGGGCATCGACCTGCGCGATGTGGAGCAGCCCATCGGCCAGCTCTCCGGCGGTGAACGCCAGTGCGTCGCGATCGCACGCGCCGTCTACTTCGGCGCCAAGGTCCTGATCTTGGACGAACCGACGGCCGCCCTGGGCGTGAAGCAGTCCGGCGTCGTCCTGCGCTACATCCTGCAGGCCCGCGACCGCGGACTGGGCGTCATCTTCATCACCCACAACCCCCACCATGCCTTCCCCGTCGGGGACCGGTTCCTGCTTCTCAAGCGCGGCAAATCCATCGGTTACTACGACAAGAAGGACATCACCCTCGACGAACTCACCGCCCAGATGGCCGGCGGCGCCGAACTCGCCGAACTCGCCCACGAGCTCGAACAGCTCGGCGGCCACGGCGACGTCGTCAAGGAAGTCCAGGCCGAAGTCGCCGGCACCGCAAGCCAGCTGCCGGCATGACCCCTGAAATCGGACTGACAACCAAGCAAAAGGAAAGCATGAAGGACATAACGCTCGGGCTCGTCGGCGTCGGCCGCATCGGGGTGATGCACGCCGGCAACATCGCGTCGCTGAACAGCGTGCTGCAGCCGCAGGGGATCAACGTCCGGCTCAGGCTGACGGATGTTGCCGCGGACCACGCCCGCACCATCGCCCTGGGTCTGGGCGCGGAGTTCCTGCCGTCTGTGGAGGAGCTGATCGGATCGGGGATCGACGGCCTGGTCATCGCCACCGGCACGGGCACGCACCCGGAGCTGATCAGGGCGGGCGTGGACGCCGGCATTCCGGTGTTCTGCGAGAAGCCGGTAGCCATGAACGTGGCGGATTCGCTGCCCGTCCTGGACTACATCCGGGCAAATCAGGGAACCGTCCAGATCGGGCACCAGCGGCGGTTCGACGCCGGCTATCTCGAGGCCAAGCGCGCCTTCGAGGCAGGCGAGCTTGGCTGGATCCACTCGCTGCGCGCCGTCACCTGTGACATGGCGCCGCCGCCCGTGGAGTTCCTGGCGACCTCGGGCGGGTTGTTCCGCGACTGCTCAGTCCATGATTTTGACATTCTGCGCTGGCTCACCGGCCGGGAAATCATGGAGGTCTATGCCAAGGGCTCCAACAACGGGGACCCCGCCATCGGGGCAGTGGGGGACGTGGACACCGCACTTGCCGTGGTGACGTTCGACGACGGCACGCTGGGTTCCGTAGGGGCCTCCCGCTACAACGGGGCCGGGCACGACGTCCGCCTGGAAATCCAGGGTTCGGCCGGTTCCCTCATGGTGGGCCTTGACGAGAAATCAGCAGTGACCTCCGCGGAAGCCGGGATTGGGTTCCCGTCGGGAGCCTCCCACAAAACCTTCGCGGAGCGCTTCGACCAGGCCTACCGCTCCGAGGTGGAGGCCTTCGTGGAGCTGGTGCTCGGCCGGCGGGAAAACGCCTGCACGCCGGAAGACGCCGTGGCGGCCTCCCGGGTTGCTGACGCCGCCCAAGAGTCGCTCGAAACCGGGCTGCCCGTGCGGCTGGCTGCCGCCGTGGCACTCTAAGGGCGGAGCTTCCCTGGACGGAGCTTCTCAGGGTGGTGCCGGAAACCGGCAGGCTAGCGGTTTCGCCGGCAGACGTCCACGAAGGCGCGGAACGGCGCCAGCCGCTGGACCTCTGGCAGTTCGACCGCCTCGGGATGCCACTGGACCGAGGCCACCCACCGCTCAGGGTCCTCAAGTGCCTCCACGGTGCCGTCCTCCGCCACCGCGGTCACCACCAGGCCTGGTGCCACCTGCGCCACGGCCTGGTGGTGGCCCGACGCGATCTTCACGCTGCCTGCACCTGAGATGCCGGGGACGGGATCTGCGACGGCGCCGTACAGACGCGCCACCTTGGAGCCCGGCGTCATCGCCACGTCGTGCCAAGCCCACAGTCCGCCGCCTTCAGCGGGGCTGTCGCGGTGCGGCACGGTGCCCGGTGCCATGTCCTGAATCAGCGTTCCGCCGTAAAGGACGTTGAGCAGCTGGTGGCCGCGGCAGATGCCCAGCAGGGGGAGCCCTGCGTCGATTGCCTGGCGCGCCACCGCAATGTCCAGTCTGTCCTGTTCCGGGTTGACGTCGTAGCAGGTGCCGCCCGGAACTTCGCCGTAAAGCCGCGGGTCGAGGTCGCCGCCGCCGGGGAGTACGACGCCGTCGAGCGCCTCAGGCGCGCCGGCGCGCCTGCCGCCGTCGAGCACGCCGCCCTCCACCAGATCGGGGGTCAGCAGCACCGGTTCGCCGCCGCCGTCGCGCACGAGGTCCACGATGTAATCGAAGAGGCCGTTGGCCTCTGCCACCCGGGGGTCTGGATCGGCTGAACTGCTGAGCCGGACAGGGATGCCGATGCGCGGGCTGCCGGCAGGCGATGAATTCTGCATGCTCAAATTCTGCACCAATTCTTAGCGGCTAGGCTGGCCGGATGAACAACCGATATCTCGTGTCCAGGGACCGCTTCATCGCCGCCGCGCCGGCCCGGATCTTCGAGGTCCTGGCCACTCCGGCCCTGCACAGCGAAATCGACGGTTCGGGCACGGTGAGGGGCGCCCAGCCCCGCGGCCCGGAACGGCTTGGGCCGGGGGTTGAGTTTGGTATGGAAATGAACGTCAAGGTGGACTACAAGATTCTGAACACCGTGACGGAATTCGAAGAAGGGCGCAGGATCGGCTGGCGCCACTTCTACGGGCATGTCTGGCGCTACCTGCTGGAGCCGGCCACGGACGCCGCCGGAATCCCCGGCACGCTTGTCACAGAGCAGTGGGACGCACGCCAGGTCCGCGGCAAGTTCTTCCTCCGGCTGGCAGGGTACCTCCGGCGCCACCCCGACAATATCGAAAACACCCTCGCCAGGTTGGATACCTACGTTTCGGACTCATACGCTGCCGGCCGACGCACTGCCGGCTGACGCGTAGCCGACTGACGTTCAGCCGGGGCATTTTCCGCGGTCCGCCGCCGTTTCTGTAGTGTTAGGCCCATCGAGGGCAGCATGCAAGGCGAAAGTGGGTCGTTCCAATGGGTCGCAGGACACTGGTTGACGACCTCGTCGACGGCCTGCTGGACGACATCCTTGACGGCAGGCTGAAGCCGCACGATGCGCTGCCCCCGGAGGCCGACATCGCCAAGGCCTACGACGTCAGCCGCCTGACGGTCCGCGAGGCGCTCAAGGCCCTGCGGGCGCAGAACATCCTTTACGTCAAGGCGGGCCGCGGAACCTTCGTGAATCCCGCGGACAACTGGACCGGCCTTGACGCGATCATCAAGGCGGCGTCATACGGCAACGCCGAGGACCAGGTCTCCAGGGGGCTCATTGAGGTGCGGCGCATGGTGGAGACCGGCGCGGCCGCGCTCGCCGCCAGGCGCCACACGCCGGAGCACGCCGAGGACATGCGCCGGTCGATCGCCGACATGAAGCGGTTTCACGAATCCGGCGACCTTGACGGCTTCGTGACCGCGGACATCGCGTTCCATGACGTGGTGCTGAAGGCTTCGGGCAACCCGTTCGTGCGTGCCTTGCTCGCCCAGCTCGGCCAGTCCCTGTACCGCGCCCGCCGCGAGACTTCCGCGGTCGAGGAGATCCAGCGCCACGCCATCGCCTTTCACCAGCGCGTGCTGGACAGCATCCTCACCGGCGACTCCGAGCTTGCCCGCCGGGCGATGGACGAGCATATGGACCAGACGTTCGAGGACTACGAACGCTACGTCCACGGCACGAAGTCCTGAGCTGAACCCACCGGCCTTGACGTAATGCGCGTCACCCTTCTATGCTTTTGCTCATGTTCTTCCGTCAGATGTCTGACATCAGATTCAAATAAGAATCAAAAAACGCTCTGATCTGGAGCGGACAGAACCCCCCATAAAAGCATCGGATTCCTCCGCGCGAAGCCGCCGGCCCGGAACCGTCAGATAGAAGGTCGATGATGACTTCATTAACCACAAAGTCCGGACTCGGCGAGCTTGGCGACCGCACACTCCGCAAAGTCCGCCGCCGCGTCATGCCCCTGATCGTTCTCCTGTACTTCGTTGCGTACCTTGACCGCAACAACGTGGGCTTCGCCAAGCTCACCATGAGTGAGGACATCGGCCTCACCTCTGCAGCCTACGGGCTGGGCGCAGGCATCTTCTTCCTCGGCTACGCGCTGCTCGAAATCCCGAGCAACGCCGGAATGTACCGGTTCGGAGCCCGCAAGTGGCTGGCCCGCATCCTCATCACGTGGGGCATATTCGCCGCGGCCATGTGCCTCGTGAACGGTGAGACCACCTACTACATCATCCGGTTCCTGCTGGGCGCCGCTGAGGCAGGGTTCTTCCCCGCCATCCTGTTCTACCTGACCCTGTGGTTCCCCGCAGCGCAGCGCGTCACCGTGCTGGGCATCTTCATCCTCGCCCAGCCGGTCTCCAACGCCCTCGGCGCCCCGGTTTCCGGCCTGCTGCTCCAGATGGACGGAGTCCTCGGACTGCACGGCTGGCAGTGGCTCTACATCCTCGAAGGCATCCCGGCCATCCTCCTCGGCCTGCTCACCCCGATCCTCATGACGGACCGTCCGCGGGACGCCAAGTGGCTCAACAACGACGAGCGCGAATGGCTCGCCACCACCATGGACGCCGAACTGGCGGCCAAGTCCCAGGGCGGCAGCCATAACTTCCTGGCCGGCCTCAAGGACAAGCGCACCCTGGTCTACTCTGCCCTGTACTTCGGCCTGGTCTGCGGCATCTACGGTCTGGGCCTCTGGATGCCCACCATCGTTGCCGCGCTGGGCAAGTTCTCCACCGCGGAGGTCGGGTTTATCGTCCTCATTCCGTACGCCATCGCAGCGGTGTTCGTGTACTTCTGGAGCAAGCGTGCAGACAAGACCGGCAAGCGGGCCTGGCACAGCGCGGTCAGCATGGTGCTCGCCGGCGTGGGCCTGCTGGCCGCAGGCTACCTGCTCCCGATCAACCCGGTTCTGGCACTCATCGGCCTGACGGTCTCGGCCATGGGCATTTACGGCGCCATCGCCCCCTTCCTGTCCATGCCGTCCGCGGCGCTGACCGGTGCGGCAGCAGCCTCCGGCCTTGCCATGGTCAACTCCCTCGGAAACCTCGGCGGCTTCGTGGCCCCCTATGCGGTCGGACTCCTCAAGGACGCCACCGGCAACAACCAGAGCGGTCTGTTGTTCCTGTCCTTCTGCCTCTGCGTCACGGCGGTCGCCACGTACTTCTATGCGCGGAAGCGCCCCGAAGGCGATGCCGCTCTGGACCCCGCCGTCGCAGCTGCAGCCAAAGCCACCATCTCCCGCTAAGAACCACCCAGCGAACCACACGAAGGAATATCTGCAATGAGCTCAACCACTGCTTTCCCCGCCGACCGCACAGTCGTGCTGACCGGTGCGGCCTCCGCCCGCGGCATCGGCCGCGCAGCTGCCGACCGCATGGCCAGCGAGGGCTGGTCCATCGCGATCCTGGACATCAACGCCGAAGACGCGAAGGCCGCAGCTGCAGAGATTGGCTCCAACCGTGCGGTGAAGGCCATCGGTGTCGGCGCGGACGTCTCCGACGCTGCCTCGGTGGACCGTGCGATCAGCGAAATCGAAGAGTCGCTGCCGCCGATCGTGGCCCTGGCCAACCTCGCGGGCATCAGCTCTCCGACGACGTTCATGGAAACCACCGTGGAGGAGTGGGACAAGGTTTTCGCGATCAACATGCGTGGGACGTTCATCGTCTCCCAGCGTGTCCTCAAGGGCATGATCGAGCGCAAACTCGGACGCATCGTGAGCATTTCCTCGATCTCGGCGCAGCGCGGCGGCGGCACCTACTCCAAGGTTGCCTACAGCGCCTCCAAGGCCGGCATCATCGGATTCACCCGGGCGCTGGCCCGTGAGGTGGGCGAGTTTGGCGTGACCGTCAACGCCATCGCCCCCGGCCCTATCGACACCGACATCATGGGCGGCACGCTGTCCGATGAGCGCAAGGCGCAGATGTCCGAAGGCATCATGATGGGGCGCGTCGGCACCCGGGAAGAGGTTGCTGCACTCATCTCCTTCCTGCTGGGCCAGGACTCCGGCTACATCACCGCCGCCACCTATGACATCAACGGCGGTCTCCAGGTCTCCTGACCTGATCCCACCAGCAACACCGGAAGTGCCCCGCAGCCCGCTGCGGGGCACTTCCGCGTTCCAGCCCGCTTGGCTGGCTCGGCTCGCACGGCCCGCTTCGCTGGCACGGCCCGCTTCGCTGGCACGGCCCGCTTCGCTGGCACGGCCCGCTTCGCTGGCACGGCCCGCTTCGCTGGCACGGCCCGCTTCGCTGGAACAGCCCGCTACGCTGGAACAGCCCGCTACGCTGGAACAGCCCGCTACGCTGGCACCATGAACCCCTCCGGCAGCCTGAACCCCAGCCCGCGGACCCTCGAGGTGGAGAGCGTCACCCGCTTTGACCAGCTCGTCAGCGCCGGAGCGAAGACCATGCATGGCTGGCACGCACAGTCCCTCGACCTGCGCGGCAGGGCTCCGGTCCTCGCCGCCATGGAGGCGGAAGGCGCCATCTTCATGGGCTGCACGTTCGATCCCGGGGTGGAAGACTCGCTCCGCCGGCGCGGTGCCCTGATATTTCCCAAGCTGGCCGGCGTGCCGTTCGATGCCTACCGCGGTGAGCTGTACACGCCCCAGGAGCTCTACGCCGGCATCCTGGACGTGCCGTACGAGGAAACGCGGGATGCCCTCGTGTACCAGTGGAGTATCCGCCCCGGCCAGCGCCGGCACCTCGATGCCACGCTGGCGGCTGCCCTGCATGACCACGCGATCGGCGACGCCCTGGAGGAGCTGGCCCGCTCCGTCCTGGGCGGGGGACGCGCCATCGTCGGGGTCATGGGCGGCCACGCGTCGCAGCGGGGAAGCGCGGGATTTGCCGAGGCCGCAACGCTGGGCAGGCTGCTGGCCCGCAGCGGCAGGATGGTGGCCACGGGCGGCGGCCCTGGGGCGATGGAGGCAGCAAACCTGGGCGCCTACCTCAGCGAGGCACCAGACCAGGATTTCCGGGGTGTTCTCACCGAACTGGCTTCCGTCCCCGGCTTCCGGCCCTCGGTGTCAGCGTGGGCACGGGCCGCGGCGGCCGTCGTCACGCGTTTCCCTCACGGAACGTCGTCGCTGGGCATCCCCACCTGGTTTTATGGCCACGAACCGCCCAACTTCTTCGCGACACACATTGCCAAGTACTTCGCCAACGCGGTCCGCGAGGCCGTCCTCCTGGAGCTGTGCAAGGGCGGCATCGTGTTCCTGCCGGGCTCGGCCGGGACCATCCAGGAGATCTTCCAGGATGCGTGCGAGAACTACTACGGTGCATCGGAAACCGTGACCCCCATGGTGCTGGTGGGACGGGAACACTGGGAGCGGCATCATCCGGCCTGGCCCATGCTGCAGAGCCTGGCTCACGGGAGGGCGATGGAGCAGCGGATCTTTTTGGTGGACAGCGTGGACGAGGCACTCGCGGTTTTGGGCAGCTGATGACTGGAGAGGCTGGGTCCTGAAAGCCGATCCCGCTTAGAGGTCCTTCCGGCACGGGGCCTTGCCAAGAGCCTGCAGTCCGCTGAGGTCCCCCGCCGCCAGACCGTCGGGCGCGCCGATCTCCGGGTACATCAGCTGAACGGGGTCATCCACGTGTTCAAGCCCCATGACGTGGCCGAGCTCGTGCAGGATGACGGCGGTGGCATATCCGGGACCGTCCGGACGGTTGAGTTCCGCGGCAATCTGCGGGGCGTCGAGCTCGAGGCTTCCGGTGACGAAGCTCTTGGGCCCGTCCCCATAGCTGTAGTGCGTGCTGCCCCCGGTGCCGATGATCTTGCCCTTGAGCCTGGGTGCCGCCCCCGGAGTGGTCCAGCTGATGAGCAGCGGAGCCCACCTCTCGCCGTAGGTCTCGGGCTGGTAGGGGGCGCGCGATTCCGAGGGCTGTTCGTCGGTGGCCCCGTCGTTGATGAAACGGATGCCCGTGGCCCGGGACACCGTCTCGATCGCCGCGGGGACCAGCCCGGCCGCGCCCTCCGGCGCCAGGCCGGCGTTCACTACGTAGTGCAGCGGCCGGCAGGGCGAATATCCAACCGGAGTGCCGTCGTCGTTGGTGGCCAGGAACTTATACGAATCACTCGGTTCCGGCGGGGGCGCCGGCGTTCCCAGCGGTGCTGCTGCCTCTTCGACGCCGGGCGGCGGTGCGCCTGCGGCCCGGCCGCCCGTGCCGGGCTGCCCTGCCTGGCCGGCCTCCTGCCCCTGGCCGGCCCCACCGGCCCGGTCCGTCTGCCCGGGCCTGGGCTGGGCAGGATGTCCGTTGCCGGCCCCGAGCCGGAACTCTAGGAGGCTGGCAAAACGGGGGGCCCCGTAGGCGAAGCCCGCCGCCACGAATGCTGCACACCCGATGGCGGTTATCAGGACGAGGTTGCGGATGAACCTGCTGGCTGCGCTGGCGGTCCCGGAATGGCGCGGGTGTTTCCGGTGCCGCTGCCCGCTATCCGTGTCACGGCGTTCATCGTCAGGTGCGCGCAGGCCGGTGTCTTCTCCGGCCGGCTCTTCTTCCACTACTGCGTCTCCCCGGCGCCGAGAGCTCCGGCCAGCCGCACTAGGCGATCACGGCGCCGAACGCCATGCCCAACACGTAGGTGACTCCGGCTGCTCCCAGCCCGATGGCCAACTGGCGAAGACCGCGGGTCAGGGGAGAGGTGCCGGAAAGGAGACCGACGACGCCACCCGTCGCCAGCAGCGCCATGCCCACCAGCACGGCGGCCACCACGAGCGCGCCCACGCCGGTCATGCCGAACAGGAAGGGAATGACGGGGACGATCGCGCCGGAGGCGAAGAAGCAGAAACTGGACAGCGCGGCGCCCCAGGCGGTGCCCACGGCCTCGTGCTGATCCTCGGTCTCCGGGAGCTCGGGCTGGAGCGAGAGGCTCGGGTCGCAGTCGCAGCTGAAGAGGCCCATCCGCTCGGCCACCCGGTGTTCCGCGGCCTCGCGGGACATGCCCCGGGCCAGATAGACCAGCAGGAGCTCGTTGTGCTCAATATCCAGCTGCGGCGCCGCGGCGAGCGTCACCTGTGTGGGTCGCGTGGCGGCCAGAAGCTCACGCTGCGAACGGACGGAGACGAATTCGCCCGCGCCCATGGAGAACGCGCCGGCCAGCAGGCCGGCGATGCCGCTCAGCAGAACCACGGTGCTGGCCACGCCGGTGGCGGCCATGCCCATTACGAGCGACAGGTTGCTGACGAGGCCGTCGTTGGCGCCGAAAACGGCCGCCCGGAAGGTTCCGGCCAGCCGGTTGCGGCCCCGCGTGGCCAGGCCGCGCACCACTTCCTCATGAATCTGTTCGTCCGCCGCCATGGCCGGAGTGGCGGAGGGCTCCTTGGTGTAGGGGGAGCGGCCCTCGGCACGCTGGGCCAGGGCCAACACGAAAACGGAACCGAAGTGCCGGGCAAGGAGGCCCAGCAGCCGGCTGCGGGCGGAGGCGCGGCGCGGCTTGCCCGCGTGCTCGCCGAGGAGCTTGAGCCAGTGGGCTTCGTGGCGTCCCTCGGCCTCGGCGAGGGCCAGGAGGATGGCCCGTTCTTCGCCGGAGCGGCTTTGCGCGAGGTCCCGGTAGACGGCAGCCTCGGCGCGTTCGTCGGCCAGATACTGGCGCCAGCGTTTCACGTCCGCTGCGTTTGGGGTACCGGCGGGCGATGCGTGTGCGGCCGGGCTGGTTTCGCTGTGGCGGTCAGATTTTGCGTGCTGAGACACGGGAACTCCTGGGCTAGATGAGGCATGGTTCGGCCCCATTGCAACGACCAGCTTACCCCGCAATTCCGCGGATTTTCGGCCGGTATTCCTCAGGCGGAAATTTAGGGACCCCGTAAATGCGCGGTTCCGAGAACGGTTTCCTGACGCTCTGCCGCGGGGCCCTTGACCGTCCACAAGGGTGGTGATCTGATGAAAACGTGCCTCGTTGACGGAGGGCACGGAAGTCCAATCACACGGAGGTCTGCATCATGAACACCACCGGATCACGCCCCGAGCCCGACGCCCGCCACACACTGGAATCCGACCCCGCCTACGATTTCGCCGAGGACGCGCCGGTCGACGAAGACTGGGATACCGAGGACGAGTTCATCGACTCCGAGGAGAGAGTTGTTCCCGTCGCGCCGGAAGCCGTTGACGACGACGAGCGGGTGGTGTCGTTGGATGCCGACGAATTCCGCGGGGACGAAGGCTACGAAGAATAAGGACACGCGCTCAAACCCCGGCGCTTAGAGCCGAACGCTTAAACCCCGACGGCGGTGACTTCCCCGCGAAGGGAAGGCACCGCCGTCGTGATTAATTCAGTTTGCCTAATGCGCCGCGTGGCTGGCTACCGGGTGAGCCTCCAGGGACAGTTCCTCGGACACGGCTCCGGCGACGCGCTTGTCCCACGCTTCGCGGACTTCGGGATCCGTGGGTGGCGTGAGTACGGATATCACCAAGTACACTGCCAGCGAGGCCCCAAGGCCCCAGTAGATGGGATCGTTGGCGTAGACGCCGTCCTCGCTCGGGATGATTCCCGTGGCATACATGATCAGCAGGCCAAGGGTCAGGACCGAGCCCACGGCCATGGACCAGGCGGCGGCGATGCCGGTGCCGCGCTTCCAGACCAGGCCGCCGAGGATGGCTACCAGCAGGCCGCCCACCAGGATGTCATAGGCGATGGTCAGGGCCACCACGACGTCCTGGGCTGCCATGGAGATCAGCACCGCCACGATGCCCAGGCCAAGGACCCAGTAACGGTTGGCCTTGACGTCGTGCTCGGGGTTTTCGGTGTCGTCGGTGTTGATCGTCTTGCCGAACCAGCTGGCCACGAACGGCACAACGTCAGCGCGGGCCACCGTTGCCGCAGCGATGAGGGCGCCGGAGGCGGTGGACATCATGGCGGCGACGGCTGCGGCCATGACCAGGCCGCCGATGCCGATCGGCAGGATGTGGGTGGCAACCTCGGCGTAGACAACGTCCTTGCCGAGATTGGCGACGTCGATGTCGGGCAGGGCCACACGGGCGGCCAGGCCGATCAACGCGCCGGCGACGCCGTACAGGATGCAATAGACACCTGCGGTGGCGCCGCCCCAGCGGGCCACGGTGGGGGTCTTGGCGGTGAAGACGCGCTGCCAGATGTCCTGGCCGATCAGCAGGCCAAGGGTGTACACCACGAAGTACGTGATGATGGTCTGCACGCCGATGCCGTCGAGCTGGAAGAAGCTCGCGTCAACGCGGGCACGGATGCCGTCGAGGCCGCCCGCGGCGTTAAGGACGAACGGGAGCATGAGGAAGAAGATGCCCACCGTCTTGATGATGAACTGCACCTGGTCGGCGAGGGTGATGGACCACATGCCTCCGATGGTGGAGTACACCAGCACAATGGCGCCGCCGACGGCGATGGCGAGCCAGCGCTCCCAGCCGAACAGGACCACGAAGATGGTGGCGTAGGCGCCCGTGGAGGTGGCGCAGAGCATCAGGGTGTAAGCCAGCATGACGATGCCGGAGGTCTGGGTGGCGCGCTGGCCGTAGCGCAGGCTCAGCATCTGGGAGACCGTGTAGATCTTCAGCCGCTGGAGGGTCCCGGCAAAGAGCAGGCTCAGCAGGAGCACACCCGCGCCGATTGCGACGACAAGCCACATGCCGGAGATGCCGAACTTGTAGCCGAGGCCCACGCCGCCCACCGTTGAGGCGCCGCCGAGCACGACGGCGGCCATGGTTCCGGTGTAAAGGAGCGGGCCCAGCCTGCGGCCGGCCACCAGGTAGTCACTGTTGTTCTTGGTGCGGGACTTGCCCCACCAGCCGAAGGCCAGCATCGCGGCGAGGTACACCACCACGATGGCAATATTGACGAAGTTTGCGTCCATGATTCTTGGGGCTCCTCGGAGCTCTGGCAGCTTTACGGTAATCCGGAGCGCAGTTGGGGTACGCGGTTTGGGCTGCTCTAAAGGGGAAAACTGAAGGGATCGAGCTCTGTTGCTTCGCATGCAACAGTTGTTGCCAACAAGCGTAGGGTGTGATCGGAGTAACAGTCAAGACGCAATCTTCTGTGACGCGGTTCCCGGGCCGTCGGATCGGCGGGGTGCCGCTAGTATGGCTCCAAAGATGGGGCCGAGCGGCCGGCCGTGAAAGGTTCGTAAATGAAGGCACTTCCAGTTGAGCCGAGCAATGTTCCGGTTGCCATCGGTTCAAGAATCCGTGCCGCCCGACAGTCGCAGCGGCTCACAATTGAACAGGTGGCGGATGCCACCGGGCTGACCAAGGGCTTCCTGAGCCGGGTCGAGCGGGACCTCACCTCGCCCTCTGTCGCCTCGCTGGTGACCCTGTGCCAGGTCCTCTCCATTTCCATTGGCGACCTGTTTGCCGCGCCTGAAACCCACCTCACAAAGCGCGACGCCGGCCCCCGCATTTCGCTGGGCGGCGAAGGGATCGTTGAGCGGCTGCTGACCGCTCGGTCGGAGCGGCGCGTTCAAATCATCCAGGCCGTCATCGAGCCGCTGGGCCGCGGCGAGTCCGAGCTCTACGCTGTTGATTGCGACGTCGATGTGCTCCATGTCATTAAGGGCACCATCAAGCTCATCCTCACCAATGAGGAGTATGAGCTCAACACCGGGGATACCGTCACGTTTCCGGGGCGCGAACCCCACACTTGGGTGAATCCCACAAACGAGGCCGTCGAGGTCCTCTGGGTCCTGGTTCCCGCCGCCAGCCGCTAGGAGCGTGGCGCGGGTCTGACGCTTGATGCGGACCGCTGGCTGAGGCGGACTGCTGCCGCCTGCTCCAGCGGTGCCTGCCGGCGGCGTGGTGAGATGTACGTCACATTCCGGACATCTCCCGTACACGCGTAATTCACACCCGGAGCCCGCCTGTTACATGCCCGCAAAGCAGAATGCTGCCAGCGGAAACACGGGTTTTGTAGTCTCGGCCCGGGGAATTCGAAACAGTCTGGCTATCGACCGGTCACGGTCTCGCAGGTCTCGCCACATGCACGCCTCCGGGCGGCAAATCCGAGGAAGGCTCCCGCGATGGATCATCTTTTTCTCTCTGTAAGGCTCGAAACAGACCCGCTTGCCCTGGATCCTGGCGCGACCGCCTGGATGCTGGCGGCCTCGGCGCTGGTGCTCCTGATGACACCCGGCCTGGCCTTCTTCTATGGCGGCCTGGTGCGGATGAAGTCAGTCCTGAACATCATGATGATGAGCTTTGGCGCCATGGGCGTGGTGGCCGTCGTCTGGGCGCTCTGGGGCTATGGGCTGGCGTTCGGCCCGGACACGTTGGGCGGCTGGGTCGGCGACCCGTTCGCCAACTTCGGCCTCGCCGGCCTGACAACTACGATCGGAACCAAGGCGGCCGGCCTTCCTGACATGGTGTTTATCGGCTTCCAGGCCACTTTTGCGATCATCACCGTCGCCCTGATCAGCGGCGCCGTGGCCGAACGGGTCCGGTTTGGGCCCTGGCTCCTGTTCTCGGCGCTCTGGGTGACCCTTGTTTATTCGCCGATTGCCCACTGGGTGTGGGGCGGCGGTATCTTCGGTGCGGAGGGCATCATCGGCAGCAAGATCGCGGCCCTGGATTTTGCCGGCGGCACCGTTGTCCACATGAATGCGGGCATGGCCGGCCTCATGCTGGCAGTGGTCCTCGGCAAGCGACTCGGCTTCATGAGGGACCCGAACATCCGTCCCCACAACCTCCCGTTTGTCATGCTCGGTGCGGGTCTGTTGTGGTTCGGCTGGTTCGGCTTCAATGCAGGATCCGAGCTGACGGCCGATGCCACTGCAGGCCTTGCCTGGACCAACACGCTGCTGGCAACCAGTGCCGCGCTCCTCGGCTGGCTGCTCGTGGAAAGGCTCCGCGACGGACATGCCACCTCTCTCGGGGCTGCCTCGGGTGCCGTTGCCGGGCTGGTGGCGATCACGCCGGCCTGCGGTTTCGTGGACCCGATGGCCTCCATTGCCATCGGTGCCGTGGCCGGCGGAGTGTGTGCCCTTGCTGTGGCTCTCAAGTTCAGGGTTGGGCTGGACGATTCCCTGGACGTCGTGGCAGTGCACTTCATCGGCGGGCTCTGGGGGACGCTGTCGCTCGGGTTCTTCGCCGTTCCGTCGTCTAAGACCGGGGGTGGACTGTTCTATGGCGGCGGACTCGCGCAGTTCTGGCCACAAATACTGACCGCGCTGATCGTCACCGCCTGGACAGCGGTCATGACCACGCTGATTGGGCTTGCCATCCACAAGACGATGGGGATGCGCGTTACCGATGCGGACGAACGTTCCGGCATCGACGTCACGGAGCACGCGGAGACAGCCTACGAACTGGCCATGGTGGGCGGCAGCTTCCACCCGGGTGAACATCGCGGCGCTGGCGCCGCTTCCTCGCCCGGAGGCAGCATGGCCGCTGATCCGGTCCGGGAAGCCGAGGCTGCCCGCGGCGGTGTCCCGCAGTGAAGCTCGTGACGGCCATTGTCCGTCCGGACAGGATCGGCGCCGTACGCGATGCCCTTGAGCGCTTCGGGGTAAACGGCATGACGGTCAGCCAGGCGAATGGCTACGGCCAGCAGCGCGGCCATGTTGAGGTCTTCCGCGGGGCTGAATACACCTCGGATCTTGTGCAGAAAATCCGCGTCGAGGTCTTGGTAACCGAGGATGCCGCCGACGGGGTGGTGGCCGCCATCATGTCCGGGGCGCGGACGGGGCGGTTTGGCGACGGCAAGATCTGGACCCTTGCGGTGCGTGACGCCGTCAGGGTGCGAACGGGGGAGCGGGGGGAAGCGGCAATCCGCTGAGGCGCGGGGCGCGCGCGGGGTAGGGCTAATTTGTAAACATATGATGCGCATTAGGCAACTTCGAGTGTATGATGGCTGTCACACCCACCTTTCATCCTCGAAGGAGAGGCGTTCCTTTGGAAGAGCTGCGCATCGAAGCCAACGGCAACCTTGGCCCCATCGATTCATCCCGTATTCCCCGCTACGCAGGAGCGGCCACGTATGCCCGGCTGCCCCGTTTGGACCAGGTACCCAAGGCGGACATCACGGTGGTCGGGGTCCCCTTCGACTCCGGAGTTTCCTACCGCCCAGGCGCCCGCTTCGGCGCCAACCACGTCCGCGAGGCCAGCCGTCTGCTGCGCCCGTACAACCCGGCCTGGGATGTCAGCCCGTTTGAGAACTGCCAGGTGGCTGACGCCGGCGACATGGCCGTCAATCCGTTCAACATCAACGAGGCCATCGAGACTATCCAGCAGAACGCCCTGGACCTGACTTCGTCCGACAGCAAACTGCTGACTCTCGGCGGTGACCACACCATCGCCCTGCCGCTGCTGCGCGCCGCCGCCGAACGCGCCGGCGGCCCGGTCGCCATGCTGCACTTCGACGCACACCTGGACACCTGGGACACCTACTTCGGCGCTGAATACACCCACGGCACCCCGTTCCGCCGGGCAGTGGAGGAAGGCATCCTGGACACCGAGGCCATCAGCCACATCGGTACCCGCGGCCCGCTGTACGGCAAGAAGGATCTCGACGACGACCACCGCTTCGGGTTCGGAATCGTCACCTCCGCAGACGTCTACTATCAGGGCGTGCTCGAGACCGTGGCCAAGGTCCGGGACCGCATCGGCAACCGCCCGCTGTACATCTCCGTGGACATCGACGTCCTTGACCCAGCCCACGCGCCCGGCACCGGAACCCCCGAGGCCGGCGGCATCACCAGCCGGGAGCTGTTGGAGATCATCCGCGGCTTCCGCGGCATGAACCTCGTGGGAGCCGACGTCGTTGAGGTCGCCCCCGCGTACGACCACGCGGAAATCACCGGCGTCGCGGCCAGCCATGTCGCCTACGAACTGGTGACCCTGATGGCCGACAATGCCGTTGAGGGAAACCGCTTCGGAACCGATAACGGCTACGCCGCCCAGGCGCTGGGCCAGGAAGCGCGGCGTCCGGCCGGGTTCTCCGCCCCCGGGGCAGACAACCGGGCCAGCGGGCGCATCGAAATCTCTGAGGCTGCCGGGGCGGTCAAGTGATCGACTTCGATCCCGGCACGGCAGCCCCCACCAAAGGGACCGGCGTCCGCAACGGCGGGGATCTCGTCGTCGAGACCCTCGAAGCGCTGGGTGCGAAGACGGTCTTTGGCATTCCCGGCCAGCATGCGCTGGGCCTGTTCGACGCGATGGGCCGCGGGAACCTGCAGTTCGTGTCCTCTCGCGTGGAAAATAACAGTGCCTTCGCCGCAGACGGTTATTCGCGTGCAACCGGCGAGGTCGGCGTACTGTTCCTGTCCACGGGTCCCGGCGCGCTGACGTCCCTGGCCGGCCTGCAGGAGGCCTATGCCACCGGCGTGCCGATGGTGGTCATTGCCAGCCAAATTCCGCTGGAGGGACTGGGTGCGCGCCGCAAGGGGATGCTGCACCAGCTCGATGACCAGAAGGCCTCGGCCGCGAACGTCACCAAGAGCCAGCGCCTGATCCAGCACGCCTCCGGTATTCCCTCCGCTATCCAGGACGCGTGGACCGAGGCGATCTCCTCACCACAGGGTCCCGTCTGGCTTGAGGTCCCGCAGAACGTGCTCCTCGACCCCATCATGGTGCCTCCCGTCGAGGACGCGCTCGCCGAAGCGGCGGACAACCCGCCGCGCGTTGAACTGGTCCGCGAAGCGGTTAAATGGCTGTCCACGGCGGAACGTCCGGCCATCATCGCCGGCGGCGGGACGCGACGGGGCCGGGCGGAGAAATCCCTGCTCTCCCTTGCGGAGAAGCTGCGCGCCCCCGTGATCTGTACTCCCGGCGGCAACGGGGCTTTCCCCTGGAGCCATGAGCTGTCGCTGCAGTCCTGGATCGAGGACAGGCACATGACGGACCTCCTCGAGGACGCGGACGTCCTGATCGTCGTCGGCTCCTCGCTGGGTGAGGTCACGTCTAACTACTTCACCTTTGAGCCGCGCGGCCGGATCATCCAGATCGACGCCGAACCCCGCGTGCTGGAGTCCAACCGGCCCGGGCTCGGTATCAGGGCCGACGCCGGACAGGCCCTCGCGGCCCTCGACGAGGCCCTTACGGAGCCGCACGGCGAGCGCGCCAGCTGGCACGGGACCTCGCCCGAGGACCTGGTCCGGGAGTCCCTGGCCAAGGTCAAGGGGCGGCTGGAATCCCAGGACCTCGGCAAGGAACTGAAGTTCATGGCTGACATCCGCGAGGCCGTCCCAGCGGCCATGCAGACGTTTTGGGACATGACCATCTCGGCCTACTGGGGCTGGAGCTGCTGGGACGCCCGGGAAGGGCAGTTCCATTCAGCGCAGGGCGCCGGCGGGCTGGGCTACGGGTTCCCAGCTGCGATCGGTGGGGCCGTGGGCCTGGAAACCGTGGGCACATCCGGCGGTTCGGCGCGGGTCCTGGCGGTATCGGGTGACGGTTCGGCCATGTACTCCATCTCGGAGTTGGCCACGGCCAAGCAGCACAACATCCCGGTCACCTGGCTGATCGTGGACGACGGCGGCTACGGGATCCTGCGCGAGTACATGGTGGGCGCATTCGGCAAGGCCACGGCCACCGAACTCGCACGCCCCGACTTCGTGAAGCTCGCCGAGTCCTTCGGCGTGCCGGCCACGCGGGTGGCCCCGGAGAATGTGGGGGACGCGCTGAAGGCGGGCTTCGCCGCGGACGGCCCGAACGTCGTCGTCGTCGAAACCCTGCTTAAGATGTTCGGCCCGACCCACCTGGCCCTGTAACTCCGTACCCCCTCACGCAGCGCGAACGGATAGTTGAGGCCCATTTCCTAACGGATTTGGGGCCTCAACTATCCGTTCGCGCTGCTGCATTTAAGGCACGGCCGCCTCGCCCCCAACCTGCTTAGTTTCCCAAAGCAACTATTCTAAGTTATAGTTGCTTCAGGCAAACAAGTAGGAGTTGTCCAATCATGGCAGTTGAGCCGAACACCGCGGCCGAACTCGTGCGGCAGATCTTCGACCTCCAGCGGGCGGTCCGGTGCGTTGCGGTTGCAAATGCGCGCGGAACCGACACCGGCGTCGCGCTGCAGGGCGTCCTCCGGTTCGTGGGGGAGAAGGAATCACGCGCCACGCATCTGGCCGCGCGGCTGGGTGTCAGCGCCCCCGTCCTGAGCCGGCACATCGCCGAACTCGAGGATCTTGGCCTGGTGCACCGGAGGCCGGACCCGGAAGACGGCAGGGCCCAGCTCGTGGCCCTGACCAACGCCGGACGCGTCAAGCTTCTCGAAATCGAGGAGCACCGCACTGCCACCCTGCAGGGATACCTGCGGGAGTGGAGCCAGCAGGACGCCGCGGAGACGGCGAAAGTTCTCCGGAATCTTGCGGAATCCCTTCGGGAATCCGCCCGGGCAATGGCGGCCGGACCCATCACTACGTCTTCCACCCTTTAGGAGCAGATACATGGCAAGCCACGCTGCCGCTACCGGAACGGCCCCGTCGCGCGCTTCGGCCCACCCTCCGCAGGCCGCTATGACCCACCGGCAGATCATGGAGGCCCTGACCGGGCTCCTTGCCGCCTTCTTCACCGCGATCCTCAGCAGCACCATCGTTGCGAACGCGCTGCCCACCATCATGTCCGAGCTCAAGGGCACGCAGACGGACTTCGCCTGGGTGATCACGGCCGCGCTCCTGGCCAACGCCGCCACCACGCCCATCTGGGGCAAGCTCGCCGACCTGTTCGACAAAAAGCTCCTGGTCCAGCTCAGCATCGTGATCTTCGTGGCCGGCTCAGTGATGGCGGGCCTCTCGGAAACCATCCCGCTGCTGCTCACCGCGCGCGTCGTCCAGGGCATCGCCATGGGTGGCCTGACAGCCCTGGCCCAGGCCATCATCGGCTCCATGATTCCGCCCCGCGACCGCGGCAAGTACTCCGGTTACATGGGCGCCGTCATGGCCGTCGGCACGGCCGGCGGCCCACTGCTCGGCGGGTTCATCGTGGACAGCCCGCTGGGCTGGCGCTGGACGTTTTTCGTCTGCGTGCCGCTCGCCGTCGTCGCCCTGATCCTGCTGCAGATCACCCTGAAAATCCCGCACATCAAGCGTCCCGCGAAGATCGACTGGCTCGGGTCCATCCTCCTGACCTCCGGCGTCAGCCTGCTGCTGATCTGGGTATCGTTCGCGGGCAACCCGGACTACTACGACTGGTGGTCCTGGCAGTCTGCGCTCATGGTGGGCGGTGGCGTGCTGCTCCTGGCTCTGCTGGTGTTCGTGGAATCCAAGGTTGCCCAGCCCATCATCCCGCTCAAGATCATCTCCGACCGCACTACGGCCCTGGCCATCCTCGCCTCGGTCGCCGTGGGAGTGGCCATGTTCGGCTCCTCCACCTTCCTCGGCCAATATTTCCAGGTGGCACGCGGCGCCACGCCCACCGAGGCCGGCCTGCTCACCCTTCCCATGATCGCCGGCAACCTGATCGGTTCGGTGGTCTCGGGGCTGCTCATTAGCCGCACCGGCCTGTGGAAGCGCTACCTGATCGCCGGCTCCATTCTGCTGATCGGCGGACTGGGCCTGGGCGGGACGATGGACCACACCACGGAACTGTGGCAGGCCGGAATCTTCACGGCCATCCTCGGACTGGGCCTCGGCATGCTGATGCAGAACCTCGTTCTGGCTGTGCAAAACACTGTCAGCGCCCGTGACATCGGCACGGCGAGTGCGTCCGTGGCCTTCTTCCGCTCGGTCGGCGGCGCAATAGGTGTCTCTGTCCTCGGCGCCATCCTCGGCAACCGTGTCAAGGAACTCGCCGCCCAGGGCTTCGCCGAAGCCGGAATTCGGGTCAACGGCGGTTCGTCCGGGGCGAGCCTTGACCTCGCCGACATGCCCGCCCCGGTGCGCGACATTATGAGGGCGGCATATGGCGATGCAACGGCGGAAATCTTCCTGATCGCCGGCGGCATCGCGGTTGTGGCCCTCATTGCTGTGCTGTTCATCAAGGAGCAGCCGCTGCGACGCACCGTTGACATCCGGCCAGAGACTGCTGCCACCGATCAGGCCAGCGCTGAGCAGACGGCCCCTGCCGGGGAAGCCGTCACCGTGGAGGGTTCAGGCCCTTCGGACGGTGGAGCCCCTTCGAATGGTGCAGTTCCGGCCGACGATGATCTGGACCGTGAGTTCGTGGAGGTACTCAACCGCCAGCTCGCCAACGAGGGCGCCAGTCTTGGCAACCCAGGCCTTACCGGTCCCCGTGAATCCGTGCGGCAAGCAGCCGTGCCAGGACTGCGCGCCCTGGACGAGCCGCCGGCACGGGCCAGGACCATGCTCGCCGACATGCGGACGAGGCCCGAGGACATGGTTCCACTGATCCAGCAAACCCAAAAGCTGCTTGCGGAGCAGCAGCTTCAGCTCGCCACGGCCCTCAACTCCGTTGTCCAGCAGGCCGAGCAGCAGCGGATCATCGCCGAGGAACAGGCCAAAGTGAGCGAGCAGCTGACGTCGCTTCGCAAACAACTGGCCAAGGAGCGCAAGCTCCAGCGTGCCGCTGCGCATTACATCGCTTCACACGGCAAACACGCCAGCGAATAGGAAGCGGACCGGCGGACGCCCGCCGTGCTTTGAGGAGCAAAAGCAGGAGCCGGAGCATCAAAGCAGGAAGCCCGACGGCGGCGGGCACCTCGATGGGTAGCTGACCGGCCCGCTCGTCCCACCTCCGCAAACAAAGCGCGAACGAACACTTGATGCCCTGGCGGTTTCTAGGGGTCGTTGCAACACCTGTTGGTTAGGTGGTTAGTAGTAAAGCACGTAAACGCTCGGCTGGGGTTTCCCAGCCGAGCGTTTTACGTGGCCGGCCGTTGAGTTTCTGAGCGACGAGTTCGAGGTCTTCG
>NZ_CAKKLY010000012.1 GCF_918698095.1 Arthrobacter sp. Bi83
GTGCAGGACGTCTCCTGCGATGGCCACGCGCATGCCCTTGAGGTCCGCGCCGGCGGACGGCAGCCCGGCGAGTTTTGCCCAGTGCCGGCGCATGGTGAAGGCGTCCAGCAGCGCCTGCGTGGGGTGTTCATGCGTGCCGTCACCGGCGTTGATGACGGCAGCGTCGATCCAGTCGGTTGCAGCGAGCCGGTGCGGCGCGCCTGAGGCCCAGTGGCGGATTACGACGGCGTCAGCGCCCATCGCGGACAGCGTCTGGGCGGTGTCCTTGAGGGACTCCCCCTTGGACACCGACGATCCCTTGGCGGCGAAGTTGATGACGTCCGCGGAAAGCCGTTTGGCGGCTGCCTCAAACGAAATGCGGGTGCGCGTGGAGTCCTCGAAGAAGAGGTTGACCACGGTGCGGCCACGCAGGGCAGGAAGTTTCTTGACCTCGCGGTCGCCGACGGCCGCCATCTCCTCGGCGGTGTCGAGGATGCGGACGGCGTTGGAGAGGCTCAGGTCCTCGGTGGACAGCAGGTGCTTCATGCGCCGGCCTCGATGACCACTTCATTGACAGCCTGGCCGTCAATGACGTCGGTTTCCTCGAGGCGGACCCGGACTTTTTCGGCGGAGGAGGTGGGCAGGTTCTTTCCCACGTGGTCAGCCCGGATGGGAAGCTCCCGGTGCCCTCGGTCGATCAGCACGGCCAGGCGCACAATGCGGGGCCGGCCCAGGTCAACCAGGGCGTCCAGGGCGGCGCGGATGGTGCGGCCCGAGTACAGAACGTCATCGATCAGGACTACGACCTTGTTGTCGATGCCGGTCCGCGGCAGTTGCGTATGGTGCGGCGGCCTGGTGGGCTGGTGGGAGAGGTCGTCGCGGAACATGGTGACGTCGAGCTGTCCGACGATCGCGGAAGCGTCCACAGCCGGATCCGCGGCGGCGATCTTTTCGGCGAGCCGGACTGCCAGCGGATAGCCGCGGCGCGGGATGCCCAGCAGCACCAGGTCCTGCGAACCTTTGTTGGCCTCGAGGATCTCATGGGCGATACGAGTGAGTGCACGGTCAATGTCCGCCTGGTTGAGTACAACCCTGGCCGGTACCGGTGCCTGTGTGACAGGAGTCAACGCTCGTCTCCCCTTTCCCCGCCTCACGGGACGGAATTAAAAAAGGAACATTTGCCTTCCAAAATTACCACACGGGCGTTCCAGCATTGCCCGGGCAGAGGGCGTCTTCGGTCACATCCGGCGCAGGGGCCTTTGGCGAGGCGGGCGCCGCCATTTAGGCTCATGACTATGTCGATGAACCCGCAGCAGCCTGCTCCCGGACCGTCAGGTGCCCGCCCCGGCGACCCGGAGTGGCAGTTCCACGAGCAGACCAACCCCAGCTGGATGGGGCACGTGCACCAGCAGAACTACAGGCCCGCGCCCGGGCACAGCGGCGGGTCAGTGGTCCAGGTCATCCCGGAGGCGGCATCCACCGTCGCCGCCCGCCCGTCGTCAGGGGTTCTCGCCCTGGTCCTGGGCGGAGGGGTCCTCGCCTTCGTCAGCCTTTTCCTGGTTGTACCTTTCCTGCTGGCCAACACGGGAGTCACCGGCTTCGTGACCGGGTTCGTCGCTTCACTGATTCCGCTCGGCGCAGTGCTGTTTTCCGTGTACCTCATCGACCGCTGGGAACCGGAACCTAAGCGGCTGCTCCTTTTTGCGTTTACGTGGGGCGCCGCCGTGTCCATCGCAGTCACACTGCTGATCCAGCCGGTCTTCGCGCTTGCGGCCCCGTACTCCGATGAAGCATCCTTCCGCGACTTCATGACCACCGTCCAGGCGCCGATTGTGGAGGAATTCGCCAAATCCCTTGGCCTGCTGCTCCTGCTCCTGCTGGCACGCAAGAACTTCGACGGTCCCGTGGACGGCGTGGTTTTCGCCTTCACCATCGCCGGGGGCTTCGCCTTCACCGAGAACATCCTCTACTTCGGCCGGGCCATTGCCGAATCCAGTACGCCCGGGACGGACCTCGCCCAGATCTTCTTCCTTCGCGGCGTCATGTCGCCCTTCGCCCACGCCATCTTTACTGGCACCACCGGCCTGATCATGGGCTTCGCCGCCCGCCGCTGGCATCCTGGCGTCTCCGTAGCCGCCTTCGTGGTGGGCCTGATTCCGGCCATGGTGCTGCACAACCGCTGGAACAGCATGGGGCAGGACTTCCTGGCCCAATATGTGCTGGTGCAGGTCCCGATCTTCCTGCTGGCGGTGGCGTGCATCGTGATGCTGCGGGTCGCCGAGACGCGCCTCACCCGGCAGCGCCTGCTCGAGTATTCCGCCGCAGGCTGGTTCACCCCGGCCGAAGTGGGGATGCTGGCCACCGCCGGAGGCAGGCGCCAGGCGGTGCGTTGGGCCGGCTCATACAACCGCGGTCCCCAGATGAAGGACTTCGTTAAAGCCGCAACACGGCTCGCCTTCACCCGCCAGCGGATCCTCAGCGGCAGGGATGTCCTGGCCCACCAGCAGGACGAACTGCAGCAGCTGCGCGAACTGGTCGCGTTGCGCGCCGCCGTCGGGCAGTAAGAAAACGGCCCGGCAATAAGACCGCACCGCGACGGGGAGCAAAAAAGCCCCGGCCAAATGGCCGGGGCTCTTGCTGTCTGCGGACCGCGCGTCGGGTCAGGCCAGCAGCGAGGGCTTCAGCTGCTGGAGGCGTCCGAGAAGGCCGTTGATGAACGACGGCGACTCGTCCGTTGAGAGCGTTTTGGCCAGTGCGACCGCTTCGCTGACGGCTACGCCGTCGGGGACGTCGTCGTTGTACAGCAGCTCCCAGGTGCCGATCCGCAGGATGATGCGGTCCACGGACGGCATGCGCTCCAGGGTCCAGCCCTGCGAGTACGTTTCGAGGAATTCATCGATGGCAGGCTGAAGCGAAACCACGCCTTCGACGATTTCAAGCGTGTAGGGGTTGACGATCTGGTCGGTCCTCTCGCGCCGCGCGCGAAGCACGTCGAAGGCGGAGACGGATCGCTGTTCCGCCTCGAAGAGGACATCAAGGGCCCTGTTACGGGCTTTACCGCGTGCGCTCACTACTCGCTGACCCTGCCCAGGTAGCTGCCGTCACGGGTGTCGACCTTGACCTTGGTGTTGTTCTCGACGAACAGCGGCACCTGGATCTCGTAGCCGGTTTCGAGGGTGGCCGGCTTGGTTCCGGCGGAGGAGCGGTCGCCCTGCAGGCCCGGCTCGGTGTAGGTGATTTCGAGGACAACGCTCGGCGGCAGTTCGATGTAGAGCGGGTTGCCTTCGTGGATGGCGATGTTGACCATCTGGTTTTCCAGCATGAAGTTGGTGGCGTCGCCCACCGTCGCGCCGGAGACTGTGATCTGGTCGTAGTCCTGGGTGTCCATGAAGACGAAGTCCGCACCGTCCTGGTACAGGTACTGGTAGTCGCGGCGGTCCACCGTGGCGGTTTCGATCTTGAGGCCCGCGTTGAAGGTCTTGTCGACCACCTTGCCGGACATGACGTTCCGCATCTTGGTGCGCACGAACGCCCCGCCCTTGCCCGGCTTGACGTGCTGGAACTCGATGATGTTCCAGAGCTGGCCCTCAAGCTTCAGGACGGTTCCGTTCTTGATGTCGTTTGTGGTTGCCACTGGTTTCCTCTGGTTTCTATGTGACTGCTTCTTGCTGCCAGCCGGTTATGCCAAGCAGGCATGCCGAACGGCCCGCCAGCGTGTATTTATCAAAAATCCAAGAACCATTCTAGCGGAATTGCGGGCGGGCTCGTTCGGTCCGGTCTTCGGGCGTCCGTCAGGAGGCCAGTTCAAGGACGTCCCGCGCCCTCTGCAGCGCCACAGTCGACGAATAGATGAGCGCCGCGTCGGCCGACTCCGCGACCCGCAGGTCCAGTGCCCGGGCGAATGACTCCACGGCCGCCCCGACATGGCCGGAGACGAAGTGGGTCCTGCCGAGGTACTGGTGCACGAGTGCCTCGTTGGGCGTTCCGTGCACTTCCGCCAGAAGCTGTTTGAACAGCTCAACGGCCCGGTCATGACGGTGCGAGACGCGTAATACTTCAGCCTCGAAGGCCCGGAGCCGGAACGATTCGGGGTCCTTGTACCGCGCCTCGGCCAGCAGCTCGGCGGCGTCGGCGGCATGGCCCTCCACAAGCAGGACGAAGACACGGTCTGCGGGATCGGTGGACGCCTCAAGCGCTGCCGCGCACGCCTCGGGGCTGGTGATCTCCGGAATGAGGGATTCCGGGTTGATCCTGATTCCAGGGAAGCCCCCGTCCGGCCATTCAATGGTTCCGCCGCTGATGTCGCCCATCAGGACGCAATCTCCTGGTAGGCGGCAAAGAGCAGGGACGTGTCCGGGACGTCGAGGATGCCGGGCTTTCCGACGCCGTCGAGCACCACGAAGCGGAGCAGGTCGCCGCGTGACTTTTTGTCGCGGCGCATGCCGTCCAGCAGGCCCTGCCAGCGGTCCCGGCGGTACGTCACGGGCAGCCCGAGGGACTCGAGGATGGTCCGGTGCCGGTCGGCGTCGGCATCGCTCAGCCTTCCCACGCTGCGGGACAGCTCAGCGGCGAACATCATGCCCACCGACACCGCGGCGCCGTGGCGCCAGGAATACCGCTCCACGAGTTCGATGGCGTGGCCCAGGGTATGGCCGTAGTTCAGGATTTCGCGCAGCCCGGATTCCTTCAGGTCCTCGGACACGACACGGGCCTTGACGGTGATGGCGCGTTCAATGAGTTCTCGCAGCGTGTCCGACTGTGGGTCCGTGACGGCTTCGGGGTGCTGCTCCACGAGGTCCAGGATGGCCGGATCAGCGATGAAGCCGCATTTGATGACCTCCGCCATGCCGGAAATGATCTCGTTCTTCGGCAGCGTGTTCAGGGTGTCCAGATCGGCAAGGACGGCTGCCGGCGGGTGGAAAGCACCCACAAGATTCTTTCCTTCGGCCGTGTTGATGCCGGTCTTGCCGCCCACGGAGGCGTCAACCATGCCCAGCAGGCTGGTGGGCATGTGGATGACCTTGACGCCCCGGAGCCACGTCGCGGCAACGAAGCCTGCGACGTCGGTAACCGCCCCTCCGCCCACCGATACAACGGCGTCCGAGCGGGTGAAGTCGTTCTGTCCCAGCACCTGCCAGCAGAACGCGGCCACCTGGATGTGCTTGCCTTCCTCGGCATCGGGGATTTCAGCTGTCAGGGCCGTGAATCCCGCTGCCGCCAGCTCGTCGCGGACGGTGTCTCCCGTGAGCCGCAGGGCCCGGGGGGGGATGACCAGGACCCGCCGTACCCGCTCACCGAGCAGTTCCGGAAGGGTGCCGAGCAGGCCGCGGCCGACTACGACGTCGTAGTTGTCCCCGGCCGATTCGCCGGTGACCTTGATGACCGTTGATTCGCTCACTTTTCAACTTCCTGTTTCGCGGCCGCGGTGTCGCCGGCCGCCGTCGTCGCGGCTGCGTCCGCCGCGGTTATGTTCTCCGGGGCGGGGTTTTCCGCAGCCGGATCTTCTGTTTGGGCCCCTTCGGCGAAGGCACGCAAGGCCGCTTCCAGCCGGCGTCCCAGCTCAGGCACTGAACCGCGCCGGACGTCCAGGACAATGTTTGCAAGGCGCTCATAGACGGGCTTCCTGGTGGCAAACAGCACCTTCCAGCGGTGGATTCCGTCGCCGGCGAGAAGTGGGCGGACAGAGTTTCTGGCGATCCTCGCGGCCACGGTCTCGGCGTCGCATTCGAGGTAGACCACCGTGCACCGCCCCAGCAGCTGCTGGGTTCCGGAGTCCAGCACCGAGCCGCCGCCAAGTGAAATCACCGTGGCTGTGCCGGCCGCTTCCTCGACCACGCGGGCAACCGTCCGCGCCTCAATTTCCCGGAACGCCCGCTCGCCGCGGCCCGCGAAGATGTCAGCGATGGAACCATGGTTCTCAACGATGACGGCGTCCGTGTCCACAAAGGGGGCGCCAAGCTGCTGTGCCAGCTGCTGCCCGATCGCCGACTTGCCAACCGCCATGGGTCCAATGAGCACAATTGGCCGCTCCCCCGCGGCACAGGGTGTATTGCTGACGGGCACTAGCGTCCGATCGAGTCCAGCGACGCCGGAATGTTCTCGAGGTAGCCCCTGATGTTGCGGGCGGTCTCGGCCACGGAATCGCCGCCGAACTTTTCGGTGACGGCTTCGGCCAAAACCAGGGCAACCATGGCCTCGGCCACGACGCCGGCGGCAGGGACGGCACAGACGTCCGAGCGCTGGTGGTGGGCCTTGGCGGCCTCGCCGGTGCTGACGTCAATGGTTTTCAGGGCGCGGGGCACCGTAGCGATCGGCTTCATGGCCGCCCGCACGCGCAGGACGTCGCCGATGCTCATGCCGCCTTCAATGCCGCCGGCGCGGTTGCTGGTGCGGATGATCCGGCCGTCGGCGTCCTTGACGATTTCGTCGTGGGCCGCCGATCCTCGGCGGGCAGCGGTCAGGAATCCGTCCCCCACTTCCACGCCCTTGATGGCTTGGATGCCCATGAGAGCAGCGGCTAGGCGCGAATCAAGCCTGCGGTCCCAGTGCACGTAGCTGCCGAGGCCCGGCGGAAGACCGTAGGCGAGCACCTCCACCACTCCGCCGAGGGTTTCGCCTTCCTTGTGCGCGGCATCCACCTCTGCGACCATGGCGTCGGAGGTCTCGCGGTCGAAGCAGCGGAGAGGATCGGCGTCGAGCGCAATCACGTTTCCGGGAAGGGGCAGGGGCCTGCCCTCGGGCACCGTGACGCTGGCGATGGACACAGTGTGGCTCACGAGTTCGATACCCAGCTGCTTCAGGAACTGCGCAGCAACGGTTCCCATGGCGACGCGCGTCGCCGTCTCGCGGGCGCTGGCACGCTCAAGCACCGGCCGGGCCTCGTCGAATCCGTATTTCTGCATCCCGGTGAAGTCTGCATGGCCCGGACGCGGCCGCGTCAACGGAGCATTGCGCGCCTGGTCTGCGAGTGTCTCGGCGTCCACGGGATCGGCAGACATGATCTGCTCCCACTTGGGCCATTCAGTGTTGCCGACCTGGACAGCGACGGGGCCCCCCTGTGTAATGCCGTGACGGACGCCGCCAAGGATGGTGACCACATCCTGCTCGAACTTCATCCGGGCACCGCGTCCGTACCCGAGGCGGCGTCGCGCCAAGGCATCGGCGATGTGCCCGCTGGTGAGTTCAACACCTGCGGGGACGCCTTCAATAATTCCGACCAGGGCCGGACCATGGGATTCACCGGCAGTCAACCAACGCAACATAGAATCCATCCTGCCATGTATGGCGGTCAGAACACGCGTCGGGGTGCCCCGACTGCGTCACACATCACATCTATGACTTCGGCGCTGGACGCATCCTCGCGGCCCGTGAAATAGCGGACCTGCTCAACGGCCTGGTAGAGCAGCATCTCCAGTCCAGGCACCACCGCTCCCCCGCCTTTTTGCCAGGCGGCGGCGATGCGGCTGGGCCAGGGGTCGTAGGCGACGTCGAGCAGCACGCCGCCCGTTGTCAGGCCGAGCTGCTCTAGCTCCGCAGCCATTCCGTCCGCCGCCCGTGGCGGCAGGGTGGAAATTACGACGTCGGCGCGCGCCATTGCGGCAACGGCGTCGGCCATGGGACGCACCGCGATGTCCAGGGCCAGCCCGCTGGCCGCGGCCCTCGCTTCCGCCGCCCTCGCCGTGTCCCTGACGTAGACATCAACGGACTTTGCGCCGAGTTCCTGGAGGGCGGCCACAGCGGCGGCTGCGGTTCCGCCGCCGCCAAGAACTACGGCGGCAGGCGCTTCGGCCGCACCGGCGTTGCGGAGGGCGTTGATGATCCCCGCCACGTCCGTGTTGTAGCCGATCCGCCGGCCGGAGGGGCCTTCGCCTTCGAACACAACGGTGTTAATGACGCCGAGCACGCGTGCCACGCCGCGGATTTCATCTACCTCTCCGACCATGGCCTTCTTGAGCGGCATGGTGACGGAAAGCCCACGCCAACCCTTTTCGGCACCCACAGAGGCCATGAATGCCGGCAGGGAATCCTCGGTCACGTCGATGGCGCTGTAGCCGATTTCCTCACCTAGCTTCGCATATGCGGCCAGGTGGAGAGCAGGCGATTTGGAATGGCCGATCGGATGCCCGAGGACGGCCGCCCGACGGCTCATACGCAACGGCCGGCATGCTCCGCACACCAGGCGTTGTACTGGTCAACATACTTGCTGTGCTCCGCCAGGGTCTTGGAGAACTTCGTCTCGTTGGTGTCCAGGTTGATGGTCACCCAGTACAGGTAGTCGTTGTCCTTCGGCTTGGCCGCTGCGTCGATGGCAGTCTTGCCCGGCGAGCCTATGGGACCCACCGGAAGGCCCTTGTTGGCGTAGGTGTTGTACGGGTTGGATTTGTCGGCCTTCTCGGACTCATCGAGCTGGAAGGTCTTCTTGCCCAGGCCGTAGGTAACCGTGGCGTCGGACTGGATCAGGCCGTTGGTTTCCGTGTTGGTCGGCTTGAGCCTGTTGTAGATTGCACCGGCCACGTCCTTGTACTCAGCCTGGCCGCCCTCCGCCTGCACGATGCTCGCGACCGTGACGGTGTCGTACTGCTTGGCCGGGTCCGTGACGCCTTGCGCTTTCAACTCGTCTTGCGTGCTCTTGACCAGCGCTTGGAGGATGTCTTTGGCAGTGCTCCCGACCGGGAACCTGTACTCGCCCGGGAACAGGAACCCCTCCAGGTTTTTCGCCTTGGCCGGGAGGCCGAACTGCTTGGGCGAATCACTGAGCGCCTTGAGCTGGGACACGGGAAGGCCTGAGCCCTCCGCAATGGCGTCCAGCGATTCATTGACCCTGAGCCCGGCGCTTAGTGCGAAGTACATGACCTTCGACTGCCCCACGTTGAGCAGGACGGCCACGGCGTCGGAATTCTTCATTTCCTGCTTGAAGTCATACTCGCCGGGAGCCAGGGTGCCGCCCGCAGCGGCCAGTTCAGATACGAACGTTTCCGCGTTGGCGACCACCTTCGCGTCCTCCAGCTTGGCGGCGACCGAGACGGGTCCTTCACCGGCCAGGACTGCGACCTTGACCTGGCCCGTGCCCGGGCCCGGATAGTCGGCGGGCTTGTCCGTGCCGAGCAGCGGCTTGAGGAACTGGGCGCCGACGACCGTGGCGGTGACGAAGAGTGCGAGCGACAGCAGAAGCGCCACAAGGCGGCGTCGGCGACGGACCTTCTTGGACGCACGCGGCACTGCTGTCACGCTTTCGGGGCTGCCGAGAAGCTGGTGCCCGACGGCCTCGTGTTCATACGGCTCGTGGTCCTCGTAGGTCTCGTGGTGCACGTACGTCTCGTGGTGCGCGTCGTGGTCGCCGTGCGTGTGGTGGTGCGCGTCGTGGTCGTGGTCATCGTGCACGCCGTGGTGCGCGTCGTGGTCGCCGTGCGTGTGGTGGTGCGCGTCGTGGTGTGACGCCGCGTAATCCTCGCCTGCAGGACCGGCATGGTGCGCAACGCCGTCAGCGTGGACGTCCGCTTCCGCGACGCCGCCATCGTCGTGGCTGGCCGGAGCCGGGCCAGCTCCTCCCGCAGGCGGCCGGATGGTGGGCGGAGCTGGCGGAACCATGGGAACCCCAACAGTCGGCGCCATCAGATCCGGGGCCACACCCTCCGGCGCAGTCGCGGGAGGCTGAACCCGCTCCTGGGCCGAAACTGCGGACGGGGCCGGAGCCGGTGCGGGAGATGCGGCCTGAGGGCGCTCCTGACCGCGCTCCGGAACGTCCGGCGTCGTATCGTTCACTGACTCGTAGGCCTGTTCGGGCACGAGGTCCCCGGAATCCGCCGTGAGGGACTTCTCCCGGGCACGGATTTCCTTGCGCGTCAGCGGCCGTCCGGCGTCCCTGAGGTTCCTGCCGGAGGAGTCGTCGCTATTGACCGGGCTCACTGTAGCCTTCCATCTTCTGAAGATTGCGTGTCTTTCTCCGGGACGGCCTGCACAGCATTAACCGCTGCGGCGTCTCCGGAAAGCCCCGGCTGAGAAAGCGCGCGTACGCGGCTTCCCACATCCGTTCCCCTGGCTTTTTGCATGTCGATGGCGTGCTGCAGAATTCCCGCAGCAGCAACCTGATCCACCACTTTACGGTGATTTTTGCTGCTCATGCCAGCTTCGTGAAGGTGGCGGTGTGCGGTTACGGTGCTCAGGCGTTCGTCGACGAGGTGCACGGGCACGTCCAGTCCGGCGCGAATAAGCTCCTCTGCCAGCAGCTCGGCATACTCTGTGGCCATGCGGGCGGAAGCATGTTCTTCACCCTTCATGGTCCTGGGCAGGCCCACAAAAATCTGCACCGCCTCCCGCTCCGCGGCAAGGCCGGCAATGACGCGCACGTCCGAATTCTTTTTGGGGTTGCGGTCAAGGGTTTTCAACGGAGTGGCCAGGATGGCATCACTGTCACAGATGGCGACGCCGACTCGGACGGTGCCAACGTCTACCCCCAGTTTGATTCCCCGGGGGTAGACGCCGGACGCTGCAGATGAGGTCACGGATTCGCTAGCGCCCGGTTACGGCGTCTACGACGGCCGACAGCGCGGCGCCGACCTTGGATGCGTCGGTGCCCCCGCCCTGGGCAACGTCGTCTTTGCCGCCTCCGCCGCCGCCCAGGATGCCGGCCGCGAGCCGTACCAGCGCACCAGCCTTGACGCCCGTTTCGCGTGCGGCCTCGTTGGTGGCAATGAGGATCACCGGGCGGTCGTTGCTGACGCCGGCCACGGCCACAGTGGAAGCAGCTGCTCCGAGACGGTTCCGCAGGTCGAGGGCCAGGCCCCGGAGGTCGTCAGCTCCGCCGATCTGCCCGGCGTCGTGCGCAATGACGCGCACGCCGGCGGCGTCCCGGGCGGTACCGACGAGCTGCGCGGCTGCGGCGGCGAGCTGCTCCTTGCGGAGCCGCTCGAGCTCTTTTTCCGCGGTCTTGAGCTTGGTCAGGGTAGTGGCAATCCGGTCGGCAAGCTGGCCGGAGGGCACCTTGAGCATTTCGGTCAGCTCGGTGACGAGGGCGCGTTCGGCGGCAAGGTGCCGGAAGGCATCCATGCCCACGAAGGCCTCCACGCGGCGGTTTCCTGACCCCACGGACTGTTCGCCGAGCAGCGACAGGCTGCCGATTAGCGACGTGTTTGAAACGTGGGTTCCGCCGCAGAGCTCACGGGACCACGCGCCGTCGATCTCCACGACGCGGACTTCGCTGCCGTAATTCTCGCCGAACAGCGCCATGGCGCCGAGGGCCTTTGCTTCAGCGAGGGGCATCACCTTGGTGTCCACCCGGAAGTTGTTCCGGATGGCCAGGTTGGACACTTCCTCGATCTCGGAGCGGGTGGCTGTGCTGAGGCCTTCGCCCCAGGCGAAGTCGAAGCGCAGGTACCCGGCCTTGTTGTAGGAACCACGCTGGGTGGCTTCCGGGCCCAGGATCTGGTGCAGTGCGGCGTGCACGATGTGGGTGCCGGTGTGTGCCTGCTCGGCGGCGTGCCGCCGCTCGCGGTCCACCGCTGCCCTGACCAGCGCGTCGGAGGCGATTTCGCCCTCACGCACGATCGCCTTGTGGACGCTCAGGCCCTTCACCGGCCGCTGGACGTCGAGGACCTCGACGACGAATCCGTCACCGGTGATCAGGCCCGTGTCCGCAGCCTGGCCGCCGGCTTCGGCGTAGAACGGCGTCTCGGCGAGGACCAGTTCGATCTCGTCGCCGGTGGCAGCCTGCGAGACCTTGCGGCCGGCGCTGAGGATCCCGCGGACCCGCGATTCTCCGTCGAGTTCGGCGTAGCCGGTGAAGACTGTCTCGCCCTCGGAGAGCAGTTCCTGGAAGGCGCTGAGGTCCGCGTGGGCCCCCTTCTTGCCCTTGGCGTCCGCCTGGGCGCGCTTGCGCTGTTCGAGCATGAGCTTGCGGAACTCGGGCTCGTCGACCCTGAGGCCGGCTTCCTCCGCCATTTCAAGCGTGAGGTCGATCGGGAACCCGTACGTGTCGTGAAGCGCGAACGCGTCGGCGCCGGACAGCGGACGGCCGGCAGCCTTCGACTCGTTGACGGCATCCTCGAGCCGGGCGGTGCCCGACGCGATGGTCCGCAGGAAGGCTTTTTCTTCCGCGTACGCGATGCGGCTGATGCGGTCGAAGTCGGTCGCCACGATCGGGTAGACGCCCTTCATGGCGTCACGCGAGGCGGGCAGGAGGTCCGGCAGGCAGGCTTTTTCGACGCCGAGCAGGCGCATCGAGCGCACGGCGCGGCGGATCAGGCGGCGCAGCACGTAGCCGCGGCCCTCGTTGGACGGCGTCACGCCGTCGGCAATGAGCATGAGCGCCGAGCGGATGTGGTCGCCGACAACGCGCATCCGGACGTCATCAGTGTGGTGGGGATCCTCGACGGTTTCGGCGGAGGTGTACTCCTTGCCGGAGAGTTCGGCGGCCTTGTCGATGACCGGACGGACCTGGTCCGTCTCGTACATGTTCTCGACGCCCTGCAGGATCATCGCGAGGCGTTCCATGCCGAGGCCGGTGTCGATGTTCTTCTTGGGCAGTTCGCCCACGATGTCGAAGTCGTCCTTCGAGCGGACGTTGTCGATCTGGTACTGCATGAACACGAGGTTCCAGATCTCGACGTAGCGGTTTTCGTCGGCGATGGGCCCGCCGTCCACGCCGTAGGCCGGGCCGCGGTCGTAGTAGATCTCCGAGCAGGGACCGGCAGGACCGGGCTGGCCGGTGTGCCAGTAGTTGTCAGCCTTGCCCATGCGCTGGATGCGGCTGGCCGGGATGCCGGTGTTCTTCAGCCACAGGTCCTTGGCTTCGTCGTCCTCTTCGTAAACGGTGACCCACAGGAGTTCCGGCGCAAGTCCGTAGCCGCCGTCGTCAACGCTGGTGGTGAGCAGTTCCCAGGCGAACTTGATGGCGTCTTCCTTGAAGTAGTCGCCGAAGGAGAAGTTGCCGCACATCTGAAAGAACGTGCCGTGGCGGGCAGTCTTGCCCACTTCCTCGATGTCGCCGGTGCGGATGCACTTCTGCACGCTGGTGGCGCGGGAGTAGGGTGCTTCTTCACGGGCGGTCAGGTAAGGGATGAACGGGACCATGCCCGCAACCGTGAACAGCAGGGAGGGGTCGCTGGAGACCAGCGACGCGGAGGGAACCGCGGTGTGGCCTTTGCTGACAAAAAAGTCCACCCAGCGCTTTGTGATCTCCTGCGACTTCATGAGCTGATTACATACCCTTCTTGGTTCACGCGTTCTGACGCGTGACAGTTTGATTCAGATAGCAGTTCCGGCGCTAACGCCGGACGCTGCCGTTTTAATTCTCTCGCGGCTGTGCCTAGCGGCGGACAACATCCTGGGACTCGACGCCGAGCGCGGTGCGCAGATCGGTCTCCCGCTCGCGCATGCCGGCGCGTACTGCGTCCGCGAAGTCGTAGACACCGTCGGCCAGCCGGCCCACAGCCCGGTTCAGGCCTTCCGGCCCCAGGTTCGCCTGCGCCTCGGTCACTTTGCGGAAAGCTATGACACCGATTGCAACGCCGATGCCCATCCAGACAAGTCTCTTCATTTCAGTTCTCCGGGTGGCTTAGCGGCTGCGGCGGCCGGCGGCGGGTTTCTTGCGGGCGGCTAAGGCGGAGCGCACGCCGTAACTGAAGGCGGCCACCTTGATCAGCGGGGAGCCAACGGTGGCTGCAACCAGCGAGGACAGCGCCGAAAGGTTCGCCGAAGCGTCCGAAACGTTCGAGGCGATGCCGTCCACTTTCTTCAGCTGCTGGTTGGTGGTGGAGACGGTAGCCGTGACTTCGTCCATGAGGGGCGTAGCGCCGTCGCTGATGGAACGGATCGAGGTCCGCACTTCATCGAATACCCGGCCCAGTTTGAGGATAGGGACAGCAAGCAACAGGACCAGGAGCGCAAATACCCCGGCCGCGATCAGGCCGGCAATATCGCCACCAGACATAGACGTTCATCTCCTTGAATCTCCGTGGAACGGGACATGGTGCGTGGCGGCAGCGTGCTGCAGCCGCGGATGTCCCCCAAGTACCTTACATACAAAGAAGCCCGCGGCGCTTGCCACGGGCTTCTTTGGGTACGCTGCCGAAATTTAGCGTGCGTAGAATTCGACGACGAGCTGCTCTTCGCAGGTCACGGGGACCTCGGAGCGCTTCGGGCGACGGACCAGGCGTGCCTGCAGGGCGTCAAGCTTGACGTCCAGGTAGGCGGGAACCTGGGGCAGGACGTCGCGGTGTGCGCCGGCTGCTGCAACCTGGAACGGAGGCATGGGCTCGCTGCGGCTGTGAACGTGGACCAGCTGGCCCTCGCTGACGCGGAAAGACGGGCGGTCAACGCGGATGCCGTCAACCAAGATGTGGCGGTGTACAACCAGCTGGCGGGCCTGGGCGATGGTGCGGGCGAAGCCGGCACGCAGCACGAGGGCGTCGAGACGCATTTCGAGCAGTTCGATCAGGTTTTCACCGGTCAGGCCCTTGGTGCGGCGTGCTTCTTCGAAGGCACGGGTCATCTGGGCTTCGCGGATGCCGTACTGGGCGCGCAGGCGCTGCTTTTCGCGCAGACGTACGGCGTAGTCGGAGTCCTGCTTCTTGCGGGCACGGCCATGCTCACCGGGGCCGTACGGGCGGCGCTCCATGTACTTGGCGGCCTTGGGGGTCAGAGCGATGCCGAGTGCACGCGAGAGGCGTGCTGTACGGCGAGCACGAGTGTTGTTAGCCACTTGTGTCCTTCCAATATCTGCGGTGTGTCAGTGTTACTGGCCTCCACGATGGAGAGCATCGGCCAACCGCTGCCTTTTGCTACTGGGCACAGGCATAACCTCATCAAATAGAAACTTTGGTGGATTGTGCGTCCGTGCCTTGCCAGACAACGATCAATCCTACCAGAAAGCTCACTTGCCCCGGATGATCTTCCGCAGTCGCTCAAGCCGCACAGCGATGTCACGCTCTGCGCCGTTGCCGGTGGGCTCGTAGTAGTCGCGGCCCACGAGATCGTCCGGAGGGTACTGCTGGCTGGCCACGGAGTGCGGGGCGTCGTGGGCGTACTTGTAGCCCAGACCGTGTCCCAGTTGCTTCGATCCCGGGTAGTGCGCATCGCGAAGGTGAGCGGGGATCCCGTTGCCCAGTCCCGCCCGGACGTCCGCAATGGCCTTGTTCAGGCCCATGTACGCGGCATTGGACTTGGGCGCCGTGGCCAGGTGGACCACCGCTTCGGCCAGGACAATCCTGCCTTCCGGCATGCCGATGAGCTGGACGGCCTGCGCGGCGGCCACGGCGGTCTGCAGGGCCGTGGGATCTGCCATGCCGACGTCCTCCGCTGCGGAAATCACAATGCGCCGTGCCACGAAGCGCGGGTCCTCCCCCGCCTCCAGCATCCGGGCCAGGTAGTGCAGGGCCGCGTCCACGTCGGAGCCCCGGATGGACTTGATGAACGCGCTGGTGACGTCGTAGTGCTGGTCGCCCGCGCGGTCGTAGCGCACTGCGGCCACGTCAAGGGCGCGTTCGGTGTGCCGCAGTTCCACCGCAACGGGCTCGACTGTGACCGGCGGGCTGGCACCGGCGCCGTCCGCGGAATCATCGGCGCCGTCGGAACTCTCGGAGGTGTCGACGTCGTCGGCGTCACCGAAGGCGACCCCGGCGGCCGCTTCGAGAGCTGTCAAAGCCCGCCGCGCGTCCCCTCCGGACAGCCGCACGAGGTGTGCCAGCGCCTCGGCGCTGAGCCTGACTTTGCCGCCGAGCCCGCGGACATCCTCAACGGCGCGCAGGAGCAGGCCTTCAATGTCGGTGTCGGTCAGCGGCCTGAGAGTCAGCAAAAGTGAACGGGACAGCAGCGGCGAGACGACCGAGAAGGACGGGTTCTCGGTGGTTGCCGCCACCAGCACCACCCAGCGGTTCTCGACGCCGGGCAGCAGCGCATCCTGCTGGGCCTTGTTGAAGCGGTGGATCTCGTCGAGGAACAGGACAGTGGTGGTTTTGTAGAGATCGCGGGCCGTCAGCGCATCGTCCATGACCCGGCGTACGTCCTTGACCCCGGCCGTGATGGCCGAGAGTTCCACGAACTTCCGCCCGGGTCCCCTGGCGATCACGTGCGCGAGGGTTGTCTTTCCGGTGCCGGGCGGACCCCAGAGGATGAGAGAGCTGGGGCCCGCGGGCCCGGTGGCGTCGGCACCGGCAGCCAGCTGGCGAAGCGGCGACCCCTGTCCCAGCAGGTGCTGCTGCCCCACCACGTCGTCCAGCGTGCGGGGCCGCATCCGGACGGCCAAGGGCCCGCGTGGCGAGGCAGTCCGGGACGGACCCTGCGCCCCTGCGGCCGGGCGGCTGCCAGCGCCGCCAGCCGTGGGCGAGTCGTCGCCGTCGTCGTCGTTGCCCTGCCCCGGGCCAAAGAGATCATCCACATAGATAGGCTACTCATAGATTCATCGGGCAATGTCCGGTCACGTACAGCAAGGATTCGGCAATGCCACAGAGCGGTTCACCGGGCGGACGTCCGGCACCGGCATCGCGGACCGCGTTCGTGTCCGGACCTCGGCTGGCCGGCTGGGTGCACCGCTTCGGCGCCAGCCACGGCCCGCTCCGGATTGAAGACCACGACGACGGCGTGCGGCTGCTCGCGGCCGACGGCGCCAGCGCACTGCTGCAGGCGCCGTGGCCGGACGACGGCCGGCCGGGGCGCGGCCCCGATCTGGTGGCCCGGCTGGCGTCGCTGGCGTCCCAGCCGCGCAGCATCGGCCTCCTTCTGGTCCGGCGTGGAGGCTATGGTGTCGCGGTCACCAGCGAAGGCCTGATCCGTACCTCCAAAACCGGGTCCAAATACGTTCAGTCCCGGACGGCCGCAGGAGGCCAGTCCCAGCAACGGTTCGCGCGGCGCCGTTCCAACCAGGCGGATGCGATGGTGGAGGCGGTCGCGGAACAGGCCCGGCAGGTCTTCAGCGGCCAGGTCTTCGAGTACGTGGTTCCGGGGGGCGACAGGTCACTGGCCGATCTCGTGCTCGATGAGCCTGCGCTGAAGGCCTACGCCCGGCTGCCGCGGCTGGCTTACCTCGATGTTGCCGATCCCCGTGCTGCCGTCCTGAAGAAGGCCGCCGCGGATGCCTGCTCCGTACGCGTCACGGTGACGGACCCGCCGGCATAGCCAGGCTGCCGCGACTGCGACGGCGCTACTCTTCGGGGGCCAGCGTGACGGTGACGCCGTCGAGGTCCTTGGTGAAGTCCAGCTGGCAGGAGAGCCGCGAGCCGCACTCCCGATAACCCTCGGCTTCGACCAGCAGTTCAATCTCATCCTCACTGCGCTCCCCCAGGGTGTCGAAGACCTCGTCCGCGAGGAATACGTGGCACGTTGCGCAGGAGGCGGTCCCACCGCAGGAAGCCAAGACGGGCAGGTCATTGTCCCTCAAGGCCTCCATCAGGGTCTGGTCCGGCTCCCATTCGAGGTCGCGGGACTTGCCTTCGCGGTCGACGACGGTCAGTTTGTTGTTGCTCATGGCGGTTCCTTAGATTCGGGCTGATACCAGGTCAGCGTCGGTAAGACTGGGGTCATTGGGAATGGTGTCCGTGAGGGGGATGCGGGGGTCCGCTGCCAGCGCCGGGTCGATCAGGGCTCCAGCGGCGATCAGTTTTTTGGCCGGCCGGAAGTCGGCAAGCCCAGCAACAGTGTCGACGGCGGCGAGGCGTCCGTCACGGAGATAGATGACTGCGAACTTGCCGACTGCGGGCGTGCCTCTGACGATGACGTCGTCGTCCGGGTGGCGAACGCCGGCGGTCTGCAGCCGTACGCCGTGCTGAACGGTCCAGAACCACGGGATTTCCGGCTCCGCCGGCTGCTGGCCGGTGATGTGCGCGGCCACCCGGTCGGCCTGGGCCTGCGCGTTCTGGATGCATTCGAGGCGCTGGCTGGTGCCGTCGACAGGGCTGGCGAAACGGGTGACGTCGCCGGTGGCGTAAATGGCGGAGTCCGACGTCCGGCCTTCCCCGTCCACGAGGATGCCATCCCGGCACTCCAGTCCGGCCTCCGTGGCCACCTCCTGGTTGGGAAGCACGCCGATACCTGCCAGCACGACGTCGGCCGGGTGGACGGTGCCGTCGGCCGTGACCACGCGCTCGGCCCGGCGCTGACCTTCAATCGCCGTAACCGCGGCACCAAAAACGAACCGAATACCGTTCTGTTCGTGGAGCTGCTCGAAGAAGCGGGAGACCGGTTCCGACGTCACCCGGCTCATCACGCGGTCCTGGAGCTCCAGCACCGTGACCTTGCATCCCCTCGCAGCAGCGGCGGCGGCAACTTCGAGCCCTATGTAACCAGCGCCGATGATGGCGACCCGCGTGCCGGCGACGAGAGCGCGTTTGAGGTCGAGAGCGTCTTCACGGGTCCGCAGGGCGTGGACGCCCGGGAGTCCGGAGCCGGGAACGGTGAGGGGGCGGGCGCGGGAGCCGGTCGCGACGACCAGGCGGTCGTAACCGCGGCGGCTGCCGTCGGAGAGCACCACGGTCCGGCTTTGCCGGTCGATGGCTTCGGCAGTGATCCCCGCCAGCCGTTCAATGCGCTTGTCCTGGTAAAACTTCTCCTTGCGCAGCACTGTGGACTCGTCCGGGGCGCCGGACTTCAGGAGTTCCTTGGACAAGGGCGGACGCTCGTAGGGCGTCTCCTTTTCGCCGTCGAGCAGGAGAATGCCCCCGACCCAGCCGCGCGTGCGCAATCCCGCAGCGACCGCGACCCCGGAATGGCCGGCGCCGACGATGATGACGGGCTGCCCGTTGTTGATTCCAGGCTGCAGATCAGGCACTGAACGACTCCAGTTCCACGTGAAGGTGCTCCGGCCCCGAGTTGGTCAGGTTGTTTCCGCGGACGTATTCGATCGGCCTGGTCGTATTCAGCGTCAGGGAGCCCAGCTTCGCGGCGAGGATCTCCACCGTCACCTTTGTTTCCAGCCGGGCCAGCGGTGCGCCAAGGCAGCTGTGCACTCCATGGCCGAAACCAAGGTGGCCGTCGGTGGTGCGGTCGATGTCGAAGGTCTCGCCGTCGGGGTACTTGCTGCTGTCCCGGTTCGCGGCGGCGGGCAGCAGCCGGACAATCGCCCCGGCGGGTATTGTCACCCCGGCTACCTCGACCTCCTCGGTGGTGATCCGGCTGGCCCGTTGCACCGTGCCGCGGTAACGGGCAAGTTCTTCGACGAACATGCTGGCGTCCGCCGGATCCTGCCGGATCCGGCCCAGCAGTTCCGGTTGTTCGCTGAAGACTCGGAACGCATTGGCCAGCAAAATGGTGGTGGTGTCATGTCCGGCGACGAAGACAAAGGCACAGAGTTCCTTGGCTTCCTTCTCGCTGAGCAGGCCCTCCTTCCACATTCTGGCGATGTGGCCGCCAACGGAGTCGTTTTCCTCGCGGTAGAGCCGCTCCATGGTGTCCTTCAGGTAAGCGAAGAATTCGAAGGTGCTGTGTTCGTCGGTGCCCGTCCCTTCGGCGTTGCGGGCGAGCCGGCCGAAGTAGCTGAACGTCTCGTCGGACCAGAACTTCATCTTCTCGAAGTCCGCGGCGGGGACGTCGAGCAGGGCACTGATGGTGGACATGCTCAGGGGGATCGCGTACTCGTCTACGGCATCGCCGCCCCCGGCAGCGATCATCGGGTCCAGGTATTTTTCGGCGTTTTCCCGGACGCGGCCCTCGAAGGCGGCGATTGCCTTTGGCGTGAAGGCCTGAGCCACCACCTGGCGCAGACGGGTGTGGTTGGGAGCATCGAACAAGGTCAGGAACGTCAGCGGAACCGGGTCCACAACCTGCGAGGAGAAGACTTTAGGGGCCCGCATGGCCTTACGGACGTCGTCGTACCGGGAGATGAACCAGACGTCTGAAACCGGCGAGGCAGCGCGGAGCACCGGGGCGTTGTCCCTCATCCATGCGTAGTGCGCGTAGGGATCACCCTGGGTTCCGTCGTCGACGACCTTGAACGGGGCCATACCCGCGGGCCAGTCCAGGTCATGGGAGTACGGGGGAAGCTCCGCCGTGGTGGCGCTTTGTTCTGTCGTTGCAGCAGACATCGTTGTCCTTCTTTCCGGGCCGTTCCGATCGATAGCACTGCAGACCGGCAGGTTCGATAGCGGTTGGATAATGGTGAAGCAGGATGATCCGCGGGCCGCCAGGAGGCGTAATCCCCGCCGAAAGTGCGGATTCGTGATCCACGTCTCACCAAGAATGCCTGCGGTGTCCCTGCGCGTCCCAGAGGACTTCCGTTCATCGGCTCGGATCGTTCAAAGCGCTTCTACCGACGCGGTACAGGGCTCATCGACTTCAGCGCGCGGGAAATGCCGTGGGCGGCCGTCAGGAGTGCCGGGACGGTGAAGGGAACGTCGGCTTCGTCGCGCGGAACGATCGCGTTCAGGGCTGCAGCAATCTCGTTGCCGGAACCGAAGACCGGCACGGCGATTCCGGTCCACTCCGTGACGCCGATCCCCGGGATGGCCACATAGCCTCGCTGCCGGATCTCCGCCAGGTGCTTCCGGATCAGCGCCGGATCGGTGATTGTCTCGGGGGTAACTTTCGCCAAAGGTGCGGCGAGAACCTCCTCCTGGACGGCAAGGGGCGAGAACGCGAGGAGCACTAGGCCTGACGATGCGGCATGCACCGGCATCCGCTGCGCGATGTGCGCCGCATTCAGCCGGGAATCCGGCGACGAGAGCCGCTCGACGTACAGCACGCTGCCGTGGTCCAGCACCGCGAGCGTCGTGTGCTGGTGTACGGTCGCCAGGACATCGTCCATGAACGGCAACGCCAGCTCCTGAAGGTTCAGCGCCCGCGAGCCACGTGCCGCAAGTTCCCACATCCGCATCCCAGGCCGGAGGCTTCCGTCGCCGAGCCGCTCGATCAGTCCGTGCTCGACGAGATCTTCCAGCAGGCGGCGCGTTGTGGTCAGCGGCAGATCCGCCCGGCGGGCGAGGCCGGAAAGCGTCATGGTCGGAAGATCCCGGTCGAATGCGCTCATGAGCCGCACGACACGGCTGATGACGGATTCACCTGTTGGGGAGTTTGCCATAGGTAAATTCTCCTACCCGCGCAGAGTCACGCCCGTGTCGCATCCGTTCATCGGCAATACTGTGGTTCCCGTCACATCACACTGGCACTCTGGCTGGAGCGCGGCCGCCAATACAGGCGGCGCCCGTAAAAATGCCTGCGCTGAGCGCAGTCAGGAAGGAGATGCCAGTGTCCGCACTTACTGGCCCTCAAACGCCGCCCGTGCAAACGTGGCCAGAATTTGACGCAGCTGCCGGAGAAATGCCGGTGCAGTCCCCCAACCATCACGAACTGGCCGCCTGGCCTTGGTTCGGTCTCCACTGCCCGAGTGAGACGGCCTAGCAGCCGGAACCGGCCCTCCTGAGAGGGGCCCGCCGATACACTCACCCGTGTCGTGGCGCTCCGGGGCAGGCCACGCCGCGTCCATCAGCATTTTCAGCGTGGGCAAGGGGATCGGATACGCCACGGTTTCCTTTTGCAGAGAGACACCAACTGTCGAGAGACGCCAACGGCTCCCTGGAATTCCAGGGAGCCGTTGGCGCGGGCGCCGGCGGTGCCGGCCGCCTACTTCTGTTCGGGTTTGGCGGCCTCGGCCTTCTTGGCCTCAGCCTTGAAGTCGACGCCGGCTTCCTTGCGCTGCTGCGGCGTGATCGGCGCGGGAGCCTGGGTCAGCGGGTCGTAGCCGTTGCCGGTCTTCGGGAAGGCGATAACGTCGCGGATGGACTCCACTCCCGCCATCAGGGCGACCACGCGGTCCCAGCCGAAGGCAATGCCGCCGTGCGGAGGTGCACCGAACTTGAAGCCTTCCAGCAGGAAGCCAAACTTAGTCTGCGCATCCGCACGGTCCAGGCCCATCAGCTCGAAGACCCGTTCCTGGACGTCGCGCTCGTGGATACGGATGGAGCCGCCGCCGATTTCGTTGCCGTTGCAGACGATGTCGTACGCGTAAGACAGGGCCGACTCCGGGTCCTTGTCAAACGTGTCGAGGAATTCGGGCTTGGGGGAGGTGAAGGCGTGATGGACGGCCGTCCACTTGCCGGCACCCACGGCCACGTCGCCGGAGGCCACCGCTGCGGCGGCCGGTTCGAACATCGGTGCGTCCACCACCCAGCAGAACGCCCAGTCAGTGGGGTCGATCAGGCCGGTGCGGTGGCCGATTTCGACGCGTGCCGCACCGAGCAGTGCGCGGGACGGGGTCTTCTCGCCGGCGGCGAAGAAGATGCAGTCACCGGGCTTGGCGCCTACGGCGTCGGCCAGGCCGGCGCGTTCGGTCTCCGTGAGGTTCTTGGCCACCGGACCGGCGAGCTCGCCGTCTTCCTTAAACAGGACATATGCCAGTCCCTTTGCACCGCGCTGCTTAGCGAATTCCTGCCAGCCGTCCAGGGTACGGCGCGGCTGGGAGGCGCCGCCGGGCATGACCACGGCACCGACGTAGGGCGCCTTGAAGACGCCGAAGTTGGTCTCCTTGAAGAACTCGGTCAGCTCGGTCAGCTCCTGGCCGAACCGCAGGTCCGGCTTGTCAGAGCCGTAGCGGGCCATGGCGTCCGCGTAGGTGATGCGCTGAATCGGCGTCGGGATTTCGACGTCGATCAGCTTCCACAGCGCCTTCACGATGTTTTCGCCCAGGGAGATGATGTCGTCCTGGTCGACGAAGCTGGCCTCGATGTCCAGCTGCGTGAACTCCGGCTGGCGGTCCGCGCGGAAGTCTTCGTCGCGGTAGCAGCGGGCAATCTGGTAGTACTTCTCGAAGCCGCCCACCTGCAGCAGCTGCTTGAAAAGCTGCGGCGACTGCGGCAGCGCGTACCAGGATCCCGGGGCCAGGCGGGCGGGGACCACGAAGTCGCGGGCGCCTTCCGGCGTCGAACGCGTCAGTGTGGGGGTTTCGATTTCAACGAAACCCTCCTTGTGAAGGAGTTCTCGGGCCACGCGGTTGGCCTCGGAGCGCAGGCGGAGGTTGCGGCTGGGGCCCGGGCGGCGGAGGTCAAGGTATCGGTGCTTCAGGCGTGCTTCCTCCCCCACTTCCACGTGCTCATCGATCTGGAAGGGCAGCGGGTCCGCGGTGTTGAGGATAACCACCTTGTCCGCCATGACCTCGATCTCGCCGGTGGCCAGCGCCGGGTTCTCGTTGCCCTCGGGGCGCTTGGACACCGTGCCGGTCACCTGCAGCACGTACTCGTTGCGCAGGCCGTGGAAAACCTCTTCTTCGCGGACCACAACCTGCGCGACGCCCGAGGCGTCACGCAGATCGACGAATGCGACACCACCGTGATCACGACGGCGGCCGACCCAGCCAGCCAGGGTTACGGTTTGTCCAATGTGCTCGGAGCGAAGGGATCCGAGGTCATGTGTGCGCAGCACAGCATTCCTTTCAGAAGGAAGACAGAAACGAAGTTGAATTAGGATCGTTGCGGGAACGATCCCGTCCGAGTTTACCCGTTGGAAAGGTCCCTGCCCCGCCATGACCAGGCATGAGCAGCTGCAGCGCAGGCTGGGTGTGTTCGACGCGACATCGATCGGACTCGGATCCATGCTTGGGGCCGGTGTCTTCGTGGTTTTTGCCCCCGCTGCCGGCCTGGCCGGAAAACTGCTCGTTGTTTCCATCGTCATCGCCGGGGCGGTCGCCTATTGCAACGCTGTGGCGTCCGCCCAGCTCGCGGCCAAGTACCCGCAAAGCGGCGGCACGTACATTTATGGCCGCCGGCAGCTGGGCGAATGGCCGGGGTTCCTCGCGGGATGGGCTTTTGTGACCGGCAAGACAGCCTCCTGCGCCGCCATGGCCCTCACGTTCGGGCAGTATGTCGCGCCGGGCTACGCCACGCCTGTAGCCGTCGCCGCGGTGACGGTGCTGACCGGCATCAATCTGCTGGGCATCACCCGGACGGCATTGCTGACGCGCATCCTGCTGGGCCTTGTGCTGGCCACCCTGGCCTTTGTTGCCGCGGCGGCCATCATCGGTCCACATCCTGCTGGTCCATATCCTGCCGGTGCTGTGTCCGCGGCGGATGTCGGCAGCGCCTGGGGCATCCTTCCCGCCGCCGGCCTGGTGTTCTTCGCGTTTGCCGGGTATGCACGGATTGCCACCCTCGGCGAAGAGGTGAAGGATCCGGCGAGGGTGATCCCTCGGGCCATCCTGGGCGCCCTCGCCGTGGCGTTTGCCATCTACCTGGGTCTGGCAGTGCTGCTTCTGGCCCACCTCCCGTTGGCACAACTGGCCTCATCGGCGGCCCCGCTTCTCGAAGCCGTGACCCACTCGCGGCTGGCTGCCGGCGCCCCCTTCGTGCAGGGCGGAGCTGCCGCCGGGTCCCTCGGAGCACTGCTGGCGCTCATTACCGGGGTAGGGCGCACGGCGATGGCCATGGCCCGGGAACGTGACCTGCCGGGTCCGCTTGCCCGGATCGGCGGACGCCACACGGTGCCCTTCGCCGCCGAACTGGCCGTGGCCGCCGTCGTGGTTTTGCTGTTGCTGACCAGCAGCGTGCTGACGGTGGTGGGTTTCTCCAGCTTCGGCGTACTCGTGTACTACGCCGTGGCCAATGCAGCGGCCTACACGCTCCGGGAGCGTCCCGGGCACGCACCGAAATGGCTCAATGCTGCCGGACTCGTGGGCTGCCTTGTCCTGGCCTTCACGCTGCCGCCGTCATCGGTCCTGGCCATGGCCGGCGTGTTGGCGGCGGGGGTCGCCGCCCGTGCGGTGGCGCTGCGGCTGCGCCGGAGGCTAGCCAGCAAGCGCTGACCGCTATTCAGGCGACACGCCGGTGACCTGGACGTGCAGGTCCTCGTCCGACGGCGTCCACGTCGCCGGATCGGCGTCGACCTGCACACCGGAGCGGATGTCCTTGACCTGGTGTTTGCCGTCGTCGTCGGTGAACCAGACAAACGGGATGCCGCGGCGGTCAGCAAACTTGATCTGCTTTCCGAACTTCTCGGCCTTGGCGGCGACTTCCGTGGCGATGCCCCGGCTGCGCAGCTGCGTGGCGACGTCCTGGGCCTCCCCCCAGGTGTCGTCGGCGTTCAGCGCGACCAGCACCGCCGTGGGCACGGAGCGGGAGGCCTTCGCGAGGTCCTGGCTGAGGATGCGCGAAACCAGCCGTGTGACCCCGATGGAGAGCCCGACGCCGGGGAACTTCCTGTTGCCTTTGCTTGCGAGGGCGTCATACCGGCCGCCGGAGCAGATGGACCCGAGCTGCTCGTGGCCCACGAGCACGGTTTCCACCACCGTGCCGGTGTAATAGTCCAGCCCTCGGGCGATGCTCAGATCGGCGACAACCTTGCCCGGAGCGCGCTTCACCGCCGCCTCGATGACCTGCTCAAGCTCATCCAGGCCCTCCTCGAGGAGCTCATTGCTCACGCCCAAGGAACGGACCTGCGCCACAAAGGACGTGTCCTCGGTCCGGATGCCGGCAAGCTTCAATGCCGCCTGAACCTGGTCATCCGTGGCGCCCAGCTCGGTCTTGAGGAGTTCGGCCACTTTGTCCGGGCCGATCTTTTCCAGCTTGTCGATGCTGCGGAGCACGCCGGCCGTGTCCGCCAGGCCGACGCCGCGGTAGAAACCTTCGGCAAGTTTCCTGTTGTTAATGCGGAGGCGGAAGTCCGGAATGGGGAGGGCGCCCAGCGCCTCGGCGATGACCAGCGCGATTTCGACGTCATAACGGAAGGGCAGGTCGCCGTCCCCCACCACGTCGATGTCTGCCTGGGTGAATTCGCGCGCGCGGCCCTCCTGCGGGCGCTCACCACGCCATACCTTCTGGATCTGGTAGCGCCGGAACGGGAACGCGAGATAGCCGGCGTTCTCCACGACGTAGCGCGCAAACGGAACCGTCAGGTCAAAGTGCAGGGCAAGTGCGTGGGGATCGTGCTTGCCTTTGCCTTCTTCGCCTTCGTCGTCCTGAAGCCGGCTGAGCCCGTATACCTCTTTGTCGATGTCGCCTTTGCGCAGCAACTGGCCCACGGTTTCAACCGCGCGCGTCTCAATGGAGGAAAAGCCATGGAGTTCAAAGGTACGCCGCAGGGTGTCCAGGACATGCTGCTCCACCAGCCGTTCCTCGGGAAGCCACTCGGGGAATCCGGACAGGGAGGCTGTGCGTGCCATGGTGGAGTTTCTCCTCAGGTAACCGACGACCGGAGTCCGCTGCGCAGTATTCCACGTCGCCATTTGGATCAAAAAGCGGCGGCAAGGGCGGGAGTCCAAGCTGTCATGCATAAACTATGTGCGGCAGTCAGTTTATGCTTTCGGCGCCGGCATCTCTAATGCGGCCGCCGGACCGTATGCTCTGCCGCTGTGCAGTTGCAGCCGGGGATGCCTTAATCGGGCGGCCCTGGCCGGCAGCCCGATCAACGAGGAGGACCTGTGGCGGCCAGTCCACGCGAAACGCGTGAAGCCAAGCGGCGCATCCAGCAGATGGAAGCCAAGCGCGAGCTTCGACGGGACCAGGAGAAGCGGCGAAGGCGGGACAACCTGATTGCGGGCGGCGCCGGAGCGGCGGCGGTGATACTCGCCGTCGTGCTTCAAATGGCGGTTTTTTCCGCAAACCCGACCGAAGAAGAGTTCGCGGCCGCGGAAGCAGGGCTGAACTCCCCCTCAGCTTCGACGTCCGCCGCGGCCACCAACGCCCCCAACATCCCCAAGCCGGAATCGGCCGCGGGCAAGGTGTTCACTGGCGCGCTGAAACTCAGCCGCGGAAGCCTGGGCGTCCAGCTGGACGGTACCAAGGCGCCGCAGGCCGCCGCCGTCTTCAAGTCCCTTGCCGGCTCGGGCTACTACCAGGGCGTCAGCTGCCACCGCCTCACCATCGCGGACAACTTTGGCGTCCTGCAGTGCGGCTCCAAGACCGGAAACGGGCAGGGTGACCCGGCCTATACCTGGGGTCCGCTGGAAAACACTCCGGCGGACAACAAATACCCGGCCGGCACCATCGCGGTGGCCCGCACCGCCGGAAATGCCTACGGCAACGGCACCCAGTTCTTCATCGTGTACAAGGACACGGTAATTCCAGCCGACGCCGCCGGCGGTTATACGGTGGTGGGCAAAGTGACCTCGGGGCTGGATGTAGTCACGAAGATTGCGGCCGCGGGTCTTAAGAAGGGCGAAAACGCCACCGACGGCGCGCCTGCGGAACCAGTCACGATAGACTCGTTCTCTCTGAAGTAAGAAGCCCGCGTCCCAGGCGGCCAACGGTGTATTACGAGAGTATTTTCCTCCAAGCGAAAGACTTTTAGCGGTGACAGACAGTCAGAAATCCGACGAAACAGCAGCAGCAGACCTGATCGAGGTTCCGGCCCCTCCGGCCGAGCCCGCGGAGGCAGCTGCCGAAGGTACCCAGGCAGAAGAAGCACAGCCGGAGAGCGCAGAGACGGAGGGGGCTCCGGCCGAGGAAGCACCTGCTGAAGAGGCGGCTGCTGAGGCGGCCGAGGAAACCGCAACTGAGCAGCCCGCAGCGGAGGAAACCCCGTCTGAGCAGCCAGAAGCTGAGCAGCCCGTCGAAACTGAGGCAAGCGCTCCTGCTCCGCATCCCGTGCCGGCTCCCCGTCCGGCGCCGTCACCTGCAGCATTCGCTGCACGCCCCAAGGCAGGCCCCGCAGCCAACGTGGTGCCTGTTGCCGCGCCTTCCGCCACATCGCTCGCGGAAGCAGCCCGCTGGGGCCGGGTGGAAGGGGACGGTCACGTCTTCCTGACCATCGACGGCGAGGAACACCCTGTTGGTCAGTACCCCGATGTCAGCAACGACGAGGCCCTCGCCTACTTCGCCCGCAAGTATGACGACATCGTGGCCCAGATTGTCCTGCTGGAACAGCGGGTTGCCTCCAAGGCGCCCACTACGGACATGCAGAAGACCGTTACGCACCTGCGCGAGCAGCTCGCTGAGCGGAACATGGTGGGAGACATCCGCGCCGCCGAAGGCCGTCTGGACACGCTGTCCACGCAGATCACCGAACTCGAAAAGACCGAAAAAGCCCAGCATGACGCCGTCCGGGCAGCCGAGCTTGCCGCCCGGGAGGCCATCGTCGCCGAGGCCGAAGCCATTTCGGGAACCGATCCGGCGCAGATCCAGTGGAAGACTTCCAGCGCCAGGATGAACGAGCTGTTCGAAAGCTGGAAGACAGCGCAGAAGAGCGGCATCAGGCTGGGCCGGAGCAATGAGGACGCACTCTGGAAGCGGTTCCGGGCTGCCCGGACGGTTTTTGACCGTCACCGCCGTGCCTACTTCTCCCAGCTGGACAGCAACAACTCGGCCGCCAAGTCCGCCAAGGAAAAGCTAATCACCGAGGCGGAAGCGCTGTCCTCGTCCACCGACTGGGGATTCGCCGCCGGCGAATACCGCCGCCTCATGGACGAGTGGAAGGCATCACCACGCGCCAGCCGCAAAGACGACGACGCTCTCTGGGCCCGCTTCCGCGCCGCCCAGGATGTTTTCTTTACCAACCGCCAGGCTGCTAACGATGAGATTGACCAGGAATACGCCGCAAACCTGAAGGTGAAGGAAGCCCTCCTCGAGGAGGCCAACACTATTCTTCCCGTCAAGGACCTGGGCGCCGCCAAGAAGGCTCTCCAGTCCATCCGCGACCGCTGGGAGGATGCCGGAAAGGTGCCCCGCGCGGACATGGGACGCATCGAAGCCGGTCTGCGCCGGATTGAGGATGCCGTCCGCCAGGCCGAGGACGAAAACTGGCAGCGTTCTAACCCCGAAACCAAGGCACGCACGAACAGCGCGCTGAGCCAGCTAGAGTCGGCAATCGCCGGACTCAAGGACGACCTGGTGAAGGCAGAGAAGGTAGGCGACCAGCGCAAGATCAAAGCCGCCCAGGAAGCCCTCGACGCCCGCCAGGCCTGGCTCGACCAGATCCAGCGGTCGGCCAGCGAGCTTTCCTAGTCAGTTTTTTGCAGGCCCCGCCCCGGTTATCCACATAGCCGGGTCGGGGCCTGTCCTCGTTCCGGGCCATTCCGGCAGGATTGCTGGATGACCCCGATATCGCGTCGGCCCGTCGCGGGGCCCGGCCAGCACTCCCCCGCACACCTGCTGGACCTCTATGCGCCGGGACAGCTGTTTTCCTGGCCCGAGTTGCAGTCCATGGCCGCCGACGGCGTACTGACCCACCTGTACCAGCATGGCTATACGCTGCCGGGAGCACCCTCTTCGCCGCAGCTGCGCGCGCGAGCCGCTGCGTTGGCCGTGCCGCCAGCCATCCGGCAGCGTGTGGTCGCAGGACGGATGACAGCCGCCTGGATCTACGGCTGCGCCCGTGAACCGGACCGCTTGGCCCTCCTGGTGGATGCCAAACGTCGGATCTCCAGCCTGCGGTCCACCCGCGGCTGCACTCTCCACGAGGTCCGGCTCGGCCCCTTCGACGTGGTCAGCCTGGGTGGCCTGATGGTTTCAAGCCCGCTGCGCACCGCGCTGGACGTCGCATTGCATGTCGACGCCGAGCGCGCGGTCCCCGCGCTGCGCCAGCTGCTGGAGCGGCCCGAGCTCGATGTCCGGCTCCGGCTCCTCTGCCTGGCCGTGGAGGCGACGCCCAGATTGCCCCACAAGAAGGCAGCGCTGGAAAAGCTCGCCCTAGCTTCGCCGGCGGTTACCCGTGGTCCGATAGACATCGAAGACGCCGTCGATCCTCCGGACGGCGCTCAGGACGTGGCTCAGGTACTTGGGGTCGCCCATCTCGAAGGCAAACTTTGAGATGGCCACACGGTCGGTTGACGTGTGGACGCTCGCGGCGAGGATGTTCACGTGATTCTCGGACAGAATGCGGGTGACGTCGGACAGGAGCGACTTCCGGTCCAGTGCCTCCACCTGGATTTCCACGAGGAAAACGCTCGACTGGGTCGGAGCCCAGTCAACGTCCACAATCCTGTCGGGCTGGTCCTTGAGGTCGGAGATGTTGGTACAGTCCGTCCGGTGCACGGAAACACCCGAACCGCGCGTGACGAACCCGAGGATGGGGTCCGGCGGCACGGGGGTGCAACAGCGGGCCAGCTTGACCCACACGTCCCCCACACCGCGGACCACCACACCGGAGTCCGAGAAGCGGGCCTTGCTGACCTGCGTGGGAATGCTGACCTCGGTGAGGTCGTCGTCCGGGGTTTCGTTCCCGCCGAGGCTCTCGATGAGCTTTTCCATGACGGACTGCGCCGAGGTGTGCCCGTCTCCCACGCCCGCGTACAGCCCGGAGATGTCCACATATTTGAAATCCTCGGCCACAGCCGCGAGGGCATCATGGGTCATGAGGCGCTGCAGCGGCAGGTTTTGCTTCCGCATGGCGCGTGTCAGCAGTTCCTTGCCGCGGTCAATGGCCTCCTCGCGACGCTCCTTGCTGAACCACTGGCGGATCTTGTTCCGTGCGCGGGCGCTTTTGACGAAATGCTGCCAGTCCTGGCTGGGTCCTGCCCCTTCGGCCTTCGAGGTGAAGATCTCCACCCAGTCGCCGTGGTTGAGCTCGCTGTTGAGCGGCACCAGTTTTCCGTTGACTCTGGCCCCGATGGTCCGGTGGCCCACCTCGGTGTGCACCGCATAGGCAAAGTCCACGGGCGTGGATCCTGCCGGGAGCGCCATGACCTCGCCCTTGGGCGTGAACACGAAGACTTCCCGGGCGTTGATTTCGAAGCGGAGCGAATCCAGGAATTCACCGGGGTCGGACGTTTCCTGCTGCCAGTCCACCAGTGAACGGAGCCAGCCCATGTCGCCGTCGCGGGGACTGCCTGGCCCGGTGGCGGTGCGGTTCGGCTGGTCCTTGTACTTCCAGTGCGCCGCCACACCGTACTCGGCGCGCCGGTGCATCTCGTGCGTGCGGATCTGAATCTCGACGGGCTTGCCGCCCGGGCCGATCACTGTCGTGTGCAGCGACTGGTACATGTTGAACTTGGGCATGGCGATGTAGTCCTTGAACCGCCCGGGCAGCGGGTTCCACCGCGAATGCAGGGTCCCCAGCGCCGCGTAGCAGTCCCGGACGGAGTCCACCAGCACGCGGACACCCATGAGGTCGTTGATGTCGTCGAAGTCCTTGTCGCGGACAATCATCTTTTGGTAAATCGAGTAGTAGTGTTTGGGCCGGCCGGTAATGGTCGCCTTGATCTTGGCCGTGCGAAGATCGTCGGCAATCTGGTTCCGAATGACGCTGAGGCTCTTCTCGCGCTCAGGCGTCCGGTCACCCACCATGCGCACGATTTCCTCGTACACCTTGGGGTACAGCGCGGCGAAGGATAGGTCCTCGAGTTCCCACTTGATGGTGTTCATGCCGAGGCGATGCGCCAGCGGCGCGAAGATTTCCAGTGTTTCGCGGGCCTTGCGCGCCGAGGATTCCGCGGAGACGAAGCGCCACGTCCGCGCGTTGTGCAGCCTGTCCGCAAGCTTGATCATGAGGACCCGGATGTCCTTGGCCATCGCCACGACCATCTTGCGGACCGTCTCCGACTGCGCGGCCTCGCCGAAGCTGACCTTGTCCAGCTTGGTCACGCCGTCCACCAGCATGGCCACTTCTGGGCCGAAGTCTGCCTTCAGGTCGGCGAGGGTGTAAGGCGTGTCTTCCACGGTGTCGTGGAGCAGTGCAGCCGCCAGCGTGGTGCCGCTAAGCCCGAGTTCCGCGAGGATGGTGGCCACGGCTACCGGGTGCGTGATGTAGGGATCGCCGCTCTTGCGCTTCTGTCCCCGGTGGCTCTGCTCCGCGACCACGAAGGCGCGCTGGATGAGGTCAAAGTCCTCTTTGGGGTTGTTAGCCCGGACTGTCCGGAGCAGGGGCTCCAGGATGGGCGAATACGTCGCAGTGCTCCGGCCAGTCAGCCTCGCGAGCCGGGACCGGGTACGTTCACGGCGGCCAGGAAATGTGGGGCGCACGCCCGAGTTGTCCACCGGAACACCCGGACCGGGACGTCCGGCAGCCACCAGACCAGTCGGCGGGCCCTGGCCCGGACCGTTATCCCCGGCAGCCTCTGGCGCCGACGTCGAACGTTCTTCCAATGAAGCACCCCTCACGACCCATTTAATTATTCCAGTCTATTCCCGCCGCGGGCCTCCTCAATAACCGGGACGCTTCCCAGGGCCGGGACCCGACGCAAAAAGGCCGGACGCCGTCATCATGACGGCATCCGGCCTTCAGCTATCGCTGCTACGCCTTGGCTGGCTCGGCGGTGACCTTGGCGGCACTGTCTGCGCGCCGGTGCTCCACCCGTTGGGCCTGCTTGACGAGCAAAGGTTCTTTCTGGCGCAGCAAGGCATACATCGGCGCGGCGATGAAGATCGTTGCGGCCGTGCCGATGAGGATCCCGACGAACAGTGCCAGCGACAGGTCACGGAGAGTTCCGGCACCGAGCAGTCCGGCACCGATGAACAGGATCGCACCCACGGGCAGGATGGCCACCATCATGGTGTTGATGGACCGCACCAGGGTCTGGTTGACCGCCAGGTTAACCTCTTCGGCAAACGTCCGTCGGGTGGAAGACTCGAGGTCCGCCGTGTTCTCGCGGATCTTGTCGAACACCACCACAGTGTCGTAGAGCGAGTAGCTGAGCACCGTCAAGAAGCCGATGATTGCCGAGGGTGTGACCTCGAAGTCACTCAGGGCATAGACGCCGGCCGTGATGAACATGGTCACGAGCATGCCCGAGATTGCCGAGAGCGACATCTTCCAGGTCCTGAAGTACAGGGCCATCAGGATGGTGGCGAGGGCCACGAACACCACGAGGCCAATCAGGGCCTGCTTTGTGACGTCAGCACCCCATGTGGGACCCACGAACGTGGACGTCACCTCGTTGTCCGTGACGCCGTACGCCGAGGTCAAGCCCTGCTTGATCTTGATGGTTTCATCGTCGGTGAGCTTGTCCGTCTGGATCCGCATCGTGTTGCCGGCGACGTTCGCCACCCTGGGGACGCTTCCCGCCACAACATCGTGCACCGCTTTTTCGCCCAGCGTCGCATCAGTGGTCTTGACGTTGGACACGGTGAATTCCGAGCCGCCGCGGAATTCAATACCCAGGTTGAACCCGCCCTTGGCGACCGGGATCAGAATGGACAGTGCAACGGCGGCGGCGGCAATCAGGAACCAGATCTTCTTGGAACCGACAAAGTTGTAGGAACGCTTGCCCGTGTAGAGCTCATTACCGAATTTGGCGAAACTGGACATTACTTGCCTTCCTTGGCCGGGCCCTTGGAGGAACCCGCAAGCTGGTCCTGCTGCTCAGCGCGGCGGCGTTCAGCGATGGTCATCCGGCGTTCCGCCTCAGCGGCTGCGCCCGTGTTCTTAGCCCGTACCACAGACGGCTTGTCGTCCGGCGTCCGGATCCTGCCGGCGCCCCGGTACAGCGGAACCGCGCCGAGACGCTCAGGGTCAAGGCCGGAGAACTTGTGGCCTTCGCCGAAGAACCGCGTGCGAGCCAGCTGCTGCAGCGTCGGGTGCGTGAACATGAACACGACGATGAGGTCAGCGATGGCTGTCAGGCCAAGGGTGAACGCAAAGCCCCGGACGTTGCCCACGGCCACGAAGTACAGCACGAGCGCCGCCAGGAGGTTGACAGCCTTGGAGGCAAGGACTGTGCGCTTGGCCCGCTTCCAGCCGTTTTCCACGGCGGAAACGAGGCCGCGGCCTTCACGCAGCTCATCGCGGATGCGCTCGAAGTAGACAATGAACGAGTCCGCGGTCTGGCCGATGGACACGATGATGCCGGCCACACCGGCGAGGGACAGCCGGTAGTTTTCGGTCCAGCCGAGGATGGCAATGGCCAGGTATGTCAGGGCACCTGCCACCACAAGGGAGGCGATGGTGACAAATCCGAGGGCGCGGTACTGGAACAGGGAGTAGACGACCACGAGCAGGAGCCCGATCAGGCCGGCCAGCAGACCCATGCGTAGCTGCTCGCCGCCGAGAGTCGCCGAGATCTGCTGCTCGCTCTGGATGTCGAAGCTGATCGGCAGGGCACCGAAGCGCAGCTGGTCGGACAGCGCCTTGGCTGACTTCTCGGTGAATCCGCCGGTAATCTGCGGACGGCCGTCGGTGATGACCGCCTGCGACCGCGGCGCGGAGATGACCTGGTCGTCCAGGACGATGGCGAACTGCGATTTCGGGTCCGAGCCGGTTTCCCCGCCGGCCGTCACATAGAACTGGTTCAGGCGCTCGGTGACCTTCTTGAACTTGGCCGTGCCCTCGCCGTTGAACTGGATATTAACGGCCCACTCATTGGTGACGGCACCCTGCGCGCCCTGCTGGAGCTGGAAAGTGGACCCCTGGATCTCCACGCCCTTGACCTCCACGGGGCCCAGGATGTATTTGATCGCGGGGGTCTGATCGGTGGCAGGCTCGCAGGTCACCAGCGGCTTGGCGGGATCGGAGCGCTGCTGCTTGTCCTGCTCCGGCTTGGCACAGTCGAGTGCCTCGAACTGCTTCTGGACGTCGGCCGTAATCCAGTTGGAGTCACTGCCGTTCTGCGGCTTCGCTGTGGGCTTTGGCAGTTTTGCCGCCGGGGTGCGCTGCGCTGCGGGAACCGCCGCGCCGGGGCCCGTTACCAGAACGGGGCGGAAGTTCATGTCCGCGGAAGCCTGAATCAGGGCACGGGTCTCTGCGGAAGGGGTTCCCGGGAGGCTGACCACCACGTTGCGGCCGGACTGGGTGCTGATTTCAGCTTCCGCCACGCCCGAGCCGTCCACGCGCTGACGGATGATCGCCACGGCCTGGTTGAGCTGCTCCTCGTTGATGTCCGAACCGCCCTCGACCTTGGGCGCCAGGATCATCTGGGTACCGCCTTCAAGGTCTAGCGCGAGCTTGGGTGCCCAGCTTGCCTTTCCGGCCATGGTGCCGCCCGCAAGGACGGCCGTCAGGACAGCCAGGATTACGCCAAGCCAGACCAGCACCCGGAGGGATGGTTTCTTGCGGCCAGTTCGTGCCATTGTCGATCTTTCTATTAATTACGGAGGAGCCGACGGTGCGGGTCAGACACGCTCCGGCGGCCGCCCGCAGCCGTAGATTTGGTACTTAGCGGGACAGAACGCGGCGGCGGACTAAATGTCCTTTTTACCCTCATCGTTGAGGCGCTTCAGGGTCTCGTCCGGGGTTTCGTTGACGGCCGCAGCGCTTCCGTCATCATCGGCGGTGAGGGACGACGCGTCGTCGGGAACTGCCTGCGTCTCGGCAGCGGGCTCGACGATCTTGGTGACGGACTGGCGGTGGACAGTGGCCACGTTGCCCGGTGACAGTTCGAGAAGAACCTTGTTGTTTTCGTCGTCGATCGACACGATGCGGCCGTAGAGGCCGAAACTCGTCATGACCTCGATGCCCGGCGCAAACTGCGACTGGAGCGTGGCCTGCTGCTGCTGTGTCTTCTTGTTGCGGCGGAACATCATGAAGATGAAGAGGCCGAGCATGACGAACAGCAGGATGGTCATGATGTCGATGCCGCCGCCTGCCTGCGGCTGGGTCTGGGCAGAAATATGTCCGAACACAGGGTAGTTCCGTTCTGTACTTGCATAGCTGGTTGACGGCAGCGTCCGTCCCGCACCGCGTTCTCGGGCCAACTCAATGGCCGGCAGCGGCGGCCTGTTGGGGCCAACCACGTAAACAAGACACGAAAACAAAGACACGGACGTGCCGAGCGTCATTCCAGTCTAGAGGGAAAGCTGGAAGGACGCTGCTATTGCGTGCTGGAAACCCGTTCGGACGCTGTTTGTTCATCAGCCGCACCGTCGTCGAACAGGTCCAGGGTCTCCTGCCCGAACACGCCGGCGGGAACGGCGAAGCCCAGATGGGTCCAAGCCGGGGCCATGGCAATACGGCCCCGGGGCGTGCGCCCCAGCAGTCCCTCGCGGACCAGATACGGTTCCGCCACAGTCTCGACAGTCTCCGGTTCTTCCCCCACGGCGATGGCCAGAGTCGACAGGCCGACGGGCCCGCCGCCGAACTTGGTGATGAGCGCCTCCAGGACCGCCCGGTCCAGGCGGTCCAGCCCGCGTTTGTCCACCTCGTACATGTCCAGGGCGGCGGACGCCGACCGGGCGTCAATCTGTTCGATCCCGTGGACGAGTGCCCAGTCCCTGACACGGCGCAGCAGCCGGTTGGCTATGCGCGGAGTACCCCGTGATCTGCCCGCGATTTCGCTGAAGCCCGCGGAGTTCACCTTGAGGTCGAGGAGTCCGGCCGATCTGCGCAGCACGAGCTCGAGCTCTTCGACGGAATAGAACTCCAGGTGCCCCGTGAACCCGAACCTGTCGCGCAGCGGCCCCGGCAGCAGCCCGGCGCGGGTGGTGGCACCGACCAGGGTGAAGGCCGGCAGCTCCAGCGGGATGGCCGTCGCACCGGCCCCCTTGCCCACCACAATGTCTACGCGGAAGTCCTCCATGGCCATGTAGAGCATTTCCTCCGCAGGCCGGGACATCCGGTGGATTTCATCCAGGAAGAGGACCTCGCCCTCGGAGAGGGAAGAAAGGATGGCAGCAAGGTCGCCGGCGTGCTGGATGGCGGGGCCGCTGCTGATCCGCAGAGGGGCATTCATTTCCGCGGCGACAATCATGGCCAGGGTGGTTTTGCCCAGACCCGGCGGACCGGAGAAAAGCACGTGGTCGGCGCTGCGGCCCCGCATGCGGGACGCCTGCAGCACGAGGGAGAGCTGCTTGCGGACCCGGTGCTGGCCCACGAAGTCGTGCAGGTTCTTGGGCCGCAGGGCGGCCTCGATAACTCTTTCCTCGGGTTCCTCTCCCCCGGCCACGAGGGACGGTTCAGCCACGGCTGCCTACCCTGTTGCCGGCGCGGGCGCCGTCCTGGCCAAGCCAGCGCAGGGTGGTCCGCAGGATCTCGGCCACGTTGCCCTGGTCTGCCAGGTCAGGTGCATCGGCCAGCGCCTTGTCGATGCTGCCAGTGGCGTCCTTTTCGGACCAGCCGAGGCTGGTCATGGCAGCGACCACCTGCGGCTTCCAGACCGACTCGCCGGACGGCGACGGGGCCGAACTCGGCGCCGTGCCGTGGGGCACGAGCTTTCCGGCCAGTTCCAGCACGATGCGGCCGGCAACCTTCGGGCCGATGCCTGGAACCTTGGTGAATGTCTTGCTGTCACCGGTGTGTGCAGCCACCCGGATCGCTTCCGGGTCATGGACGGCAAGGACCGCCAGGGCAAGGCGCGGACCCACGCCGCTGACGCTGAGCAGGACGTCGAAGACCTCGCGTTCGTCGTCGCTGGCGAAGCCGAACAGGGTCAGGGAATCCTCCCGCACGATCAGGGATGTGAAGAGCTTCCCTTCCTCGCCCGTGCGGAGCCTGCTGAGGGTCTGCGGCGTGGCGTGGACACTCATGCCGGCGCCGTTGAGATCGATCACGGCGGTGGACAGGCCAACGTGCGCTACGGTTCCGCGGAGAAAACTTATCAAGGCCGAGCTCCTGAACTACCGCCGGCCCAAGACCGACTATCCGAACATATCTACGAATACCCTAGCAAGGGCCCCGGACAATCAGCGCGCACGGCGCGCCTTGGCCTCCGCCTCGGCCCAGGCGCGCTGGGCCGGAGTCAGCGACTGGCTGCCCGGGCCGGTGGTGGCAACCGTGGCCCCGCTGCCGGCCCGCCACGCATGCGTGATGGCGAGGGCAAGCGCATCGGCGGCGTCGGCGGGACGCGGCGGGGAGTCCAGCCGCAGAATCTTGGTCACCAGTTTGGTGACGGCATCCTTATTAGACGTTCCGCTGCCCGTCACCGCCGCTTTGACTTCCGACGGCGTGTGGAGCGCCACCGGGATGCCCCTCCGGGCGGCCGCGGCAATCACGACGCCGGAGGCCTGGGCCACGCCCATGACCGTGCTGACGTTGAGCTGGGAGAAGACCCGCTCCACCGCCAGCACGTGGGGTTCGTACCGGTCGAGCCAGTCATCGATGGCGAGGGCGATGACAAGGAGGCGCTGGTCCAGCGTCTCCTCTGGGGACGTCCCCACCACGCCCACCGCCACCATGGTGGCGCGGCGGTTCTTTTCGACGTCCACCACCCCGATGCCGCACCGTGTGAGGCCCGGATCGACGCCGAGGACGCGAAGGGTCACTCGGCTTCCAGTGCGGCCTGCACTTCGTCGCTGAGGTCGGCGTTGCTGTAAACGTTCTGGACGTCGTCAAGCTCTTCCAGGGCGTCAACCAGCTTCATGAACTTCTTGGCCGCATCCAGGTCGAGGGGCACCTCCATGGACGGAACGAATTCTGCCTCATCGGTGTCGTATTCGATGCCGGCTTCCTTGAGGGCGTCACGGATGGCCTGCAGGTCTGTCGGCTCCGAGTGGATCTCAAAGGTCTCACCGTTGTCCTTGACTTCCTCGGCACCGGCGTCCAGCACGGCCATCAGAACGTCGTCCTCGCCGAGGCCGTTCTTGGGCAGGGTCACCACGCCCTTGCGGGAAAAGAGGTAACTGACAGAACCGGGATCGGCGATGGTGCCGCCGTTGCGGGAAATGGCGAGCCGGACCTCGGACGCGGCACGGTTCTTGTTGTCCGTGAGGCATTCGATCAGCAGCGCAGAACCCTGCGGGCCTCGGCACTCGTACATGATCTCCGTGTAGTCCACGACTTCGCCGGTGAGGCCTGCGCCGCGCTTGATGGCACGGTCGATATTGTCGGCGGGGACCGAGGTCTTCTTCGCCTTCGTTACTGCCAGTTCCAGGCTGGGGTTGCCGGCCAGGTCCGGGCCGCCCATGCGTGCCGCGACTTCGATGTTCTTGATCAGCTTGGCGAACGACTTTGCCCGGCGGCTATCAAGGATGGCCTTCTTGTGCTTGGTCGTTGCCCATTTGGAGTGGCCTGACATGCTTTACGCTTCTCCTCTGATCATGCGGATAAAAAGTTCATGTACGCGCTTCTCCCCCGTCACTTCCGGGTGGAAGGAGGTGGCCAGCAGATGGCCGGAACGCACTGCAACAATTCTAGCTGTCCCTTGCAGATCGGCTGTGTGAGAGGCGTGGGCAGGATCCGCCGGCTCCACCTGGGCCAGCACGTCGACGCCGGGTCCTACGCGCTCCACCCACGGTCCCCGGATGAACACTGCGTGCACGGGCGCCACGCCATTTTCGGTGGCGCTGAAGTCCAGGCCCTTGAAATCCAGATCGGTCTCGAACGATTCGCGCTGGCGGCCGAACGCGTTGCGCCGCACAGTGATGTCGAGTCCGCCGAAGGTCTGCTGGGGATTTCCGGCGAGATCGGTGGCGGGGTCGGCAATGTCATCGGCGAGCAGGATCATTCCGGCACAGGACCCGTAGACCGGAAGGCCATCCGCAATGTGCTTGCGGAGCGGTTCGGCGAGTTCGAAGGCCCGCGCAAGCTTGTCGATGGCGGTGGATTCGCCGCCGGGAATAATGAGCCCGTCCAGTCCGTCAAGCTCCGCGGGCCGGCGGACTCCGACGCCGGTGGCACCGGCCGCTTCGACGGCACGAAGGTGCTCGCGGAAATCGCCCTGGAGCGCCAGGACGCCGATGCGCAAGCCAGAACCGGCACCCGGGGGAACGCGGGGAACCGCGGCAGAAAGGGGATTGGTCATCCAAATATCATAGTGTCCCGGATGCCGGGCGACGCCCCCGCCCGCCCTGCCTGGCCTCATTGCATGCCGCTGCTGGGATATATTACAGAGCATGTTTTCCTTCAGCGTTCCGCTCGGCAAGCTCGTCCGCCGGGTTTCCCGGCTCAGGGGCGGAGGCTCCGCTCTTCCCGGGCTTGTGGTCGAAAAAATCGATCCAGGCTTCATGCAGCGAACACTGTCCACGCTCCCTCATGGCGTGGCGGTGGTGAGCGGAACCAACGGCAAGACAACAACCACCAAAATGGTGGTGGAGCTGCTGGAAAGCCAGGGGCTGAGGGTCTTCACCAACCGCACCGGCAGCAACTTCACCAGAGGCGTGGCCGCCGCACTGCTGGGCGAGGTGGACTGGCGCGGCCGCCTCGAGGCGGACATCGCCGTGCTTGAGCTCGACGAGGCCCACGCCGTGCACTTCGTCAACCGGGTTCCGCCGCGGTTCAGCCTCCTGCTGAACGTGCTGCGCGACCAGCTGGACCGCTTCGGGGAAATCGATAAGACCGCCCAACTGCTTCAGCACATCGCCTCCAAGACCACGGGGACTGTGGTCCTGAACCGTGAGGATCCGCGTGTAGCCAGGATCGCCGCGACCCTGGACGGCCCCGAGGTCCGTTACTTCGGACTGGACGACTCCCTCCTCAGCACCTTCCCCAACGACGACGAACTCCGCGCCGGTCCCGGCAGCCCCGCACCGGCGGCCCTGCCGCAAAAGCCACCTGCCGACGTCGTCCTTCGACGGGTGGGGGCGGACAACGCCGATTTTGAGTACGACGGCGCCACGGTCACCACCGGGATGAAGCTCCGCGGTGTTTACAACATCTTCAACGCGGCCGCGGCCCTGACCCTGGCACGCAGCATCTGCGGCGGGGGCTCGGCGGCGCCGGACCACGCCGCACTGCTGACGGCCCTGTCCCAGGTGGCGCCGGCCTTCGGCCGCGGTGAGAGCCTCGTCGTGGACGGCCTCCCCTTGGACCTCGTGCTGGTCAAGAACCCGAGCGGTTTCCGGCTGGGCCTCCAGTCCTTCCCGGCGGGCGGCTACGCCACCATGATCGCGATCAACGACAACTACGCGGACGGCCGCGATATGTCGTGGCTGTGGGACGTGGATTTTGAGTCGCTGCGGGAGGACGGTGTGGACCAGCTGACTGGCTCCCGCGCTTACGACATGGCACTGCGGCTGCAGTATGACGAGGTCAGCATCAGAGCAGTGCAGACGGACATCGCCCCCGCGCTGGCCGACTTCATCCGGAACGCCCAAGGCAAGCCGAAGCGCGTCTTCTGCACCTACACTGCCATGCTCGCCATCCGCCGCGAACTGTCCAAAATCACCACAGTGGAGGTAGTCTCTTGACCGCCGATTCGGGACACGCTCCCCCGACAACCCCGTCCGCGGACGCCAGCAAAGGCACCATCCGGGTCCTGCAGCTGTATCCCCGCGACATGAACATCTACGGCGACTGGGGCAATGCCCTGGTCCTGCAACAGCGGCTGAAATGGCACGGCTACACTCCGGAACTGCTTGAGTACAACGTGGGGGACGAATTCCCTGACGATGTGGACCTCATTGTCGGCGGCGGCGGGCAGGACAGCGGGCAGTTGGTCATTCAAGACGACCTGCAGTCGCGCGCGGAAACCCTCAGGGGCCTCGCGGAGGACGACACGCCCATGCTGCTGATCTGCGGGACGTACCAGCTGTTCGGGCGCTTCTTCAAGACACGTTCCGGGTCGGTCATTCCCGGCATCGGTGTCCTTGACGTGGAAACGCACGGCACGGATGAACGGCTGATCGGCAATGTCAAGGTCACAACGACGGAGTTCGGCGAGGTTCTCGGCTATGAGAACCACAGCGGCCAGACCACTCTCGGCCCGGGCGTGGCGCCGCTTGGCACCGTACCCAAGGGAACCGGCAACAACAGCAAAGACGGGCAGGAGGGCGCCCGCTACCGCAACATCGTGGCGAGCTACCTTCACGGATCGCTGCTCCCCAAGAACCCGGCCATCGCTGACTACCTGATCCGGACCGCCGTCGAACGCAAGTATGGGAGCTTCACGCCCGGCGGACCGGATGACCGCTATGCGGTTCTTGCCCGCGAGCACGCAATCCGCCGTCCGCGTTAGGCGGGGCGCCCGTCCAAGCGGGTCAGCGCCCCTTGCTGATGAGCAGTTCGTGGGCCCCCGCCGCGGCGGCACCCATCGACTCCACCACCGATTTGGTCCGCTGCCGCGTCTCGGCGTCCGCCGCCGGGCTGGCACAGACGCCCTGCGGCGCGTCCGAAGCCACTGAACACCAGCGGTAGGGAGCATTGACAATGACGGACGGCGCCCAGCCCAGGTCAGAGGCTGTCCATTTTCCCGTGGCGTCCTGGCTGAACTGGGCGCGCACGAGCAGCCCCTCGTTGTTGACCACGTAGGTGGGCGAAAGTTCCGTCACTCCGTTGCCCAGGCCGTATACAATCCAGGTGCCCTTGTATTTCTCAATGGGCAACACCGAGTGCGTGTGGTGGCCGTAGACCATGGTGAACTGGCCGCTGTCCACCAGGGCGTGCGCCACCTCCTGCTGCTGCGCATTCGGTGCGCTGGCATACTCGTCACCAGCGTGCATGACGCCCAGCACAATATCGGCGCCGAGTTTTCTGGCCTTCTTCGCCTTCGCGATCATGGCCGGGGCGTCGAGCATGTCCACCTGCCAGGCCTGCTCCGGGATCTGACCGTTCAGGCCATAGGCGGCCTCAATGACGGCAACCTTTGCGGCCGGCGTCTGCAGGATGAGGACGCCCTGGGACTCCACGGCCGTCCGGTACGACCCCGTGTGCTCGAGCCCCGACGCGTCGAGGACGTCCAGCGTCCGCACGAGTCCCTCCGTGCCCTGGTCAATCGTATGGTTGCTGGCCGTGGTGCACGCGCGGTAGCCCACCGCCTTAGACGCGGCGATGATCTGTGGCGGCACGTTGAAGGAGGGATAGGCGGAGAACGGTCCCTGCGGAAGCGCCACAGGCGTTTCCTGGTGGCAGATGGCGAGATCGCTCTTGTCGATATACCGCCGCTGCCCCTCCAGCAGCGGACCGAAGTCAAGACCCTTGGCGCCGGCTGCCAGTGCGTCCTGCCGTGCCTGCTCCCACAACTGGGCATGGACCAGCATGTCGCCGGTGACCAGGACGGACGTACAGCGGATCGCGGTGCACGCCGGGCCGGCGCCCGGCGTCGGGGTCGGTTTGGGCGTAGGGGCGGCGGCGGACGCGGCCGAACTGCCCGGCGCCGCGCTGGCGGTGTCCGGGGGGCTGGCCTGCCTGGTGTCCTGAGGCCTGCCTTGTTCGGCAATCACGCCGCAGGACGCCAGTGATGCAACAAGTGCTGCCGCGGCGGCAGCACGGGCCGTCCGGCGGAAGAGTACGCTCCCTGTTTTCCCCATGGCCGCAATCCTACGGCGGGCCCCTGACGGAACCTGCACTCAAAACACGGTGGACACCATTGAGAACGCGTCTCCTGCATGAAAGTGTTGCTTCATGACTAATCCACTGCTGAGCCCGAGTGAACTGCCGTTCGGGCTGCCGCCGTTTGCGGACATAACAGACGCCCACTACGCCGAAGCTGTCGATGCCGGTCTGGCCGAACACCTGGCTGAGATCCAGGCCATTGTGGACAACGCCGCGCCGGCCACCTTTGAAAACACCGCCGTGGCCATGGAACGGTCGGGAGGCCTGCTCCAGCGTGCTGCCGCGTCCTTCTTCACACTGGTATCGGCAGACGCCTCGGACGCCATCCGCGACCTCGAAACCGAGCTCTCTCCCCGCTTTGCCGCCCACCAGGATGCCGTCTACCTCAACCGCGGACTCTATGAGCGCTTCGCCGACATCGATACGGAGGGCCTCGACGCGGAGTCGGCGCGGCTCGTGGAGGAATACCTCAAGGAATTCCGCCAGTCCGGGATCCAGCTGGACGACGCCGGCCAGGAGAAGCTCAAGTCACTGAATGCGGAACTTTCCCGGCTGGGCACGGAATTCGGGCAGCGCGTCAAGGAAGGGATGAAGTCGGCAGCCCTGCTTCTGGACGATGCCGGGGACCTGGCCGGCCTGCCGGCGGATGAGGTCGCCAGCGCCGCCGAAGCAGCCCGCGTGGCGGGCCACGAGGGCAAATTCCTCCTGACCCTCATCCAGCCGAGCAACCAGCCCGCCCTGGCAGCTCTGGAGAACCGCGAGGTCCGCCGCCGCCTGCACGAGGCCTCCGTAGCCCGGGGAAGCAGCGGAGGCAGCCTTGACGTCCTCGACCTCGTAAAGTCCATGGTGCAGCTGCGTGCCGAGAAGGCTGAGCTTTTGGGTTTCGCCAACTACGCCGAACTCGTGGTGGACCGGCAGACCGCGCCGGACTTCGAGGCGGTGCGGACCATGCTCAACCGGCTGGCCCCGCCGGCCGTCCGGAACGCTGACGCCGAAGCCGCCGCCCTGGCCGAGAGCGCCGGGCACCCGCTGGAGGCCTGGGACTGGTCGTATTACTCCGCCAAGGTGCGCCTGGAACGCTACTCCGTGGACGAGCAAGCCATCCGGCCCTACTTCGAACTGGACCGGGTCCTGGTGGACGGCGTATTTTTTGCCGCGACGTCGCTTTACGGCATCTCCTTCCAGGAACGCAAAGACCTCGCCGGCTACCACCCGGACGTCCGCGTCTGGGAGGTGCGCAACGAGGACGGCACCGAACTGGGACTCTTCCTGGGCGACTATTACACGAGGGAATCCAAGCGCGGCGGAGCCTGGATGAATTCACTGGTTGAGCAGTCTGATCTCCTTGGCGCCAAACCTGTGGTGATCAATAACCTGAACATCTCCAAACCGCCTGCCGGGGAACCCACGCTGCTGACGCTGGATGAAGTCCGCACCACCTTCCACGAATTCGGGCACGCCCTGCACGGGCTGTTCTCCCGTGTCACCTATCCGCGATTCTCAGGGACCAACGTGCCCCGTGACTTCGTGGAATACCCGTCCCAGGTGAACGAAATGTGGATCATGTGGCCCGAGGTCCTGGCCAATTACGCCCGCCATCACGCCACCGGAGATCCACTTCCCCAGAACATTATCGACAGGCTGAATGAGTCCCGGCTGTGGGGCGAGGGCTTTGCCACCACGGAATACCTCGGCGCCGCCCTGCTTGATCTGGCCTGGCACGTGCTGGATCCCGGCAGCGTTCCGCAGGACGCGCAGGAGTTCGAGGCGAAGGCCCTGGCCGCAGCCGGAGTCGCGCACGCCCTCATTCCGCCCCGGTACCGGACCGGCTACTTCCAGCACATCTTCGCTGGGGACGGCTACGCGGCCGGCTACTACTCGTACATCTGGAGTGAGGTGCTCGACGCCGAAACGGTGGACTGGTTCAGTGAAAATGGTGGCCTCACCCGTGCCAACGGCGAGCGTTTCCGCAATGATCTCCTGTCCCGCGGGAACAGCAGGGACCCGCTGGCGTCCTTCCGCACGCTCCGCGGCCGCGACGCTGCCCTGGAGCCGCTCCTGAAGCGCCGCGGCCTGGAATAAGAACATCGATTGCTCCGCAACTGCCCTTTTCGACGCTCTAAAGGGCAGTTACGGACCAATCGACGGGCAAAGCAGTACGACGGCGGCCGCACGCTGGGCGGGGTTGCCGGACTTGAAGATGCCGGATCCGACGAACACGCCGTCGGCGCCGAGCTGCATCATCATGGCGGCGTCAGCCGGGGTGGCAATGCCGCCAGCGGTGAACAGCACCACGGGGAGCTTGCCGGTGGTGGCGATTTCCTTGACCAGTTCGTACGGGGCCTGCAGTTCCTTGGCCGCGACGTACAGCTCGTCCTCGGGGAGGGCGGCGAGCTTGAGGATCTCGGCGCGGATCTGGCGCATGTGCGTGGTGGCGTTGGAGACATCTCCGGTGCCGGCCTCGCCCTTGGAGCGGATCATGGCCGCGCCCTCGTTGATGCGGCGCAGGGCCTCACCGAGGTTGGTGGCGCCGCAGACGAAGGGAACGGTGAAGTTCCACTTGTCGATGTGGTTGGTGTAATCGGCCGGGGTCAGGACCTCGGACTCGTCGATGTAGTCCACGCCGAGCGACTGCAGGATCTGCGCCTCGACGAAGTGGCCGATGCGGGCCTTGGCCATGACCGGGACGGAGACGGCGTCGATGATCTTGTCGATCATGTCCGGATCGGACATGCGGGACACGCCGCCCTGGGCGCGGATGTCGGCCGGAACGCGCTCAAGCGCCATGACAGCAACGGCACCGGCGTCTTCGGCGATGCGGGCCTGTTCGACGTTGACGACGTCCATGATGACGCCGCCCTTGAGCATCTCTGCCATGCCGCGCTTGACGCGGTTGCTGCCCGTGACGCTGTTGGCGGACGAGCCGGCTTCGCTGCTTACATCAGGTGTAGACACAAAAACCCCTATGGGTAGATAGATGACCTTCGCCGGGAGTGCAGGTGGCACGGCAATGCCGTAATTCGCACACACCGGATTACCGGATCCATTGACCAGGCAGTCCTAATACTAGTCCCACCGCGGCAGCCCGGCTTAATCAGGATGGCCGGGTGTCTTCGCAGGCCTGGCGCCGGACTGCCAGCACACGCTGGACCACCGTGGCGAGGCTCGCCACGCCCAGCAGAACGAGGGTCACGAACAGCACGATGCTCGGCAGCCCCAGGCCGGTGAATCCGGTGACGACAAGCACGGAGACCAGCCGCTCGGCTCGTTCGGCGATGCCCACGTTCGCCTGGAACCCGAGAGATTCCGCCTTGGCCCTGACGTAGGACACCACCATGCCCAGGACAAGGCAGACGACGGCGGCCACGGCTATCGCCGTCTCCCCGCCGCCGGTGAAAAACCATATGGTGAGGCCGGCAAAGAGCGCCCCGTCGGCCACGCGGTCCAGCGTCGAGTCGAGGAAATTCCCCCAAGGGCCACCCCGGTCCTGCATCCGCGCCATGATGCCGTCGATGACATCGGAGAAGATGAAGGCCGTGATGAAGATCGTCCCCCACCAGAGCTGCCCCAGCGGGTAGAACACTAGAGCGCCCACCACCACACCGGCCGTTCCCACGATGGTGATGGCGTCCGGCGAAACGCCAATTTTGAGCAGCCAGCGGGCAAGCGGGGAGAACAGCGCGGTGAAGAAACCGCGGGCATGCCTATTCAGCATGCGTCTCCCCTGGCCAGGCCTCGGCAACCTGCTGGCGGACTTCATCGAGCGTCTGGGTGATGGCCTTGGTCTGGGCAATGATCGGGAAGAAGTTCCCGTCCCCGCCCCAGCGCGGAACGATGTGCTGGTGCAGGTGCCCGGCGATGCCTGCGCCGCCCACTACCCCCTGGTTCATGCCCAGGTTGAAGCCGCCGGGGTTCGCCACCTTCCGCAGCACGCGCATGGCGGTCTGGGTGAGGTCGGCGAATTCGGCGGTCTCCTCAACGGTCAGGTCCGTGTAATCCGGAACGTGGCGGAAGGGGCAGACCAGCAGGTGGCCCGGGTTGTACGGGAAGAGGTTCAGCACCACGTAGCTGGTGCGGCCGCGGTACACGATCAGGGATTCCTCATCGGTGCGTGCCGGGGCCACACAAAAGGGGCAGTCGTCCTGGTTCTTGAACTGGTGCTGGCCACCCTTGATGTACGCCATGCGGTGCGGAGTCCACAGGCGCTGGAAGGCATCCGGAACGCCGGCGAGGCCAAAGTCGTCCGTCACCTCGGCGTCGCCCGGATAGCCTGCGCCTGTGTTCTCCTGCACTGTGTGCCTTTCCGCCGCGGGCTAGCTGGTCCGGTTGCGGACGGCGTCCACGATCCGCTGGACAGCCTCGGCCACCGGCACGCCGTTGTCCTGGCTGCCATCACGGAAACGGAAGGACACAGCGCCTGCGTCGGCGTCCTCGCCGCCGGCGATCAGGACAAACGGGATCTTGTCCTTGCTGGCTGTACGGATCTTCTTGGGGAAGCGGTCGGAGGAGATATCGACCTCGGCTCGGATGCCGGCGGCTTTCAGCTGGTCCACGACGTCGAACATGTAGTCGTTGAAGGTCTCGGCGACGGGAATGCCCACCACCTGGACCGGTGCAAGCCAGGCCGGGAAGGCTCCCGCGTAGTGCTCGGTGAGTACACCCATGAATCGCTCCACCGAGCCGAAGAGGGCACGGTGGATCATGACTGGGCGCTGCCGGGTGCCGTCGGCGGCCTGGAACTCAAGCTCGAAGCGTTCCGGAAGGTTGAAGTCCAGCTGGATGGTGGACATCTGCCAGGTTCGGCCAAGCGCGTCCTTCGCCTGAACGGAAATCTTGGGACCGTAGAACGCGGCTCCGCCCGGGTCCGGAACCAGGTCCAGGCCCGAGGCTTCGGCGACTTCAGCCAGGGTGCGGGTGGCCTCTTCCCACGCGGCGTCCTCGCCGACGAACTTGTCTTCGTTCTTGGTGGAGAGTTCCAGGTAGAAGTCGTCCAGGCCATAGTCCTTGAGCAGACCGAGGACAAAGTTCAGCGTGGTGGTGAGCTCGTCCTTCATCTGCTCACGGGTGCAGTAGATGTGGGCGTCATCCTGTGTCATGCCCCGCACGCGGGTCAGGCCGTGGACCACGCCGGACTTCTCGTAGCGGTAGACAGAACCGAATTCGAAGAGGCGCAGCGGCAGTTCGCGGTAGGACCGTCCGCGGGAACGGAAGATGAGGTTGTGCATGGGGCAGTTCATCGGCTTGAGGTAGTAGTCCTGGCCGGGCTTGCGCACGGTGCCGTCCTCGTTCAGTTCCGCATCGATGTGCATCGCGGGGAACATGCCTTCCTTGTACCAGTCGAGGTGGCCTGAGACCTCGTAAAGGTGCCCCTTGGTGATATGCGGGGTGTACACGAAGTCGTAGCCGGCGTCCACGTGGCGCTGGCGGGAGTAGTCCTCCATGGCCTTGCGGATAATTCCTCCCTTGGGGTGGAAGACCGGCAGGCCGGAACCCAACTCATCGGGGAAAGAGAACAGGTCCAGTTCGGCGCCAAGCTTGCGGTGGTCGCGGCGCTCGGCCTCGGCGATGCGCTCCTGGTAGGCCTTGAGGGCGTCCTTGGTGGGCCAGGCGGTGCCGTAGATGCGCTGGAGCTGCTGGTTGTTCTGGTTGCCCAGCCAATAGGCGGCCGACGAACGGGTCAGGGCAAAGGCGTTGGAGATCAGCTTGGTGTTGGGCAGATGCGGGCCGCGGCACAGATCGCACCAGACGCTGTCGCCGCTCTTGCGGTCCACGTTGTCGTAAATGGTGATATCGCCGGCGCCGACCTCAACATTGACGCCCTCTCCGGCTTCGGCGGCGTTGTTTTTCTTGCCCAGCAGCTCGAGCTTGTAGGGCTCATCCTTCATGGCTTCGCGTGCTTCATCTTCGGACACGACGCGCCGGACGAACTTCTGGTTTTGGTTGACGATCTTGAGCATCATCTTTTCCAGAGTCTTCAGGTCTTCCGGGGTGAACGGCTCGGCGACGTCGAAGTCGAAGTAGAAACCGTCGGTGATGTAAGGGCCGATTCCGAGCTTGGCGTCGGGACGCAGCTGCTGCACGGCCTGGGCCATGACGTGGGCGGTGGAGTGGCGCAGCACGTTGAGGCCGTCCGGGGAATCGATGGTGACGCCTTCAATCTCGGCACCTTCGGGAAGCGGCTGGTCCAGGTCCCTCAGCTCGCCATCAACGCGGGCTACAACGACGTCACGGCGCTCAAAGAAGAGTTCCGCGCCGGTGGTCCCGGTAGTCACCTTCATCTCTTCGCCATCGACGATGAGGGTGATCTGCTGGGCATCTGACACGGGTGTCTCCTATTCAAAGTTAAGGCTTCGTAGCTTGTGGCATACGGGGACCACAGCCAGCCTCGTCCATGGTATCTGCAAGGACAGAGGCCAGCCAAAGCGGCGCACGGAAGGGGCGGGACCGGGCAGGTCAGCTGCCCAGCCCGGTGATGGCAAGGTTCCTGCTGATTCCGCTGAGTGGCCCGGGGAGCCGGAATTCGTCCGGAATGACGGTGCCGGGATGAGGCTCCCCGCTGTCCGGCTTATGCAGGTGGTGGGATTCCTCCCCAGGAAAGGGCGCATTCTCAGGGAAGGGCAGCGTGTCAATCCGGCTGAGATCCCAAGCCATGCTGGCACTGAGGCTGATCCCCCGCGGGCCGGTTCTGCGTGTTGTTCCGCGGACCAGCAGAAGCCGGGTTCCGAAAAGCAGAGATCCCGCCTGCTCCTGGGCCTCGTGGAAGAACACAGAGTCCACACACCCTGTGCCGTCATCGATACTGATGAACACCACCCGCCGGCCCCCGCGCATCGGCGGGGTCTGGGTGGCGATCCTTACCCCGGCCACCAGAACCTCCGTGCCGTTCCTCAACCCGAGGAGTTTGTCCGCGGTGGTGACGCCCAGCCTGTCCAGAAGAGGCCGGTGGCTCGACATCAGGTGCTCGCTGACATCAACAGCCATCAGGTCCAACTCAGCCCTGACGTTTTCGATCATGGTGGGAGGTGGGAGTTCAGCCTTGATATTCCTCAGTTCAACGTCTCCAAGGGGCAGGGCCAGTTGGCCATCAATAACGTCGATTCCTTTCCTGGGCTGCCGGTTCTGCAGGTTCTGAAGATGCTGGACAAGGTCAGCCCGGTTGGCGGCACCGCCGGATTCACGGTGCAGCGAATCGAAGGCACCCAGCTGTGCCAGTCTCTTGATACTCGGTTTACTCAGCCTTGACCGTGCCCTGAGATCAGCCAGGGAGTCATAGGGCTGCCCGGCAACGATTCGTTTCAGCTCCGCTCCTGAGAGGCCGAAGATACCGTTCAGGCTCAGCCGGATGCCAAGTTTCCCGCGGTCCGGCCCCTCTTCGATCCGCTCCACACGGTACTCAGCCAGGCTGCGGTTGATGTCCAGCGGAAGAATTGGAATCCCCAGACGGCGGGCCTCGGCGACAAGCAGGCGCTTGGGGTACATGCCGGGGTCGTGCTCCCAGAGACCGGCAAGGAACGCCTCAGGATGATGGGCTTTCAGCCAGGCTGACTGGTAGGTGGGCACGGCAAAGGCCGCACCGTGGGCCTTGCAGAACCCGAAGCTGCCGAAGGCCTTGAGGGTTCCCCAAACCTTGTCCACGACTTCCGGGGTGTAATGGTTTTCCCGCGCTTTCCGGCGGAAGAACTCCTCAACCTTCGGCTCAAGCTCCCCGTTGCCGAGGGCGCGGCGGAATTCGTCGGCCCTGGCAAGCCCGCAGCCCGTCATGACGTCAAATGTCTTGAGGATCTGCTCGTGGAATACGGTCACCCCGTGAGTTTCCTGCAGCACAGGTTTCAGGTCCGGATGCGGGTAGACCTCCGGCGCGAACCCATGCCGGTGTTCCAAAAAAGGCCGCACCATGTCCGATTTCATTGGCCCGGGACGGAACAGCGAGATATCGATGATGAGATCGTTGAATTCCCGGGGGGCCAATTTACCCACGAGTTCGCGTTGGCCCGGCGATTCGATCTGGAAACAGCCAAGAGTATGGGTGCTCCGGATTAGTTCGTATGTAGGCTCATCATCCAGCGGCACAGCGTTGAGCTCAATGCGGCCGTCCTCACTGATGTAATCGGGCCCGTTGCCGTCAGGTCCCACGGGATGGGCGCCGGCAGCCACCACTTCACCCTTTGAAGGATGGATCCGGATGATCTCCCGGACGGCGAAAGCCATGGCGCTTTGCATCCGGACTCCCAGCACATCAAGTTTGAGCATGCCCATGGGGTCCATGTCGTGCTTATCGAACTGGCTCATTGGAAGCCCCAGTCCGCTGGGCTGCACAGGGGTCCGGTCCATCAGGCCCGCATCGCCAAGGATTACCCCGCAGGGGTGCATGGAGATGTGACGGGGAAGCCTGTCCAGACGTTCGGTCAGGTCCACGAGCAGGTCCAGCTGCTGGTTTCCGGAAAAGTCCCGCTGCTCCACCCGGCCAGCAAATTCACGAAGCTCAGGTTTTTCCTCAAGCGCTTCCCTGAACTTCCGGGCAGAGAAGCGCCACAGCTGCTTGGCGATCTCCCCGACATCGCCATCATCCATTCCCAAGGCCATCCCGGCATCGCGGACGGCACCCCGCGCACGGTACCCGTTCTGCATGCTCATAAGGGTGACGCGTTGAGCGCCGAAGCGGTCAAAGATCTTCCGGTAAACATTGTGCCTCTCGGCGCTTTCGACGTCGATGTCGATGTCCGGCAGGGTGGACCTGTCTCCTGACAGAAAGCGTTCGAAGATGAGGTCATGCTGCAGCGGATCCACCTGGCTGACATCGATCAGGTAATTGACCAGACTGGACGCTCCCGACCCCCTGGCAGCGGCCCTCACCCCCATATCAATGATCATCCGCGACACTTCAGCCACGGTCAGAAAATATGAGGCAAAGCCCAAATTGGAGATGATCTTCAGCTCATGACCCAGGCGGGCGCGCATCGCAGCCTCCGCTTTGCCGGAAATCCCGGGGAACCTGCGTGCCACACCTGCCTCACACCTCAGCGCCAGCTCCGCGAGGGGATCACCCTCTATGCCGATCACTGACGCTTCCGGAACCACCGGCTGCTTCCAGCCCATGTCTGAAACGGGATCTATCCTGCAGCGGTCGGCGAGCGCCTCCGTTTGAGCGAGCAGCACTTGAAGATCCGCTGCCCCATACCCGGCGGCGTGAATAATTTCCCGACCCAGCTGCAGCATCTGCGCCGGCGATTTCAGCCAGCCCTGTCCGTTTGGCTGCAGGAGAGGGGCGGCGGAAAGTTCCGGCAGCGACTTCAAAGTCCGGGCGGAGTCAAGAACGTCGGCCGTAGCTGCCCCGTCCTCGGCACAATAGCGGACAGCATTGGTGAGTACAGCCGGAACACTGTGCTCCTCGGCAAGTCTGAGCATCCGTACTGCGTGGGCAGTACTCAGCGGCTCGCCGGGGGTGCTGAGATGGGAAACAACTTCGGCAGCGAGGCTTCCGGCTGGCATCGTGTCCAGCCAGCCCTTGAACAGGGTGCGCGGCCGGAGGTACCGCCGTCCTCCCATGGCACGTCCGACGTCGGAATCCGGACCAATCAGCACGGTGAGGACCGGCTTCAGGGTTTCCGGGTCAAGGATCCTTGATGCCAGTTCCGCCCGGGTTACGGCAACTGGGACGACTCCCCCCGCTTTACCAGTGGTGCGGGCGTGCGCATCCGAAATCAGCCGGCAGAGCGCCTTGTATCCTGCTCCGTTGTTATTGCCGTGCGCAAGCACCACGACGCGGCCGGCAAGCTGGGTGCGGAGGTCGCCGTCGTCGTCGAAAACGGCGAGGTCCACCCCGACGACTGGGTCGAGTCCGGCACCCATGCACGCCTTGAGGTGCTTGATGGTGCCGTACAGTCCGTCCCTGTCAGTGCAGGCAAGGGCTGTTGCCCCTTCGGCTGCTGCCGACTGGGCAAGGTCATCAGGCCACGAAACCCCGTAATGGGCGCTGAAGGCGGTGGAAACGTGCAGGTGGGTGAAGCTCATGCTGTTTTATGCCGGAGTGCATCGTGGATCCGGAGAAGCCTCCACCGTCCGCTGCCGGTATGCCTTACCAGATCAAGTGTCAGGTGCTCATCAGCCGGCGGTGTCTGAGTGGCTTTGGCAGGCGTTTTCGCAGAGACCACCTGGACGCGCCAGATCTCGTGATCCACGAGCCCCGGGCCGCTGCCCAGCGGGGCCCGCTGCTCCTCAGCCCACCATTGGCGGCGTTCATACCAACGCACCGGTTCAGCGCCTACCGTGTACGTCCTGCCGCCCCATTGAAGCTCCACCGGCTGGCCTTCCGCCCCACAAACGACGTCTACGGACTCGCTGAACATGCCCATAGGTGCCTCCGGAAGCCAAACTGAATGTGCGGTAAATAAGGGTTATTAGAATATGTATTCGAATAACACCAGTCTACGCCGGGGCTCCGACAAAACCTAGATGAGGTGTGGACGGACGGCGGCTCAGGGGGCAGGATGGAGCCATGAGTTCCAATGACGCACTCCTGAAGCACGTAAGCATCGCCGCCAAAGACACCACCCTGGTGGCCAAATTCGATATTGACGGCAACATTCCAGGATCGGGCGCCTTCGTAGTGGGGCTCGTGGCTGCAACTCCGGATTACTCACATCAACGGAGGCTTGGAATTGAGTTCATGAACGGCGAGGCGGTGTCGATTTACTCGTTCAGCCATGACGGCACGGAGGAGAACTTCGACGTCAACAGCGTCGAACATTCCGGCAGCACCATTACCGGCAGTTTCCCCATGAGCACTGTGCTCGGGCTGGGCAAAGGCCACCTCATGTCGGCCTTCAGCGAGGCCGACGGCCGGGAATTCCAGTCAGGAGTGCCGGTGGACGAAGCGCTCTAGGCGCTTCGCAAAGTTCTAGCTGTTGTCCTTGTGGATTTGCAGCTCAAGCTCGATGAACTTCGAGATCATGGCCCGGTAGGTGCTTTCCACGATATCCGGGTCAATTTCCTTTTTCTCGGCCGCGGCACGGACATGTTCGATCACGTGCTCCACCCGTCCGGGGGCCCGGACTTCCGCGTCGTCGCCCTTGAGCGTTCCCGCGATCCTGATCAGTCGTTCGCGGCGCGCAATCAGCGTGACGATCTGGTCATCAACCTCGTCCACGGCGATCCGGACAGCTGCGAGCTGTTCCCTGTCAGCCTTGGCGTTCTTATCGTCTCCGTGATTTGTGAGCATGTCCATGACAGTATCGAACCATGCAGCCCCGAGTCGATTTTATTTCACTGGGAGTGCGAAGCGTCGCCGCCTCCCGCCGCTTCTATGTGGACGGCCTTGGCTGGCCCGTCCACCGCGAGTTTCCAGAGGTGGTGTTCATCCAGGTCAACCACGGCCTCATTCTCTCGCTCTGGGACGCCGGGCAGATGCAGGCCGAGGCGGCCGTCGACGCCCCGGCCGCCGTCCCGGCCGCCGTCCCCTGCATTACGCTCAGCCACAACGTGGCAAGCGCAGACGAAGTCGACCAGGTGGTGGCACAGGCGCAAGCCGCCGGAGCCACTGTGGTGGCCAGCCCCAAGACCCAGCCGTGGGGCGGCTACACGGGGTACGTCGCCGATCCGGACGGCTTCCGGTGGGAGATTGCTTTCAACCCCACCTGGACAGTTGACGACGGCGGACGTGTCACCGTCTGATGGCTGCCGGCGGAGTATGCGGCGTCAGAAGAGGGCCTCCACTGGCTCGATGAGTTCCGGCGAATTATTGCGGACGTTGCCCACGGCTTTCCCCACCGAATCCACGCGCCAGCCGGACGCGACATCCTTCACCCCGGAGCGGACCAGGTCCACCAGCCCGGCGGCATCATCAACCTGCGGGTCGAGCCAGGCGGCCATCGTTTCCCTGCTCATGGGCAGCGGGACACGGTCGTGGAGCGCCGTGAGTTCACCGAACACCGTGGCTTCAGCGCCCTCCGGCGGGGAATCCGCCGTCATGATGGACATCGAAAGCATCCACCGTGCCGGGTCGCCCGGCGGCGTGGACGGATCCTTCCACCACTCGTACAGCCCGGCAAAGACAATGCCGGTGCCCTCGGTGGGGTGGACGTAGTAGGGCTGCTTGCTGCGGCCCTCGCCCTGCTTCCATTCGTAGTAGCCGTCCGCCGGCACAGCGCAGCGCCGCGACTGCACGGCCTTGCGGAACGCCGGCTTTTCCAGCACGGTCTCACTCCGGGCGTTGATCATCTTCGGCCCGATGCGCGGGTCCTTCGCCCAGGACGGCACGAGGCCCCAGCGGGCGATGTGCAGCTGGCGGGTGGTGCCGCCATCGATCAGGCGTTCCAGGACGATGGGGGCATCGTCCGTGGGGGCAACGTTCCAGGACGGCGGGATGGCTATTTCATTTTCGAGTTCGGCGTCGAATTCTGCCAGCAGGTCCCCGACGGCCCTGGCCATCACGTAGCGTCCACACATGGCACCAGCATGCCATCGCAATACAAGCGGGGGAATACCGACGCACGGGTTACGGTTGACGGGAACGAAACTGACCGGCATAAAACCTAAACACGAGGAGAGCTCCGTGGACTTCACTCCCGAAGACGGCACCATCACCATGTTTTCCACCACCTGGTGCGGCTACTGCAACAGGCTCAAGAAGCAGCTCGATGCCCAGGGAATCGGCTATACCGAGATCAACATCGAAGAAGTCGACGGCACGGCCGAACTCGTCGAGCAGATCAACGGCGGCAACCGCACGGTTCCCACCGTCCTTTTCCCGGACGGCACCGCCGCCACGAACCCGTCGGCCGCCGAGGTCAAGAGCCGTCTCGCGGCATAAGGTCAACAGCCGCACAGGTTCAACCTGGCGCACGGGAGGGAGGCGGTCAGCGCAGTTGCGCGGCCGCCTCTTTTGCGAGTGACGTGGCGATCCGGGTGAGCGTGGTTGATTCGATGGACCACTGCTGCCAGTAGAGCGGTACGTCCAGATACCCGTTTGCATCCAACACGGTGAGGGTGCCGGCGTCAAGAAGTGGCATGGCCTGAAGGTCGGGCAGCATGCCCCAGCCGAGCCCGAGTTCAATCGCGTGCACGAAGTCCGAGGACGCGGGGACGAAGTGGCGGGGCGGGAACTTGGCACCTGAGCCCAGCCTGCGCTCAAGGTAGCGGTCCTGGAGGGCATCCTTGCGGTCGAAAACCACCACCGGCGCCGAGGACAGGGCCTCGTCGGTAAACCCCTCGGGCAGCCACTGTTCCGCAAACGGGACGCTGGCCACAGGGCGGTAGCGCATGACGCCCAGCGGGCGGGCAGTGCATCCCTGCACCGGCTCCGGATTGGAAGTGATGGCCGCCATCGAGGTTCCTTCGCGGAGGCGGTCGATGGAGTGGTCCTGATCGTCGATGGTGATCTCAAAACTTGCCCGTTCAACTCGCGCCAGGGCCGGGAGAACCCACGTAGCCAGCGAATCGGCGTTGATGACCAGCGGAATGCGCGGGCGCGCCCCGGCACCCTCCAGCCCCAGTTCATCCATGGCCTCACTTTCGAGGAGAGCCACCTGGCGGGCCAGCCGAACCACAACGCTTCCGGACTTCGTGGGCCGGACCGGCTTGGTGCGGAGCAGCAGGACGCGTCCGGTCTGCTGCTCCAGTGCCTTGATCCTCTGGCTGACGGCAGACGACGTCACATGCAGCGCCGCGGCGGCACGGTCGAAGGTGCCGTGGTCGATCACCGCCGCGAGCGTTCTGAGCTGTTCGGTTGTCGCATCCATCCTGAATTTTCCTTAATAGAGTTAAGAAAGTTTAGCTGTACTCATGATTCCGTGGCACCTAGAGTCAGGCAGGTGGAAATCCCTGACACTCTCGCTGCCCTTGCCACCGGCTTTGGAGCCGGCCTGTCCCTCATCGTCGCCATTGGCGCGCAAAACGCCTTCGTCCTGCGCCAGGGACTGCGCCGCGAGCACATGGTCCCCATCGTGGCTGTCTGCATCGCAAGCGACGCGGTCCTGATTGCTGCGGGCGTGGCCGGCGTGGGCGCGCTGATCCAGGCCGCACCGCTGGCACTGGCCATTGTCCGCTGGGCCGGAGCCGCCTTTCTTCTCGCCTATGCTTTTTTCGCGGCCAGGCGCGCCCTGAAGCCTGGCGTCATGACGGCCGCCGCCCCATCCGCACGCAGCACGCTGGCAGCAACGGTGAGTACCGCCGTCGCCCTGACATGGTTGAACCCGCACGTGTATCTGGACACCGTGGTGCTTCTGGGCTCCCTGGCTTCCGACCGGGGCCCCGATGGCCGCTGGCCGTTTGCCTGGGGAGCGATCGCGGGAAGCACGCTCTGGTTCAGCCTCCTGGGCTTCAGTGCGAAGTTCCTGGCCCCGGTTTTTGCCCGCCCCGGAGCCTGGCGGGTTCTCGACGGCGCCATCGCCGTCCTGATGGTGATCCTGGCCGCGTTCCTGGCCGTTCCGTAGGGTTGCCCGCTCACTTAGTGATGGGCTGGTCCAGGGTGAGGCTGATGGTCTGGCCGGGTTTAAGCTCGCCGGACGGCAGGTCAGTGAATTCAATCCAGGTCCGCGTTCCCGGCGTCAGCGGCCGATTGGCGGATTCGAGTTCATCGAGGCGCAGATTGAAGCGGAACGCGACCTGGCACTCGACGTCCCCGGCCGCCATCGTGTAGGTGACAGGCACGCCGTCGGCGCTGGCAGTAGCGGTGCCCTGCGCGCCCTCGATCTTCAAGTCTCCCGGCATTAGCCTCACCCGGGTTCCGGCGGGGATCGGCCGGTCTGCCTTCAATCCGGGGTTGTACAGCAGCAGCTGCCGGGTGGTGGAGCGGAACCGGTAGCCGAGGCTGTCAAGGGAGTCCCCGTCCACAGTGGTGTAGAAGTCGGCCCGGCCGAATGAGTTGTTGACGGTCTTTCCGGTGCCGGATCGGCTGTCCACCGGCTTCTTCTGCAGCTCGATCTGCTGACCCGGGTGAAGGAAGTATACGTTCCCCTGCTCGTGGACGAACGGGACCTTGTTTGCCTCCGCCAGCTGTTCCTCAGTGATGCCGAAGCGGTACGTGATGCCGTCCAGCGTGTCGTCGGCCGACACGATGTACGTCCTGGGGATGCCGGCGGCATCGACACTCGCGGTACCGGTGGCTGCGGCCATCGGGCCGGCAGGAGGAATCAGCCGCAGTTTCGTTCCGGGTACCAGCGGCGCCCCGGGAGTGAGCCCGTTAAAAGCGGCGATCTTGGCCTCCGAGATCCCAAACGCGGCAGCCAGGGCCGCGTGGGTGTCACCCGCCGCCGTCGTGTAGAAATCGACGTTTCCGAACGAATCGGCCACTTTGGGCCCCTTCAGTGACCTCGGAGTGGGAGCACCCGACTTCACGACAGCCGCGGACGCCTGCGTCTCAGGCGTCGCCGGGTCCGTCGCCCGCACCGCCTGAGCGCCGCACCCCGTCAGTCCGCCGGCAAGTGCGCCGGCAAGCACGACGGCGAGCGCCAGCCTTTTGGCCGGTACATCTGAGCTTCTTTTCCCTGTTTCAACCATTCCAGTCCCCCCAATCCGGCAACGCGGGAAACCCGCGTAAAGCACGCCATCGAGCATAGGCGATACACCGGCTGGCTGCCGTTAACCCTGCAGGCTGCTGAAGTCCGCGTGCGCGAGGGCTGCGTAGCCGCCATAAGTGCTGATCACGGCGTCCTCGATGGCCTGAACGTCCAGGTGCGGCACGAGGTCGTCCGCCGCGCCTGCCGTCGCCGGATCCCAGTCCAGACCAAGGGCGGCATAGCTCGCTGTAAGGACGCTGCGGATCGGCGCCGAATTCTCCACCACGATGACCGAGCTGAACAGCCACCCGCCGGACACGACGCGCTGCGCGGTTCCTACGAGCTTGACCTGATGCGAGGGAACCTCCGGATCGGTGCCGTGGACGCTGAATTCGCCCGGGCAGTACTCCCCCGGAATCTCGCCTACGGCAGCATCCACACCGGTGCTGCGGAGCGCCTGCGCCAGCATCTCGCCGAAGAACGCGAACCTGCCCTTGGCTCCGGCGATCGCATCAGTGTGGGGTTCCACATGGTCAACGATCAGGGTGCCCTCGTGGTACGCGGCGGCCCGTCCGCCGGCTTTGCGGATCAGCGGCTCGAAGCCCTGCTCGCGGCACGCCTGCGCGGCGGCTCCGAAGCCGGCGAGACGGGTGTCGCGCTGCCCGAAGGCCACCGTCGGCGCGGGGCGGTAGAGCCTGAGCGTGGGCCCGATCCGGCCCGCCTTGGCCAGGCCCAGCAGCTCGATCCCGAAGTCAAGGTCCCTGGCTGCCCCCAGCGAGTGGTGCTGGCGAACGACGGTCAGCGCCCGCGGTCCGGCCCCAGCCTGCTGCATATTGCTAAGCTCCCTTATGGTCATAGTGCAATTTCTGGTCGTAGCAAGTGCGTTCGCCGTGATCGACGCCGTATGGCTCAAGCTCATGAACCCGTTCTACCGCAGCCACATCGGCGACCTGCTGGCCGATCGGCCCAATCTAGGGTACGCCGTCGCTTTCTACCTGATTTACATCGCCGGGATCGTCTTTTTCGCGCTGCGGCCAGCGCTCGACGGCGGCGGCTGGCTGGCCGCCGTCGGCTATGGGGCGGCGCTGGGTGCGTTCGCATACGCGACGTATGACCTGACGAACGCCGCGACGCTCAAAAAGTGGCCTCTCCAGCTGATTCTCGTTGACCTGGCCTGGGGCGCCGTGCTGACCGCGCTCGCCACGCTGGCCGGCTGGCTGGTGTTCCACTAGGCCGGTTCACCGGATCCGGCGGCGGCTCCTAGCTCTTCCGCAGCGTCAGGATCTGCTCTGCGCGGCCGAACGGCCCGGCCAGGTCATGCAGCACCGTGGACGTGAGCCCGATCCCGTCGGTGCCAAAAGACACGGCGTTGTCCAGACCCAGCCATTCGCCCTCCGGCCGGCGGTACATGTGGATCTGCAGGTCCAGGTTGGGGAACGCATAGCTGTCCTTACCAGGGGGCACTCTGGCGGCAATGCCGTTAGCCGTGTCCACGAGGCCCATCAGCCGTGCCATGTCAGTGCTGTCCGCCGCGTTCGTCAGCGAGTGGTCGGTGCGCAACCAGACCTTGCCCGAGCCTGGCCGGTGACCGTCCGCTACCCTCATCTCGAGCGACCGGATGTACCCGCCGGGCCAGACGCTGGCGCCGTCGTATGGCTTGCAGTCGCCAGGGGACGGGATAGCCGTGTCCTCGAAGGCGGCGACGGCGGCGGTATCGGAAGTGACCATCCGCCACGCGGTGGCCCGGATGGCCACCCGTCCGGCCGACACCAATTCTGCCTGCAGGAGTTCGATGGTCCGGCCGGGGCGGAGCGTTGTGGTGACGATGTCGAAGCCGCCGCCGGGAATCAGGCCCAGGATCTCGTAGCTGATGCGCGCCATGCGCATGTCAGCGCGCGGCTCGTGCCGTTCCAGCCGGTCGGCGAGCAATCCCGAGGCCGGCGCCATGTGCTGTTCGTGCACGTTCCAGGCCCCCTGGGCATGGATGGTTGAGCAGAAGCGTCCCCCACCCAAGTCCTTGTAATAGAAGTCGCCCTCGGCGAGTTCCGGCAGTGCAGCAGTCAACGTCGACCCCTTCGAAGCTCTGATTGATCATCCCGAATCACCCTATCGCTTCGCGCCCCGGGCAGATGTCCCAGGCCCCCTGCTTCGGGGGCACCGGATCCTCCGGCCACTCGGGGGCGGGGACGGCTCCACATCGGACAACGACACCGACGACGGCCGCGGCTGGGTGCTGGTCCCGCCTGGTCGCGGCGCCGCCGGACGCGCGCGCTTAAAGCTCCCGTTCTCCATATGATGTTCTGGGTAGACTCGGAGACTGGTCCTTCTAGCAGCCCTCAGAAGAGGTGTTCCACTGATGCGAGTAATTAGCTACAACCTCCGCAAGCACAAGGCGAGCGGCGAGCTGGTCAATCTGGCCCGCAACTTCGGGGTCGATGCCCTTTGCCTGCAGGAGTGCGATTCAGCCGACCTGCCCGACACCCTCGGCCCCCTGCACTTGGCCGACTTCACCAAGGGCAACCGGCTCGGCTTGGCAATCTACTACCGCACCGAACGGTTCACGGCGCTGGAAACCAAGACCTTTGCCCTGAAGAAGTCCATGCACGACCGTGTGATGGCGCCCGCCCACGAGCGTCTGATCGGCACCCGAATGGTGGACAACGAGACGGACCACGAATTGGTCATCGGTTCCTTCCACGCGGCGCCGCTGACCGCCTCGAATTCGCTCCGCCGCAAGCAGATCCATGCCGCGCACGCGGAGCTGCTGAGCATGGGCAGCGGGCTCATGACGCTGATGGTCGGGGACTTCAACTACCCCTTCTTCACCAAGAGTCTGCACGCCAACATGAAGGACTCGGGTTACGCCCTGTCGCTCAGTAACCGCAGGACCTATACGCGCTACAAGGTCTTCAAAGGCCACTTCGACTTCGCGACGTCCCTGGGGCTGGACATTGAAAGCGTTGAGACGCTGCCCCGCGGCAAGTCCGACCACCTGCCTATCCTGGTCACCGCGGAATACGGTCAGGACCGCTCACCGATCAAACAGCAGCCCGTTTCCTGACCCGGCAGTTCCTGGCAGGGGCATTCCTTTCAGGGGCATTCCCTTCAGGGAATCGCCCGCCAGCGGAATGACGTCGATCAGGGCATTCCGGCCAACGACCACCAGCACATACTCGCCCTCGGCCCACCATGGCGCCCCGATCGAATGAGTGCCAGTGAATCCCTGAAGGCCGGAATCGAGCAGCGCCCCCAAAGCGCTGACCGCCCCGCCGGCGCCGATCAGCAGTCCGAACACCGAGCCCGCCACGGTGGGCACCTCTGCGAGCCGGCCGGGCCCTTTGGCAGGATGCAGCCACATCCACCGTTGCCACCCCCACACAGCGGCCCAGACCAGACAGATGGCGAGTCGCCACGGGGCGGTTTGCACGAGCCATCTTCCGTTGACCTTGACGAGATCAAACACATCCTCGGTCTCGTACTCCGGGTTCCCGAAAGGGCCCGACCCGTTCGAGGCCGGCGATGATGAAAAGAATGACAATCAGGATCCTGTCGGGCCGCCTCGTGGATGCGCTCACTGGAGGGGACTATGTGGGGCGGTGCTCGACAGTGAAGTCGCCGCCGGGATACATAATCGTCTCGTGGCCGTCGTCAAAGCGGACGTGGTACGGCGGGGTTCCGTTGGGCCCGCGGACTTCCAGAATCTCACCATGCCGGTCCGACGATTCAACCGTCCTACCGTGTATGATGATGCGGTCTCCCTGGGTTGCCTCCATGGCAATCACCTCCCAGCCCTAGCGTACGGTGCTGGCCCCATCTTCGGAACAGGCCGTCAGGACAGGATGACGGGCCGTGTTTCGTCAGGCTTTGCCCCGCGCGTGACGGATGCAAAATGGCGTCCACGGCCGCGCCTCAAGCCGCCCCTCCCCGATTTGCTCCCCGCAGATGGAGCATGAACCGTAAGTGCCTGCGGAGATCCGCTCCAGGGCGGCCTCGACCTGTGTCAGGCCGGACCTGCTTTGGTCCAGCAGTGCCGAGGCCTGGGACAGTTCGAAGGCGATAGTGGCGCCTTCAGGATCGTGCTCGTCGTCGACATTGGAGTTCTGGCGGGCGGCGTTGGCCGAGGCAATGTCGGCGCGGAGCGCGGGCAGCAGGGCGAGTTTGCGGGCTCGTTCCGCTTCAAGAAGCATCCGGAACCGCTCGACATCAATCATGCAGCAGCGGGTCAGTCATGAAGCACCGGCCGTTCGTGCTCGAGCAGTTTCTCGCTGAGTGCTGGCCAAGACGCAGCGAAGGCGGGGTGAAGGTTGAGCCCGGCCACATCGTCGACGGGGATCCACTTCAGTTCAATGCTTTCGGGGTCGGTGATGGCGGCTTCGAACGGCTCCAGGACGACGACCGCGACAGTCGTGTAGGACCAGTAGCCGACGTCGAACACAGAGGTGAACAGGACCCTGACGTTCTCCTCCGGGACAGCGGCCTCTTCGAAGGCTTCCCGGAGTGCACCGGTGACAGGGTCCTCTCCCTGATGGAGCGCGCCGCCGGGAAGGCCCCACGTACCGCCGTGGTCGCTCCACGTGGCGCGGTGCTGCAGCAGGATGCCCTTCTCCGCATCATGGGCCAGGAGCCCTGCTGAACCGAACCGGCCCCAGAATCGCCCGCGCTCCCCTTCCACCCAGGCGTCGCCGGGATCACGCGGGCCGAACGGGCGGCGGGGATCTCCGGGCGGCGGCGAAACCATATTCTCCATCGTTCCAGTGTGCCCCATGGGAAGATGCTTTGATGAGCCTGCGGCTGCTTCTTGTTTCCGACACCCACGTCCCCAAGCGGGCCAGGACGCTGCCTGAACAGGTGTGGGCCGCCGTCGCCGAAGCGGACGTGGTGTTCCACGCCGGGGACTGGGTGACGGCGGAACTACTGGACGAGTTCGAGCGGCGCAGCCGCAGGCTGATCGGTGTATGGGGCAACAACGACGGCGGCGACGTGCGGCAGCGGCTGCCCGAGACGGCCAGCGTCACGTTGGACGGCGTGCGCTTCAGCATGATCCACGAGACCGGGCCGGCGAAAGGGCGGGAAGATCGCTGCGAAGCGCTCTTCCCGGACGCAGACGTCGTGGTCTTCGGCCACTCGCACATTCCCTGGGACACGACGTCGGGCTGTGGCCTGCGCCTGCTCAACCCCGGCTCACCCACCGACCGCCGGCGCCAGCCCGTGTGCACGTACATGACGGCCGCCGTCGGCGACGGCCGCCTGCTGGACGTGGAACTGGTCGAGGTCAGTCGTGCTTGAAGGCGTCCTTGACCTTTTCGCCAGCCTGCTTGATGTCGGCTTTGGCCTGGTCGGCCTTGCCTTCCGCTTCGAGGCCTTCATCGTCTCTGGCCTTGCCAGCGCCTTCTTTGGCCTTGCCGCCAAGCTTTTCTGCTGCGTTATCAATCTTGTCGCCCAGACCCATGGCTGTCCTTCCGTCGTGCCCCCGCTCGCTGCGGACCGGCTCGTGTTTCCAGTGTAGGACCGCCGACCCGACCGGAGAAGGAGTCGGGCGGATGGCTGCAGAATATGGGCTGACCCCCCATTTGGGGGGTGCGGGACGGACCACCAGATCGGGTCTGAAGCCCGGGCTTTTCCCAAGAGACAGCAGTGAGAGTAGCTGTGTCCTGAAGTTGAAGGAAGCCGCGAACCGTCGATGAGGGACTGCCGGGTCCGGGCGCACTCCCCCCGAAACGCCGGACCCGGCTACAACGCCTGCCTGGCCGCTCAGCCCATCCGCTCACCCCCAAGAAGGGGTCAGCGGCGAGGTCGCTGTTCCGCCAGCAATTCGTCCGTTGCGGAGTCAGGCGTTCCCTGGAAGTACTGATCAAGAATTTTCTGGAAGGCCGGTTCCGCTGGTGCTGCTGCGCGCAAGAACAAGGTCACGGAAGAATGCAGCTTCTGCGCGTCGATGCCGCCGAAGATCTGTCCCGCCGTCCGGTTCTTGAGCCCGGCCACTGCGTCCGCACACTCGGTCAGCCTCGGGCCGAGCACCGGATGCCGGAGGTAAGCCCGCGCCTCATCCAGCGAGGAGATGGCGTACAGCCTGGACGTGGCGCTCTGGCCCAGCCCGGCAATCTGGGGAAACACGAACCACATCCAGTGACCTCTCTTGCTGCCGCCCCGCAGCTCGGCCAGTGCCTGATCGTAGGTGCCGCCGTCGTTCTGGGCGGTCAGAAAGCGATCAAGGTTATAGGGATCATCCACAGCTGCTCCTCGGTCGTCGACGGGGTTCCCGCACTGTACAGACGGGTTTCCCGCACTGCACATACGCCATCGTGGGCGCGCCGCGAGGTGGCGGTCAACATCCCGGCCGCCGCACGGCCACTCCGGATGCCCGGTTAGGAGCCGTTCACGCAGCCGTAATGAACCGCTGCTGGACGTGTTTTCACCGAGCCATTCCGGCCAAGGCGCGTGTTTCCGCTCCAAAGGCCTTGTGAGCGCCCAATAAGGCCGCGCCTCAAGCGGCTCCGTTAACATTCCGGAAACAGATCGGTCATGCGGGCTTTACTTTAGGACGATTTCTGAAACGTTGACGTAACTCGGCTAGCCATGGCCTGAAACAAACGTCCACGAGTATCGATACGGGGGAAATCGGCCGGCATCATCGGAGCCCGGTTGGCAAACTTGATGCGAAGGGACACACTGGTGGAACTCACTGCGGGAAACGTCTGGGTAATGGTGTCGGCGGCACTCGTTCTACTCATGACCCCAGGTCTGGGCCTCTTCTACGGCGGCATGACCCGTGCGAAGGCTGCCCTCAACATGATCATGATGAGCTTCGTCTCGGCGGGCATTGTCGGAGTCGTCTGGGTCCTCTGGGGTTATTCGATGAGCGGCGGCGAAGGCTTCCTGGGCGTGTTCGGCAATCCGTTCGCCAGTTTCGGCCTCTCCAACATCGTTGGTTCTGACCTGATCAAGGCCGGCTTCAGCGGAACGTTCGCCATGGTCACCGTGGCCCTGATCAGCGGCGCCATCGCAGACCGGGCGAAGTTCACCGCCTGGGTCATTTTCGTCCCGCTCTGGATCACAGCCGTCTACTGCCCCCTCGCTTTCATGGTCTGGGGCGGCGGCCTCATGAGCCACGGCGGAGCGGTCAGCGCAGTCTTCGGACAGGTCATCGACTTCGCCGGCGGCACCGTCGTCGAAATCAGCTCCGGCATCGCTGCCCTGGTTCTTGCCCTCATCATCGGCAAGCGCCACGGCTTCGGCAAGGACGCCAGCCACCGGCCGCACAACGTCCCGTTCATCATGCTCGGCGCGGGGATCCTCTGGTTCGGCTGGTTCGGTTTCAACGCCGGCGCAGCCACCACCGCCGAGCAGGCCGGACTGATCTGGATCAACACGCTTGCGGCTCCGGCAGCGGCGATGCTCAGCTGGCTCGTCACCGAAAAAGTCCGCCATGGCCACCCGACTTCGCTGGGTGCTGCGTCCGGCGCCGTCGCCGGCCTGGTCGCCATCACTCCCGCCTGCGCCAACGTCAGTCCTGTCGCCGCGGTGGCCCTCGGTTTGGTTGCCGGGTTTGCTTCGGCCATGTTCGTGGAGCTGAAGTACAAGTTTGGATTTGACGATTCGCTCGACGTAGTCGGTGTCCACCTCGGTGCCGGGCTTGTCGGCACACTGGCCCTGGGCTTCATCGCCCTGCCCGTCAACGGCGAAGGCGGCGGCCTCTTCTACGGCGGCGGCATCCAGCAGCTCGTTGCCCAGACTGTTGCCGTCCTCATCACCCTTGCACTGTCCGCGTTCATGACGGCCGTCATCGGCATCGCCCTCCACAAGACCATCGGCTTCCGTGTCAGCCATGAGGACGAGGTCACGGGCGTAGACCTGACCGAGCACGCCGAGACCGCGTACGAGTTCGGCGGACTTGGCCCAAGCCAGTTCCACCCGCTCCGCCAGCACATCCACACCATGCCGTCGGCGCAGCAGAGCGTCCAGCCCGAGCCGGAAACGGTCAGCGCCTAAGCGGCTTCGGGTACAGCCGCGGACCTATAAGCCGGTCGAAAGCCGCAGCTCCGGCCGGCTTTTCGCCACTTCATCCAGTACGAAGGAGATTGCCTCACGGGCTGCCCTGCACTCGGGGCCATCGCCCGCGGGTTCCTCGAGAATGGTCCTCGCCTGGCTCGAGAACCTGTCCCAGTCACCCCTGCCGCGCCGAAGTGCCCGCAGCGGCGCCAAGAGGGCAGCACGGCGCAACCAGACGTCAGACTCCTCCGCCCACCGGTCCAGCACAGCGTCAGCCCGTCCCCTACCCTGAGCGTCGAGACCCTCCATCAGGGGACCAACGACGTCCACCGCCAAAGGATCGACCAAGTCGCGCAATCGTGCTGTCCTGACAAAGCCTTCGATACGGGTCAGGTCTGAGTTCATCAGTAGCCGCACTTTGGATTGAAGCAGTACGACGGCGGCGAGGCGGCGTTCAAAAACCGGCACAGCCCAGAGCTCTGAACTCAATGCGGTGACCTCGTCGTGCGTCAGGTCGGAGTGGCGGCGGAGGGCATCGCGGATGGCGCCCCGCACCGCCCCAACCGAGGAGCCGTAGAACTGAAGATCGTCGCCAAGCTTGAGACGCATATCTTCGGCCCGATGCCACGCACCTTCACGTTGAAGGGCGATGTCGATGAACTCGCCAGCCTCACTCACCTGACTATTCTTTCCGGTCCCGCGCCGCGACGTCTAATCCCCCTGATGCACGTGTCTTGGTCAATTGTGAGGGCTTATCCGAGCCGACGGCCGCGCCTATACTCGTTGCACCGGCTCTTTCACTGCGCAGAGGCAGCGACGGAATATTGAAAGGTCGAGGTCGCCGTGGTCACGAACCCGTTTCGGCACCTACAGCACGATGACTCTGAGGCTTCGAAGAAGCACAGGCACAAAACCACCTCATGGCTGCAGCGCGAAGAAAGCCAGTTCAGCCACGGCAACAGCAGCCTGTTCTTCATCGCGCATGACACGCCGTCGCCTCCCGGCGTGACCTGCATCCAGGGGCATGAGGTCAGGCCCGGTGAAACCACCTGCGACCACGGGCATCCCGTCGGTTGATCATCAGCGCAAAGGCACCCCCGGCCATTGAGTCCCGGCCTCGATCGTGGAGTATCGACAACTGCGACCGAACGGAGGAGGCTGTCACCGTACGCAATCTGGTGAATGGTTTGCCACGAAATCTGCGCGCGCGTGCTCATTCTGCTGTCGGGTTTCAGTATCTGACCTGACGGCCCATATCCACCCCACGTTGAAAGAAGGAGTGCAATGCCCACTAACGTTGTCACTCAGCTGGATGTGAAGTCACACAACACCCCTGACGAAAAGCGCCGCCCGGATAAGGCCGCGGTCGACGTCGTCACGGTTGGCGACTACACCATTGGCCGGCTCACATTTGAGCCCGGATGGCGTTGGTCCGAGTCAATCAAGCCCGTGGTCAATACCGACTCGTGCCAGAACAGCCACGTCGGCTTCTGCGTCGCCGGGAAACTGGTCGTCGAAACGACTGATGGGAAACGTATCAACATCACTCAGGGCGATTCGTACACCATCCCGCCAGGCCACGACGCCTGGGTCGAAGGAGACGACTCGTTTACGGGCATCGAGTTCCTGAGCGCTGCCACGTTCGCCAAGGCGGCGGACTAGCCTTACTGCGCCGCCTTGCCGGCTCCCGACGCGGTTTTTGCCTGCAGTCTTTGGGTCCGCGCCGGCTTCCCGGATCGGTGGGCCGGCTTCCCGGATCGGTGGGCCGGCTTCCCGGATCGGTGGGCCGACTTCCCGGATCGGTGACCAGGGAACCTGGCCACCGATCCCTCGGACGCTTGAACACCGGGAGCCCGCTGCATGCAGGCGCCGTTAGATGCGCCAATAGCGCTGATCGGTAGCGGGCAGAGCCCGCGCTGAACGGCAGCGTCGGTCCCACGGGGCCGTTGCGCCCGAAACGTCAAAATCGCCAGCCGACGCCTGCTCCTGCATGGTGACCATTCCCATGCGACCGGACATTGCCAAGCACTCGATTCCATCCTGTCAACCGATTTCGGTTTGCAGTCAATGGTCACGAACAGGTAACGTTGGCGACTGGCCCGGAGGGCTGGCCCGAAAACCGGGCCCCGGATGCCTGAACGCAGGGCTCTGGACCCGTCGGGCGGCACCGTTGCCGCCCCGGCTCCCGTAAAGGGGGCCGAAGAACTTCCGCATGCGTCATCACACCCCGGCTGTGGTTCGTGTGCGCCATTCCTATGCCCGGAGGGGTCCTCTTTTGTCCAAGAACAAGCTCGCCATAGCCATTGCCATCGGCGCCCTGTCCCTGACCGGGTGCAGCGTCGCGCCATCTGCAACCGGCACCACCAGCCCGTCGGTTGCCGCCGATCCAGCCGCGGGTGCTGCAGCCCCCGCGTCCTACGCACGCGGCGCTGCGGCAACGACGGTTGTGCCCGCCTCCTACCTCACCACAGCGAGCACAGACAAGCAGGCCGCCACAAGCCTGCGCTGGGGCCGGGTCCTTGCGGGCGACGAGTTCTCCCGCGCCGGTGCACCGGACGCCACAAAATGGAGCGTCTACAAGGGTTCAGGGCACGCGGGCAAGGGTGTCCGCAGCGCGAAGGCCTGGTCCGTCGCCAACGGCGTGGCCACGGTAAAGGGTGACTCGGCCGGCACCACCGGCGGTATGTCTGCAAAGTTCGGGCGCCAAAAGTACGGCCGATGGGAAACCCGCATGAGGACCAGCGCCCGGGCACCGCAGTACCATCCGGTCCTGATCCTCTGGCCCAACAGCAGCACGGGACCGAAATGCTCCGAGATCGACTATGCCGAGGGCACCTCTGATACCACCAAGATGAAGTTCTTCCTGCACTACGCCTGCGGCGGCTCCAGTTCCCAGACCACGATGGCGAAGGCCGTTGATACGACGCAGTGGCACAACTACGCGGTGGAATGGACTCCTTCCGGCATCACCGGATACATCGACGGCGTGAAGACCTTCACCGACACCAACCGGGCGCACCTGCCGTCGGTTGCCATGCACCAGACACTGCAGCTCGACTGGTTCCCGAACGGGGCACGCACCACGCCTTCTCAGATGCAGGTCGACTGGGTCCGCGTCTACAAGTAAGACGGGCACCAACGCAGGCCTGGCGGGTCCCTGTTTCCTCCCCTCCCTCAAACCGGGAGCGGGAGGAGCATCGGGGCAGCTTCCGCACCGCCCAGGGCCTGCCTGCTCAGTCCCCTGAGCGGCCGGGTCGGCGTCCGGACAGGTCCTGCACCGCTTGCTGGATGCCCACATCTTCGCGCTCGACATTTTCAAGGTAGAGGCGGCCTGCGGTGATGAAGTCTCCAGCCACTTCGAAAAGGGTCACCCCACGGACCTGGAACCGCTGCCCGTCAGTGCGGTTTCCGGACCACAACCATTCGCTCCATGTGGTGTTGCCGTCGTCGACTGAACGGACCACTTCCGCGCGGAAATCAGGAATGCCGGCAAACATCGCCCGCCAGTTTGCGTGCATTTGGGCCCGGCCAACGAAGGCCCTGCCAGGATGCGCCGGCTGCTCGCTTCGGTAGTCCTCGTGGAACAGCGCGGCTGCCGCTTCGAGGTCATGGGCGTTCATTGCCGCCGCCAGTCGATCAACAATTTCACTCACCAGTTCGCTCCCCTTCAGTTGCTAACTGCTCCGGTAGGCCGCAAGGAACGCGGAGATTCTGCGCACTGCTTCCTCGATGTCTTCCACGGATGGAAGGATGACGAAGCGGAAATGGTCAGGCTCGGGCCAATTGAACGCCGTTCCGTGCGAAACCAGGATCTTCTGGTCCCGCAGCAGATCCAGGACAAACTGCTCGTCGTTCTTTACCGGATAGAGCTCTGGATCAAGGCGTGGAAACAAATACATTGCTCCCGCAGCGGGGACGCACGTCACGCCGGGTATGGCGGTGAGCAGTTTCAGCGCTCGGTCACGCTGTTCCCGCAGTCTTCCCCCGGGCCGGATCAGCGCATCGATGCTCTGGTAGCCGCCGAGACAGGTTTGAATCGCGTGCTGGGCAGGGACGTTGGGACACAGGCGGAGGGAAGCCAGCAGTTCCAACCCTTCGCGGTAAGCCAGCGTCGCCGCATGCGGACCGGTGACGGCCACCCAGCCAGCGCGGTAGCCGGGCATGCGGTACGCCTTGGACAGACCGCTGAACGTTAGGCAGCAGACATCGTCCGCCACTGCGGCAGTGTGGATGTGCTCGGCGTCCTCATAGCGGATTTTCTCGTAAATCTCGTCGGAGAAAAGGACGAGGTTGTGCTTGCGTGCCAGGGCGGCGAACTGCTCCAGAACCTGCCGCGGATAGACGGCCCCGGTGGGGTTGTTCGGATTGATAATAACGATCGCTTTAGTGCGCTGGGTGATCTTCGCCTCGACGTCGGCCATGTCCGGCCACCAGTTTTCGTCCTCGTCGCACAGATAATGCACGGGTTTGCCGCCGGTGAGCGAAACGGCGGCGGTCCACAAGGGGTAATCGGGAGCAGGGATGAGAACTTCGTCACCGTTTTCCATGAATGCCTGAAGACTCATGGAAATGAGTTCGCTGACACCGTTGCCAATGAATATATCCTCGACGCCAATCTGCAGGAGACCCCTGGTCTGGTAATACTGTGAGATGGCGGTGCGGGCCGAGAAAATGCCCTTGGAATCGCTGTAGCCCTGGGCGCCGCGCAAGTGGTGGATCATGTCCACCACTACGGATTCAGGCGCTTCAAGTCCGAATTGCGCGGTGTCCCCGAGATTCATTTTGAGAATCCTGTGTCCCTCGGCCTCCATTTGCTTGGCCGTCTGGAGCAGGGGTCCTCGGAGTTCATACCGGACGTTCTGGAGTTTGCTGGAGAGCTGCATCGGACGCATGGTTGATCTTTTCATAATCCCGCCATGCGCCACGTTGTTGCCGCCGATTTGTTTTCGCCAACCCGCGCGCAGCCCATTAGAGATATGAAGTATTGTGCCCCAGCACCCCATGAAGTTGCCCCGCACGATGGCCCTGCGCCGCGAGCCGGTGAGACACTCCCTTCATGCGTGAATTGGTCGTCCTTGGCACGTCCTCCCAGGTTCCGACGCGGACCCGCAACCACAACGGCTACCTGCTGCGTTGGGACGGCGAGGGCCTGCTCTTCGACCCGGGGGAAGGCACTCAGCGGCAGATGATCCACGCCGGAGTCTCGGCCAGCCAAATCACGCGCATCTGCCTCACTCATGTCCACGGCGACCACTGCTTTGGGCTGCCCGGAGTGCTTTCGCGTATGGTTCTGGACGGCTTGGCGCATCCGGTGCACCTGCACTATCCAGCCTCCGGCGAGGACGTGGTCCGGGCGCTCGTGTCCGTCACGCCTCCACGCATTGACCTGCGACTGCACCCGCACTCGGGTCCCGGACAGATCGCGCCGGGGCTGGAAGTGCGGCCACTGAAGCATCGCGTCGAGACCTACGGCTACCGGCTCACCGAGCCGGACGGCCACACACTCCTCCCGGACCGGCTCGCAGCGGCCGGCATTGCAGGGCCGGACATTGGCCGCCTGCAGAGAGACGGCAGCTTGCGCGGAGTGCACCTCAACGAGGTAAGCGTCCGTCGGCGCGGTCAGCGTTTCGCCTTCGTCATGGATACGGCGCCGTGCCGGGGCGCAGAGGAACTCGCGGAAGGAGCTGACCTGCTGGTGGCGGAATCCACCTTCAGTGACGACGACGTCGACCTGGCCGCCCAGTACGCCCACCTCACCGCCGGGCAGGCAGGCGAACTGGCCGCCGCAGCTGGAGTCGGCACGCTCGTCCTCACCCACTTCTCGTCCCGCTATGCGGATGTTAACCTGCTTGCCGGGCAGGCCCGGGCATGCGCCGGCGGGGCAACAGTCGTGGCCGCGAAGGACCTTGACAGGATCACATTCCCCAGCCGGCAGCGGACGCTGTAACGTGCGGGACGCAACCTAGTCGTCATGAGCATACGGGCCACATGGACGCCTCTGCGCCAACGCGCGCACCGTCAGACGTACTTGCCGAACCAGGCCAGTGTGTCGTTCCAGGCGGCGGTCGCCTGCGTTTCGTTGTAGCGATCTCCGGTGTCGTTGTGGAACGCGTGGTCGACGCCGGGATATACCTTGAGCTCGTGGCGGACGTCTGTGGCGGCCAGCGCATCCCGGAACGCCGGCATTGCGCCGGTAATCCGGTCGTCAAGTTCCGCATACACGCCAAAGACCGCCGGCTTGATGGACGGGACCTTGTCCAGATCGGGAGCGGGTCCATAAAACGCCGAGGTTGCCTTCAGACCAGTCAGCTCCGTCGCCGCCTGCCAGGTGATGCCGCCGCCGAAGCAGTAGCCGGTCATGGCGATCCGGTCCGGATCTACGAAGTCCTGGGACTGCAGGTAGCCGAAACCGGCGGAAAAGTCCGCCACGTGGCGTTGTGCTCCGGCCTTGGTCAGTGCCCCAGGGACGGCATCCCGGTCCAAACTCTCCGTGCCTCCCTCCCTGCTCAGCAGGTCCAGCGCCAACGCTGTATATCCGGCCTTGGCGAACCGGCGTGCCACGTCCTGGATATGCGGGGTCAGCCCGCGGTTCTCATGGCAGACCAGCACAGCGGGCCCTGCCTTACTGGCCTCGGAGCGGGCAAGGTAGCCGCTGACGTCTGCTCCGCCGGCAGGGAATCGCACCGTGGCCGTCACCAGGCCCGCCGCACCCTCAGGAACGGAAAGGGGGCTTTTCGCCCCCGGTACTGCGCCGGCGGAAGCCGCGCTCCCGGGAAGCGACGACGAAGGCGCCGGGGTGGGCATGGGATCGGTGCTGCGCGGAACTTCATTCGGCGAGCAACCGACCAGCAGCATCGCGGCCGATGCTGCCGCCATGCTGCCGGTGATGAATGCGACCCTGCGAGTGAATGTGTGCTGGGTCATGGCGCCAGCGCGGTAATCGTCGAAGAATTCCTCGATCAGGTACTTCTCAAACCTGCCAAGCTGGGTCATGAGGGCCTCCTCGAGTTTTGCCGCAAATCCTCCTCCGAAGCCCGTCGTACTTCAAGGGGCGCGGTGCGACCGGTCCCGGTGGTCGTCCGCCGGCAACTACCGATCAGCTCATTGCCCGAAAATCTTCTTGCTGATCTTTGAAAAGACGCCGGGCTCCTTTGTCCGATCAATGACCACGGGATCCACAGAGAAATCCGTGCCGGTATCGGACACGGGCAGACGCTTGTTATCCCAGTCGACAGTTTTCATATCGGCGTTGTACACCGGAGGGGAAACGCCGTCGGCGCGAAAAACATCCCACATCCACTGAGGAATGTGGTCGACAGTACGGGGAAATGCCAATAACTCCGAAGTCAGTACGCCCGCCGTTCCGACTCGCCGGGATGCGACTCCGCCGGCACCTCCGGAAGCCGGAATTTCCTCGTCGAAAACCTCAACGAATCCAGGTGCATCGGGAAATACATGGACGCGTACCGTGATCCAGCTACCGAAACCGGGACGAAACGCGCTCTTCTTGAACTCGCCGAGCCAGGCCAGCTCAGAGACCGGAACGCGGTGGCGGCCCGTAGTAAAGGCCCACGTGTCCCCGGTCCTCATGTCCCCGTATCGGTGTGAGAATCCCGCAAAAGTGGATTGCGTGATGACCAACTCGTCGACGTCGGCAAAGGCGCCATCCGGCCCCATGCACGTTCTCTGGAGAGCTTGGAGGGCCGTCTGCACCTCAGCTGTCCCGGCCGACTGGCTAAAATCTGGCACCTACTTCACTCCCTGAACGAGGTTATCGAAGACGTCGAAGACTTCGCGTTCGCCCGCGAACTCGTACCCAACAGCAATGGAGTGCGGCATTCCGGGCTTAGGCCCGGGCACGTTCTCCATGGACCAGCTCAGATCTACCGCCTGGCCGGCCGCCAGTCGTTGCTTGACGTCGTCCCTCATCGTACGCTCCAACTCGTGGAACGCGGGGCCGCCGGCGTTAGGCACACCGGCGCCGCGATTCTGGAACTCGTGCTGGGCGAACAGGCCGATTCGTTCCCCTGCACCCCCTAGGAACGAGGGTACTGAATGCCCACCCTCGTAGGCCGGTCCGCCGACTCGCTTTCCTGCCAGCAGCTGCTGCCAGGCGTTTCGGTTCATGTTCCCGGCAAAGGTCGACGTGATGCGGCCCGAAACACTCTGGGCATGTCCCGTGGCGTCAGTTGCGTAGGTGAATGTATTTTCGAGGTCTCCGTCGACCTTCGCCACCACGTTGTAGGTCACATTCGGCACCGGCTTATTGAGCTCCGGGGACCACGCACCGCGGACTCCAGCGTAGGTGTCTACCCTGACTACCTTGCCGGTGGCATCCGTGTAGTACTTCTCAATCGAGTCCACGGGTTCATGGGTCACGTGGTTCATCGTTGTGCGGTGTTCAACCACGTACTCCGCGTTGGGCTTGAGTCCCACGCGGTCGGCGAAGCTATCCCTCTTGCTGACCGGGAAATTCGCCTCCCCATGCCGGACCACGATGGTCTGCGTGACAGTCTCGGGTTTTGGAAAGTGTTCAACGGGGCTGACAACCTGCGCCATGGGCGTCTCGGGAACCTTGGCCGCGCGGACATGTGCCGCGGCCGAGTCCAGGCTGTCGGCCATTCGACCCATTGATCCGTGTCCAAGGCTGGCTGCACCGCCGGGTGAAACGGCAACTTTCGGGATCGCCTGATCGGTCGCTCGCAGGAGCGTCGACGCACCTTCCAAGGGACGGACCACCGCATGGTCCCAGACGGCCACCGGCGCTTTCTCAGCTGCCATCCACGCACCTACCTTGACTTTGGTGAGAGCGTCCAGAACGTTGGCGGTTGTTTGTGGCATGACGAGGTCGGAAACTTTCAGTGCCAGCGAACCGGGCTTTGACAGGACCGTTCCGGTGGAATAGAGCCCTTGGGCCGTGGTCCCGAGCAGGGCGGAGACCTTTCCAAGCCGGGCACTGTCCATCGTCGCGATGCTGAGTTTCTCCGCCGCCAGCCCGGCCTTACTGGCGACCGTCCCGGACTTCACTGCGGCGCCGGCCCCGCCGCCAACGAACAAGGAAGCGGTGTTGAATATCGCAGCGCCCATGGCCCAATTCTGGTTTGTGCCCGCTTCGTCCAAATGCGCAAACGATGAAAGAACTGACCCCCAGTCCACAGAACCTGGATTGGTGACCAGGGTGTTGATGCCACCCCAGGCCTGATCGCGCTTTGCCTGGTTTCCAGTGCCAGTCAGGGACCAGACACCGTCCACAAGTTCCACCGCCCCTGCGCCCACACCCTGCAGGAACCCCAAAACCCCGTTCGGGCGGTACGGGACGGTCTGCATGCCCCAGGGCTGCTCTTCGTCGTGGTGGTCGATACCCACGAACGTGCCGGCGTCCCACAGCCAGTCATCCACCCAGTTTCCGGACCGGTGATCCGTCATGGGTGCCTGCGCCACGGTGTGCACGTCTCCTCCGGAGAGCACCGCCAAGGTAGCCGCACAGGTGTTTTGGGCCGCATTATAGTCACTGCGAATGGCCGCGACGTCAGCTGCAAGGGCGTTGCGCCGGCCTGTCAGGTCGGCGTCGCCGCTCCAGTGCTGGGTGACGTTCGTGGTGACCTGCTCACCCTTAACCATCGTGGTCTCTTCCACCGAGGTGGGAAACGAATCGATGTCCGCATCCAGCGAATGAACCCGCCGCCCGTAGGCTTCCAAGCGTTGCTTCAACTCCCGGCAGGTTGAAGAAAACGCGGTGAGGGCAGTCGCCGTCTCCGTTCCGCCGCGCTGCACCCGTTCTGCGGCGGGTGTGACCTTCCCGAAGGCGGCCAAAACAGTTGGAGCATCGTCGGTGGAGTACGACGACCCCAGCCCCTGCCATTGGCTGGCCGAGGAGGAGATGCCCGCCATGAAGTCGTCCGCGTGCCGCTGCAGCCCATGCGCCGCAGCGTCCAGGGCATCGACGTCGGGCAGGCGGAAGCCGCCGCTCGGATCCAGTCCGGACGATCCGGTCTGAACACAGACATCGGGAGCCAAAGCCATTTCGCCGTTCAACCCCTCACTAAAATTCTCATCATTGAACTGTCGCCGAGCCGGCGTTCTTGAAACCTGCCGACTCGTCGCCCGCAAGCACTGCCGCCGCACCGGCACTCCGCTGCGCCGAGGAGGCCATCGCAAGGTCGCCCTGCTGGTAGAAATTCACTGCCTGCACGGTGGACGTGATGATGGTCCCGGACCGTCCCACCACTTCATTGGCTGCGGGCCCTATTCCCAGGTTCAGCACATCATTCAGGGCGGCCAGCACCACGGCTGCTTCGCCCGGGATCGCTGCCGCTGCCTGCTCCAATGACCTGCCCATGCCGACGAGTGCGGGCTGGACGGATTCAACCTGGGCGGCCGTCGCCTTAATGGTCGCCGCTGTCGCAGCGACGTCGATGTTCCACGAGCCTGTCATCAGCCGGACATCCGACCGCGTTAGCCGATGCCCTGCACCGCATTGCGGGCAGAGGTGGCAGCCGTGGAGGCGGATTCGTCGTTAAGGCCGAGCGTGCTGCGGACCAGCGCGACGATTGCCTTGACCTCGTTCGCCGCGTTGCCCCACCGCGCCTCAACCGCCTGGTATTCGGCGTCGACGCCGTCTGCGCGAAAGTCGGCCATCGCTTGGTTGACGTCGGACTGGCGCTGGGCGATGAGGCCTTCGAGTTGGGCGGCGAGCGCCTGAATGTCGCCCTGTACCTGGGCGGAAACGTTGGTGTCGTATGCGATGCGGTTAGCAGTCATGGGTATGTCGGAGCCTGCGGCGGCTCCTGCTCCGTTCCGGATTCAAAGGAAATTTGCTGCGGACAGGTGGCAGGAACTGCCTCAGTTGGCACGGCCCTGGAAGCGTGCGCCGTCGAAGTTCGCGGACCCTTCCGTACGGCGGGCGTTATCACTGGCCGCCAGGTCGCCCTGCTGGAAGGCTGTGTTCATCCCGGACTGGCCGTGCACGATTGCGGCGAGTGCCGCGTTGAGTTCGGACGCCACGAGATCGGAGCGGTTCTTGAAGGCATCAAACGACGCCTTGCCTGCTCCGCTGAAACGGCCCTCGAGTGGCGTCACCGCATCCACAAAACGCCGGACCAAGGCACCGAGGTCCTGATGCGACACGTCAGTCTGCTTGTTCAGGTTACCGATCGTGTCGGCACCCATATCAAAAATGGCCATAGCTCCCCCACCGGAATATGAGACCGCGCCGGCGCCGGACGGCGCCAAGGCACGTTAACCAGCATGGAGAATCCCGGCGCATAAGTCCAGTCGATGCACTAAACAGGCTCCTGCAACGCGTGACTTGCGGAGTCCGAATAGTGCCGCGGTAGGTTTGTGGGTGCCCTGGTAACGGATATGGAAGGGGGCCCGTTCGTGGCAGACGACTATGACGCCCGGCTACTTGAATCAGCACGCGTCAGGAAGCACAGGCTTGACGACTCACTGCTCTTTGGCGGCAACACCCAGGAGCGGAGCTATAGCTCGGCAACGGGCCGCCTCCTGCAATCGTTGCTGATCGCTGCCCTCGTCGCCGCGATCTGCGTTGGCTACAGCTTTGTCCACAGCCTGTTGGAGGACCAGAACCGCAAGCAGGCCGGCTCCGCAGCCACCATCCACTCCGCCATGATGAATGGGATCACCCCTTGAGCACAGCCCTCAGCCGCGTCACGGTCATTTCTGCTCACCGGCATCTGGACCTGCGGCTTCCATCAGACGAGCCACTGGCCTCGCTCATACCCCAAATCCTCACGCTCCTGCACGATGGGCCCCCGGACGCGCCGCCACAGCCCTCGCGTGGAACGGCCCCCGCTCTCATCACGTCGTCGGTCCTGACCACCAGCCTGGGATCGACCCTGGATGTGTCGCATACACTGCGGCAGTCCGGGATCGTCGACGGCGCACTGCTGTACTTGCGTGATGAGCGCGATGTGCCGCCTGCCCCGGAGGTCTACGACGTCCCGTCGTTTGCAGCGGCAGCCACCGAGCGGATGCCCGCGCTCTGGTCAGGCACCCTGCGGACGGTCGGACTGGCCGCAGTCGCAGGACTGCTACTGGCCGGCAGCAGCACCGCCGCCGTCTTGCTGCAAGGCACCGGACCAGGCGGCGGCTCCGCCCCACTGACCGGGATCCTCTTCGCGGCGGCCCTTATCCTGCTCGGCGTCCCCGTCATGCGGCTGCGTGCCCTGCCGGCCGGGGTGGCGTTGACGGCTGCAGGCGCCGCCGTGTCTGTGACGACGGCTGCCTGGGCCACGGCGGATCCTGGCACGGGAGCCCTGTTGGCGGTCGGCGCCATAACTCTGGCCATGGCCGCCATGGCCGCGGGGACGGGCAAGTATGTTCCCTGGCTTTCCAGCGCCGGACTGCTCTCGGCGCTGGGCGGGACCTGGGCGCTGCTCAACTGGAGCACGTCCGATGCACCTCTGGCCGCAGGGCTGGCGGGTATTGCCGGCATGTTCACGCTGGGTGTTGCCCCGCGGATGGCCACGGCGATTGCGGGTCTCAGCGGCCTCGACGACGACCAACGCCAAGGCAGGCGCATCACCCGACGCAGCACCTTGGACGCCATCCATTCGGCCCACGGGGCGCTCACGGGGTGGACCCTGATTTCGTCCGCGGTGACGGCGACCGCCGCAGCCGTCACCGCGACTGCCGCGGACCGGCCCGTCTGGGCGGCCTTGCTGCCCCTCGCGTTGCTGGGCGCGCTGACGTTCCGCGGACTGTCACTGCCGCTGCTGGCACAGCGCGCCGGCGTCTATGTCGCCGCCGCCGCCGGATTCCTTGCTTCCGTCATTGTGCTGGCCCGTGCGGCGGAGCAGCCGTTCCTGCTGGCCGGGGCTGCAGGAATGGGCGTGCTCGTGCTGGCAGCCTCCGCAGCCCGGGTCCGGGACCAGACCGCAGCCCGCCTCCGCGTGGTCGCCGCACGGATCGAACTCTGTTGCGCGCTCTCCGCCATCCCACTGGTTCTCGGTCTGTCCGGAGCCTACACACAGCTAGGACAGACCTTTGGCTGACCAACGCCGCAACGGATTCCCTCTCGGCATGACATCCGAGCGACGGCTGGCCTCCCCAGAGGATGCTGCTCCGCCGGAAACAACGACGGCGGCAGCTGGCTTTCCAGGCATGGTCGCCGCTGCGGCCGCGCCATTTGGACCTTCGGCACCGCTCGCTGTTCCTGCGCCACCCCAAGCCCGGGCACCGCGAGCGCAGGCACCGGTCGTGGAAACGCGTCCCGTTCCGACGCCGCGTCCCGATCCCGCGCCGAGCCCTTCAACAGGCCACCGAAAGAACGGCGACACGTTGTGGGAACGGATCCGCTTCGAAGTCACCGACGCTGTGACATCCGGGTCGCTGTCGGAGCGCCTGATCCGGGCCAGCGCCGCTGTCGAGGCGCCCATCACCACGGGACGGCGGATCGTCGTCGTCGGAACTGCCGGCGGCGCCGGTACGTCAACGGTGACCGCGGTCCTGGCGAAACTCTTCGGCAGCCTCCGGCAGGAAACCGTCATGGCTCTGGACAGCACGGACCAGTCGGGGAGGCTTCTGCGCTACCTGGGCGCGCCAGGACCGGCGCCCCTGTCCGCGCTGATGCATCAGCTGCGTACCCAACCTGTCCGGACCCTGCCGGACGCCACGGCCTGTGCGGTCCTGTGCGGAAACCAGATCTTTGCCGCGGACCGCCGGGACGTGCTGACGCTGGCCGACTCGCCAATCGGCGTCGCGGAATGGACTGATGTGTCCTCTACCCTGTCGCGGTTCATGGCCGTCACGGTGGTCGACGCCGGGCACTCCCCGCTGTCGCGCCACTCGGCCGCGCTGCTGTCGACGGCGCACGCCGTCGTGCTGGTCACTCCGCCGGGAGACGCCGATGCGGCCCTCCTAGGCAAGATACGCGCTGACCTGGCGGATTCGTTCCCGGCTGCCCAGCAGCTGAGCGTCACCGTGCGCTCGCGGCAGGCCGGGGCGGCAGCCGCGGACGGCCTGCCCTACGACCGCCACCTGGCCTCAGGCGGCGCCCTCCAGCTCAGCAGGCTCGGTTCACGGACCAGGATCGCCGCCACGGAACTGGCAGGTCGGGCTCTGCTGGCAGCCAACAGGAGCTGATATGACTATCCGAATCGTCCACAGGCCGGCCCGGACCACCCTCCCCGAACAGGCCTCGGAGGCCGCCCAGCTGGATGCGCCCCCGCAGCTGGCGACCGGTGGCGGCACAAACCTGCTGGCACTTGTACCCACGCTGGGCGCCGCGACCTCCGTGACCGTCATGATGCTGTTCCGCGGTTCATCCCTGGCCGGCATCGGTGCCATCATGATGGTGGCCACCGTCCTGGCCTCCGTGGTGCTGCTGTTTTCCCAGCGCGGCAAGTCAACGCGGCAGCGGGCGGCCAAACGCCGCCTCTACCTGGACTACCTGCGACGGCGGCGGCAGGACTTTGAAGCGGAGGAGCACCGTGCCCGGGCTTCGGCCAACGCCGCACACCCGCCCGCCTCCCGGCTGGTCGAAAATGTGGTCAATGATCCGCACCGGCTGTGGGAGCGGCGGCGGACCAGTCCGGACTTCCTGATGACGCGTTTCGGCACGGGTGCCGTCCCCCGGCGGAGTATCACGGTCCAGGACAGCGGCGACGCGGTGGAGCGGCCCGACACTTTCATGCTCTCCGAAGCCGAGCAGCTGCGGCAGCGGTTCATGTCCACCCCGGATATTCCCCTGACCCTGCCGCTGGGATCCGTCTCCGACGTTTCAATCGTCGGTGACCGCGCCGCGGCACTGATGGTATGCCGCAGCCTGCTGGGCCAGCTCGCAGCCGCCCACTCCCCCGAGGATGTGGAGCTGGCCATCGTCGCCGGAGAACGGCAGCTGGACGATTGGGACTGGGCCAAATGGCTGCCGCACCTGCAGGAGACGGGTGGCAACGTCCGGCAGGCTGCGTCCTTCCAGGAGCTGGCCCCACTGCTGCGAAGCTCACTGGACGCACGAGCGGCGGCCCTCACCAGTGCCGCCCGTAACTTCCAGCTGCTCCCGGCAGACGCCCTGCCCCGCCTTGTGGTCATCTCGGACCTGCCGGGACACAACGCAACGCCTCTTCCCGGCGTGCCGGCCGGCCTTGACCTGAACCGGCTCGCGATCACGAGGATCCACCTGCTGACGGAACAGCAGCACGAGCCCGAACGCGTTGACCTTCGCCTGACCGTCTCATCTGATGCACTGACAGTGGAGGCCACGGCCACCGGTGAAATGGTCACAGGCATTGCCGACGAGGTGCCGCCCGAGGTTGCCGATGGCTTGGCGCGTGCCCTCGCGCCCCTGCGCCTGTCCGAGATGTCCCACGAATTCGGCGAGCACAAGTCATCCCGCAGCTACGCGGAAGCCCTGGGGCTCACTGAGTACACGGCCGAGGCAATGCTCCGCCTGTGGCACACGGACCGGGGTCCCGATTTCCTCCGCGTGGCCATCGGCGAAGACGATGACGGCGCCCCCGTCCACCTGGACCTGAAGGAACCGGCCCAGCAGGGCATGGGCCCGCACGGGTTATGCGTGGGGGCGACGGGGTCCGGCAAGTCAGAACTGCTCCGCACCATCGTCCTTTCGCTGATCGCCACGCATTCCCCGCAGGACCTGAACATGGTCCTGGTGGACTACAAGGGCGGCGCCACCTTTGCCCCCTTTGAGGACGCACCCCATGTCTCAGGCCTCGTCACCAACCTGGTGAGCGACGCCAGCCTGGTGGACCGGATCCATTCCAGCCTCTCGGGTGAGGTCAAACGGCGTCAGGAACTGCTCAAGCACGGCGGCGATTTCGCCCACATCAACGACTACCGGCTGGCGCGGGAACGGACGCCGGGCAACCCGGCACTGCAGGAGCCGCTGCCTTATCTGTTCGTCTGCATCGACGAATTCGGCGAGCTGCTCACCGCCCGCTCAGACTTCATCGACCTGCTGCTCTCCATCGGCAGGATCGGCCGTTCCATCGGCATCCATCTGCTGCTCGCCTCCCAGAAGGTCGAATCAGGGATGCTCCGCGGCCTGGACACGTACCTTGCCTACCGGATCGCGCTGCACACGAACTCGGAAAGCGAAAGCCGCACCATCATCGATGTCCCGGACGCCTACCACCTGCCCAGCACACCGGGGCACGGAATCCTGAAGGTGGACACCACGGTGTTCAAGAGATTCCGGGCAGCGTACGTGTCCGGCGCCCTTCCGTCGAAGGACGACGACGGCGGCGCCCCCGCCGAGGAGGCCGTCCCGGTCACGCTGTTCAAGCTAGGGGCCCAGCCGCCGCTCCCCGTACTGCAGGGAGCCGGCCCAGCCGGCGGAGCCGTCTCCCCCGACGGCTCCAGCGTCGCGATCCAGCCCGAAACCCACTCGTCCGACGGTTCCGGGGACCGCCCCACCATCCTGTCCGCCGTCGTCGGCTTCGCATCCGCGCAGCCGCGCATGACACCGCCGGTGTGGCTGCCGCCCCTTCCGGCTGCCGTGTCCCTGCACGGTACCGGCGCCGCCCTGAACCTGACCTCCACAGGGCCGCGGCTGGCCCAGCCCCGTTACCTGGCCCCCGCCGTCGGGATACTGGATGACCCCGCGCGGCAGTGGCAGGGCCCTTGGCATCTGGACTTCACAGCGCGCGGCGGCAATCTCGCAGTGATCGGCGCGCCGCAAAGCGGCCGGTCCACGGCACTGCGGACCGTCGCTGCTGCGCTGGCCCTGAGCCACAGCGTGTCCGACGTCAACCTCTATGCCGTGGATCTGCTCGGCAACGCCCTCGCCGGGCTGGCGGACCTGCCGCATTGCGCCGGCGTGGCCGGCCGCGGCAACCGCGAACTGCTCCGACGCACCATTGAGGAGGTCCAGGGCCTCCTCAACATCCGCCAGACGGCGTTTGACGCGAACAGGCTCGACACGGTTCAGGCGATGCGATCGGCACGCGGCAAAGGCCGGCTCGAAGAACTCAGCTGCACCGACGTGTTCCTGCTGATCGATGGATTCGGCAGCCTGAGTTCGGAGTTCCCGGAAATCGAGGATGCAGTCCACGACATCATGACCCGCGGCAGCTCCCTGGGGATCCACGTGGTAGTGAGTGTCCGGAACTGGTCGGAGGTCCGCATGACCAGGCAATCGCTCCTCGGCAACAGGATCGAACTGCACATCGCCGATCCCGCGGACTCGCTTGACCGCGGGCTCGCCAGCACGCTGGGGCCGAACCGGCCCGGAAGGGCACTGACCATGGACAGAACCATCGGCCAGTTTGCCTTGCCGTCCCTGGCCGAAGCCCCTGACGCCGGCAACTCCGCCGCCGAGCTGGGCGAACTCACCCACGCCCTCCGGCAGTTCCGTGACCGGACGGCACCCCCCGTACGGGTTCTGCCGCCGCTCGTCCGGCTGCCCGCAGGCGCCCCGGTATCCGGCACGGTCGCACTGGGCATCCGTGAGCATGACGCCGAAACAGAGCATCTGGACCTGTTCGGATCAGACCGCGGAGCCGTGATCTTCGGCGACCCGGAAACGGGCCGGACCAACCTGCTGAAGACCGTCGCCACCCAGCTCATCGCCACGCATGAACCCGGCCAACTCGCTTTTGCCGTGTTCGATCCGCGGCAGCAGCTGCAGAATTTCATCCCGGATGAGTATCTGGGAGAGTACGCCTCCAACGGCCTGCGCGCCGCGCAGCTGGCCGACTTTGTCGCTGGCCAGGTCAGGGAACGGCTCGGCGACGGCACCGGCGCGCCTGTGAAATCACCCCGCATTGTGCTGCTTGTGGACGACTACGACATCCTTGCCGCAACAGGCAGCCAGCCGCTGCGGCCACTGGCCGGTTACCTGCCCTCGGGTTCCGACGTCGGGCTGTTTGCATTGGTCACTGGAAGGATCAGCGGTGCGGCGTTGACTGTGCACGATCCGTTCGTCGCAGGACTGCGCGCTGCCGGCGCCCCGGTGGTCATGTTCTCCGGCGACCGGTCCGAAGGCGTGATCGCCAACGGAGAGCGGCCCATGCCGCTGGTCACCGGGCGCGCCAGGATACTCCGCCCCGGACGGCACGCCACGGTACTGCAGACTTTCCACCACGACAGCGAGGCCGCCCTGCCGTGAGTTACGACTTCCACCTGATTTCAGACCAGGATCCACGGCTGGGGCTCTTCGACCGGGCTTCGGCACAGTTTGAAAACAAGTTCACGCTGGTGTCCGCAGAGAATTCTGCGGACCTGATCATCGCTTTCAACGGTGAAGACCTCGCGCTGCTCAGCGCACCCCAACGCACCGCCAACGAGGAACTTCAGCGCATCTTCGGCGCCGACGTGGCCGGCCAGCTCAAGGGCGACGCTTGGGTCTCGGAAGTCAGCTGCGCTGTGGACAAGGAAGATGCGGAGTCGGAAGACGCGGACAAGGAAACCGCCGAGTCGGTCCGCGCCTTCCTCATGATCACTGTGATTGGCACCAAAGGGCTAGTCGTTGATCCGCAGGCCAACCAGGTCCTGAACGCGGGCTGGGGACCATGAACGCGGCGCTGCCACTGCTGCTTGTGGCCGCGCCGGCGCCGCACCCCTGGCTAAGCCGTTCGCTGCGCGCCCAGCTCGGCGACGCCGCCCGGGCAGCCGCCCCCGGCAGCGTCGTCGCCCTGCAGACCCAGCCGCTGGCAGCACCCAGTTATCCGCTGCTGGCGTTCCTCAAGGCCTCCGGCGTCACTTGGGTGACTGAAGTCCCAAGCGGAACCGGGCTCTGCGGCGCCTTCTCGGCGCGCGGGCCGGGCGACGCACCGGCGCCGCATCCCGCCGTCGTCCTTCATGGCAGCGTCCTGCATGCGGCGAGCCATGAACTCGTCATCGGAGATTTCACGGCAGGGATGCTGCAGGCCGTCACCGGCGGCAGGCCGGAGTACGCCGGGCCCGCCGAGCCGCTGGGTCAGCCCTGGGAGACGGCACCCATGACCACATGGTTCCGGAAGCACATGCCGTCGGCAACGATGCTGTTCTCCGGCCGGGGCTTTGCGGGCGCGCTGACCGTTGCCCGCACCGGATCCGGCGTCGTGGAATCCTTTGATGCCATGGTTTCCGCTGAGGTGCGTGCTGATCCTTCGCGTGCAGATCCTGACTGGCGGAGTGCCGAGAAGGTGGCGGTGGCGTGCGGCGCGCATGAGTTCGGAGTGGAGCTGCATTTCGGTGCCGACGGGCTCGCAGTTCCGGCCGGCCACGACGGTTTCCGCGTGCCGCAACTGGCACTGATGGGGCCTGGCCTGGTTCGCCAGCTACGGCAGGATCTTTCCACCCTCGACGGCGTCAGCGCCGAGTTCCGGGGATCACCGCCGCTGCGGCACCTGGCGGTCCGGTTCCCTGAGGCGGCCGGCCAGGACGCAGGCGGCTGGGACGCGGGCCGTGCCCTGGTACTTCGGGAGCGTCTGCTGCTCGGCCTGGCAGCAGATGCCTAGGATTTTTGTGTGTGCAGGATCCGGGCCTAGACGTAGCCGTCCACGATAGCGGCGGCAATTTCCTTGTATGACCGGCGCGTCCCTGCTGAGATCTTGTCCAGCGAAATGCGGTCCCCGTCGGCCACGCCACGGTCGTGCGGCACGGTGATGAGCCGCCGGCAGTAGCCGGCCAAGTGCTCTTCAATGGCGCGTTTGTTTACGCGGTTCGACACCTGGTCCTTGTCCGTGACCACAACGATCGCGTTCCGCGCAAGATTTTCATAGCCGTGTTCGGCCAGCCACTGCAGCGTATTCCTGGCGCGCTTTGCTCCGCTCACGGCATAGCCTGACGCGATCACCAGGTTGGTGGCCTCCGGCAGCACCCCCGCCATCGCGGGATGGGAGACGCCGGTGCCGCAGTCCGTCAGGGTGACCGAATAGTACTGTGACACGAGCTTCTTGATCTTGAGGTATTCGTCGGCGGTCAGTGCGTCCGACAACGCAGGATCCTGCTCACCGGCCACGAGGTGCAACCGGTTCGCGTGGTGCATGTAGTCGGTCAGGGCGGTCAGTGAGCTGATGGCATCGATGTCACGAACGATGTCCGTCACGGTTCTGGGCTTGACCTTCTGGTAAAGCATCTCGCCCAGGGCGCGCTCGGCGAGGTCCCCGCTGTCCGGGTTGGCGTCGATGGCGCAGGGGTGGTCGCCCCTGTACTCGGCCAGGATCATCCCGACACCCACCGTGGTGGACGTCTTGCCGATGCCTCCCTTGAGGCTCAGGACGGCGGTGTTGAAGCTGCCGGACAGTGGCCGGGCGATCCGGCGTTCCAGTTCCGCCTCATCCTGGTCCTTGGCACTGGGGCCCAGGTTCACAAACCCGCCGGTGGCAGAGTACAGAACGCCCCGGACTCCGCTGGTTGGCCGCGGACGGTCCGGCCGGACGAACTGGGTCTCAATGTGGCGCGCTCCGTACGGCGACGGTTCTCCCGCGGCGCCGGGCGCTGTGTCCATGTCCGGCCGAGGAGCCGGCTGCTCGGTGCGCGGGAAATCCTCCCGCGCAGCAGGCAAAACGGCCTCCGCGACTGGTTCTGCGGTGCCATCGGCCAGCACCCGGAACCGGCCCTCTTGGCCATTGGTGTGGTCAACGGCATGTGCAAGCGCCGGCGAACCCGAACTGCGGGCGTACTCGGCGAGGACTGCAATAGCCGCTGAGTATGGGTCCATTCCGTCAGGAGGAGCGATGGGCTCCCCGCCAACTGTTACCCTGCCATCGACGAATACCTCGACGCGTGTGGCCCCCAGATCCATCACTTCACTCCTCAAGTACTGCGTCCGCCACACGGCGCCGCCCCAGCGATACTATCCGGTGCCCGCGGGCGGGGTCATGTCACGGCCGCGTTTCGGGGCTTTCCGGCCACAAACAAAGAACCCCGGACCTGTCTGGTCCGGGGCTTGCGTTGGCGTCTGCTAGCGCTCGATGGTGACGCTGAGATCCAGGTGGATGTCGTTGTCGGCCACGAGGCGGTCCTCGAGGTAGCGGGCCAGGCTCGCATCGGTCACGGTGTGCTCACTTTGCGGGATGGCACCGCGAAAAAACGCCTTGGTGTTTGTGGACTTCACGACATCCAGAGGCGCCCAGCCTCGGTGGCCTGCGGTGAGCCGCTCGATGTCGGTCCGGAAGGACCGTTTGTGGCCCTCTTGGACGGTGGCGTGCATGGTGAACGGGATAAAGGCGGTGGGCAAGGGAATCCTTTCATGAGGGCAGCCAGTCTTCGGTGCCCCACATAGAACAAGGCATTCGCAGGTTCTGCTATTCCCCCGGGGCAGCCAACGAGTCCGACGTCACTACTCCGGTTCGGAAGTTTCCTTCTCACCTTCACCGCGGCGGGGCACAGCAGCCATGCCTTCGCGCTTGTAAAGGACGGGGTCCTCACCGTGTGGAGTGCCCCTAGTCAGTGGAGTCCACATCGCGAGCATCTTCGCCGCCGTCGGAATCTCTGTACCGCATTTCAGCAACCCTGTCCCGGGCATCCTTTCGAACCTCGGCGAATTTGATGACCGAGGAGTCAGAATTGGCGATCAGGTCTGTGAGGCGCGCGACGATGAGGCTCCCTTCGAGCTGGTCCTCAACGTAGACCAGGGTGACGGGGACTGCCCGCCCTATGTCAGCAATGACTTCGCCCTGGTCCGGGGTGGCATAGTCCGGCCTGCCGGTCGTCCTCGTCAGAAAGATCCGCTCTTCGCGGTTGAGATAGGCAATCCGGTCAATCCTGGCCACGTTGATGGCATCGGTGGCTGTCTGGAGTATGCGCATGGTGACCCCTCTGGTGATGCTGAAAGGCTACTCGTGAGAGGACACGGTCGCGAGAGGCACGCAGAAAATGTACCGCCACCGCAGGCGAACGGCACGGGCCGCCGGAGCGACCCGTTGCCGCCATGGATGCGCGTTGCAGGCCCGGTCATAGCGCCGGGGTGCGCGTAGTCTGTGGGCACGGCCACGGGCTCATGGCCACGGCGGCCATGATGGCAGCAAGTACGACTGGCCATCATGGCCGCCGGATTCACTCGAGGGCATGCCGCCCAAGCGGAGGCGCCTGGTCGTCTACGCGTCTCTGAGGTTGTTGCCTGTGGGGTGGCTTCTGGGCTTGGGGCTGCAGACAGCCGGCATTCCGCGGCCCTAGAGCTCCGCTTGATCATCGCGGTCCTGGCCTCCGTCTTCGTGCCCCTCATCCGTGCGGCAATGCAGGAAACGCGTCAGCTCCGTACCGAAGGGATCGACAAGGGCGCCGCCGACATGAGAGGCCCCACTTCTCGGCCGCTAGGCCTGCCCATTTGACCCTTTACCATTGCCGCGGCGATCATCCGGCGGCCTTTCAGCTCCTTCGCCTTGCCGGCGGGGAGGTCCACCCGCTGCCTCATTGCGCCCTGCTCCACCACCTGAGGTCAGGTGACGGAATGCCAGCGGCGTGAACCGGCTCGTTGCAGAGTCGCCCTGGCGGTGACCGCGCTGTCAAACGAAGGATCTGGATGCGCCCGGAGCTGGCCAACCACGGTGCGACCGGATTGTGCCCGAAGGAGCCGAAGCCTGCGCCGGAACGGCTCCCCGCGATGCCCTGAGGACATGTCCCGGATGAGGCCGGTCCCGGCAACCTCCCTAATGAGACCAATGCCGGCCGCCGCCCGTCGCTTCGTCGGAAAGGTCTCTGATACGGCCAGGATTTCCCCCGACGGCCCTCGGAGCCGAGTGCGGAATCCTCCGTCAGGGGCATCAATAATTTCAAAGTACCCGGACATGTTGCGCCTCCGTTTCTGCTGTTTGGAGAGGACGGGCGGGGTCGGCTGTCCGCTCTCGGCCATGATAAGTCCGGGTTCGGGCAGCCACCAATGAGGGTGGCCGGGCAGTCAGTCACCAGGAGGGGGCCTTTAGGAAAGACGGGAACTCCCCATCAAGTACGCGGGCACTCCCCGACCCCCTGCTCTTCCGTCAGAGCATGCAGCGGCGGTGGCGCTGGATGAGACACTTGGCCATCTGCCGGGCGAGTTCGGCGGCCCCCTCATCGCCTTCCATGGCGGAGATAACAGAGCCTTTCAGCAGGAGGTGCCATGCCCGAGCGAACAAATCGGAGTGCTCCAGCCCGGCGTCCTCGGCCAAGGTCTGGACGTGTCCTCGGATCCTGGCCAGGTATTCGACGCTGGCACGGCCCAAGGGATGGTCCGGGCCCATTTCCATGAGGACTTTGATAAACACGTTGGATTCGTAGCCGCCGCTGCCGAGCCAGTCAGCAAAGACGTCGAAGATGACCAGCAACTCTTCCTCCGGAGTCCCGCTGCGGCGCTGTGCCTCGGCAACGACCTCCGCGAACCAGATCTGGTCCCGGAGGGCCAGAACTGCCAGGACCAAATCGTCCTTTGACGGAAAATGCCGGTAGAAGGTCGACTTCGCAACCCCGGACGACTCGATCAGTTCGTTGACGCCGACATCCCGGATGCCCCGCCGGGAGAACAGATCGTAAGCGGTGCCGAGGATACGATCCACAGTGCCGACAGTGGCCACGGAGGGCTGGCCCGGAAGCGACATGCCGTGCGGAACCTCTGCTGCGGTCATGATCCAAATGTCCTAGGTTCACGGCGGCGATGCAGGGCCGAAGAGCTCCGCTGGTCCGCCGGTCTCTTGCAGATGATGGCGGCTATGGTGCGCAGCAGGGATCCGGTGTTATCGGTGAGCCATTTCAGCGCCGAGCGGCTGGGCATGTCCCAGTTACCCGTGGTGCCTATCGACATTGATGTTGCCTTCCTGGGCCGGGCTGCAAGCGCCATACAGGCGACTGGATGGCGCCCAGCGTACGCCCGGAGAGTGGGTTGGGAAAGTGACCCCGCCGCGGTTGGACCAGACGAAGTGACGGTCGCCACCCGCCCAGTCTTCCGTGTAGTTCCCGGCGATGTCCGCCTGGCTGAGGATGCCGACGAGGTCGACCAAATCGCCTGGTTTCCGAGTCTGACGGAGCCCCTCTCATTGAAGGGCTGGCTTACTCCCCGCCCGCCGGATCATTCGACCCGTCCCGCACATCATGACCGGACTGACCTTAGACGAAATCTCTTGGCGGGTTTCGGACCACTACCGCCCTGGCAGACTTCCTGCTGGGGTCGTGATGGCGGCGCAACCACCCAGAGGAATCGCTCCGCACTGCGACTTGTCTGACGCAAAATAGCAAGTAGGCTGAGCAGGTCAGGCCACGGGGGTGAGCGGAAGACGCGTATGCGTTATGCCGCACCTGACGAGCGTCCCTGTGCGGCCAAACTAACTCGCCACGTGATGGGACCCAAACACGAATGCAATCACTCCAGGACACCGCTGCCGCCAATGTTGGCGTGGATCTGATCAGCGAAGGAATCGTTCGGATCACCCTGAAACCTGGGGCACGAATGACAGCGGAGGATGGAGCCGCTGCCAGCGAAGGGCTTCTGGCGCTCATGGGCGGGGAACCCTCGGTCGTACTGCTCCAAATCACCGGCGTCGGTTCCGTCAGCAGAGAGGCGATCAGCGTCTACAGCGAAGCCGCCACCGTCAGGGCCTTCGCCATTCTCGGCGCCACGCCCGTGGACAGGGTCATTGCCCACGGCATGCTCGGCCTCCCCAAGCCTCCATGCCCCACCGAGTACTTCACGGACGAGTGCGAAGCCATGCGCTGGCTGCACGGTCACCGACCGTGACCAGCGGCCGCAGTCACCGTGCCCACGGCAGCAGGAAGTCAAGTAGACGGTCTGCGTTGAGAGAGAGCTAGCCGTATCCGGCCACTGGATGCGCAGGGTCCGCCAGCTTTAGAGGACGCCAGATGTAGAGACGAGCTGCGCCCGGCCTTCTTCGAGCCGGTACGCGACGCCGATGACCGCGGTGGAGTAATCGTCCACGGCGTCGAAGATCACCCGTGAACTGTCCAGCAGCCGGCGCACGGTCTGCTTGGCATGTTCGACGACCATGTCGTTGATGTCCGTCTTGTCCTCGCGCAGCGATCTCAGCACCGACGGTGTGATCCGTTCAACCAAGTCGCGTATGTGGCCCTGGGGCACCTCCCCCGTTTCCACGGCGTCTTTCGCGGCCGTGACGGCGCCGCAGTTGTCATGGCCGAGGACGACGATCAGCGGGACGTGGAGCACCGAGACACCGTACTCGATCGAGCCGAGAACGGCGTCGTCGATTACGTGCCCGGCAGTGCGCACCACGAAGACGTCTCCGAGACCGACGTCGAAGATGATCTCTGCGGCGAGACGGGAGTCCGCGCAGCCAAAGATGACCGCGAACGGGTTTTGGGTGTTCACCAGTTCGCTGCGCCGGGAGGCGTTCTGGTTCGGGTGCAGTGAATCTCCCGAGATAAAACGCGCGTTGCCTTCAAGTAGGCGCTGCCATGCATCGTACGGGCTGATTCTGCTCACCCTGCTTACTTTACGGGGGCGTCCTGACTCATATGGGGAAGTATCGCTTCCGTGGCCGGGTTAAGGGGTCTGGGTCGGACTGCTAGGCGATAGGGGCGGGACCCGCCCTGCAGAATGCCGGTGACGTAAATCCGCGCGTCGGTCACACCTGCGCAGGCGAGCAGCCAGGCACGCACAAAGTCAGGTATTGGCCACTGGTGCGGTGCCCGGGCGGCCAGTGTTGAATTGAAGGTGAAGCAGCCCTTCATGCCCCGCCGCGGGGGCTCAGCGGCTGCTTCACCACTTCCCGAGCACGGAGCGTTCGGGCTTTGACCGGGGCCGGCGACGAACTGAAGCCCTCTGAGACCGGGGCTTTGGTACCCCAGTCGTCGCTGGCCCCTCGGGCTGAGGATGCTTGGGCACTCCTCGTGGCCCCGACGGCTGCCCTTATGCCTGGTAGGCAGGGTCGATTTCGGCCGCCCACCCTCGCGTCGAAGGCACCTGTGCTGACGAGGTTCGGGCGCAAAGTAGTTGAGCCGCCAGCCCTGCCTCGGAACTCCGGCTGTTCCGGTTCCGTCGGAGCGGCACCATTCGCCTGGGCACGTTCGGCCTCCCGGCGCTCCGCCCGGTGCATGTCAAGCCGACGGCGGCCGGCGGCGACTGCGTAGCGGGTCACGACGGCTGGGTTCCACGCTTCGGCTTCGGCCAGCTTCACCGGGCCGTTGACTGCGCTGCGGCGCTTGAGCTGCCAGATGGTCGTGAGACCGATAGCCGTCCAGAGCAGCAAATCAGGACACCCGGCGAACTCGACCAGGTGCGCCGAGAGGTCAGGATTCCGGTCGGCAGTGGGCCAGATACCGGCCATCAGCTCATACGTGTTTTGCGCATTCGAGCACCTCCGGTGGCGGCGAAAAAGGCGGCGTGGCCGTCGTCGTACCTTCCAGTCAAGCACTCCCGCATCAGGTGCAACAAAGCGGAAACACCGGTACTTCGCGGGGCGTTAATGCCGCGCAGGTCCGAACCAGCCGGCCATCGCATCCTCCAGCCCTGGCTGAGTCCCGTCTCCTGTCCACGCCACATGCCCGTCGGGCCGGATCAACACGGCCGCAGGAGCGCTGACTGCACCGATCACCGGAAGCTCCCACCCGCCGTCGTACGCGGCGTCCACCAACTGCACCCGATCCGCCCACGGCCCCGGGTCGATGCTGCCCGGCGCGCCGAGGTTGAGCAGCACCGCACGGGCATCGTGCAGGAGGGTGAACACGCGCAGGGTGCCATTGGCGGTGACGACGTCGAGATCGGGCATGCGGCGCCCGAGCAGCGGGTGCCCCTCACCGAGGTCGTAGCGGAGGTCCAGGCCGGAAATGAGTCCGCCCAGCCGCTTCCGTGCCTCATCGATCGTCAGCAGGCCGGCCACCGTGTCGGCCAACGCGCCGATGCGCGGGTCGGCCCGCTGCATGATCGACTGCGCCATCGTGTGCTTCAGCGCGCGGGCCCCAGCGGGGTGCCGCTCGGCGTGATAAGTGTCCAGCAGGCTGTCCGGCGCAATGCGCTTGACCACCTGGGCGAGCTTCCAGCCGAGGTTCACGGCGTCCTGGATACCAAGCCCGATCC
>NZ_CAKKLY010000013.1 GCF_918698095.1 Arthrobacter sp. Bi83
TGTATAAGAGACAGCCCCAAGCCCGGCGCGAGCGGACAGTTAAGCCCCCGCCGAAAAGCGCGAACGGACACTTACGCCCCGAAAATCGCGAACGGACAGATGAGGCCCTGAATCGCCCAAGGATCCAGGGCCTCAAGTGTTCGTTCGCGTCCGGCTTCCGCAGCGTGAGGGCGGGGCGCCGGGCGGTTTAGCCGAAGAGGACCGCGGCTTCGTCGTAGCGGTGCTGCGGGACGGTCTTGAGCTTGCCGAGGGCCGCTTCGAAGCCCACGTGGTCAATGTCGGTGCCGTTCAGCGACACCATGGTGCCCCATCGGCCTTCGACCACCGAGTCGATGGCGGCCATGCCCAGGCGGGTGGCCAGCACACGGTCGAAGGCCGAGGGCACGCCGCCGCGCTGGATGTGGCCGAGGATGGTGGCGCGGGTCTCGATGCCGGTCCGGGCTTCGATTTCGGGAGCGAGCTGGTCGGCGATGCCGCCGAGCCGGGGCCGGCCGAAGGTGTCCAGGCCGCGCTCGGAGTGCGGGGATTCCATGTGGCCCGGAACGAAGCCTTCGGCGACGACGATGAGGGGAGCGCGGCCGCGGTCGTGGGCTTCGTTCACCCATTCGACGATCTGCTCGATGCTGACCTTCTGTTCCGGAATGAGGATGGCGTGGGCACCGGCGGCCATGCCGGCGTGAAGTGCGATCCAGCCGACATGGCGGCCCATGACTTCGGCGATCATGCAGCGGTGGTGCGACTCGCCGGTGGTGCGCAGTCGGTCGATGGCCTCGGTGGCGATCTGGACGGCGGTATCGAAGCCGAAGGTGTAGTCCGTGGCGTCGAGGTCGTTGTCCACGGTCTTGGGGACGCCGACGATTTTCAGTCCGGCGTCCGTGAGGCGCTTGGCGGCCGCGAGAGTGCCTTCGCCACCGATGGCGATGATGGCGTCAATGCCGAGCCGGTCCATGTGGGCCTTGATAACGTCCGGACCGCCGCCGTTCTCGAACGGGTTGGTGCGGGACGTGCCCAGGATGGTGCCGCCCTGCTTGGCAATGCCTCGGACCAGTGTGCGGGGAATGGGAATGATGTCTCCCTCCACCACTCCGCGCCAGCCATCCAGGAACCCCACGAATTCGTGGCCGTGGATGGCAATGCCCTTCAGGACAGCGCCGCGGATCACGGCATTCAGTCCGGGGCAGTCTCCGCCGCTGGTGAGGATTCCAATTTTCATTATCTAGGCTCAAATCCTGGTTCGAAGGGTATACAGGCAGAGCGCCACGCTGAGCTCACAAGAGAGTCTAGTGGCCAGTGTGGGGAAGGACACAAACGGTTACATGGGGCCCCGGTCCGGCACCGTGCCGGCGTGGGAAAGGCGGCAGCCGGGCGGCTTGAGTGAGCGTCTTGCGCAGGTGTGCCCCTGCTCCGGAGAGCAGGGGCACATGAACCCGTTGGTGCTGCGGGCGGTTATCCGCCGCCCGGTCAGTAGCGGTTGCCGCGCTTCGCGAGGAAGGATTCAAGGGCAATGCCGTTGTTCTGGTCCGGGAGGACCAGCCACGCGGCGAGGTAGAACACCACGGCCGGCCCCGGCAGGAGGCAGAAGAGGAGGAAACCGATCCGGACGAACGCGACATCCACGTTCAGCTTTTCGGCAATCCCACCGCAGACTCCGCCGAGCCAGCGCTGCGGACCACGCTTCAGGCCGAGGCCCCTGACAATGCTGTAGAACTTTTCCATGGTTCAAGACTTCCCGGTTGTGGGGCTGTTGTCACGTCGGCGGGCCGAGAGCAGTCCGCCGATCACCAATGCGGCGCCGGCGCCGATCATGAGGCCGATCAGTACGTAAGTCCCGTTCAGGGCCACGATCCCCAGCTGGGAGATGATGATGAGGACGGCCAGTGCGAGGACCACGAGGCCCCAGACGATGGTGCCGACGCGGGCCGATGCAGGAGCGGGCTCGCCATTATCCGTTACGGGCCGCCGCGGAAACCCGGAGGCTTCCGGCGCCCGGGACGTTTCCGGCCCCCGCGGCGTTTCCGGTGATGGGTCAAAGTTGCTCATGTCAGTTTCCTTCCTGGATGGTGACATTGCTGACGGTTCCGTCGATCTGCAGGATCAGCCGGGCGCCGGGCTTGTCCGTGTTGTAGCTGCTCTGGCGGGACGTGATGCCGCTGCGGCTGGCGGAGCCCTCGTTCAGGTTGCCCAGCGTCATGTCAGCCCTGACGTCCACCGGCACGGTGCTGGGGATGACGACCGTGACGTTGCTGGCAGTCACATCCATGGGGATGACGACGTCGGCGGGCAGCGGTGCGGTCAGGCTCAGCCCGGTCAGGTCAACAGTTCCCTTGCCTCCGGTGATCTGGAAGCCCTCGCGGGCCTGTTGGATGCTGGTGGGGTTCCAGTCCGCGTCCTGGAAGCGGAAGCGGTCACCGTTCGGCACCGCGTTGAAGATGCCGCCAATGATCAGTGCGACCACCGCGAAGAAGCCGAGGATGCCCGAGGTCCGGCCGCGGAAGCCCGCCAGCAGGATGCCTAGGCCCAGGACGGCGGCGCCGCTTGCCCAGACCACAGCGTTGGCGGAATTGCCCAGCTCAATCACGTTGCCGGCGTCGAGCGCCTTGAGGGTGCCACCCACCAGCAGGGCCAGGCCCGCGGTGATGGCCACCGCAGGGGCGCCGGGTCCGCCCGGCTTCGATTTCGGTGCCGGAACGGGGGCGGGCACCGGAGCCGCTCCGCGGGGCGGAGCGCTGCCGTAGCCGCCGCCGTAGGAGGCGGGAATGTGTGCCGGCCCGGCCCCGCCGTACGGCGGGTTGGGTGAGTACGGCAGGTTGGGGTCCGACGTCGGACCGGTCCCGTACGGCGTTGGGTCCGCCTGCGTGCCGGCTGCGAAAGTGGCCGTGGCGCCAGATGCCGGGCCGCCAGTCGGGGCGGCGTATCTGTAAGCGGGCTGGCTGCCCGCCGGAGTGTTGTTCATGGCTGTTCCAATGCGATTTTTGTTGCGCTGGGTGAGGAAGTAGACAAGGTAAATGAAGCCGCCAATCCAGAACAGGGTCCAGAAGAAGCCGAAGCCGTCGTGCCCCCAGCCCCAGAAACCGCCGCCCATTCCCGTGAGGCCGAGGACGGTGGTGATCAACGCGCCTGTCATGCCGCTGGTCCAGCGGCCGGCACCTGCCTCCTGGGTATGGATCCGTCCGTCCGGCTCCGGGAGGAGCGCCCAGCCGATGCCGTAGAGCAAGACGCCGATGCCGGCGAACAGGGTGAGGACGATGAAGATGCCGCGGACGATAAGCGGATCGATGCCCATCCGCTCGGCGATGCCGCTCGAAACGCCGCCGATCCAGCGGTCGCGGCCGCGGTGGATGCCGTGGCCGCGGATCCAATCGAAGAAGTTCTGTTGCTGCGGCGGCCGGCCGTAGCCGGTTCCGAAGGCAGGGGCGCCTGGCGCGCCGTGGCCGCCCGGCAGATCATGGGAGTTATGGAGCGGCGGAGGGAGCAGCGGCTCGGTCTGTGGCTCGGGAGTGGCCGCGGTCGGCGGCTCCTCCGGACGGTCTGCCTGGGGCTGCGGCTGCTGTTCTTCCCGCGAGCTGGGCTGGTCGTCGGACGTGTTGGCGGGCTGTTGCCCTTCAGAGGGATTGGGGTTCTGCGAGTTCATACTTCGATACTGCCGTTCGGAGGGTCTCCGGCTCTATTGGGGAGTACCCTGAGTGGTCCCTGACTTACCCCTGGTCCAGGCCTGAAAGCGGTCTCCGAAACCCTGATCCGTGTTTGGATTGATGCATGACCACCGCTCCTGTCCGCCCGCCGCTGGTCCGCAGCAGCGACCGCATGATCGCCGGAGTCTGTGCGGGCCTCGCTGCGCACCTGGGCTGGCCGGTGCGCATGGTGCGGATCGGCATGGCAGTGGCCGCCCTTGCCGGCGGTGCGGGCTTCGCGTTCTATGCCTGGCTCTGGATCATGGTTCCCACCGCGGACGAAGCCGCCCGGCGGAACGCCAGGCGGCCGGCGTCGCCCATCGCCCCCGCGGTGAGCACCCCGCCCGCGGGCTCCCTGCACGAGCCGGGGTCCGCCGTCGACCCGCCGTTTTCCGCTGGAACGTACCCTCCCGCCTACCCGCTCAGGGGCTACGGGCCGGGCTCCATTTCGCCGGGAGCTTACGCCCCCGCTGCCGGCCCCGCTCCGTCCGCAATGTACGACGCCGGGACCCCCTTCCAGACTCCGGCAGCTGGCGCCGTTCCCGGCACCGTCGGCGCGGGCACCGCTGTTCCGGTCAGCGGTGTCCCGGGGACCGGAGCCTGGTTCCGCGTCCGCAGCATGCGCTACGGCAAAGAGATCCTGCTCGGTTCCGGGCTGCTGCTCGTGGCCGGGATCCTGATCGCCCGGCTGCTCGGCGCCGAGGTCCCGCTGGGTACCCTGATCCCGGCCGCTGCCATCCTGGGCGGTGCCGCCATTGCCTGGATGCAGCTCGATGAAACGCGCCGCGCCGGCTTGGTGGACAAAACCAAGGCGGACCAGGCGGGCGGGTGGGCACGACTTGCCGCCGGGCTGGCGCTCGTGGTGGCCGGTGTGCTCGTGATGGTGTCCGGTTCCGGCTCCTGGGAGCAGACGTGGCTGGCGCTGCTGGCGTCGGTGGCGGTGCTCGGCGGCGTGGCGCTGGTGCTCCTTCCCTGGGGCCTGAAGTTCTGGCGTGACCTCGAGACCGAGCGGGCCGGCCGCGTACGCGAGACCGAGAGGGCGGAGATCGCCGCCCATCTCCATGACTCGGTGCTGCAGACCCTTGCCCTGATCCAGCGGCGCGCAGCCAGCGAGAACGATGTGGTGCGGCTGGCCCGGGCGCAGGAGCGCGAACTGCGCGGCTGGCTCTTCAAGGACCCGGCCAAGGACGCGGGCCAGCTCTCGGGCCGGATCAAGGCGGCCGCGGCCGAAGTCGAGGACGGACTCGGCAACGCGGTCGACGTCGTGAGCGTGGGAGACACGGCCATGACCGACCGGCACGAGGCGCTGGTCCAGGCCAGCCGCGAGGCCATGCTGAACGCTTCCCGCCACGGCGGCGGGCCCGTCTCCGTGTACCTTGAGGTGTCCGACGGCGGAGTGGACGTCTTCGTCAAGGACCGCGGCTCCGGATTCGATCTTCGCGGCGTTCCGGAGGACAGGCTCGGCGTCCGGGAATCCATCATCGGCCGCATGAAGCGCCACGGCGGAACCGCCGAGATTATCAGCAGTCCGGACGGCACGGAGGTTCGGCTCAAGCTGCCTGCCGCCGTCGCGGAGAACGGGGAAGGGAAGCCATGAGCACTCCGGCATTGGACGGAACAGCAGCAGGAAACCAGCGGGAAACGGTCAGGGTGGTGATCGTTGACGACCACGCCATCTTCCGTTCGGGCCTCAAGGCTGACCTCGATCCGAGGGTAACGGTCGTGGGGGAGGCCGGCACGGTGGAGCAGGCCATCGAGGTGATTGCCCGGACCAGGCCCGGCGTGGTGCTGCTCGATGTGCACCTGCCCGGCGGTCTGGGCGGAGGAGGGCGGGAGGTCATCGCCGGCTCGGCTGCGTTGCTGGGCACAACCAAGTTCCTGGCACTCAGCGTGTCGGACGCCGCCGAAGATGTGGTGGCCGTGATCCGCGCCGGGGCCCGAGGCTACGTGACCAAGACGATTTCCGGGGCCGAGATCACTGACGCGGTCTTCCGTGTTGCGGGCGGCGACGCCGTGTTTTCGCCGCGGCTCGCAGGGTTCGTTCTGGACGCTTTCGGCACGGCCCCCGCCGACATCGCCGACGACGAACTGGACAGGCTCTCAGCCCGGGAACTCGAGGTCATGAGGCTTATTGCGCGCGGCTACAGCTACAAGGAAGTGGCCAAAGAGCTGTTCATCTCCATCAAGACCGTGGAAACGCACGTGTCGGCGGTCCTGCGGAAGCTGCAGCTCTCCAGCCGCCACGAGCTGACCAAATGGGCCGCGGAACGCCGGCTCCTCTAGCCAACCCAAACGCTCTCTCACTTCCTGTCGCTTAAACCGGGACGCTCTCTCACTTCCTGTCGCTTAAACCGGGACGCTCTCTCATCAGGTGAGAGAACGTCCCGGTTTTTCCTGCGGGAGGTGAGAGAGCGTTGGGGGTTTTCCTGCGGGAGGTGAGAGAGCGTTGGGGGTTTTCCTGCGGGAGGTGAGAGAGCGCGCCTACTTCGCCTTGCCCAGGAAATCCTGCAGCCGTCCCACGCCGGTGGCGAGGTCGTCATCGCCCAGGGCGTAGGACAGCCGCAGGTAGCCCGACGGGCCGAAAGCCTCGCCCGGAACCACGGCAACTTCCACCTCGTCCAGGATCATCGCCGCCAGTTCGGCGGACGTTCCGGGACGAACCGGACCGTTCGCCGTCGGGAATTCCTTCCCGAGCAGACCGCGGACGTCGGCGTAGACGTAAAAGGCGCCCTTCGGCGTCGGGCATTCAACGCCCTCAATGGCATTGAGCCCGGCGACGATAGCCTTGCGGCGGCGGTCGAAGGCCACCTTCATCTCGTCGACGGCGGTCAGCGGGCCGGAGACGGCGGCAAGGGCTGCCACCTGCGGGATGTTGGACACGTTGGACGTGGCATGGGACTGGAGGTTCGTGGCGGCCTTGATGACATCGGCCGGCCCGATCATCCAGCCCACACGCCAGCCGGTCATCGCGTAAGTCTTGGCCACGCCGTTGAGGATCACCACTTTGTCGCCGAGCTCCGGAACGGCCGTGGCGATCGAGGTGAACGGGACGTCGTCGTACGTCAGGTGCTCGTAGATCTCATCGGTGACCACCCACAAGCCCTTGGCCGCGGCCCACTGCCCGATTTCCGCGACCTGTTCGGCGGAGTAGACGGAGCCTGTCGGGTTGGACGGCGACACGAAGAGCAGGATCTTGGTGCGGTCAGTGACGGCCGCCTCCAGCTGCTCCACAGTCACCAGGTAGTCCTGCTCGGGTCCGGCGAAGACCTCGACGGGCACGCCGCCGGCCAGCCGGATCGCTTCCGGGTAGGTGGTCCAGAACGGGGTGGGCACAATCACTTCGTCGCCCGGGTCAACCAGTGTGGCGAACGTGTTGTAGACGGCCTGCTTGCCGCCGTTGGTAACCAGCACCTGGGAAGGGTCCGCTTTGTAGCCGGAGTCGCGGAACGTCTTCTCGGCGATGGCCTTCTTCAGCTCCGGCAGGCCTCCGGCGGGGGAGTAGCGGTGGTACTTCGGCTGGCTGGCGGCCTCGATGGCCGCCTTGACGATGTAGTCCGGGGTGGGGAAGTCCGGCTCGCCCGCACCGAAACCGATCACTGGCCGGCCGGCTGCTTTCAGCGCCTTGGCCTTGGCGTCGACAGCCAGGGTGGCAGATTCGGCAATGGCGGAAATGCGTTTGGAAACGCGGGCGGCAGACATGGCGGGTCCGTTCTTCGCTTGCAGCTGGGTAGCTGAATGGTGGAATTCGACGGAATCTACTCTATGCTGTTCACCGGATCGTTCGAGGTGGGACGCGGCAATGTGACTGCAGCCTGGTCAGGTTTTGCACAGCCACCAAGACGGTCCGAAATGAGGCTGGTTCGACGTACGCGAAGTTGTTGCGTAGACTAGTTCTCCGGTGTTGAAAACACGATGATGACGTGCGCCTCAGGGAAGTCTGGGTCAAGCATGGCCTCGATCAGTTTTCAACCCACAGGATCAGTTTTGATCCATAGGGTAGTGGCGCAATTGGTAGCGCAGCGGTCTCCAAAACCGCAGGTTGCAGGTTCGAGTCCTGTCTGCCCTGCGCAAGCTGTCCCGGTGAAAAACCGGGGCAAGCGCAGCAACCATGGTTCAGTTCAGAGCCGGGTAATCCGACATTGCGAGGATGAGTGAGGACCAGGTGACCGAAACAGCTGCAAGCAGCTCCAAGGGCCGCCCCGCAAAGAAAGCCGCCAAGGCAGGCTTCTTCGCTCGAATTGCACTCTTCGTCCGCCAGGTCATCGGCGAGCTGAAGAAGGTCGTCGCACCCACCCGCAAGGAACTGATCAACTACACGCTCGTGGTGCTGGTATTCGTGGTCATCATGATGGTCATCGTCACCGTGCTGGACCTGGGCTTCGGGACCGCGGTGGGCTGGGTCTTCGGCGGTACAGGCGCCAAGGACCGCTAAGGCGATAGGTCCGCAGACTGCGCGGGCTCCTACGATTATCGGAGGGAGCTGCGGAGTGTGCGGAATTGAGCCATTTAAATAGGCATGTTAAGCAATGAGGAAGCAGGAGACCAAGTGTCTGAGCAGGAGCTCGAGGTAACTGAGGCTGAGCTGGATGGCCCCGCGGACAGCACGGCCGACGCCGCGGCTGAAGCCGTTGAAGGGTCTGAGGCTGATTCTGCTGCACCCGATTCCGAAGGCGACGCCGATGAGGCAGAGGCCGAAACTGACGTAGTCGACGAAGCAGACGCTGAAGACGACGCCGACGCATCCGAAGGCGATGACGAAGACGCAGACGCCCTGGCAGCTGCGGCAGCCAAGGCCGACGTCGACCCCGCAGAAGAGTTCAAGGGCAAACTGCGCCGCCAGGAGGGTGACTGGTACGTCATCCACTCCTACGCAGGTTACGAAAACCGCGTCAAGGCCAACCTTGAGACCCGCATCCAGACCTTGGACATGGAAGATTACATCTTCGAAATCCAGGTTCCCATGGAAGAAGTCGTTGAGATCAAGAACGCTCAGCGCAAGGTCATCAACCGCGTCCGGATCCCCGGCTACGTTCTCGTCCGCATGGACCTGACGGATGCCTCGTGGGGCGCCGTCCGCCACACCCCGGGCGTCACCGGCTTCGTGGGCAACGCCCACAACCCAGTGCCGCTGCGCCTCGACGAGGTCTTCTCCATGCTCGCTCCGGTCTTCGAGGAAGAGCAAGCCGAGAAGGGCAAGCCCGTCAAGCACGCCGCCGCCCCGGTGGACGTCGACTTCGAGGTTGGCGAATCGGTCATCGTCAAGGAAGGTCCCTTCGAGACCCTCCCCGCCACGATCTCCGAGATCAAGATTGATTCCCAGACCCTCGTGGTGCTGGTTTCCATCTTCGAGCGCGAAACGCCGGTCACCCTGGCATTCAACCAGGTCACCAAGATCTAGCAATACCCACAGAATTCGCTCCGGGGCTGCCCGCTTAGCAGCCACGAAGCGGCCGACCGCCTCGCCATGGCGGTCAACCACCTGAGGCACGCTCCTGTGTCCCAGGACGCATTTGAGAGAAGGACCCTACATTGGCTCCCAAGAAGAAGGTCACCGGCCTCATCAAGCTGCAGATCCAGGCAGGTGCCGCTAACCCGGCTCCGCCGATCGGTCCTGCGCTTGGCCAGCACGGTGTCAACATCATGGAATTCTGCAAGGCGTACAACGCTGCGACGGAAGCCCAGCGCGGCAACGTTATTCCTGTTGAAATCACGGTCTACGAGGACCGCTCGTTCACGTTCATCACCAAGACCCCGCCGGCTGCAGAGCTCATCAAAAAGGCTGCAGGCGTCGCCAAGGGTTCCGCTACCCCGCACACCGTCAAGGTTGCCAAGCTGACCCAGGCCCAGGTCAACGAGATCGCTTCCACCAAGATGGAAGACCTCAACGCCACGAGCCTCGAAGGCGCAGCGAAGATCATCGCCGGCACCGCCCGCTCCATGGGTATCACCGTCGAGGGTTAATTCCCTCACCGCTGAAGCGGCGCGGCTTCGGGAAACCGACGACGACGCCGGACAGCACCGCCGGGAAACCGGCACCACTGAAACATTGAAATGTTGGAGATCCACGCCGGATCCGCCAACTGTGGCAGGGCCCAGCGCGGTCCGCAGACCACAACTGCACAAGGAGAATAAGCAGCATGGCAAAGCGCAGCAAAGCATATGAGGCAGCCGCCGCCAAGATCGACGCGGAGAAGTTCTACGCGCCGTTCGAGGCAGTGACGCTCGCCAAGGACACCAACCCGTCCAAGTTCGACGCCACCGTTGAGGTCGCTTTCCGCCTGGGCGTTGACCCCCGTAAGGCTGACCAGATGGTCCGCGGCACCGTCAACCTGCCCCACGGCACCGGTAAGACTGCCCGCGTTCTCGTCTTCGCCACGGGCGACAAGGCCGAAGCAGCCATCGCTGCAGGCGCCGACTTCGTTGGTTCCGATGACCTGATCGAAAAGATCGCCGGCGGCTGGACCGACTTCGACGCAGCCGTTGCCACCCCTGACCTCATGGGCAAGGTTGGCCGCCTCGGTAAGGTCCTGGGTCCGCGTAACCTGATGCCGAACCCGAAGACCGGCACCGTGACCGCTGACGTCACCAAGGCTGTCAACGACATCAAGGGCGGCAAGATCGACTTCCGCGTCGACAAGCACTCCAACCTGCACTTCATCATCGGTAAGGTTTCGTTCGACGTCATCAAGCTGGCCGAGAACTACGCAGCCGCTCTCGAAGAGGTACTTCGTCTGAAGCCGTCCGCTTCAAAGGGCCGCTACATCCAGAAGGCTACGGTTGCCACGACCTTCGGTCCCGGCATCTCCGTAGACCCGAACGTCACCAAGGTGCTGACCGAGGTCTAATCCTCGCGAACCACCCGCCGGTCATCCGGCGGGCAACAAGGGCCGCCCGGCATTGCGCCGGGCGGTCCTTTGTTCTTGCTGCCGGCCTCTGCCGGCCCCTGGAGCGCGCAAGGCTGTGCGGCTAGGCTGATGCCGTGACGACGCCGGCTTACCCCATAGAACCTCTGGTCCTGCCTTCCTCCATCGATTCCCCGGATGCCTCAGACTTTCTGGAGTTCAGCGATCTCAGTGACGCGCTGGTGCTGGAAACGTGGGGGAACCTTGACCGTGCCACCCCGAGGGAGGCCCGCCTCGAGGCTTGGCGCGACGATGACTATAAGCAGCTCCGGATCTTCTTCGTCCGTCTGGACGGGCGCATGGTCGCCAAATCCTGGATCAGATTGCCGCTGCAGGAGAACCTCCAGGACGCGATGGTGAGGGTGGACGTCCTGAACGAATTCACCGGAAGGGGAATCGGGCAGGCGCTGCTGCGGCATGGCGAGGAGCTGGCCGCCAGCCACGGCCGCAGCACCCTGCAGAGCTTCACGGAACACGCGGCGGTCTTTGATCCGGACGGGCCCGGCGTCCTGAAGCCGGGAACAGGCACGGGAGGGGTCCCCGCAGACTCGCGAGCGGCCAGGTTCGCCGCAGCCGGCGGCTACACTCTGGAGCAGGTCACCCGGTTCAGCGCACTGGACATGCCGGTAGCGGATGGCACTCTCGACGCCCTGGACAGGGAGGCAAGCTCCATTGCCGGGGACAGCTACGAACTCCTCAGTTGGACCGACCGCTGCCCTGACGAATATATTGACCAGCTGGCTGTGCTCATGTCCCGAATGAGCACTGACAGCCCGGCCGGCGCCCTCCACTACGATGCCGAAGTGTGGGACGCCAAACGCGTCCGGCACGTTGAGGATGAGTGGCAGCAGACCGGCCAGGAGGCTCTGTTTGCTGTGGCGCGGCACAAGGCGAGCGGTGAGCTGGCCGCCTACTCGGTCCTGCAGTATTCCGGGTCAAAACCCTGGGTCGCGGAGCAGGACGACACCCTTGTCATCAAGGCACACCGTGGAAACCGCCTGGGCATGCTCGTGAAAATTCTGAATCTTCGGCGGATGGTGGCGGAGCATCCCTCGGTTGAACGGATCCTCACGTTTAACGCCGCGGAGAACGACCACATGCTCGCGATCAACATCGCCCTGGGCTTCCGCCCGGCGGGGTACGACGGCGAGTGGCAGCGACGCCGCTAACCGTCATATGCTGGCGACGGATACTCCGCGTGGACTCAAGCCCGTAGCCTGACAGGGTGAGCGGCAGAACGGCTGGGAAGATGCCCCCTATGGCAAGTGAAGTGCGGATCGAGCAGTTGTTCATCCCGGAGTCCGTCGACGCGCCCGACGCAGCGGACTTCCTGGCCGCAGTGGAAGTGGGCCGTAAGGTCCGGATGCAGACGTGGGGGAGCGATGACCTCGCATACGCCCCGCTTGAGAAGCTCCTCGAACTGGACGATCCCTATGAGCGCCAGGTCATCCTGGTGGCCAAGGTGGACGGCAGGATCGTGGGTACCGTGGACATCGCACTGCCCCTCACCGACAATCTTGACCTGGCGGAGTTCACGCTGGACATCCTGCCCGAATACCAGCGTCAGGGGGTGGGCCGGCAGCTGTTGGATGCCGCGGAACGGTTCGCCCGCGACGAGGGTAGGTCCATGATCCTGATCGACACCAACCATCCCGGGTCTTCGCTCCATGAGTTCGAATCCGAGCAGCTGGTGCCCGGATCCGGGCAGGGCTTCGTGCCGCTGGGCAGCCGGGAAGTGGAGTTCGCCCGGCGCACCGGCTACACGCTGCAGCACATCGAGCAGTTCAGCTCCTGCGCCCTGCCGCTCGACACCAAGCTCGTGGCGGAGCTCGAGGCCGAGGCGGAAGAAGCAAACAACGGCCGCTACCGGCTGCACCATTGGACCGACCGGTGCCCGGAGCGGTGGCTGGAATCCGTGGCCGCCCTAGAGAACCAGGCCGGCGGGGATACCATGCCCGCCGGCGGAAGCGAGGAGGACGGCATGGTGTTCGATGCCCGCATCCTGCGGGAAGCCGAGGACGTGACCATAGCGCAGGGGCGGCGCACGGTGGTGACCGCCGTCGAGCACGTTGCCTCTGAAACCCTGGTGGGACTGACCACCATCAGCGTCCTGGCGCAGCGCCAGGATGTCGTCTTCCAGGACGACACGGTGGTGCTGCAGGAGCACCGCGGCAACAAGCTGGGGCTGCTGATCAAGGTGGCCAACATGGAGCGGCTGACGGAGCAGTTCCCCGATGCACGCGTGATCTACACCTGGAACGCCCCGGAAAACCGGTACCTTCTGACCGTAAACCGCCAGTTGGGATTTACGACGGCGGGTGTCACCGGCATCTGGCAGAAGGAACTGCCGGATATGGGGCCCAGTACCAGTTGACCTGTGCCGGCTGGATGCCATCAGCTGGACGCCGATTTGGCGGTCCGGCGCGGCGTCCCGTAAGCTTGGAGGACCAAAGACCGTCGGTTGTTGGAAATCCACTCTTTCGAGCTCAGCTCAACTCTGTAGTTGTGCGCGGAGGAGCCAGTGGGTTTCCGGACGAAGGACCCTGAACATAGGGCGGCCAGCGCAGGTGAACGAAGCAAAGCTCCGCGGTTCTGAACTGCGTTGAGCCAAGCCCCGTGCATCTGCGCGGGGCGTTTTTAGTTTTAGCTCACCTGAGCGGGGACCCGGAATACCGGCACTATCCCCGGAAGGAGGGTTATGGCAACGCCTACCAAGGTTTCAGCAGTAGCTGAGATCACTAACGATTTCAAGGAATCGAACGCCGCTGTCCTGACCGAATACCGTGGGCTCACCGTTGCACAGCTCAAGCAGCTGCGTGTTTCTCTCGGCCAGGACACCAAGTTCTCGGTCGTCAAGAACACCCTGACCGCCATTGCAGCCAAGGAAGCTGGTGTCGAAGCATTCGACGGCCAGCTCGCCGGCCCCACTGCAATCGCGTTCATCAAGGGTGACGCAGTTGCAGCTGCCAAGAGCCTGACGGATTTTGCCAAGACCAACAAGCAGCTGGTTATCAAGACCGGTTACTTCGAGGGTAAGGCACTGAACGCCAGCGAAGTTGCTGCCCTGGCAGCACTCGAGTCCCGCGAGCTGCAGCTCGCCAAGGTTGCAGGCATCCTCAAGGCTCCTGCTGCCGCTGCTGCACGCATCATTGACGCCCTGCGCCTCAAGCTTGAAGAAGAGAACGGTGCTCCGGCTGAAGCCGAAGCGCCCGCCGCTGAAGAAGCCCCGGCCGCAGAAGCAGCAGAGACCGAAGCTCCGGCCGAAGCCGCAGCCCCCGAAGAGAACTAACTCTCTTTCAAACCAGACTCCGGTGTGAAGGCAACGGCTCAGGCCGCCAAGCACCACCTATAGGAAGGACGCCACACCATGGCGAAGCTCAGCAACGAAGAGCTCATTGAAGCTTTCAAGGAACTGACCATCATCGAGCTCTCCGAGTTCGTCAAGCTCTTCGAAGAGACCTTCGAAGTTACGGCTGCTGCTGTCGCCGTTGCTGGCCCCGCTGCCGGCGCTGCTGAAGAAGCCGAAGAGAAGACCGAATTCGACGTCGTTCTCGAAGCTGCTGGCGACAAGAAGATCGCAGTGATCAAGGAAGTCCGCGCCATCACCTCCCTCGGCCTCAAGGAAGCCAAGGACTTGGTTGACAGCGCTCCGAAGGCTGTTCTCGAAGGCGTTACGAAGGAAGCTGCAGAGAAGGCTATTGCTCAGCTCGAAGAAGCCGGCGCACGCGTTACCCTCAAGTAACACACGCTTTGCTCTTGGAAGCCCCGTCCACTCCGGTGGGCGGGGTTTCCTGCGTTTTAAACCACAGCTGCGTCTAATTGGGGTCGCTGATATCAGCCACCACCGCACCGAGCGCCGCTGTCAGGGCGTCGGCGTCCACGAAGGCGCTGTAGCCGTGCTGGCCCGCGCCCATGGAGATGCGGCGGCCGGCAATGGTCTGGTCTGCATATACGGGCCAGGCCGTGGTGCTGCCCAGCGGGGTGATGGTCCCGCGTTCGTAGCCAGTGGCCTCCAGGGCCACGTCCGCCGCGGGCATCGAGAGTTTGTTGACGCCCACCAGGCTCCGAAGCTTGGGCCAGGAGATCTGGCGGTCGCCCGGAATGAGGGCGAACAGGAAGCTGCCGTCCTTGTGCTTCACGACGAGGGACTTCACAATATCGGCCGGCGTGATGCCGAGGATCTGCGCAGCCTCCTCGAGGCTGTGCGCCGCAAGCCGCTCCACGAGTTCGACGTCGAGGCCGCGGGCGGCGGCGTCGGCAAGGAAGCGCTCCCTGCCAGAGCCGTCCGCGCCTCCGGCCGATAGGGCTTTCATCAGTCCCGGTACAGCAGGAGGGCTTCGCCCTGCCCGCCGCCGCCGCACAGGGAGACCGCAGCCTTGCCTTGGCCGCGCCGTTTCAGTTCATGTGCCGCGTGCAGCGCCAGCCGGGCGCCGGAGGCGCCAATCGGATGGCCGACGGCGATGGCGCCGCCGTGGATGTTGCACTGCTCCAGCGGGTAGTCCAGGTCCTTGAGCGACTGCACGGCCACAGAACCGAAAGCCTCATTAATTTCAATGAAGTCCAGATCGGCAGTGGTCCAGCCCGCCCGGTCCAGGGCATTCCGGATCGCGTTGGAGGGCTGGGAGTGGAGTGAGTTGTCCGGCCCGGCCACCTGGCCGGGCCTGCCGACAACCGCCAGGAATTCCAGCCCGTTGTCCTCGGCAAACTTGCGGGACGTCAGCACCAGGGCCGAGGCGCCGTCGGACAGGGGAGAGGAGTTGCCGGCGGTGATGGTCCCGTCCGTGACGAACGCGGCGCGAAGCCCTGCCAGCGATTCGACGGACGTGTCCGGACGGATCCCTTCGTCCGTGGCCACGACCACCGGATCGCCCTTGCGCTGCTTGACGCTGATCGGTGCGATTTCGCCGTCGAAGACCCCGTTCTTGGCGGCGATGGCCGCGCGCTGGTGAGACTGGGCCGCCACGTTGTCCTGCGACGCCCGGTCGATGCCCAGGACCAGGTTCTTGGTCTCGGTGGAGAGTCCCATGGACTGCCCGTCGAAGGCGTCCGTCAGGCCGTCGTGCGCGGCCACGTCGAGCGCCTGGACAGCGCCGTACGCCCAGCCCTGGCGCGAGCCCGGAAGAACATGCGGTGCCCGGGTCATGGATTCCTGGCCACCCGCGACAACGACGGCGGCATCGCCGCTGCGGATCATCCTCGCCGCGTCGATCACGGCGGTCAGCCCTGAAAGGCAGACCTTGTTGATGGTCACCGTAGGCACGTTCCAGCCGATGCCGGCGCCGATCGCGCTCTGCCGGGCCGGGTTCTGGCCGGCCCCGGCCTGAAGCACCTGGCCCATGATGACCGCGTCCACCTGGTCGGCGCGAAGCCCGCTGGCGGCGATGGCCGCCTTGATGGCGTGCGCGCCGAGTTCGACGGCGGTGAAGCTCGCCAGCTGTCCGTTGAGACGGCCCTGCGGCGTCCGGGCGCCGGACAGGATGACAACGTCATTGTTGTCTGCGGAGTTGGTCATGGTTATCTCTTCCGATCTGAATGAATGTAGGCCTAGGCTACCGTGAGCCCCGTCACCTATCCATTCAAACGCTGCGGCGGGTGCCGGAATTCCACTGCGGCACTGTGCCGCGCCAACTAGGTGCCTACGGCAACGGTGCTTGCAATAAGCTTCGAAGTGGGGTAGACACGCGTTAAGTTTTGCCGTATCGTAGATATTTGCGTCTTCCCTGTTTACCTTCAGCCTTCATATAGCGGTGGGCTTCTCCTGGCAGCTGCTCCATCAATGTGCCGTATACAACGTCACCAGCATGGGCAGACCAGGTCCCGGGTCATATAGCGGAACCGGATGGTAGCACTGCGGAGTCACTCTGCAGGGTACATAGCGGGGGAGATCTGAAAACGCCTGAAGGTCTGTGGAAGGATCCCTCTTGGTCGCCTCGAGCACCTCTAATAACGAAACCGCTAATACGGCAAGCACCGATGGTGCCACTCGCCGGCTCTCATTCGCAAAGATTCACGAACCTCTTGACGTTCCGAATCTCCTTGCCCTGCAGACGGACAGCTTCGACTGGCTGGTCGGAAACGAACGCTGGCAGGCGCGCGTAGCGAAGGCCGTCGAAGAAGGCGACCTCAGCGTCGCCACCACCTCCGGTCTTTCCGACATCTTCGAAGAGATCTCCCCGATTGAGGATTTCCAGGGCACCATGTCCCTGAGCTTCTCCGATCCGGAGTTCGCTGATCCGAAGTACACCATGGCTGAATGCAAGGACCGGGACGCAACGTACTCGGCACCGCTGTACGTCAAGGCCGAATTCATGAACAACAACACGGGCGAAATCAAGCAGCAGACCGTGTTCATGGGTGACTTCCCGCTGATGACCGAGAAGGGCACCTTCGTCGTCAACGGCACCGAACGTGTCGTCGTCTCCCAGCTGGTCCGCTCACCGGGCGCCTACTTCGAGCGCACCGCTGACAAGACCAGCGACAAGGACATCTTCACCGCAAAGATCATCCCGTCCCGCGGTGCATGGTTCGAGCTTGAGATCGACAAGCGCGACCAGGTCGGCGTGCGCCTCGACCGCAAGCGCAAGCAGTCCGTCACCGTGCTGCTGAAGGCCCTCGGCTGGACCGAAGGCCAGATCCTCGAGGAGTTCGGCCAGTACGACTCCATGCGCGCCACGCTGGAGAAGGACGCCACCGAAACCCGCGAAGACGCCCTGCTGGACATCTACCGCAAGCTGCGACCGGGCGAGCCGCCCACCGTCGAGGCTGCCCAGTCCCTGCTGGACAACCTGTACTTCAACTCCAAGCGCTACGATCTGGCCAAGGTTGGCCGTTACAAGATCAACCGCAAGCTTGGCATCGACCGCTCCCTTGGCGACAAGGAAGCTTCGGTCCTGCACGTTGAAGACATCGTCGCCATGATCAAGTTCCTGGTTGCGCTGCACGCCGGTGAGAAGACCCTCACGGGCAAGCGCGATGGCCAGGACCACGAGCTGCGCGTCGAGATCGACGACATCGACCACTTCGGCAACCGCCGCATCCGCGCCGTTGGCGAGCTCATCGAGAACCAGGTCCGCACCGGCCTGTCCCGCATGGAGCGCGTCGTCCGCGAGCGTATGACCACCCAGGACGTCGAAGCGATCACGCCGCAGACCCTGATCAACATCCGCCCGGTTGTGGCAGCGATCAAGGAGTTCTTCGGAACGTCCCAGCTGTCGCAGTTCATGGACCAGAACAACCCGCTCTCGGGTCTCACCCACAAGCGCCGTCTGTCTGCGCTTGGCCCCGGTGGTCTGTCCCGTGACCGTGCAGGCATGGAAGTCCGAGACGTTCACCCGTCCCACTACGGACGTATGTGCCCCATCGAAACCCCTGAAGGCCCGAACATTGGTCTGATCGGTTCGCTGGCTTCCTACGGCCGCATCAACCCGTTCGGTTTCATCGAGACTCCTTACCGTCTCGTCGCCGAAGGCGTCGTGTCCGACGAGGTCCAGTACCTGACGGCCGACGACGAAGCAGAGGTCCTGATCGCTCAGGCCAACGCTCCGCTGGACGAGAACAAGAAGTTCGCCGAAGAGACCGTCCTGGTCCGCGCCCGTGGTGGTGGAGGCGAGCCTGTGCTGGTTCCCGCCGGCGAGGTCGAGTTCATGGACGTTTCCCCGCGCCAGATGGTGTCCGTGGCTACTGCCTTGATCCCGTTCCTCGAGCATGACGATGCTAACCGCGCACTCATGGGTGCCAACATGCAGCGCCAGGCCGTGCCGCTGGTCCGTTCCGAGGCGCCGTTCGTCGGTACCGGCATGGAGCGCGCCGCTGCAGTCGACGCCGGCGACGTCACCATCGCGAAAAAGGCCGGTGTGGTCACCGAGGTGTCCGCCGAGCTCGTCATCATGCTCAACGACGACGGTACGGAAACCAACTACCGCATCAACAAGTTCGCCCGCTCCAACCAGGGCAACTGCTACAACAACCGCGTTCTGGTGAGCGAAGGCCAGCGCCTGGAGGTCGGCGGCATCATCGCTGACGGCCCGGCAACGGACCAGGGCGAACTGGCCCTCGGTAAGAACCTGCTCGTGGCATTCATGTCATGGGAAGGCCACAACTTCGAGGACGCCATCATCCTCTCGCAGCGCATTGTTGCCGAGGACGTTCTTTCCTCCATCCACATCGAGGAGCACGAGATCGATGCCCGCGACACCAAGCTTGGTGCCGAGGAAATCACCCGTGACATCCCCAACGTGTCCGAGGAAGTCCTGGCGGGCCTGGACGAGCGCGGCATCATCCACATCGGTGCAGAGGTTGAAGCCGGCGACATCCTGGTCGGAAAGGTCACCCCGAAGGGTGAAACCGAGCTGACCCCGGAGGAGCGCCTGCTGCGCGCCATCTTCGGCGAGAAATCCCGCGAAGTCCGCGATACTTCCCTGAAGGTGCCCCACGGCGAGTCCGGCACCGTCATCGGCGTCCGCGTCTTCGACCGCGACAACGACGACGAGCTGCCCCCGGGCGTGAACCAGCTGGTCCGCGTCTACGTGGCCGCCAAGCGCAAGATCACCGACGGCGACAAGCTCGCCGGCCGCCACGGCAACAAGGGTGTTATCTCCAAGATCCTCCCGATCGAGGACATGCCCTTCCTTGCCGACGGTACCCCCGTTGATATCGTCCTGAACCCGCTGGGTGTCCCGGGCCGTATGAACGTCGGTCAGGTGCTGGAAACGCACCTCGGCTGGGTTGCCAAGACCGGCTGGAAGATCGAAGGCGAGCCCGAGTGGGCCAAGCAGCTGCCGAACCTGCCGCGCGAGAGTGGCCAGACCACTGTTGCAACGCCGGTCTTCGACGGTGCCCGCGAAGAGGAAATCACGGGCCTGCTGGACTCCACCAACGTGACCCGCGATGGTGAGCGCCTGATCAACTCCTCGGGCAAGACCCGCCTGTTTGACGGCCGCTCCGGCGAGCCGTTCCCGGATCCGATCTCGGTCGGCTACATGTACATCCTGAAGCTCCACCACCTGGTGGACGACAAGATCCACGCGCGCTCCACCGGCCCGTACTCCATGATCACGCAGCAGCCGCTGGGTGGTAAGGCACAGTTCGGTGGCCAGCGCTTCGGTGAAATGGAAGTGTGGGCGCTCGAAGCTTACGGCGCCGCCTACACGCTCCAGGAGCTCCTCACGATCAAGTCGGATGATATCCACGGTCGTGTGAAGGTCTACGAAGCCATCGTCAAGGGCGAGAACATCCCGGAGCCGGGCGTTCCTGAGTCCTTCAAGGTCTTGATCAAGGAAATGCAGTCGCTGTGCCTGAACGTGGAAGTGCTTTCCACAGACGGAACCACGATTGAAATGCGTGACTCTGATGACGCAGTCTTCACGGCTGCGGAAGAACTGGGCATCGATCTGTCTCGTGCAGAGCCCAGTTCCGTAGAAGAGGTTTAGGTGAGGTCCGACGGCGGGTGACCACCCGCCGTCGGCTCCTCCCTCCCTTTTCCCGTAACCCAAGACTTCAGAATTTAGAGAACAAGAGAGAACAGGGACCATATGTCCAGCGAATCCTCCTTCGGCCTCATGCAGATCGGCCTCGCCACCGCGGAAGACATCCGTGGCTGGTCGTACGGCGAGGTTAAGAAGCCGGAAACCATCAACTACCGCACGCTCAAGCCCGAGAAGGACGGCCTCTTCTGCGAGAAGATCTTCGGCCCCTCCCGTGACTGGGAATGCTACTGCGGCAAGTACAAGCGCGTGCGCTTCAAGGGCATCATCTGTGAGCGGTGTGGCGTTGAGGTCACCCGTGCCAAGGTGCGCCGTGAGCGCATGGGCCACATCGAACTGGCTGCGCCCGTAACCCACATCTGGTACTTCAAGGGCGTTCCCTCCCGTCTGGGCTACCTCCTTGACCTGGCACCGAAGGACCTCGAAAAGGTCATCTACTTCGCTGCCTACATGATCACGAGCGTCGACGCCGACAGCCGCCACGAAGAACTGCCCAACCTGCAGGTTGAGCACGACATCGAGAAGAAGCAGCTGATCGACAACCGCGACTCCGACATCGCCACGATCGCCCGCGACCTCGAGAACGAGCTTGCCCGCCTCGAAGGCGAAGGCGCCAAGGCTGCCGACAAGAAGAAGGCCCGCGACTCCGCCGACCGCCAGATGGCGAACGTGCGCAAGCGTGCCGACGCCGAGATCGAGCGCCTCGAGCAGGTCTGGGACCGCTTCAAGAACCTGAAGGTCGCTGACCTCGAAGGCGACGAAGGCCTCTACCGCGAGCTGCGCGACCGCTACGGCATGTACTTCGAAGGCTCCATGGGTGCCGAAGCCATCAAGAAGCGTCTTGAGAACTTCGACATGCAGGCCGAGTCTGACCAGCTGCGCGACATCATCGCCAACGGCAAGGGCCAGCGCAAGACCCGTGCCCTCAAGCGCCTGAAGGTTGTCAACGCGTTCCTGACCACCAACAACAGCCCCCTGGGCATGGTGCTGGACGCCGTCCCGGTGATCCCGCCGGAACTGCGCCCGATGGTCCAGCTGGACGGTGGCCGCTTCGCGACCTCCGACCTCAACGACCTCTACCGCCGCGTGATCAACCGCAACAACCGTCTCAAGCGACTGCTTGACCTGGGTGCCCCGGAGATCATCGTCAACAACGAGAAGCGCATGCTTCAGGAAGCCGTTGACAGCCTCTTCGACAACGGCCGCCGTGGCCGTCCGGTCACCGGACCGGGCAACCGTCCGCTGAAGTCCCTGAGCGACATGCTCAAGGGCAAGCAGGGACGTTTCCGCCAGAACCTCCTCGGCAAGCGCGTTGACTACTCCGGCCGTTCGGTCATCGTCGTCGGCCCGCAGCTGAAGCTGCACCAGTGTGGCCTGCCCAAGCAGATGGCCCTGGAGCTCTTCAAGCCGTTCGTGATGAAGCGCCTGGTTGACCTCAACCACGCGCAGAATATCAAGTCAGCCAAGCGCATGGTTGAGCGTTACCGTCCGCAGGTCTGGGACGTCCTCGAAGAGATCATCACCGAACACCCGGTGCTGCTGAACCGTGCACCTACCCTGCACCGCCTCGGCATCCAGGCGTTCGAGCCGCAGCTCGTTGAAGGCAAGGCCATCCAGCTTCACCCGCTGGTCTGTGGCGCCTTCAACGCCGACTTCGACGGCGACCAGATGGCAGTCCACCTGCCGCTGAGCCCCGAAGCGCAGGCTGAGGCACGCATCCTGATGCTCTCCTCGAACAACATCCTGAAGCCGTCCGACGGCCGTCCGGTCACCCTGCCTTCGCAGGATATGATCATCGGCCTCTACCACCTGACCACCAAGCGTGTCGGTTCAGCTGGCGAAGGCCGGATCTTCGCTTCGGTGTCGGAAGCCATCATGGCCTACGACCTGCACGAGCTGCACCTGAACTCCAAGGTCAAAATCCGGCTTGAGGGCTTTGTCCCTTACGCCGGCTGGGAAGCTCCGGAAGACTGGGAGCAGGGTCAGACCGCGCTGGTTGAGACTTCGCTCGGCCAGGTTCTCTTCAACGAGACCCTGCCCGAGGACTACCCGTGGGTTGAGGATGTTGCAGACAAGGGCGAACTGTCCCGGATCGTCAACGACCTTGCCGAGCGCTACCCGAAGGTGGTCACAGCCGCAACGCTGGACAACCTGAAGGATGCCGGATTCTACTGGGCAACCCGTTCAGGCGTGACCGTGGCTATCTCCGACATTGAGGTACCCAAGGACAAACCGGTGATCCTCGCCGGATACGAGACCATGGCTGCCAAGATCCAGGGCCAGTACGACAAGGGCCTGATCGACGACGACGAGCGTCGCCAGGAACTGATCGAGATCTGGAACAAGGCGACCAACGAGATTGCCCAGGCAATGCGCGACAGCCTGTCGCCGATGAACACCATCAACCGCATGGTGTCCTCCGGTGCACGTGGTAACTGGATGCAGGTCCGTCAGATCGCGGGTATCCGTGGCCTGGTGGCCAACCCGAAGGGTGAAATCATCCCGCGTCCGATCAAGTCCTCGTACCGCGAGGGCCTGTCGGTGCTGGAATACTTCATCGCCACGCACGGTGCCCGTAAGGGTCTGGCTGACACCGCCCTGCGTACCGCCAACTCGGGTTACCTGACCCGTCGTCTGGTGGACGTTTCGCAGGACGTCATCGTCCGCGAAGAGGACTGCGGGACCGAGCGCGGCCTCGTGACCCCGATCGCCGTCGTCGATGCCAACGGTGAACTCGTCCTGGACGAGAACGTCGAGAACAGCGCCTACGCCCGTACGCTGGCCGTGGACGTCGTTGACTCCAAGGGCAACATCCTGGCAGCCGGCGGCACCGACTGCGGTGACGTCGTGATCGCCGAGCTGTTCGCAGCCGGCATCACCGAGGTCAAGGTCCGCTCTGTACTCACCTGTGAGTCCAGCGTCGGCACCTGCGCGCTGTGCTACGGCCGTTCGCTGGCCACGGGCAAGACCGTCGACATCGGCGAGGCTGTTGGCATCATCGCCGCGCAGTCCATCGGTGAGCCGGGCACCCAGCTGACCATGCGTACGTTCCACACCGGTGGTGCTGTTTCCGCCAGCGGTGGAGACGACATCACCCAGGGTCTGCCCCGTATCCAGGAGCTCTTCGAAGCCCGTACTCCGAAGGGTGTGGCACCGATTGCGGAAGCAGCCGGACGCATCACCATCGAAGAGTCCGAGCGCCAGATGCGTCTGGTCATCACTCCGGACGACGGTTCCGAAGAGATCGCGTACCCGGTACTGCGCCGTTCACGTCTCCTGATCGAAGACGGCCAGCACGTCACGGTGGGCCAGAAGCTCATCAACGGTCCGGTCGACCCGAAGCAGGTCCTGCGCATCATGGGCCCGCGTGCCGCACAGAAGTTCCTCGTGGACGAAGTGCAGGGCGTGTACCGCAGCCAGGGCATCGGCATCCACGACAAGCACGTGGAGGTCATCGTCCGCCAGATGCTGCGCCGCGTCACGGTCATCGAATCCGGCGAATCGGACCTGCTCCCCGGTGAGCTGGCCGAGCGCAGCCGCTTCGAGGATGCCAACCGCCGCGTTGTGTCCGAGGGCAAGACTCCGGCTTCCGGACGTCCTGAGCTCATGGGCATCACCAAGGCCTCCCTGGCCACCGAGTCCTGGCTGTCCGCAGCTTCCTTCCAGGAGACCACCCGCGTCCTGACGCAGGCGGCCATGGAAGGCAAGAGCGATCCGCTGCTCGGCCTCAAGGAGAACGTCATCATCGGTAAGCTGATCCCGGCCGGCACGGGTCTCCCGCGCTACACCGAGGTCACGGTGGAACCGACTGAAGAAGCAAAGGCCAACCTGTTCACCGGCCCCAGCGCGTTCAGCGACTTCTCCTACGACACCCTGGGCGGCGACGGAGCTCCCGAGTTCCACGCCATCCCGCTGGATGACTACGACCTCGGCAACGACTTCCGGTAGCCGTTCTTGACAACGCGGGGTCACTTACGGCCCAATCCGCACCGTGGATTGGGCTCAGAGTGACCCCGCGTTGTTGTTTAAGGGCAGGGATCCCCTCCGATTAAGGCCTGGTGGGAGTCCGTGTTAGACTTGTGACCAATTGTTATTGTGGCAGTGGATGAGTGCGCCGGTACAGCCGAAAGGCTGAACCAGAGCGACGTTTCCGGTTTGCAGGGTTCTTGTGCAACGTATGCCACATTTTTGCATGCCTAGGGGACTTTTGAAGACGAAAGTCACGTCATTCCCCATGTGTGCGATCCGACTATTAAAGGCTTCGCCTCAGCTGCTCTGGAGACTTCTTCAAAGCTCGGGCGGCGGGGCAAAGCAACAGGAGAGCGGCTGTCAGAGGCCGCTCCGGATAAAACGGAGAACACGAAAGTGCCTACGATTAACCAGCTGGTCCGCAAGGGCCGCACGCCGAAGGTCAAAAAGACCAAGGCTCCCGCGCTTAACGGCAGCCCGATGCGCCGCGGTGTCTGCACCCGCGTGTACACCACGACCCCGAAGAAGCCGAACTCGGCTCTGCGTAAGGTTGCACGTGTGCGCCTTAACGGTGGCATTGAAGTAACCGCCTACATCCCCGGTGTGGGCCACAACCTCCAGGAGCACTCCATTGTGCTCGTTCGTGGTGGTCGTGTGAAGGACCTTCCCGGTGTCCGCTACAAGATCGTCCGCGGCGCCCTCGATACCCAGGGTGTCAAGAACCGTAAGCAGGCCCGCAGCCGCTACGGCGCAAAGATGGAGAAGAAGTAATATGCCTCGCAAGGGTCCGGCCCCCAAGCGGCCGCTCGTACTAGATCCCGTTTACGGCTCCCCGCTGGTCACTCAGCTGATCAACAAGGTCCTGGTTGACGGCAAGAAGTCCACCGCAGAGCGCATCGTCTACGGCGCCCTCGAAGGTGCACGCGCCAAGTCCGGTGGCGACCCCGTTGCCGCCCTCAAGAAGGCCATGGACAACGTCAAGCCTTCCCTCGAGGTCCGCTCCCGCCGTGTCGGTGGCGCAACCTACCAGGTTCCGGTTGAGGTCAAGCCGGGCCGCTCCACCGCCCTCGCCCTCCGCTGGCTGGTCGGCTACTCGAAGGCCCGCCGCGAAAAGACGATGACCGAGCGTCTCCAGAACGAAATCCTGGATGCCTCCAATGGTCTCGGTGCCGCTGTGAAGCGTCGCGAAGACACCCACAAGATGGCCGAGTCGAACAAGGCCTTCGCACACTACCGCTGGTAAAACTTCCCGTACGCCGCCGGCTCAGATGAGCCGGCGGCGAACGCGTAGTCCATCCGAAAGGGAGACACCGTGGCACAGGACGTGCTTACAGACCTTAGTAAGGTCCGCAACATCGGCATCATGGCCCACATTGATGCCGGCAAGACCACCACCACCGAGCGCATTCTGTTCTACACAGGTGTGAACCACAAGATCGGCGAAACGCACGACGGCGCGTCGACCACCGACTGGATGGAACAGGAAAAGGAACGCGGCATCACCATCACGTCTGCCGCCGTGACCTGCTTCTGGGAAAACAACCAGATCAACATCATTGACACCCCGGGCCACGTGGACTTCACGGTTGAGGTTGAGCGCTCCCTGCGCGTCCTCGACGGTGCAGTTGCCGTGTTCGACGGCAAGGAAGGCGTTGAGCCGCAGTCCGAGACCGTTTGGCGTCAGGCTGACAAGTACAACGTTCCGCGTATCTGCTTCGTCAACAAGATGGACAAGCTCGGTGCTGACTTCTACTTCACCGTAGACACGATCATCAGCCGTCTTGGCGCCAAGCCGCTGGTCATGCAGCTGCCCATCGGTGCAGAGAACGACTTCGTTGGCGTCGTCGACCTGCTCTACATGCGCGCACTCGTATGGCCCGGCGATGCCAAGGGCGATGTGACCATGGGCGCCAAGTACGAGGTCCAGGAGATCCCGGCTGACCTCAAGGAAAAGGCCGAGGAGTACCGCGCAGCGCTTGTCGAGGCCGTCGCCGAGTCCTCTGAAGAACTCATGGAAAAGTACCTCGAAGGTGAAGAAATCACCGTCGATGAGCTCAAGGCCGGCATCCGCAAGATGACGATCAACTCTGAGCTGTACCCGGTCTTCTGTGGTTCCGCCTTCAAGAACCGCGGCGTCCAGCCGATGCTTGATGCAGTGGTGGACTACCTGCCGAACCCGCTCGACGTCCCGCCGATGATCGGTCACGATCCTCGCGACGAAGAGAAGGAACTGACGCGCGCGCCGTCTTCCGAGGAGCCGTTCTCGGCTCTGGCCTTCAAGATTGCTGCCCACCCGTTCTTCGGTCAGCTCACCTTCATCCGCGTGTACTCCGGTCACGTCGAGGCAGGTGCCCAGGTGGTCAACTCCACCAAGGGCAAGAAGGAGCGCATCGGCAAGCTGTTCCAGATGCACGCCAACAAGGAAATGCCCGTCGAGGGCGCTACCGCCGGCCACATCTACGCAGCGATCGGGCTGAAGGACACCACCACGGGCGACACCCTGTGCGACTCCAGCAACCAGATCGTCCTCGAGTCCATGAGCTTCCCGGAGCCCGTGATCTCTGTGGCGATCGAGCCGAACACCAAGGGTGACCAGGAGAAGCTCTCCACGGCCATCCAGAAGCTCTCCGCTGAGGACCCGACCTTCCAGGTCTCCCTCAACGAAGACACCGGCCAGACCATCATCGCCGGCATGGGCGAGCTCCACCTGGACATCCTGGTGGACCGCATGCGCCGCGAGTTCAAGGTCGAGGCGAACGTTGGCAAGCCGCAGGTTGCTTACCGCGAAACCATCAAGCGTGGTGTAGAGCGTCACGACTACACGCACAAGAAGCAGACCGGTGGTTCGGGCCAGTTCGCGAAGATCCAGATCGCGATCGCGCCGTTGGACACGTCCGAAGGCGAGCTGTACGAGTTCGAGAACAAGGTCACTGGTGGCCGTATCCCGCGCGAGTACATCCCGTCCGTTGACGCCGGTATCCAGGATGCACTGAACGACGGCGTCCTGGCCGGCTACCCGGTTGTTGGCATCAAGGCGACGCTGATTGACGGCGCGTACCACGATGTTGACTCCTCGGAAATGGCGTTCAAGATCGCCGGCCGTATGGCTTTCAAGGAAGCCGCACGCAAGGCGAACCCCATCCTGCTCGAACCGCTGATGGATGTCGAGGTCCGCACCCCTGAGGAATACATGGGTGAAGTTATTGGTGACCTCAACTCCCGCCGTGGCCAGATGCAGTCCATGGAGGATGCCCAGGGCGTCAAGGTTATCCGTGCGCACGTCCCGCTGTCCGGCATGTTCGGCTACATCGGCGACCTGCGTTCAAAGACCCAGGGCCGCGCTGTGTACTCCATGACGTTCCACAGCTACGCGGAGGTCCCGAAGGCATTTGCCGACGAGATCATCCAGAAGAACCGCGGCGAATAGTCTTCCGACTGTCCTCGCGAGCAACTTGGGTGTGATTCCGGAAACGGAACCTCGCCCGGCGCAGACGGCCGGCCCCGGTCCTGATCGGATCCTGCCGTCTGCGCAAACAGGCTCTAGGCACTAGTATTAGTTCCTGAATCTGCAAATTTCACCAATCCAAAGCCCCCCAAGTAGACTTGCTGAAGTTTCTGCCGCGACAAGCGCGGTCGAAGGGTAAGTCATTTGAAAACGTTCTAGGAGGAACCTGTGGCAAAGGCAAAGTTCGAGCGGACTAAGCCGCACGTTAACATCGGTACCATTGGTCACGTTGACCACGGTAAGACGACGTTGACGGCCGCCATTTCCAAGGTGCTGTACGACAAGTACCCGACTCTCAACGAGCAGCGCGACTTCGCGTCTATTGACTCTGCTCCCGAAGAGCGTCAGCGCGGCATTACCATCAACATTTCCCACGTTGAGTACCAGACCGAGAAGCGCCACTACGCACACGTAGACGCTCCGGGTCACGCTGACTACATCAAGAACATGATCACCGGTGCTGCACAGATGGACGGTGCAATCCTCGTGGTTGCCGCCACTGACGGCCCGATGGCTCAGACCCGCGAGCACGTTCTGCTCGCCCGCCAGGTTGGTGTTCCCTACCTGCTGGTCGCGCTGAACAAGTCCGACATGGTCGATGACGAAGAGCTCCTCGACCTCGTCGAAATGGAAGTTCGTGAGCTGCTTTCGGCTCAGGGCTTCGATGGCGATGAGGCTCCGGTTGTTCGCGTTTCCGGCCTTAAGGCACTCGAAGGCGACCCGGTTTGGGTTAAGTCCGTCGAGGACCTCATGGAAGCTGTCGACAACTCCGTTCCGGACCCGGTACGTGACCGTGACAAGCCGTTCCTGATGCCGATCGAAGACGTCTTCACCATCACCGGCCGTGGCACCGTTGTAACGGGCCGCGCCGAGCGTGGAACCCTCGCCATCAACTCCGAGGTCGAGATCGTCGGTATCCGCCCGGTCCAGAAGACCACGGTTACCGGTATCGAGATGTTCCACAAGCAGCTCGACGAAGCATGGGCGGGCGAGAACTGTGGCCTCCTGCTCCGCGGTCTGAAGCGCGATGACGTAGAGCGTGGCCAGGTTGTCGTCAAGCCGGGTTCCATCACCCCGCACACCGACTTCGAGGCTAACGTCTACATCCTCTCCAAGGACGAAGGCGGACGTCACAACCCGTTCTACTCCAACTACCGCCCGCAGTTCTACTTCCGCACCACGGACGTAACCGGCGTTATCACCCTGCCGGAAGGCACGGAAATGGTTATGCCTGGCGACAACACTGAGATGACCGTTGCGCTCATCCAGCCCATCGCCATGGAAGAGGGCCTCGGCTTCGCTATCCGCGAAGGCGGCCGCACCGTTGGTTCGGGACGCGTCACCAAGATCATCAAGTAGTCCTTGCTGATCATGGATCAGAGGGCCCGGTAACGGCCTGACGGATCTTCTAAACAGCCCCGCTGCTAGTGCAGCGGGGCTGTTTTTTGCTATCCTTTATCCATTCATTGGATTAATTGCTGCCGGGGCGTTGCGCCGCCAGCAGTGGTCGGAAGGCGGCGGCATGTGGACCTCTACTGATGAGGCGTACAGCGCCGGCTTTAGGGCCGGCCATCTCCAAGGATGGCTGGACGCTTTGGCCAATACCGAGGCAGCGACTGAACCGGCAGCGGGTGAACCGGACCGGCCGGCCTCGCTCGCTGCGCCTCCCTCGCCCGCCAGCCAGCCGCGGCCGCCGGCAGCCGGGCCGGTGAGGCGGCCGGCTCCGTTGGGACCGGCAACCGCTCCGGTGTACGCTTCCGTCCCTCCGCATGTGGAGGCAGAACTCCGTGCGGAGCGGGACATGGCGCGGGCCAAACGTGAGCGGCAGAATATCAATGTCACGCTCTACGTCGCCAGTTTGCTCCTGGTCGCCGCCGGTGCGCTCTTTGTTGGCACGGGGCTTCCCGTGCCACTTCGGTTTGCCGGCGTGTGCGCCATCACCGCGCTGTTTTATGCTGCGGGACTGATGCTCCATGCGAGGGCGCCGCGGCTGAGGCCTGCCGCCGTTGCCTTCTCGGGCACCGGGCTGGCATTGATTCCCGTGACAGGCCTCGCGATGTACAGCCTTGCCCTCCACAATGCTCCGCTTGCCTGGCTGGTTACATCGGCCGTCGGCACCGCGGCATACGTCATGGCGGCCGTCCGGCTCGAGAGCCGGGTCCTCGTCTATCTCTCACTGAGCTTCGTTGCGTCCACCGCCTGGTCCGGGGTGTCCGTCCTGGGTGGGGCGCTGATCTGGTACTTCACTGCACTGATCGGGGTGGCGGTTTTCTTCACTGTCCTGGCCATACTGAAGCCGCGGTGGCTGCCGCCCCTGTACGTCAGGCCGCTTGCCCAGTTGCATCCGTTCATCGTTCCCGCCGTGGCGGTGGCTGCCACCTTGGTTCCGCTGATGCTCGGACGCGGTGACTACGCCCGGATCATGGCGATGTGCGGATGCTATTTCGCGGTGACGTCCGTGGCCCCCGGGGCGCAGTTCCGGACGCTCCAGTTTCTGGCTGCCCGGGCAAGCCTGACGGTGGCGGCGTCAGTGGCCGTCTGGAACCTGAGCGGGCGGGGGAGTGCCGCCCTTGCCGCGGCGGCCGTGCTGCTGGCCATCCAGGCCCTTGTGTCGGTCGTGGGTAATGGGCCTCCGGACCAGGAACGCACAGCGGGCCGGCTGGGAGCCTGGCGCCTCCCGTCCCTGCTCCTTGGCGTCCTGCACCACCGCCGGTGGAGGCTGGACGTCCTCGTCACCTTTGCCCTGGAGCTGCTGCTGACGGTGGCCTACGCCGTGGCGGAGCGGCTCGACTTCCTGGCCGGGCCGCCGGTGGGTGCGGACGGCAGCCCGCTGTGGGCCCTCGCGCTGCTGGCGCTGCTGACGGGCGCGGTGCTTGCGGCCAGGCACCGCGAGAGGGCCGAGTGGGCCCCGGTTGCTGCGCTCGGCATGGCCATACTGCTGGCGGACTGGCTCGGGGCGTGGACGCTGGTGGGACTGCTCGTCGCCGGAGCCGCCTTCTGGGCCGTGTGCTCCCGCCCCCGCACGGAGCCGCTGCGCCTGCATTTTGTCCTCGCAGCGCGCATCACCCTCACGGTGGCGGTGCCTGTCCTGACGGCGGCAGTCGTCGGCGAGAACGACGCACGCTTCCGGGCCGCAGCCCTGGCGCTCTGCCTTGTCCTGGTCATTCAGCAGCTGGCAACAGCTGCGATGATCCGCCTCCACGTGCCAGCGCTGACGCCGCAGATCAGCCTGGCCGTGTTCACCGTCGCGGGCGTGGGAACCATGGCTGCGCTGGTGCTCGGCGAACCCGAGCCGTTCCTCTATCCGGCGTCAGAACACTTTGGCGGCATCGCCATCGGTGCCCAGCTCATGGCATCGCTGGCCGCCGGCCTGCACCTGTTTCGCCGATACGGGGAGGAGCCCTGGCGGCCGTCCATCGCGGAAGCCGTTCCGTTGGCCGTCTCGCTTGTTGCCGTGCCGCTTGCCTTCGGCGCAGTATCGCTCACGCTGGGAAACTCCGCGTTGCTGACCGTTACGGGCTACCTGGCAGTGACTGCCATCCGCGCCGGCAGGACAGGCTCCAGCATGGCATCCGCGGGAACGCCAACCCAGGGACGGTACTACTCGTGGTTCAGCCGCGCCGCCGCGACCTCTCTGGTGCTGACAGTGTTCCATCAGATTCTGCGGGACAACGGCCCCATCCTCGTGGGCGGCGAGGCGCTGGCCCCGGCCACTGTCCTCGCCGTCGCACTATCCCTCCAGCTCGCAATACCCCTGCGGGCTGCAGCCCGCGGCAGGGTACAAGACAGCCAGTTGGCAGACGCTGCCGTGCTTCTGGCGCTGCAGTCGGCCGCGATCGTATTAGCGGCGGCCACGGTCTTCGCGTCGGAAACCCCGTCGTGGCAGGCCACGTTCGCACCGCTGCTCCTGGCCGGGGGAGCCGCAGCCGCCGGCTACGTGCTGCGGACGCACCGGTGGTCTGCGGTGTTCGCTCCGGCAGCGTTGGCCCTGCTGCTGGTGCTGCGCGGGGCAAGTCTTCCCGACGTCGAAATCCTGCTGGGTGTCTTCGCGGTCTTCAGCGCAGCCATGGTGGCTGCCGTGGAGGACCGCACATCAAAGGGCGCGTACTTCGCTGCCGCCCGCATCCTTGCGGCAGCGCTGGCAGTGGTGCTCAGTCATGACGTTTCGGCCTCACCCACCGTTGTTGCTGTGACCTTCGCGCTCGTGCTCGCGGCGCAGCACGTGATCCGCTGGCTCATGCGGCACCGCCTTACGGAGGTTCCCTTCCAGCAGGCAGCCGTCTGGATCACGCTGGCCAGCCAGGCGATTCTTCCGATCGCGTACGTAGCGCAACCATTCCGGGCGGGATTGATTGCGGACGACGGCGGCCGCTGGGTAGTGCTGTTGTCCCTGCTTCTGCTGCTGGTCTCCGCTGTCGCTGCCGGCCGGTTGTTTGCCGCCCGGGGGGCTGCCTACCTGGCTGTGTATGCGGCGCTGTTCGCGGTGGTTGCGATGGGGCCGCTTCTGCCCTTCGGGCAACTTTTTGCGGCCACTGCTTTCCTGGCAGCCCCCTTGCTGGGTCATGCAGGCGTCGCGCTGGCGCTGCTGGGGCTGTCCCTGGCCGCCACGGTAGGCGGAACACTCTTCCGGCACAGGAACGGCGGCGGCGTTGACCACTGGCTGTGGCTGGCGGCAGCCGTCTCCTTCGGCACCGCGTCAGCCATGCTGGCACCTCCGTCCGGGGACTGGATTGCCGGTGCGGCGGTGCTGGGTCTTTCGGCGGCGTGCTTTGCGGCGTCGCATGTGGAGTGCATGCCCGGGTTCTACCCGCCGGCAGTCCTGGCTGCGCTGACAGGGGCCACGATGACGGCGGACGGAATCCTCGGGGATGTTCCGGGGCTTTGGGGCTTCTACCTTCCGTGGCTGGCAGGGTGCGGAACCGCGGCCGCAGCACTCTACGTTGCCGGAAAGATTCGCGGCCACCGGCCGCACGGCCGGGAGCCGCTGGCCGAAGGATCGCCCGCCGCGGCCAGTCAGGGCGGCGACGTTCGCTTTCTTGCACTGGTCGGGGCTGCCGTCCTGGGCCTCGCCGTGGCGGGAATTGTGGGGCTGCTGTACAGCGAGACGTCGTGGGCGGGAGCAGCGCTGGTGACCATGACCGCCGTCGTGATTTGGCTGGAGGTCCCGGCTGCGGTGCGACGCCCGGCAGCAGAACTCGGGTCCTTGGCCGTGACGGCCGCCGTCCAGCGTGCGGCGCTCTTCGCCGCTCCCTCCCAGCAGCACGCGGGCTGGCTGGACGGGATCTTGCCTGGCTCCTCCTGGCCGGATACATTCTGGACGGTCCAGTGGTACGTGGTCCTCGCCTCGGTGCTTGGCGTGCTGCGGTATAGGTCGGGCCAGCCCGGCGCCGGCAGGCTGTATCTTGGCCTCGCCGCCGCTCTGGTCTCGTTGTGCGGCCTCCTGGTGATCTTCGGCGGCAATGGTGCCCAGCAACTCTGGGTGCTGGCGTTCTTTGCAGCGGTGCTGGTGGTGGGGCTGGGGTACAGCGAACGTATGCTCGTCTGGTGGGGTGCAGCGGGGGTTGGGCTGTGCATCATGTGGGCGATACGCCAGTACACCTACGTGCTGCTGGCGCTGATCGCCGTCGGCCTCATCGCGCTCGCCCTCCGGAAGCTCAGCCGCAGCAAGCCTGCCGGGACCGACTGACGGACGGACTGGCTGACTGCGTGATGTGCCCTGCTATCGTTGCTGAAAAGAGAGGTGGCACATCATGGGATGGCTTATCTTCCTGATCGTGGCTGTAATCGTTGTTGCCGGTGTGTTCTGGGCCAAGAAGCATTTCCGCAACGAGATTGAACGCGCAAAGCGCATCAACCGCGCCAACAAGAACCAGTAACCCGCGGCGGTTCCTCAGGCGAGCGCCTTCCGCGCCCGGCTGAGCGCCTGAAGCCAGTAGAAGGACTTCTTGGGGGTGCGCTTGAGCGTGTCAAAGTCTACGTGGACCAGGCCGAAACGCTGGGAGTACCCGGCCGCCCACTCGAAGTTGTCCATCAGGGTCCAGACGTAATAGCCCAGCAGTTCCACATCGTGTGCAATACCGCCGGGGGCGGTGGAAACCATGGCCTGGTGCAGATGGTGGGCCAGATAGTCGATGCGCCTGGTATCCGCGATGGGACCAGTGACGTGCTCCGGCTCCGGGAAGCTTGCACCGCTTTCTGTGATGTACAGCGGCGGCAGCGCAGCCCCGTACCGGTCTTTGAGTTCACGCAGCAGGATTCCCAGATGCTCGGGCGCAACCGGCCAGCCGAAGCCCGTGGTGTCGTATTCCGGGAAGGCCGCCAGATGGAACGGCATGCGGGCCATGGCGTCCGCGGTTCCGGCCGGGGTGTCTGCGGAACCCTGCCCGGTGGCAACCTTCACGGGGTAGTAGTAGTTCACCCCATAGAAGTCGAGAGGCTGGCTGATGAGGCGGAGGTCGTCGTCGGACGCTTTGGTCAGGGATCTGAACCAGGGCTTGGCTGCGGCCGGAGGTTTCGGGTAGCGGCCCAGGAGGATGGGGTCGGCGTAAACCCTGTTGAGGACCAGGTCAAACACCCTCGCCAGCAGCCGGTCGGTCAGTTTCCGCGACGCCGGGCGCACGGGCGAATGCAGGTTGGTGACACCGATGCCACCGGCGACACCCGCCGCCCGGAGCGCCTGGACGGCAAGCCCGTGGCCCAGCAGTTGGTTGTGAACGGAGGGCAAGGCGTCCAACAGCAGATCCCGGCCGGGCGCGTGAACGCCCAGGGCATAGCCGTTCAGGGTCACGGACACAGGCTCGTTCAGTGTGACCCACTGCGCCACGCGGTCGCCGAGCCGTCCGCCGGCGGCCGCGGCATATTCCGCGAAGTGCTCCGCCGTGGCACGGTTCATCCAGCCGCCGCTGTGTTCGAGGGGGAGCGGAGTATCCCAGTGGTAGAGGGTGGCCATGGGGGAGATGCCGGCGGCCAGCAGCTGGTCGATCAGCCTGTCGTAAAAATCCAGGCCGTGCGAATTGATGGCGCCCCGCCCGTCGGGCTGGATCCGCGGCCAGGAAAGGGAGAAGCGGTAGGAGTCGATGCCCAGTTCCCGCATGAGGGCCACGTCTTCGGGCGCGCGGTTGTAATGGTCGCAGGCCACTGCAGGGGAGTGCCCGTCAACGATGTTCCCGGGTTTTTCGGCGAAAGCGTCCCAGCCGGACGGTCCTCGGCCGTCGGCGGCCAGGGAGCCCTCGATCTGAAACGCTGCTGCAGCCACCCCCAGGGTGAAACCGGGTCTGAGCCGCCCCGCGAGATCCTGAACCGAAGCGGTGTTTACGGCGTCAGCATTCTGCACGGCCATTCACCTATCATCCATTCGAAGATTGCCGAAGGCAATGACCGCCTGGGGAGGCCGTCACCCGCACCGAGGATGTCCGCACGCGGGCCTGACAAGGCCTGATTCGCATCCGGCAGCAAAATCCGGCATACTAGATGAGTTGTTCAAGCGCTTCTTCGCGTCCCGATCCGGATAATGCCGGGTGACAGGGTCCAGGTCGAAGTCCAAACATAACCCACTCCCCATGGAACTGCGGGCTCGCACGCTTCGAAGGTGCGACACGCCCGACCGCGGGGGTCGGTTACGTCGGCAGGTTGAGGAACCCGGATTTATCCGGATTCAGTTTGTGCGGCGGGTGGTAGTTCAGACTTCAAATGCTTCGGCAGCCACATACAACAGGTAAGTAAACAGAGCAGCATTTACTGAAAGAGAGTCAGGCGACATGGCGGGACAAAAAATCCGCATCCGGCTGAAGTCATACGACCACGAGGTCATTGACGTTTCAGCACGGAAGATCGTTGAGACGGTCACGCGCGCAGGCGCAACGGTAGTGGGCCCCGTGCCGCTGCCGACGGAGAAGAACATTTACTGCGTAATCCGCTCTCCCCACAAGTACAAGGACAGCCGCGAGCACTTTGAAATGCGCACGCACAAGCGTCTGATCGACATCATCGACCCCACGCCCAAGGCTGTTGACTCGCTTATGCGTCTCGACCTGCCGGCCGACGTGAACATCGAAATCAAGCTGTAGGGAGGTGCTGAGAGACTATGACCGCAACCCGTAACGTAAAGGGCCTGCTGGGCACGAAGCTCGGCATGACCCAGGTCTGGGACGAGAACAACAAGCTCATCCCCGTCACTGTTGTCCAGGCTGACTCGAACGTCATCACCCAGCTGCGTAACGCAGAGACTGATGGCTACGTCGCCGTTCAGATCGGCTACGGCCAGATCGATCCCCGCAAGGTCACCAAGCCGCTGGCTGGTCACTTTGAAAAGGCAGGCGTCACGCCTCGCCGCCACGTCGTCGAACTGCGCACTGCAGATGCTGACTCTTACGAGCTGGGCCAGGAGCTCTCTGTAGAGCTCTTCGAAGCCGGCCAGAAGATCGACGTTATCGGCACCACCAAGGGTAAGGGCTTCGCCGGTGTTATGAAGCGTCACGGCTTCCACGGCGTTGGAGCTTCCCACGGTGCCCACAAGAACCACCGTAAGCCCGGTTCAATCGGTGGCGCATCCACCCCGAGCCGCGTCTTCAAGGGCATGAAAATGGCCGGCCGCATGGGCGCCGTTCGTCACACCACGCTGAACCTCACTGTTCACGCGGTTGACGTCGAGAAGTCGCTGCTCCTGATCAAGGGTGCCGTCCCCGGCGCCCGCGGCCAGGTCGTACTCGTACGCACCGCCGTGAAGGGAGCCTAGTTCAATGACTAGCACTGTCAAGGTTGACCTGCCCGCAGAGATCTTCGACGTACAGACCAACGTGCCGCTGCTGCACCAGGTCGTCGTTGCACAGCTCGCTGCTGCTCGCCAGGGTACCCACAAGACCAAGACCCGCGCCGAAGTTTCCGGTGCAGGCCGCAAGCCGTTCAAGCAGAAGGGTACCGGCCGCGCCCGTCAGGGTTCCATCCGTGCTCCTCACATGACCGGCGGTGGCGTTGTCCACGGTCCGACTCCTCGCGACTACAGCCAGCGCACCCCCAAGAAGATGATTGCTGCTGCACTTCGCGGCGCACTGTCTGACCGCGCCCGTAACGGACGCATCCACGTCATTGCTGACCTGGTCGCCGGCTCCACGCCGTCCTCCAAGGAAGCACTGGCAACGCTGCGCGGCGTCTCCGAGCGCAAGAACCTGCTCGTTGTCATTGAGCGCGCCAACGATGTTGCTGCACTGTCCGTGCGCAACCTCGAGGAAGTTCACGTTCTGTACGCAGACCAGCTGAACACCTACGACGTTCTCGTTTCCGACGACGTAGTCTTCACCAAGGCTGCCTATGAAGCATTCGTTGCTGACAAGGCTGCAAAGAACGAGGAGGATGCCAAGTGAGCGCAGCCACCATCAAAGACCCGCGCGACGTCGTGCTTGCACCCGTTGTTTCGGAAAAGAGCTACGGCCTGATCGATGAGGGCAAGTACACCTTCCTGGTGGACCCCCGCTCGAACAAGACCGAGATCAAGCTGGCCGTGGAGAAAATTTTCTCCGTCAAGGTCGAATCGATCAACACCATCAACCGTGCCGGTAAGCGCAAGCGCACCAAATTCGGATGGGGTATCCGCAAGAACACCAAGCGTGCGATTGTCACCCTCAAAGAAGGCACTATCGACATCTTCGGCGGTCCGCTCGCGTAGCGGAGACCACTTTAACGAGGAAATAAATTATGGGAATCCGTAAATACAAGCCGACTACCCCGGGCCGTCGCGGCTCGAGCGTAGCTGACTTCACCGAAATCACGCGGTCGACGCCGGAAAAGTCGTTGGTACGTCCGCTGCCCAAAAAGGGTGGCCGTAACAACTCCGGCAAGATCACAACCCGTCACAAGGGTGGTGGACACAAGCGCCAGTACCGTCTGATCGACTTCCGTCGCCACGACAAGGACGGCGTCAACGCCCGCGTTGCCGAAATCGAGTACGATCCGAACCGCACGGCTCGCATCGCCCTCCTGCACTACGTTGATGGCACCAAGCGTTACATCATCGCCCCGAACAAGCTCTCCCAGGGTGACTTCGTAGAGGCCGGTGCCGACGCTGATATCAAGCCCGGCAACAACCTGCCCCTGCGCAACATCCCTGTGGGTACCGTTATCCACGCAGTTGAACTGCGCCCGGGTGGCGGCGCCAAGATGGCACGTTCCGCTGGAGCTTCTGTTCAGCTCGTCGCCAAGGAAGGCCGTTTCGCCCAGCTGCGTCTGCCTTCCGGTGAAATCCGCAACGTTGATGTGCGCTGCCGCGCAACCATCGGCGAGGTCGGCAACGCCGAACAGTCGAACATCAACTGGGGCAAGGCCGGCCGTATGCGCTGGAAGGGCGTCCGCCCGACCGTCCGTGGTGTCGCCATGAACCCGGTTGACCACCCGCACGGTGGTGGCGAGGGTAAGACGTCCGGTGGACGTCACCCCGTCAACCCGAACGGTAAGCGTGAGGGCCGCACCCGCCGCCCGAACAAAGAGAGCGACAAGCTTATTGTGCGTCGTCGTCGTACTGGCAAGAACAAGCGATAGGAGCCTGGACACATGCCACGCAGCCTGAAAAAAGGTCCTTTCGTTGACCAGCACCTCTTTGTGAAGGTGGACAGGGAAAACGAAAAGGGCACCAAGAACGTCATCAAGACCTGGTCCCGCCGCTCGATGATCATCCCCGACATGCTCGGGCACACGATCGCCGTGCACGACGGACGCAAGCACATTCCGGTGTTTGTCACCGAGTCGATGGTCGGGCACAAGCTCGGCGAATTCGCTCCCACGCGGACATTCCGCGGCCATGTCAAGGACGACCGTAAGGGCAAGCGCCGCTAGGCGCCTGCACTTACGTCAAAGACGAGAGAAGGAAAGCAATGGAAGCCAAGGCAATTGCGCGTCACATCCGCGTAACGCCTATGAAGGCCCGGCGCGTCGTCAACCTTGTTCGTGGTAAGCAAGCGAACGAGGCTCTGGCAATTCTGAAGTTTGCCCCCCAGGCAGCTTCAGAGCCGGTATTCAAGGTAGTTCAGTCGGCAATCTCGAACGCCCGGGTCCTCGCGGACCGCGACGGTGTTGCGTTTGACGAAGGTGACCTCATCATCAGCGAAGCGTTTGTTGATGAAGGCCCGACCATGAAGCGGTTCCAGCCGCGTGCTCAGGGTCGTGCATTTCAGATCAAGAAGCGCACGAGCCACATCACCGTGGTAGTCGCTACCCCGGAGAAAGAGGAGGCTCGCTAAGTGGGACAGAAAGTTAACCCGCACGGGTTCCGACTCGGCATCACCACCGATCACGTATCGCACTGGTTTGCTGACAGCACCAAGGCTGGCCAGCGGTACAAGGACTTCGTTCGCGAAGACATCCGTATCCGCCAGCTCATGTCCACGGGCATGGAGCGCGCCGGTATCGCCAAGGTCGAAATCGAACGCACCCGCGACCGTGTCCGCGTGGATATCCACACGGCACGTCCGGGCATCGTTATCGGCCGCCGCGGCGCAGAAGCAGACCGCATCCGCGGCGAGCTCGAAAAGCTCACCGGCAAGCAGGTCCAGCTGAACATCCTCGAGGTCAAGAACCCCGAGATGGAAGCCCAGCTTGTTGCCCAGGGCGTTGCTGAGCAGCTGACTTCCCGTGTGGCTTTCCGCCGTGCGATGAAGAAGGCCATGCAGTCCGCACAGCGTGCCGGTGCCAAGGGTATCCGTATCGCTTGCTCCGGCCGTCTGGGTGGCGCAGAAATGTCCCGCTCGGAGTTCTACCGCGAAGGCCGTGTGCCCCTGCACACCCTCCGCGCGAACATCGACTACGGCTTCTACGAAGCCAAGACCACCTTCGGCCGCATCGGCGTGAAGGTCTGGATCTACAAGGGTGACGTCACGTCCAAGGAACTGGCTCAGCAGGCAGCTGCTGCTCCGTCCCGTGGACGCGGTGCCAGCGACCGTCCGGGCCGCCCGGGTGGCGCTGACCGTGGTGACCGCCGCCGTCGTACCGACCGTCCGGCAGCCGAAGCAGCTCCTGCTGCTGCAGCTCCGGCAGCCGATGCCGCTTCTGCCGCACCGGCACAGGCAGCAGAAGGAGGACAGGCTTAAATGCTTATCCCACGTCGAGTCAAGCACCGTAAGCAGCACCACCCGGGTCGTTCCGGCGCTGCTACGGGCGGCACCAAGGTCTCCTTCGGTGAGTACGGCATCCAGGCCCTGAGCCCGGCTTACGTAACGAACCGTCAGATCGAGTCTGCCCGTATTGCGATGACCCGCCACATCAAGCGTGGCGGTAAGGTCTGGATCAACATCTACCCGGACCGTCCCCTGACGAAGAAGCCGGCCGAAACCCGCATGGGTTCCGGTAAGGGTTCTCCGGAATGGTGGGTCGCAAACGTCAAGCCGGGCCGGGTTCTCTTTGAGATCTCCGGTGTCGAAGAATCGGTTGCTCGCGAGGCACTGCGCCTGGCAATCCACAAGCTCCCGTTGAAGGCACGCATTCTGCGTCGCGAAGGTGGTGAATAGAAATGGCAGTAGGATCCAAGGAACTTGCATCCGCACAGCTGGACGGTTTCGACAACGAGCGTCTCGTTGAAGAACTCCGTAAGGCTAAGGAAGAGCTGTTCAACCTGCGTTTCCAGTCCGCCACCGGTCAGCTGGAGAACCACGGTCGTCTGCGCGCGGTAAAGAAGGACATCGCACGCATCTACACCGTTCTCCGTGAACGCGAGCTGGGCATTCGTGCCGAGGTTGCCGCGCCTGTTGCGGAAGCCAAGGAAGAAAAGAAGTCCAAGAAGTCCGCAGCGAAGAAGGCCGAAACGCCGGCCGAAGCTGAGACTGAGGAGGACGCCAAGTGAGTGAAAAGGACGAGAACGTGACGGAAACTGTTTCCGCTGCAGCTACGGCTGCTGAGCGCGGTGACCGTAAGACGAAGCGCGGCTACGTGGTCTCGGACAAGATGGAAAAGACCATCGTTGTCCAGGTTGAAGACCGCGTGAAGCACGCCCTTTACGGCAAGGTCATCCGCCGCACCTCGAAGATCAAGGCTCACGACGAAGAGAACACCGCCGGCATCGGCGACCTCGTTCTCCTCGCCGAGACCCGCCCGCTGTCCGCTAGCAAGCGGTGGCGCCTGGTTGAGATCCTCGAAAAGGCCAAGTAACACCTGCAGCTCTCGCCGTAACCGGTGAGGTTTGTCCGGAAACCCCCGTTCCCTTTGGGAGCGGGGGTTTTCCGCGTTTTGGCTGGCGGCAGGCACCGGCCGCCGCCGTCGTCGGTTTAACGGAACCGGCTTAACGGGAGGGCAGCTGCTGTGATATGGGGCTGGGCCCGAAATGTGCTAAGATTTTGAGTTTGTATGGCGCCTTCTGTGCGCCGTCATCAAACCTCGTAAACAATCGTGCCACGGCATAGTGCCCCCTTGCGCTTGGACTGCGTCCGAATCCGCTTGGGAAGCAAATGTTTTTGGCACGGGCGTTTAGGCCTGGTCTGGCAAAATCCAGGCAGGTCAAGAGACACCCCGATCAACCGTTCCGCAAGGCTCATTCCGTAGGAAGATTTTCGGTCTGAGAACCGGCGCGACGCAAGGAGTAAATAGTGATTCAGCAGGAGTCGCGACTCAAGGTCGCCGACAACACGGGTGCTAAGGAAATCCTTACCATTCGCGTTCTCGGTGGATCTGGCCGTCGCTACGCAGGCATTGGCGACGTTATCGTCGCTACCGTCAAGGACGCAATTCCGGGCGGCAACGTAAAGAAGGGCGACGTCGTCAAGGCTGTCATCGTCCGTACCAAGAAGGAACGCCGCCGTGCGGATGGTTCCTATATCAAGTTTGACGAGAACGCGGCCGTGATTCTGAAGGCTGACGGTGACCCTCGCGGTACCCGCATCTTCGGACCGGTTGGTCGTGAACTTCGCGACAAGAAGTTCATGAAGATCGTTTCTCTGGCTCCGGAGGTGCTCTAGTCCATGGCTAAGATCAAAAAGGGTGACCTGGTTCAGGTCATCACTGGCGCCAAGGCTGAGCGCGGCGGCGACCGTGGCAAGCAGGGCAAGGTTCTGCGCGTATTCCCGGAGACCAACCGCGTGTTGGTTGAAGGCATTAACCGCGTAACCAAGCACACCAAGGTCGGTCAGTCGCAGCGCGGCACCAAGACCGGTGGCATCGAGGTCGTAGAAGCTTCGGTCCACATCTCCAACGTGGCTCTGGTTGACCCGTCCACCAAGAAGCCCACTCGCGTAGGTTTCCGCACCGAGACCGTTGAGCGCAATGGCGTGAAGCGTGAAGTGCGCGTACGCGTGGCAAAGAGCTCAGGGAAGGACATCTAATGACTGAGACTCTCGAGACTCCGGCAAGCAAGATCGTTCCTCGTCTGAAGACCAAGTACGCCGATTCCATCAAGAGCACGCTTCTTGAGGAATTCAAGTACGAGAACGTTAACCAGGTTCCCCGTCTGGTCAAGGTTGTTGTGAACATGGGTGTTGGAGATGCCGCCAAGGACTCCAAGCTGATCGACGGCGCTGTCCGCGACCTCACCCTGATCACCGGCCAGAAGCCGCAGGTAACCAAGGCCCGCAAGTCGATCGCACAGTTCAAGCTGCGCGAAGGCATGCCCATCGGTGCACACGCAACCCTGCGTGGCGACCGCATGTGGGAATTCGTGGATCGTCTGGTCACGCTGGCTCTGCCGCGTATCCGTGACTTCCGCGGCCTCAGCGGCAAGCAGTTTGATGGCAACGGCAACTACACCTTCGGTCTGACCGAACAGGTTATGTTCCACGAGATCGACCAGGATTCCATCGACCGCGTTCGCGGTATGGACATCACGGTTGTGACCACTGCCAAGACCGACGACGAAGGCCGCGCGCTGCTCAAGGCGCTTGGTTTCCCGTTCAAAACCGAAGCTTAATTAGCTACGTAAAAGGTCCGGCTGCACTGATCCTGAGGGATCAGCGCGAAGGAAACCGTTACGAGGAAGGGCAAGAGCCCAAATGACAATGACAGATCCTGTCGCAGACATGCTTACGCGTCTGCGCAATGCAAACTCGGCGTACCACGAATCCGTGACTATGCCGTACAGCAAGCTCAAGGCACGCGTTGCCGACATCCTGAAGGCCGAAGGTTACATCGCCTCCTGGAAAGAAGAAGACGCTGAAGTCGGCAAGAAGCTGACCATCGAGCTCAAGTTCGGTCCGAACCGCGAGCGTTCAATCGCCGGTGTTCGTCGTATTTCCAAGCCGGGACTGCGCGTTTACGCAAAGTCCACCAACCTGCCGCACGTGCTCGGTGGCCTGGGTGTCGCAATCCTGTCCACCTCTTCCGGCCTCTTGACTGACAAGCAGGCCGGCAAGAAGGGCGTGGGCGGCGAAGTCCTCGCTTACGTCTGGTAACGGGAAAGGAAGAGAATAATGTCACGTATTGGACGTCTCCCCATCACCGTTCCTGCCGGCGTTGAGGTCAAGGTTGACGGCTCTGTCGTCAGCGTCAAGGGTTCCAAAGGCGAGCTGAGCCACACTGTGGCCAGCCCGATCGAGGTCTCCCTGGTCGAAAGCACCCTGACTGTCGCCCGCCCGAACGACGAGCGCGCCTCCCGTTCACTGCACGGCCTGACCCGCACCCTGATCGCCAACATGATCCAGGGTGTCACCGCAGGCTACGAGAAGAAGCTTGAGATTGTCGGTACCGGTTACCGCGTCCAGGCAAAGGGTTCTGACCTGGAGTTCGCTCTGGGCTACAGCCACCCGGTTAACGTCTCGGCACCGAACGGCATCACCTTTGCAGTTGAGACCCCGACCAAGCTCTCTGTTTCAGGTATCAACAAGCAGCAGGTCGGCGAGGTTGCTGCCAACATTCGCAAGCTGCGGAAGCCGGACCCCTATAAGGGCAAGGGCATTCGCTACGCCGGCGAAGTCATCCGCCGCAAGGTCGGAAAGGCTGGTAAGTAACCATGGCCATCGCAATTAATAAGAAGCGTACGAACAAGAGCAAGTCTGCTTCACGCAGCCGCCGCCAGCTTCGTATCCGCAAGCGCATCTCCGGAACGGCTGTGCGTCCTCGCCTGGTCGTCAACCGCTCCGCACGCCACGTATTCGTCCAGGTTGTCGATGACACCAAGGGCCTGACCGTAGCGAGCGCGTCCACACTTGAAGCCGACCTTCGTGCATTCGACGGTGACAAGACTGCCAAGGCCAAGCGCGTTGGCGAGCTCGTAGCCGAGCGTGCCAAGGCTGCCGGAATCGAAGCTGTTGTCTTCGACCGCGGTGGTAACAAGTACCACGGCCGGATCGCCGCCGTCGCTGACGGTGCACGTGAAGGTGGGCTGTCACTGTGACGGAAGCAAACAAGGAAAAGGACACTGTGTCTGCAGATCAGAAGGCACCTGTTGCCGTAGCTGCTGAGGCCACTGAGACCACTGCCCCCGCAGCTGCCGATGACCGCCGTGGTGGCGCTCGTCGTGGCGAGCGTGGCGACCGTGGCCAGGGCCGCGGCGACCGTGGTGGCCGTGGCGGTCGCGACGGTGGCCGCGAAGCCGAGAAGAGCCAGTTCGTAGAGCGCGTTGTTACCATCAACCGTGTTTCCAAGGTCGTCAAGGGTGGTCGTCGCTTCAGCTTCACCGCACTGGTCGTCGTCGGTGACGGTAACGGTATGGTCGGCGTTGGCTACGGCAAGGCGAAGGAAGTTCCTGCCGCAATCGCGAAGGGCGTAGAAGAGGCCAAGAAGTCCTTCTTCCGCGTTCCCCGCATCGGCAGCACCATCCCGCACCGCGTTCAGGGTGAGGCCGCCGCAGGCGTCGTCATGCTGCGTCCGGCTTCCGCCGGTACCGGTGTTATCGCCGGTGGCCCGGTCCGTGCAGTACTGGAGTGCGTGGGCATCCACGACATCCTCTCCAAGTCGCTCGGTTCCTCCAACGCCATCAACATCGTTCACGCGACCGTTGATGCCCTGAAGCGCCTCGAAGAGCCGGCAGCAGTGGCAGCACGCCGCGGCCTCCCGCTCGATGAGATCGCTCCGCCGGCAATGGTGAAGGCGCTCATGAACCAGAAGGCAGGTGTCTGAGTCATGGCTAAGAACCTGATTCCGTCCGACGCCCAGTTGGAGATCACTCAGATCAAGTCCGCCATTGGCGGCAAGCAGAACCAGCGCGACACCCTGCGGTCCCTCGGCCTGAAGCGGATCGGACACACTGTTGTCCGCACCGCCGACGCCGTGACCGTTGGAATGCTCAACACGGTTCCGCACCTGGTAAAGGTAGAGGAGGCGAAATAAATGGCCGAGAAGAACACTGCCGAGAAGGCACAAAGCGACGCATCTGCTGACAAGCAGAACGCGCTGAAGGTTCACCACCTGCGTCCCGCTCCGGGTGCCAAGACCGCCAAGACCCGTGTTGGTCGTGGTGAAGGTTCCAAGGGTAAGACCGCCGGTCGCGGTACCAAGGGTACGAAGGCCCGCTACCAGATCAAGGCTGGCTTTGCCGGCGGCCAGCTGCCGCTGCACATGCGCCTGCCGAAGCTGCGCGGCTTCAAGAACCCGTTCCGGGTTGAGTTCCAGGTTGTAAACCTGGACAAGCTCAACGAGCTGTTCCCGGAAGGTGGCGCTGTCACCGTGGAGAACCTGGTTGCAAAGGGTGCCGTTCGCAAGAACCAGCCCGTGAAGGTGCTTGGCACCGGCGACATCACCGTCAAGGTCGACGTCACCGTCCACGCCTTCTCAGCCAGTGCCGCTGAAAAGATCGCCGCAGCAGGCGGAAGCACCACCGCTCTCTAGGAGAATTTTCTCCAGGAGCAGTGGGCTGATGCCCGTTGCGCAAACTCCCGGTACGCGGGGCCGAGGCCCCCGTGCCGGGAGTTTTTTCATATCTGCAGGTCTTCCGGATTGTTCGCATAGCGCAAACAACCGTTAGACTCGGTTGTTGGGTTTATTGACCTGCATCACAAGACTTATTAACTACTGAGGAGGACGCTTGCTTAGCGCATTCGGCCGGGCTTTTCGAACGCCTGATCTGCGTCGCAAGTTGTTGTTCACGCTGGGAATCATCACAATCTTCCGCTTGGGAGCCTTCATCCCCTCGCCTGGTGTGAGCTACCAGAATGTCCAGCAATGCTTGTCGAACGGGCAGACCCAGGGCGGGATCTACCAGCTCGTCAATCTTTTCAGCGGCGGTGCATTGCTGCAGGTCTCCATCTTCGCTTTGGGAATCATGCCGTACATTACGGCCAGCATCATTGTGCAGCTGCTTCGGGTGGTCATTCCCCGTTTCCAGCAGCTGTACGAAGAGGGCGCCTCGGGGCAGTCAAAGCTGACGCAGTACACGCGTTATCTGACCATCGCCCTTGGCCTGCTGAACGCAACCACCTTGGTGTCCCTGGCGCGTTCCGGTCAGTTGCTGCCCGGTTGCGCGCTGCCCATCATCCCGGACAGCAGGGTCATCACCACGATCCTGATCATCATCACGCTGACCGCCGGCACCGGCCTCATCATGTGGATGGGCGAGCTCGTGACCGAAAAGGGCGTGGGCAACGGTATGTCCCTGTTGATCTTCACCGCCATCGCTGCCGGCTTCCCCACGTCGCTGGGTGCCATCTGGACGGCACAGGGCCCGGGGACGTTCTTCCTGGTCCTCGTCATCGGTCTGCTGACGGTTGCGCTCGTAGTGTTCGTTGAGCAGTCCCAGCGCCGCATCCCGGTGCAGTACGCCAAGCGGATGATCGGACGCCGGACTGTGGGCGGCACCAGCACCTACATTCCCATCAAGGTCAATATGGCCGGCGTTATCCCGGTGATCTTTGCCTCGTCCATGCTCTACCTGCCGGCGTTGATTTCACAGTTCAACCAGCCCAAGGCCGGGGAGCAGTTGCAGCCGTGGGTTGAGTGGATCAACAACAACCTGACCCGTGGGGACCACCCCATCTACATGGCGCTCTACTTCGCCATGATTGTTTTCTTTACATACTTCTATGTCGCGATCACCTTCAACCCTGAAGAGGTCTCGGACAACATGAAGAAATACGGCGGCTTCATTCCGGGTATCCGTGCCGGCAAGCCGACCGCGGATTACCTGCAGTACGTCCTGTCGCGGATCACGCTGCCCGGCGCCTTTTACCTTGGCTTCGTGGCACTGATCCCGCTGGTGGCGCTCGTGCTGATCAACGCAAGCCAGAACTTCCCGTTCGGTGGCACCTCGATCCTGATCATGGTGGGCGTTGGCTTGGAAACCGTCAAGCAAATTGACGCGCAGCTACAGCAGCGTCACTACGAAGGGCTATTGCGATGACCAGAATGTTGATTATCGGACCACCGGGTTCCGGCAAGGGTACTCAGGCGGAACGCATCTCGGAGCGCCTCGGCGTCGTTGCGATCTCCACCGGCGACATCTTCCGGGCGAACGTCAAGGGTGAGACGCCGCTCGGCGTCGAGGCCAAGAAGTACATGGACGCGGGTGACTTCGTACCGGACAGCGTGACCAACAAAATGGTCCGTGACCGCCTCAGCGAATCCGACGTCGAAGACGGCTTCCTGCTGGACGGCTACCCGCGCACCACGGCCCAGGTTGACTACCTGGACGAGATCCTGGCCAATGGTGACCAGAAGCTCGACGTCGTCCTGCAGCTGACCGCTGACGACGAGGAACTCGTTGCACGCCTCCTCGGCCGTGCCAAGGAAACCGGCCGCAGCGACGACAACGAAGCCGTCATCCGCCACCGCCTGGATCTCTACCACGAGCAGACCGAGGCCGTTGTGGCCAAGTACGCCGAGCGCGCCATCCTCACCCAGGTGGACGGCATCGGCGGCATTGACGAAGTCACCGACCGCGTCATGCAGGCCATCAAAGAGGCTCAGACAGCCTGATTCAGTAACAACCCTACGAGGCTCCTCCCGGTTTATTGGGAGGGGCCTCCGGCATTTAGCCCGTACACGGCTAGCGCGCCCGGCATTTCGGCCGGGGGCGGCACCATTGAGAGGAAAATCGCAGATGGCATTCGGCCAGCCCCGGATTGAGTACAAGACCAACGCCCAGATGCGCACCATGCACGAGGCCGGGCTCGTCCTGAGCCGCGCCCTGGACGCTGCCGTGGCCGCGGCCGCACCGGGAGTCACCACGAAGCAGCTCGACGAGGTGTTCGCCGCCGTGCTCCTCGAGGCAGGGGCGAAGTCCAACTTCCTGGGCTACCATGGCTTCCCCGCCACGATCTGCACCTCGGTGAACGAGGAAGTCGTCCACGGCATCCCGGGGTCCAGGGTCCTGCAGGACGGCGACATCATCTCGATCGACGGCGGCGCAATCGTGGACGGCTGGCATTCGGATTCCGCCCGCACGGTCATTGTCGGCACGGTTGACCCCGAGGACCAGCGGCTCTCGGACGTCACCCAGGCCGCCATGTGGCGGGGGATTGCCGCGCTGGCCACCGGCAAGTTCGTCGGCGACGTCGGCTGCGCCGTGGACGACTACGTCTCCTCCGTGCCGGGCAAGCCGCTGGGCATCCTCGAGGACTACGTGGGGCACGGCATCGGCTCCGAGATGCACATGGCCCCGGACGTGCTCAACTACCGCACCAGCCACCGCGGCCCGAAGATCCGGCCCGGGCTGTGCCTCGCCATTGAACCCATGCTGGTGCGGGGCAGCATCGAAACGGCCGTCCTGGACGATGACTGGACAGTTGTAACCACGGATGGCAAACGTTCCTGCCAGTGGGAGCACTCCGTGGCCGTCCATGAGAAGGGCATCTGGGTGCTTTCGGCGCCCGACGGCGGCGCGGCCCAGCTGGCGCCGCTCGGCGTGGTCCCCGTTCCGATCCCCTGACGACTCGCCTTTAGCTTCACGATGCGCTAAGTCCTTGTCACCGGAATTCCAGTGTCGACAGGGATTTTGCGTGTCACGGGGAATTCCGGCGTCGGCGCGTCAGGTCCGGGGAGTGTCAGGGGGCAGAATGGTGCCCATGGGAGCGATCACCGATGTGCCTGGCCTGCGGGTCGGGCACCAGCAGAAGTCCGACGGCGGCTGGCTGAGTGGCGTCACGGTGGTCCTGCCGCCGCCGGGAACCGTGGGGTCTGTGGATGTCCGCGGGGGAGGCCCCGGCACCCACGAGACCGATGCGCTGGACCCCACCACCCTGGTCTCCACAGTTGATGCGGTGGTTCTGACCGGCGGAAGCGCCTATGGACTGGTCACCGCCCACGGCGCCCAGCGCTGGTGCGAGGAACAGGGCCGCGGTTTCCACGTAACCGGGGGAGTGGTCCCGATCGTCCCCGCGGCGGCCATCTTCGACCTCGGCCGCGGCGGCGACTTCTCCGCCCGCCCCGACGCGGACATGGGTTACGCGGCAGCTGCCGCAGCCGGCGCCCAAAAGGACGGGCACGACGTCGAACGCGGCAACGTGGGAGCCGGCACCGGAGCCGTCATAGGGCGGGGCAAGTTCAAAGGCGGAGTAGGGACAGCCTCAGTCACGTTGGAGAACGGCGCAGTAGTAGGAGCCCTGGCAGTAGTCAACGCGCTGGGCATACCGTTCACCACGCAAGTTGAGCTTGCCGAAACCGAGGCCGGTGATTTCGACAAGCTCAATCAGCGGCAGCAGTTGAACACCACGCTCGTCGTCGTCGCCACGAACGCCGCCCTCGATGTGGCCGAGTGCAAGCGCACCGCATCGGCTGCTCACGCTGGACTCGCCCGGGCGCTGAACCCGAGCCACACCCTGGCGGACGGGGACTCCGTGTTCTGCCTGGCGACCGGCGAGGCCACCCTGGACCGGAGTACGGAAGCTGCCCGGCAGGTGAGTCTCATTACCCTGCAGAGCGCGGCAGCCGACGTCGTGCGCTTGGCGATCCTGGACGGGATCAGCAGCGCGGAGGCCGTGACAACCGCTGCCGGCTCTTTTGAGGTGTACAGATTTGATGCGTCCGGCGGCGATGTGCGCTAACATGGCTGGATTTAACATTCCGGACCAAATGCCGTAATGTTGCTTGTTGGTTGTCTGCCCTGCCACGCCCATTTGCGGCCGGAGGGTGACGATCAATCACATCAAAAAACGTCCGCAGTCATGCCCGGTGCAATCCGGAGGGCTGAGGCAAACAACAGTTAGCGGAGGATATGGCCAAGAAGGACGGGGTCATAGAGATCGAGGGCGTAGTGACTGAGGCGCTGCCCAACGCGATGTTTCGTGTTGAGCTCACCAACAAGCACGTCGTTCTGGCACACATCTCTGGAAAAATGCGTCAGCACTACATCAGGATTCTCCCTGAGGACCGGGTAGTGGTGGAGCTGAGCCCTTACGACCTGACACGTGGTCGTATCGTCTACCGCTACAAGTAAACGCTGGGCGGCCAGAGCAACTGCCGAAGGCCGGTCCATCGGACCAACTGCTATCACGCAAAGGAACGCCATGAAGGTCAAGCCGAGCGTCAAGCAGATCTGCGAAAAGTGCAAAGTGATCCGCCGTAATGGCCGGGTCATGGTGATCTGCGAGAACCCGCGCCACAAGCAGCGCCAGGGCTAATTCCCTTTTCGGGAATCCCTGGGTTGCTAACCCACGCAAGTAAATAAAAGGCAGCACAAGCTGATCTGGAACATTTAGCTCGAAAGAGTCCGGACAGCTAACCCCCGGTCGGAGGCTGGGGCCGCACTGAAAGTGCGGGTGTACTGCCTACGACCTCCGGTTTATTCAAGGAGCACTGCCACTATGGCTCGTCTCGCTGGCGTAGACATTCCCCGCGAAAAGCGGCTGGAAATTGCGCTTACTTACATCTACGGCGTGGGCAAGACCCGTGCACACGAAACCCTGGCTGCCACCGGCATCAGCGCTGACGTCCGCGTAAAGGACCTCAGCGACGCCGACCTGGTCCAGCTGCGTGACTACATTGAAGGCAACTACAAGGTTGAGGGTGACCTTCGCCGCGAAGTGGCCGCAGATATCCGCCGCAAGGTGGAAATCGGCAGCTACGAAGGTATTCGCCACCGTAAGGGCCTGCCAGTGCGCGGACAGCGTACGAAGACGAACGCACGTACCCGTAAGGGTCCGAAGCGCACCGTTGCAGGCAAGAAGAAGGCTCGTTAATCCCTGAGGGATTAGCGGATCTTTCCCCCGATAACTTTCTGTAGGAGAAAAAATGCCCCCGAAGACTCGTGGCGCGGTTCGCAAGCCGCGTAAGAAGGACAAGAAGAATATCGCGCTTGGCCAGGCGCACATCAAGAGCACCTTTAACAACACCATCGTTTCCATCACGGATCCGAACGGTGCTGTCATCTCCTGGGCTTCCGCCGGTGAGGTTGGATTCAAGGGTTCACGTAAGTCCACCCCGTTCGCTGCACAGATGGCTGCCGAAGCTGCTGCCAAGCGTGCACAGGAGCACGGCCTGAAGAAGGTTGACGTGTTCGTCAAGGGACCGGGATCCGGACGCGAGACCGCCATCCGTTCGCTGCAGGCCGCTGGCCTCGAGGTTGGCTCCATCCAGGACGTCACCCCCGCCGCGCACAACGGCTGCCGTCCGCCGAAGCGCCGCCGCGTCTAAGGCCTTTCCGCCGCAAAAGCTTGCCCGGACCCTTGCCGGGTCCGGGCAAGCCCAGCGCGTTAAGTCTTCAGACCGATTTTCCACCACCTGTGTTGCGTCATATAGCGGATGCTCGCCGAAAGGAAACCTAAGTGCTCATTGCACAGCGCCCCACCCTCTCCGAAGAGGTCGTCACCGATAACCGCTCCCGTTTCATCATTGAACCGCTGGAGCCGGGCTTCGGTTACACTCTCGGAAACTCCCTCCGCCGTACCCTGCTCTCGTCCATCCCCGGTGCCTCTGTAACGAGCATCCGGATCGATGGCGTGCTGCACGAGTTCACCACGGTTCCGGGTGTCAAGGAAGATGTCACCGAGATCATCCTGAACATCAAGAACCTGTCTGTGTCCTCCGAGCACGACGAGCCGGTTGTTGCTTACCTGCGCAAGCAGGGCCCCGGAGTCGTCACCGCCGCGGACATCGCTCCGCCGGCCGGCGTCGAATTCCACAACCCGGATCTGCACATCGCCACGCTGAACTCGAAGGGCAAGTTCGAACTCGAACTGACCATCGAGCGCGGCCGCGGCTACGTTTCGGCAGCTCAGAACAAGTCCGGCGACGCAGAGATCGGCCGTATCCCGGTCGACTCCATCTACTCGCCGGTGCTGAAGGTTACTTTCCGCGTGGAAGCCACCCGTGTTGAGCAGCGCACCGACTTCGACAAGCTCATTGTCGACGTCGAGACCAAGCAGGCCATCGCTCCCCGCGATGCGGTTGCTTCGGCAGGTACCACCCTGGTGGAACTGTTCGGTCTGGCCCGCGAGCTGAACACCGCAGCTGAAGGTATCGAGATTGGCCCGTCGCCGACGGATGCTGCCCTGGCAGCAGACATGGCTCTGCCGATCGAGGACCTGGACCTCACGGTCCGTTCCTACAACTGCCTCAAGCGTGAGGGCATCCACACCGTGGGTGAACTCGTTGCCCGCTCCGAGGCTGACCTGATGGACATCCGTAACTTCGGTGCGAAGTCCATTGATGAGGTCAAGGCAAAGCTGGTTGAACTGGGACTGTCCCTCAAGGACTCGCCTCCCGGCTTCGACCTCGCCGCCCGCGCCGCAGCCATCGAAGAGGACGACGCCGCGTTCAGCGACGACGAGCTCTAACAAGCAGATCTTGGCCGGCGGGCTGGATGCACCACGTTGTGCGCAGCCCACCGGCTTCCATATGAGGAGAAACAACTATGCCTACCCCCACTAAGGGTCCGCGCCTCGGAGGCGGCCCGGCTCACGAGCGTCTCATGCTCGCGAACCTGGCAGCAGCACTGTTCGAGCACAAGCGGATCACCACCACGGTGACCAAGGCCAAGCGCCTGAAGCCGTACGCAGAGCGCCTGGTCACCTTCGCCAAGCGCGGCGACCTCGCTTCCCGACGTCGTGTACTCGGCCTGATCAGCAACAAGGGCGTCGTCCACGAGCTGTTCACCGACATTGCACAGGCAGTGGAGAACCGCGATGGCGGCTACACCCGCATCACCAAGATCGGCAACCGCAAGGGCGACAACGCCCCCATGGCTGTCATCGAGCTGGTCCTTGAGCCGGTTTCCGCCAAGCAGGCCGTTGTAGCCGAGGCTACTTCCGCTGCCCAGCGCGACGCCGACAAGAAGGAAGCCGCTGCTGCCGCCCCGGCTGCCGAGGAAGCTCCCGAGGCCGAGGTCGTTGAGACCGAAGCTGCAGAGGCTCCCGAAGCTGAGGTCGTCGAGACCGAAGCCGCTGCCGAAGAGGCTCCGGCCGCTGAGGAAGCTCCGGCTGAGGAAGCTGCTGACGAGTCCGCAAAGGACGCGAAGTAATTCGCTGATGCCTTCGCATAGACTTAAGTCTATGAACGACCAAAAACCCGCTGCCCCCGTTTTGGGGGGCGGCGGGTTTTTGCGTGTCCGGCTTGATTTGGCGTACGACGGCGGCCCGTTCAGCGGGTGGGCACTGCAGCCCGGTCTCCGCACAGTTCAGGGGACCTTGGAAGAGGCCCTGGAACTGCTCATCCGCCGTCCCATCCGGGTCACCGTTGCGGGCCGTACGGATGCCGGCGTCCACGCCCGTGACCAGGTGGTGCACCTCGACCTGACGGAAACCGAGTGGCTCGGACTGAACCGCGGCGCGGAACTGGATCCCGCCGTCGCACTTTTGCGCCGGCTGCGGGGCGCCCTCAGCCACGGGCTCGGGGACCTGACCGGCGCCATCGTGGTGCATCAGGTATCCATCGCTCCGGAGGGCTTCGACGCCCGCTTCTCGGCGCTGTGGCGCCGCTACAGCTACCGCATCGCGGACGGGCAGGCGCTGTGGGATCCGCTGGGACGGTATGACACGCTGTGGCACAAATCCCCGCTGGATGTCGACCTCCTGAACGAGGGCTCATCGAAGCTGCTGGGCCTGCAGAACTTCCTTTCCTACTGCAAGCCGCGCGAGGGATCCACCACCATCCGCGAACTGCAGCGCTTTGAGTTTGCCCGCGGCGAGGACGGCGTCATTGTCGCCACTGTCCAGGCCGACGCGTTCTGCCACAACATGGTGCGTGCGCTGGTGGGGTCGGCGCTGTACGTGGGCGAGGGGCTGGAACCGCCGGGATGGCTGCATGAGCGGCTGCTGGCCAGGAAGCGCGATGCCCGTTCGGTGCTGGCGGCACCGCATCCGCTCGTGCTGGAGGAAGTGGCCTACCCGTCTGACGACGAGTTGCTGGCCCGGGCCGAGCTGACGCGGGCACTGCGGGAGTAAGTCCCAACGTTAACGCCGTTCTGAGGGTGGCGCATCACTTTCATCCACGCAGCTAGTAGGCTGAACCGCAGTCTTTAGTCATGCGGTCCTTACAGGGGGTAAGGGATGAATGATCGTCGCGTTGTTGTCGTTATCGAACAGGATGAGGAAGTCCGGGCCCTGTTGCGGTCCACCCTTGGTGATGCCGGTTTCGAGGTGCACTGCGCCGAAAGCGGAGAGTCCGGGCTTGAGCTGGTGCGGGCCAAGCAGCCCGACACCGTCACTCTGGATGTGGTCCTGCCGGACATGGACGGCTACGAGGTGGCGCGGCGCATCCGCGAATTCAGCCACACGTACCTTCTGATAGTCAGCGGCCGCAGCGACCTTGCGGCTACGGTGATGGGTTTCGATGCCGGGGCGGATGACTACATGGTGAAGCCGATCCGCCCGCGGGAACTCCGGGTCCGGGTGGACGGCATGCTGCGGCGGCCGCGCCGTTTGGTGCCTGTTCCTCCGGTGTTGGCGGGGGCCGCATTGACGGGGCCGGAGACGGCGGTGCCCGCGGCGGCGGGGCCGGCAGCAGTTGCCGCGCACGGGCCGGCCGCAGAGTCAGCGGCTGCCGCCTCACGCTTTGAACACAACGGCCTGCAGATAGACAGCGCCACGCGCGCCGCCAGCATCCGCGGCAGGTCTCTGGAGCTCACCCGGACCGAGTTCGACCTGCTCCGAATTTTGCTGGAGCGCGGCACGGGAGTGGTGAGCAAGGCCGAGCTGGCCGGTCTCCTGGGTCTTGTTCAGCAGGACATGGCACACCAGGAAGTTGGGCCGTCCGGGGCCTACGACGCTGGCCGCATCATCGAAGCGCACATCGGCAACCTGCGGCGGAAGCTGGGGGACGATGCCAGGTCACCGAAGTGGCTCAGGACCGTGCGAGGCGCCGGCTACACGCTGGCCTGACCGGCCCGGGATCTACCCGCAGAGTTGGCCCCTGCAAACGGGGGAGTAGCTGGGAGAAGCCTAAGAAAATGCCAAGGGTGCAGGCGCACGGTAGAGGCATGAAATCACTATCAAGCGACGAGGTTGTCGCCGTCCGAGGCGTTCTAACTGATACGCATCCGGTCGATTTCTATGCGCTTGGCGTCGCGGGGGCGATTGACCGATTGACCCTTCCGTTGCGCGAACGTGGAGTCGTGGTGCACCTGGAAACACCGCACCACGGCATGGAAGTCGATCGGAAGTCCGCGACGCTGCTGTACCGGGCGGCGCAGGAGCTCTTGAGCAATGTCCACAAATTTGCGGGAGCATCAGCTGTTACCGTTCGGTTGGGGTGCGTGAGCCATCCAGCGGCCGGCCACGAGGTTCAGCTCAAAGTGTCCGACAACGGGGCTGGTTTCGATATTGAAGCAGCCACCCACGGCAGGCATTCGGGGATGGGGCTTCGGCTCATGCGCCTCGTCCTGGAAACGGTGGGCGGTCACGTGACCATCGACTCGTCCACCGCGGGAACGTGTGTGACTGTCACCCTGCCGCTGGATTAACAGATTAAACCTTCGCGCCTGACCTAAAGGACCGGTGCGTCTTCGGCCGGGAGCGTCATGGTGAACGTGGTCCCTGCGCCGGGCTTGCTGACGCAGGAGATGTCCCCGCCGTGCCGCTCCACGATGGTCTTGGTGATCGACAGGCCAAGGCCAACTCCGGGGATCGCCGCCTTCCTGGCTGCCTGGGTCCGGAAGAACCGGGTGAAAATCCGTGACGATTCCTCTTCGCTGATGCCCATCCCCGTGTCCTGCACCTTGAGCTGCACCCATGAGTCACTGCTCCGGGCACTCACGGTGACGGCTCCGCCGTCGGGCGAGTATTTGATGGCGTTGGACACCAGGTTGTCCAGGGCCTGCGAAATGCGCAGCGGATCCGCGTAGGCCCATAGAGGCACCGGGACATCGGCGCTGAGGGAGACATTTGAGGCGTCCGCCTGTGCCTGCGCGGAGCCGATGCTGGTCTCGACGAGGCCTGCCAGGTCCGTCCGCCGGGGATGGACCGCGAGCACTGTTGAGGCCGAGACAAGCAGTTCCGACACGAGCGAAAGGAGCCGCTCGGCATTGCGCTGCACCACTTCCAGCTTTTGCACCGCGGCGGGCGACAAGCCGTCCGCGTCGCCCAGCACCAGGTCCACGTTGCCAAGGACGGACATCAGCGGGCTGCGGAATTCGTGGGAAACGTTGGAGATCAGCTCCTCCTTGGCTGAGAGCGCCTCCACGAGCCCGGTGACATCGCTGTAAACGATGACCGCCCCGCTGAACCCGCCGTCGTCGTTCTTGATGATCCTGGCCGCGGTGGAAACCGCACGCTGTGCCGTTCCCTCGCCGAGCCACACCAGGTAGTTCGCGAACGTCTCGCCGGCCGCCGCCCGGCGGATGGGCCGCTTGTCCACCGCGAGTGGGGTGACCCTGTCCTGGCCGAACATGACCTGCTGCGCTTCCAGCGGCACCTCCACGGCGCCGGCGGGAGCGGCAGCCTGTCGGAACGCTTTCTGCTGGTCGTTGACCAGCACTTTCTGGCCGTCGGCATCGATGGCCACAATGCCGACGTCGATCGTGTCCAGAACCGTTTTGAGCAGCCGCTCGCGGTTTCTGCTTTCTACGAGCAGTTCGCGCAGTTCGGCGTCCTTCTTTTCCAGACGCTGGCGCTGGACCCGGACATTGGCGCTGGCAAACCGGATGGCCAGGGATACGGCCAGCATCATGAGCGGCAACAGAATGGCGCCGGCGATTTCCGAAGGTGAAATGTTGGGAAACTTTTGAATCAGCGAGGGCAGGCTGATGAGCAGGGGCCCAAAGAAACTGATGAAAATCGTGGTGCGCGCGAAGGATCCCGACGCTGATAACCAGATCACGGGGAATATGGCCAGCACACCAAGGCCAGCCACCGCCGGAACTGCACCGTTGCGGGCAAGGCCGATGACCACGAGGTCAAGAATGGGAATGACGAGGTAGGCATTGGCCGGAAGCCGTTCCCAGGGAATCAGGAAACAGGAAACGAAGAGGAGCCCCATCATCACGATGGACGCAATGAAGACGGCATTCGCTATCAGCGTTGGCCAGACGGCCGGGGCAGCAACGGCGAGCGCGGCGAGAATGAGTGTTACCGGGAGCTGGCAGAGGGCCACCCGGACCCGCGGCCCGAGGCGCCTGAAGAATCGGTCCGTGTCACGGACCATCACGTGCTCACCCAACGCGGCCGTACCCCCTGTTCAGCTTTTTGGCGTTCCGGAACGGCGCCTGCATAAACCATGACATGAAGCCAATTATGCACGGCGGTTCTTCTGTAATTGGAGGGCGGGCCCTCGCTTCGTGGTTTCGATCAAAACATATCGCGAATTTCGGGTGTGTGGGCCTAATCACGGGGTAGCGTGGGTAATCTGGTAATGCTTCCCGCATTGCGCTGGGCGTTGCGGTGGTTATATCGGATATGGGGATAGTCGTGGGCGATTTAGGTGTGGCCGTGGTGATCGAAGATGATGACGACGTCCGCAATCTTCTTGACGCGGTCCTGCAGCAGGCGGGTTTCGAGGTGCATTCTGCAGCAACTGGCCGCGACGGCGTGGACGTTGCCAGACATCGTCAGGCGAATGTGATCACCCTCGACGTCGGTCTCCCGGACATCGACGGTTTCGAGGTGCTGCGCAGGATCCGCCAGTTCAGTGACGCCTACGTGGTGATGCTGACCGGCCGGAATGAGGAGCTGGACACCATTAGCGCCCTCCAGGGCGGCGCGGACGATTACATCGTCAAGCCCTTCCGGCCCCGTGAGCTGCGTGCACGCATCTCGGCAATGATGCGCCGGCCCCGGCAGGGTGTAGTTGGGGAGGTTGTGGCGGAACCTTCGGAGCAGATGGCCGCCGCCGTGAATGCTCGCCGCGGCAAGGTGCTTCAGCACAACGGCCTGGCGCTCGATACGGAAACCCGGACGGTCGCCCTTCGCGGCACGCCTTTGGGACTGACCCGCAGCGAGTTTGATCTTCTCCAGGAGCTACTGAAGGGGACCGGGGCTGTCCGGACTCGCGCAGATCTGGTCCGGGTGGTCCGCGGCGAGTACTACGGCGAGGACACTTACATCAGCGAGGCCGATGAACGGGCTGTTGAAGTCCATATCGGAAATTTGCGCCGCAAGCTTCATGAGGATCCGCAGGACCCCCGGTGGCTCGTCACCGTACGCGGAGTGGGGTACCGGCTGGCGCCGACGAAGGCTGAGTAGATCTATTGGAAGGTGCTGGTGGCGCCGCCGGAGCCGACTGCCTGGGAGCTACTGTTCTGGCCGAAGGTAGCCGACCTTCAGCGCGCTGACCGTGTCTTCGCCCGTTTTCGTGACGATCGGCAAAAGCCGCCGCACCGCTGAGAGGTCGCCACTCCTGATGAGGCGCTCCAGTTCAACGGCCAGACAGGCGAGCCGCGAGCCGCCCACCATGAAGGCGGAATTCTTAACGCTGAGAACCGCGTCCATTGCCAGTTCAGGATCGTTGTCCCCGACCGATCGCGTCAGGTAGCCAATCCGCTTGTCCCAGATACTGACGTAATCTCTGGCGAAACTACGGGCTACACCGGTGCCGCCGAGTTCCTCCTCCAGCTCGTGAAGGACGGTCAGATCCAAGAGCGGGACGCCGGCAGAGCCGTCCGCGGCGCCTTCCACAGGGTCACCGGACGCGGGCAGGCAGACGCCGTTGGCGCCGCCGTCGCCTGTGCTGGACCCTGAACTGGACATACGTTAAGGCTACTTTCTGACCTTGTGAAAAACCTGATCAACCTTGGATCCTGTGGAAACCCTGCGGGTTCCTTGTGGTGGGCGAAAAGCCTGCAAAATCTCGAGGCTACTGGCCGCTGAAAGTGTTGATGCTGTTGATGACGGCGGGACCCAGGATGGCAATGAAAAGAACAGGGAAGATGAAGAAAAGCAACGGGAAAAGCACGCTCACCGGAAGCTTCATGGCCTTTTCTTCGGCCCGCTGGCGCCTCTTGACTCGCATGACTTTCGCCTGCACCCGAAGAACGCCGCTAATGGCGATGCCATAGGCATCAGCCTGAACAACAGCCTGGACGAAGCTGCGGAGCTCCGGAACGTTTGTGCGTTCTGTTAAGGCCAAGTAGGACTCGCGGCGGCTGCGACCTACCTGCATATCCTGCAATGTGCGAACCAATTCTTCGGCCAATGGGCCTTTGCCCGTTTCCCCTGCCCTCGCCATGGCGCCCTCAAATCCCAGACCAGCGTCTACAGCGATGAGCATCTGGTCGAGCGTGTTCGGCAGTTCAAGCTGAATGGCCTTCTGACGTTCCTGACCTTTACTGATCAAAAGTAAGTCAGGAATGAAGTAGCCCATGCCCAAGATGAACAGGCCTAGAAGTTTCATGACTGGAGATGGACTGGTTGAACTCAGAAATATACCCAATGCGAATCCGACGGCAGCCAAGGCAGGCTTCGCCGCAAGTACCCGCCCGAGCGGAATGCTTGGCGGACGTCCCGCCATCGAAAGTAACTTGTCCAACCGACGGACATAGCCGGCCGGCGTGATCTTCCTGCCCAGGCGCAGGAAGAGGCCGTCCTCAGGCGCTCCCTCAACCGTCAGGCCAGAAGCGCCGCGCCTGAGATTCTCCTGGATGGCTTCGTTCGATTTCTTATCCACGGACAGGAAGGTCCACGCCAAGTAAGCCAAGGGCAGAGCCACCAAAACTGCGGCGAGGGGCACAACGAGACCTGACATGGTTGCCTAAAACTTCAAATCGATGATTTTGCGGAGCCACAGGCCGCCCACCGTCATGAGAACCACGGACACGGCCATCATTCCCCAGCCCAGCGGATGCCCGAACATGGGGTTCATGTAGCCCGGACTCACCACCAAAAGGATCAGGATAATTCCGATAGGGAGGCCCATCAGGATGTAGGCCGAAAACTTGCCTTCCGCTGCCAGTGCCTTTATTTGGCCTTTGATCTCGCTTCGCTCGCGAATAGTGTCGCCGACCTGGTCAAGTACTTCCGCCAAGTTTCCTCCGACTTCGCGGTTTATCTGAATAGCTTGAGCAATCCAGACGAAGTCCTCGTTGGCCATCCGGGCCGCGGTATCATTCAAGGCCGACAGGAGGTCTTTGCCCAGTCTTGTTTCCGCAACAACCCTTCGCATTTCTTCCGCGGTGGGACTGGCAGACTCTATGGCAGCCGCCTCAATGGCACGGAGAATGCTGTGCCCGGCCCGGAGGCTCCCCGTAAGCAGTTGCAGCGTGTCGCTCAATTGCTGGTCAAAACCGGCGCGTCTCTTACTGGTCCGATAGCTCAGAAAGAGGATGCCTGCAGGCGGGGCGAGGAGAAAGAACAGCAAGGCCAGCACCGGTCCTCCGGCAATGAGACCCATGAGCGCGCTGACGCAGCCGCCGGCGAGAACGAGCAGGATGTAATCTGCTTGGCTCAAGCGCAACCCTGACAGTTCGAGTGCCTCCCTGCTGTACAACTTCAAGTCCCGGGAGGACAGATACCGCTCGAGTGCGGCAGTGGCGAAGCCCGCAAAACGAGATATTTTCGACGTCGAATCGTTGTCTGCTGGCCTCCGCCTCTCCAATGGAATGCGCGGCCGACCAGGTATGAGGATCAGTACTAGCGTGAGGATGACCGCGGTCAGCAACAGAACCAAGCCTGAAACTAGGAACATGCCGCAGTTTCACCTCCGCCCGGTCGAGGATTTGCCGCTGAATACACTGGGCGAGACGTGGATGCCCATGTCTTCAAAGCGGTCGATGAAGTGGGGGCGGATGCCGGTGGCGATAGGCTTACCCCGGAACCGGCCCCGTTCATCAACGCCTGCCGCAAAGTCGAAGACGAAGGCGTCTTGCAGAGTGACGATTTCCCCTTCCATGCCTTGGACCTCCGTCACATGCGTTATTCTCCGACTGCCGTCGCGGAGCCGAGAAATCTGGACGATCAGGTGGACAGCAGACGCTATTTGCTCGCGTATGGCGCGGAGCGGCAGATCCATACCGGCCATCAGGACCAGCGTCTCCAGCCGTGCCACGGCGTCCCGCGGAGAGTTCGAGTGGACAGTGGACAGCGAACCGTCATGCCCGGTGTTCATTGCCTGAAGCATGTCCAGCGCTTCGCCACCGCGGACTTCGCCGACGACGATGCGGTCCGGACGCATGCGAAGTGAGTTTCGCAGCAGTTCCCTGATGGTAACTTCGCCCTTGCCTTCGGTATTGGGTGGCCTGCTCTCAAGGCGCACGACATGTTCCTGCTGAATTTGGAGCTCGACCGCGTCTTCAATCGTCACAATGCGTTGATTGTCCTGGATGAACGACGAAAGAACGTTCAGCAGCGTGGTCTTTCCGGTTCCTGTACCGCCCGAAACGATGATGTTCAGTTTCGCTTTGACGCACGCATTCAGGAGCTCCGCCATTTCCGGGGTTAAGGTCCCGAAATCGATGAGGTTCCGAACCGTCAGCGGAACCTTGCTGAACTTTCGGATGGTCAGTGAGGAACCGCCCACGGCCAACGGGGGTATGACCGCGTTCACACGGGAGCCGTCCTCGAGGCGTGCGTCAACCAACGGCGAAGATTCGTCGATCCGGCGCCCTACCTTGGACACGATCCTCTCAATGACGCGCCTGAGATGGTCCTCCGAGGTGAATTGTGCATCAGCGAGGGTTAGCTTTCCTTTCCTCTCAACGTAGATCTGGTCCATCCTATTGACCATGATCTCCGTGACGTCGGCGTCATCGAGGAGGCGCTGCAGAGGCCCGAAGCCCAGCACATCGTCGGCAACATCCTGAACTAACCGCATCCGCTCCTCAGGCGTCAAAGGAACCCGCTCAGCATCAATGATCTGGGAAAGCTCCTCGCGGGCGCTGGAGCGGAGCTCATTCTCGCTGAGTCCTGAGTCACTGAAGCGGGCACCCATGCGCTCGAAAAGTGCGTTCGCCGCACGCTGTTTCAAACCCGCCAGCGCGTCCGCGGGCCGTTGTGTCTTTGGCATCGTTGGCGGCTTGTCGGCGCTGCGGGCGAAAGGGGAGGCAAAGGAATCTTCCAGGGTAAGATCCGTCTCGCCAACTTCTGCTACCTCAGGTTGCTCGGGCACAGGGCGCGTTGCCCTGTTTTCCGGTGGAGCCGCAGCCGGACGTGCCTTGAGCTGAGCTGCCGACAGCCGATCGGAAAGCTTCACTTCACCACCACCCGCCGATGCTGCTTCCGCTGGTCGCTGGTCCGCCAAGCCGGATCAAACCGTTGGACCAGTTGTTTGAAGCCTTTGACCGCCGGATCCCGGCGGGAATCCTGCAAAATTGGGATACCCCGATTGGTCGAAAAAGCAACCGCCTTGGAACGGCGGATGCTCACGTCCACCGGGGCGCCTATGGTTGCTTCGACGTCCCGCACCGTAAGCCCAGCCTTGGAGTCGGCCATGTTGAGGACCACATGGCGTGTCTCGGGCAGGATTTCCAACTGCCGGAGAATGTCGAGTCCGGAACGCAGTCCGCGTACGCTCGGAATATCCATGCCGCTGACCCATACCACGTCGGTGCATTGCTCCATGGCCGCCAGCCCAACTTCGCCGAGGCCGGGGGCAGTATCAACCACGACGTAGTCGAACTCACTGGCCAGCTGTTCCAATAGCCGCGTGACTTGATCTGGTGTGATGTGGTCCGCATCAGCAGGGCTCTTGGGAGCACAGAGTGCGTAAATGCTGGCAGGGTGGACCGCCAGGAAGGCCTTTAAGACCAGTGAGTCCTGACTCGCCGAAGTGGTCACAGCATCTGTAATCGTGTGCTCGGGCTCCAAGTAGAGTCCTGAGGCCACGTCCCCGAACTGCAGATCCAGGTCAACGATGACTACCTTCATGGGGGCCACCTTTCCAAGGCCGATGGCGACGTTGGTGGCAACGGTCGTCTTGCCGACTCCGCCCTTCGGGGAGAACACCCCGATGACCAAGCCGCTGTTCGAGACTGCCTGTGGCGAGGGATCATGGCTGCGATACCTACTGGCAAAAGCCTGGCAAGCCCGTTCGAGGATTATTCGAATATGCGCAGGGTCAGCGGCCGGGTCCATGATGTCGCGGATCCCTGCGCGCATTGCATGAAGCACCAAGTCGGCGTCGCTTTCCCTGACTAGGATCAGGCTGATCTCTGGCAGCTGGACGTCAAAAATGGTGGCGAGACGCAAGGCATCTTCCAGCGGGACGTCGGGTCCCAGTACCAGCACCTCTAGGGGTTCCCCGGTAAGTTGCGCGAACAGGTCGTCCGGCTGAGTGGGCATGGCCGACGTAAAAAACGTCTGCACGCTTCCCTGCAGGCCGCCGATCACGGCCTGGCGCAGGCGGTGGTCAAAGTCAGTGTTGGGGCTTATGAGGACGAAGCGGCTCACGGGTAAACGTCACCCCTACGGATCTCAGTGGGCGGATCCTCTTTGGCTGCCGCTGGCTCCTTCGTTAACCAGATTTTGCCGAACTCCGCGGAATAGATAATTTTCGCTGCGGCTACGTCCGCAACGGCGACTGTGACGAGCATGCCTCCGGCGGGAAGTACCTGGGGATTTGGGTCCGGCGACGGCGACGCTGGGGTTGTCTGTTGCGTCGCTTCCGCACGCTGAAGGCTTGTCACCAGAACCTTGTGCAGCACACGGCCCGACGTTGACTGGAACGCTGTATCTTTCGTATCGCTACCTGCAAAGGTGGCGAATAGCCCGACGGTGTCGCCCGCAACAATCCTGCCGCCCACCAGGCGTTGCGGTTCGAGGGCGAAGGTCACTTCCTGCAAGCCCTTCGGCACGGGAACTGAACCGGGGACTTCCAATGCGGCGGGTTCAATGAGCCGTTCGGCGACAAGCTGCTCGCCAGCCACCAGATCGGTCGCTGTCACTTTTCCCGACTGCGACTCGAGGCTGGCGAGAGCCGACGCAGGAACGCCTGTGCGGGGTACTTCTTTCACTGTCACCAACTTGGCCAAGGCATCAGCGGAAGTGCCGGCAGGAACGGGTTTTTGGACAACGAGAACCTTTACGGGCTCGAGTTTCTGCATGGCGCGATTGTCGGCGGACTGGGCGTAGGAGAAGATGAGCAACATTCCGACGATCGCAACCACGACCGCCGCAATACCAGCCAATAAGCGCGACTTCACGTGCTACTCCTAACCGCTCATGCGGACGACCGCAGACCCGAAGGCGTCCAGGGGCCCCAGTCGATAACTATCGTCCAAGGAAACGTATTTTACGAACCTACCAATAATTCCGCGGCAATTGCCGGTACATGCGAGTGTTCCGGCATTAGCTGAGGTGTTTCTGAAAGTCTTGGGAGCGAAATCGTTCCCTGCGAATTTCCATCCTTTGACGCTGAAGGCAGCAAATGCGATCAGCTTGTAGGTTGCCCCTGAACCTGTGCCGGTAACTTGGTTGAATACTGGCAGGAGGACGATGACGTTGCGTCCCGCAGTAAGTTCATCAACCCAGCGTTGCATGGTGGGTCCGCAGTTGGATGGTCCGTCGTTGCCCGTATCACTCCCGCCTTCCATAACGAGGATGTCCACACTTCCGCCGCAGGCGCCGGGGTCCTGCACGAGCCACCCATAGCCGCCGGCCACTGGAGCACCGTTTGGTCCGTAGTTGCAGCCGTCGTTCCCGCCCTTGGTGCCGTGACTCTGCAGCAACTGCAGCCCGGCCTCGACGTATCCTTGGACCTGGCAAACCGAGAAGGCCAGGGGGAACGGTGTGCGGCCTGCTTGGGGGCTGCCCCAGACGGCCGAGGCCTTGGCACCGACCTCTGCTGTCGGTATACCTAGCGCACGGGCGAAAAATAGCGAAACCTTGTTGGGGTCGCCGCCCGATTCCTGGGCTCCGGTGACCACTGTGACGGCACCGCCGGCACGGTTCAAAGCGACGGACTGTACGTTGCTCAGCCCGTCCGAGGCATTGCCGTCCGCGAACGTTTTAGCCACAGGCGAGGGAGATATGCAGGCCGGACCGTTGAGGTCCCGGGCGCAAGTCTGGGCCACGGCCAGCGCGGCCGCGTCCGCACCGTTTTGAAGTTGGGCGCGTTCGGCGTACAACATTCCAACATCGACTGCGATTGCCGTGAAGCCGAGCAGCGCGACCATGAGGACGGCGACGATGACGGCTACTGCACCGCGCTCGCCGTTCTCACCTCCGCTCTCGACGGCACGTCCGCTCTCGACGGCACGGCTATCGCCTAGCCCCCACATTGCATGACGCCTTTGGCTGTCAAGGAGAAGGGCCCTGCGATACCTGTCATCGTGCTGAGGGAGTAGTTGATGGTGACCGTGGCATTGGCGCCAACCGCGCAGAGCGCGGGAGAAGCAGCCGTGGTGGTTATCCCCACATCGGTAGTCCGGAGCGCTGGGTGCAAGGACCCGGCGGCATTTACCGCGGCTGCTTTGGCTGAGGTGGGATTGTTCGAAATGGCCATGACGCGGACGCTCTCACGGGCGGCGCTGGTGAGGGAAATTTGGGCGTTATAGGCCCGGCCGAATTCGATGATTCCCATCAGGAGCATCACGAGGAGGGGAAGTAGAATTGCAAATTCGACCGCGGCGGCACCGCGCTCCGATGATTTATCCACTGCCGCTGGCCCTCCCGCTTGTTTTGTTATTGCCTGTTTTGGCTTCGTCGGCCACCTTAGGCACGGAAGTGGCCGGGCGGCCAGGCCTTAGCCCTGCCACCCGGCCGCTGGAGCGAAGTAGTTACGGAGCAGACGTAGTGGCGGGAGCGGCGGGGAGCTGGTCGCTGACGCCCTGGAACATGGCTGCCAGCTGCGGGCCGAGGACGACGACAACTGCGATGATGACGACAGCGATAAGGCCAACCATGATGCCGTATTCAACAGCAGTTGCGCCCTTTTCTTCCTGGAGGCGGTTCTTCATGGTGAAACCGAGGGTCTGGAACTTTGCGATGAGAGAAAGCATTTTGAACTCCTGAGCGAGTGAAGGGAAGCTGGTCTGTCACCAGCTCTGAAATAAAATTAGCAGTCCAAATGACATCCAAGTTCGGACTTTGGAGCATCCTGTGCTAAGGCTTGCCGACCTGCGTGAATTCTGCGGAGTTTCTGCGCTTCGCATGCGTTTAGGCCCTTTTGTCGCCTGCAAAAAAATGCAAAAGGACCCCCTCGGTGCTGGGGTCCGAGGGGGTCCGCTCTTGGTGACCAACTGCCGACGGGCTGTGGTCAGGGTTCCGACGGCACGCCGTCGGTCTTTCAGCGAAACTAGCTGGTGAAGATGGCCATAATGCTCATCACCGTGGGTCCGAGCACCACAATGAACAGCGTCGGCAGGATGAAGAAGATCAGGGGGAAGAGCATCTTGACCGGCATCTTCATGGCGTGTTCCTCCGCCCGCTGCTTCCGCTTGATGCGCATGTCCTTGGCCTGTGCCTTGAGGACACCCGCAATAGCAACGCCGTAGGCATCTGCCTGGACCACCGCCCGGATGAAGCTGCGTACGTCAGGGACATCCACTCTGTCGGCGAGGGCAAGATAGGCATCCTTGCGGGAACGGCCAACCTGGATGTCTTGCAGGGTGCGGATGAGCTCATCGGCGAAGGGACCTTTGCCGTTTGTCCCTGCCCTCCCCATCGCCGCTTCGAACCCGAGGCCGGCCTGGACCGAGATCAGCATCTGATCCAGCGACTTGGGGAGCTCAAGCCGGACTGCCTCCCGGCGCTTCTGTGCGCGGTTCCGTACCAGCAGATCCGGCGTTAAATAACTCAGGGCAGTCACCCCCAGCAGGATCAGAAACCGTTGAGCCGATGGACCGCCGGCAAAGTACAGGTACCCCGAGACTGCACCGGCGAAGGCCAGTAGCGGCTTCACCATGATGAGCCGGGCCAGCGGCCATTCCTTCGGACGTCCGGCACCCGCCAGCTGCTTGTCGAGCCAGCCCGCGTAGCCCTTGGGCATGACCCGCTGGCTCATCAGCGTCAGTTTTTCGTTGACGGTGAGCGCGGGCCCCTTGGACTTTGACGTGAGTCCCAGGTTGGCTTGGATGTTCCGTAGCCCTGCCCGGTCGCCGGTGAAGACGAACCAGGTCATGACGGTTATGGGAGCGATCACTGCCAGGATCGCGGCATAAGCAAGTGGTTGCATGACGAGCACTCTTTTCTAGAACTTTGGTTTGACAATCCGGCTGAGCCAGAAACCGCCCGCGGTCAGGAGCACTAGCGCTGCGGCGATCATGAGGTAGCCGGGCAACGTGCTGGTAAAGACGCGCGAGTACATTTCGTTGAACAGCGTGAGGCCGATGAACATGACGATGGGAAGCGCCATGAGGACAATGGCTGACATCCGGCCCTCCGCGCTTAAGGCGCGAATCTGGCCCCGCACCTGGTTCCGGTCCCGGACGGTATCGCCAAGATGGTCGAGCACCTCGGCAAGGTCGCCACCCACTTCGCGGTGGATCTCGATGGCCTGCGAGATGGAGAGGAGGTCCTCGCTCCGTGTCCGCCTGGCCACGTCCGCGAGTGACTCACCAAGATCCCGCCCAATCCGCGTTTCGTTGACGATCCGGCTCAGCTCCTCGGACATCGGCGCTTGGCTTTCCTGAGCAGCTGCGTCGACAGCACGGAGAAGGCTGTGGCCGGCACGCAGGCCACCGGAGAACATCTGGAGCGTGTCCGGCACCTGCTGGTCGAACTGCGCTCGCCGGCGGCCGGCCAGGAAGTTGAGGAACAGGTGGAGACCTAGAGGTGTCAGCAGCGTCAGCAGGACCGCTGCGAAGACACCGCCCAGGAAGAAACCGAAGACGGCCAGCATCAGCGTGGTGACGCCTGCCATGAGGAGATAGTCGCCCGGCTCTTTCTTGAGTCCGCATTCGTCCAGCCGGTCTCGGGCCAACAGCCCTGGGCCGCCCTTCTTCATCCGCTTGTTGAGCGAGCCGACTGCCTGGCCCGTGAGCCGCGTGAGAATTGATGGCTGCGCCGGCGCATCAGGCCGCCGCCGGGACAACGGCAGAGCCGACTTGGATCTGAGCGCCACGCCGAAGATGAGGAATATGGCAAGGTACAGCATGAACAACGCGACCACGAAGACCCCGGTATCGCCAGGCATGTTCACCGCCCCCTTGCCTGGGAGACGCTGGGCACCGGGATGCCAGGCACTGCGGCGCCGAACACCGCCGGCGAAATTCCGATGCCGAGTTCGGCGAAGCGGTCTGTGAATCGGGGCCGGACCCCGGTGGGCACCGGCTTACCCAGGAAACGCCCGTTCGCGTCGATCCCCGCCCCGTAGTCGAAGACGAAAGCGTCCTGGAGCGTCACGACGTCACCCTCCATGCCCTGCACCTCAGTGATGTGCGTGACCCGCCGGGAACCATCGCGCAACCTCGAAATATGCACGATCAGGTTGACCGCCGAGGCAACCTGTTCGCGCACGGCCCTCAGCGGGATATCCATTCCCGCCATGAGAACCAGCGTTTCGAGCCGGGCGATGGCGTCCCGGGGGGAGTTTGCATGGACCGTGGAGATGGAGCCGTCGTGGCCGGTGTTCATGGCCTGCAGCATGTCCAGGCACTCACCGCCGCGGACCTCACCCACCACAATCCGGTCCGGCCGCATTCGCAGGGCATTCCGCACAAGGTCCCGGATGGACACCGCACCTTTGCCCTCGATGTTCTGGGGGCGGCTCTCAAGGCGGACCACGTGGTCCTGCTGCAACTGAAGCTCGACGGCGTCCTCGATCGTCACGATCCTGTCGTCCACCGGGATAAAGGAGGAGAGCACGTTGAGGAGAGTCGTTTTACCGGTTCCGGTACCGCCTGAAACGATGATGTTCATCCTGGCCAGCACGCATGCCTGCAGGAGTTCCGCCATCTCCGGCGAGAGGCTTCCGAGGGAGATCAGGTTGTGGACCGTAAGGGGATCCCTGCCGAATTTGCGGATGGTGAGCGCGGGACCGTTGACGGCCAGCGGAGGGATGATGGCATTGACGCGCGAACCGTCAGCGAGGCGGGCATCAACTAGCGGCGAGGATTCGTCAATGCGCCGGCCCACCTTGGACACGATGCGGTCGATCACCCTTCGCAGCGCGTCGTCCGAGCTGAACTTTGTGTCGGTGACGAAGAGCCGGCCCTGGCGCTCCACGTAGACCTGGTCGAAGCGGTTCACCATGATCTCCGTGATGGAGGGATCATCCAGGAAACGCTGGATGGGACCGTGCCCCAGAACGTCATCGATAATCTCCCGGATAAGCCGCTGGCGCTCCGCCGTGGAGAGCGGTACCTGTTCCTCGTCCACGACGATCTTCAGTTCGTCGCGGACGAACTGGTGCAGCTCTTCGTCTTCCAAGGACGAATCGGTGATCCGCGAACCCAGCCGCTCAAAGAGCGTCTGGGTTGCCCGTTCCTTGAGGGCGTTCAGGGCTTCGCTGGCAACTGAAGCGGCCTGCGGCTGCTCCAGGGCCGCCGTCGCACTCGCCGCAGCGACCGCGGTTTGCGCCTCGTGCTTCCGTCCGAGCGTTGCGGGTGATTTCAGTTGAAAAACATCCTTGGGGGGTTCGGGTATCCCGGGGTCGGCCTTGGCCTCACCACGCAGGAGCTGGAACCGGTCTGAGAGGCTCACTGTACTACCGCCCTTCTGTGCAGCTTTTTATGAGGTCTTTCTTCCCAATCCGGCTTGAAGCGCTCCACCAGCTGGCGGAGCCCTTTGGCTGCCGGGTCGCGGCTCCCGTCCTGAAGGATCGGGACGCCTTTGTTGGTGGAAAACGGCATGTTCTTGGAGCGGGGGAGCGCAACGTCTACGGGCGCGCCGATCGTGGTTTCAATGTCCTGCAGGGTCAGGCCGGCCCGCCGGTCCGTCATATTGAGGACCACGTGGCGCTGGTCGGGAACCAGATTGAGTTCGGTGAGGATCTGGAAGCCGGTCCGCAGACCCCGGATGCTGGGGATGTCCATGCCACAGATCCAGACGGCGTCCGTTGCCTGTTCGAGCGTCGCCAGCACATGCTCGCCGAGGCCGGGGGCTGTGTCCACGACTATGTAGTGGAACTCCTCCCGCAGCTGGGTGAGGAGCCGAGTGACATGTTCACCGGAGATCCGGTCCATCTCCACCGGGTTCCGCGGTGCGCACAGGGCGTAGATGCCGGCGGGATGAACGGTGAGGTAGGTCTTAAGGACCATGGCATCCTGGCTTGCGGCACCCACCACAGCATCCGTAATCGTGTGCTCGGGGTCCAGCATCAGCCCGCTTGCAACATCGCCGAACTGGAGGTCCAGGTCCACGATCACGACGCTCATCGGGGCAGTCTTTCCGAGACCGACGGCCAGGTTGGTGGCCACGGTGGTCTTGCCGACCCCGCCTTTGGGGGACATGACGGCGATGATCCTGCTGCCTGCACCGTGGTCGGCGTGCTCGGAGGTGCCCGGCCCCAACCCCCGACGGCGGCCCGCGGCCGCGAGGCTAGCACGCTCCAGCATGACGCGGATGGAGTCTGGATCCGCCGCCGGATCCAGGAGGTCCCGCACACCGGAGCGCATGGCCTGCAACACCACCTCTTTGGTTTCCGGAACCACCAAGACAACGCTTATCTCCGGGTACTGGAGGTCCATAACTGATGCCAGTTTCAAGGAACCGTCCACGGGCAGTCCGGGACCCAGGATCAGGACCTCTGGCGGTTCGCCGACGAGCTGCCGCAGGAAGTCATAGGGGCCCTCTGGAAGGTAATCTGCTTGGAACACCTGCAGCGAGCCGTGCATTCCGGCGACGGCCAACTGGATTCTTCGTTCGAAATCGGCGTTGGGGGTGATGAGGACGAAGCGGCTCATCGGAACAGCCTGGCGCTGCTCACGACGCCGGACGTCGCCTCGACGGCATTGACCGGCTCCTTCGAAAGGTATACGTTGCCGAACTCCGTGGCGAAAACTATGCGCTCGGCGTCTGAGGAGTTGCGGGCCAAGGTGATCAGGTACGTGTCATCGGGCGCTGGTGCTTTCTTCGCTGTCAAGGCTCCTGCGGTCTTGTCTCCTTCCGCCTGGGCATCCTGTGACTTTGCGGCGCTACCGTTGCTGAACTGGGCCGCGGTCACGAGAACCTTGTGGAAGGTCAGCTGAGTTCCAGCGGATTTCCCGCCCGTGTCGTCAACGGACAGGAAGACACCTACGGTGTCTCCCGCGGCAACTTTGCCGCCAACTACCCGCTCAATGGGCAGCTTCAGGGTAATCTCCTGCATTCCCGCAGGTACCTGCACTCGAGATGGCCCAAGGAAGGCACCGGCATCCACCAAGCGAGTGGAGAGCAGTTGCTCTCCCGGCATCAGGGCCACCGCTGTGACTTTTTGGTCCACGGCGCTGAGATCGGTGATGGCGCCAGCAGCGATTGCCAGCTTGGGAACTTCCTTCTTGACGACAGCGCCGGCCATCTTATCCACCCCAGTGCCGGCTGCGATGTTCTTCTCGACGACATACACTGTTTCCGTTTCGGTGTCGGCCAGGGCGCGTTTGTCGGCGTTTTGAACGTAGGTGACCAACAATACGGTTCCTATAATTGCCACAATCAATGCGGCAATGCCTCCCAGTAGGCGAGTTTTCACTGTGTTCCCCTTAGAATTATTCGAAGTATTTGACGAAGCAAGCCCTCACTTGATGAGGAATATTTCTGCGGTTCCCAAATTTGCTCCTCCGCCCCCGCCCGTGCTTCCACCGAAAGTGTCAATCGACTCGTACTTAACAAATTGTCCAATGATGCCGAGGCAGGACTTGGTAGTACATTCATCTGCGGGATCGGCGACGTATGGTGCTGCATTGTGAAATACTCTTGGCGCCTTGCTGCCGCCACCGAATTTCCATCCCTGAATGTCAAAAGTGGCGTATCCGCGGATGTGGAACCAGCCGCCGGTGCCGGTGCCGCCGGCATTGTCATACACGGGGAAGGTCGCCAAGGCCCGGTTGCCGCGCTTGATTGCACCGATCCAGCCTTCGAGGACGGCGTCGCATTCGGCGGCGTAGTCAGCACCGGTGTCAGAAGAAACAGTGTCGTCGGCCTCGGTGGCGGCCTCACACGGGCTGCTTTGGTCCAGCCAGCCGAATCCGCCGGGGATCACATGGCCGGAGGTCGAAGTGCAGGTGCCCATGCCTGGCTTGTACCGGATGAGCTGGACTTCGCCTTCAGTCTCGGCACCCGAGAGGTCATATTGGCAGTCGGATAAAGCGAGGGGGAAGCCCTTGCCGGACGACGGCGGTTCGGCCGCGGCTACGGCATAGGCTCCCACCGTCACGGGTGGAGCGTTCAAGGCGCTGGCAAACATCTTGGTAAGGAAGCTGTTACTCCCGTTCTGAGTCGTGGTCCGGACCGTTGCCTGGTTCGCCACGGACAGGTCAACTTCAGCGACATTCGATTGGGCGTCGTTGGAGTTGGCGTTTGCCAAGCTTTCCGCGACTGCCTCGGCGTCGTCTTGGCTGCAGCCTGACTTGTAGCAGGCTTGAACGACGGCTAAGGCGCCGGAATCGGCAGCGTTTTGCAGCTGTGCCCGCTCTGCGTAGATCTGGCCGACGTCAACCGCCAGAGCGCCGGCGCCGATGAGCACCAGCATCATCACGGCCACCAGGACACCGGCCGCGCCCTGCTCGCGATTCGTTTTCGGACGTCTCAACCACCGCATCGCATGGCTCCTATTCCGGTGAATGTGAGCGTGCTCCCGAAGAGTCCCGTCAGGGTTGCCGCAGGGTACGTGATGGTTACAGTCATGTTCTCGTCTGCGGCGCAGGCGCCAGGGCTGAAGGAATACTGAAAATCGCCCGCGGTCAGTCCAGGCGCGCCGGCTGCGGCAGCCAAGGCGGCTTCGCCCTGATCATCATGGATGGCCATGTTGCGGGCCGCCTCCCGGGCGGCCTGGGTTACGGAGATCTGGAGGTTGTACGCATGGGAAAACTCGACTATGCCGGCCACCAGCGAGAGGAGTATCGGCGCAACAAGGGCGAATTCGACGGCTACTGCGCCGCGAGATTTATCACCGCTGGGCCATGGCTTGGTTTTCATCGGTCCCCCGAAATAGTTGGAGCCAGGTTAGGAGGAGGAGTGTGCCGCGTCCCTGGAACAGGAGTTGGCACACTCCTTCGTGTCGTCCCGGGAACGGTGCTAGGGGCCAGGTACGGTCCACCCGGTCACAGTGGTGCCGAGTGTCGTGAACCATCCGCTGAGGGCGCCGCCGAATGCAGAGACGCCGCCGATGATGAGGAAGGCGATAAAAGCAATGAGCAGCGAATACTCGGTTGCGGTGGCGCCCTTTTCTGATGACAGTCGGTCCTTGACTCCCGAAACGAAAGCAAGCACCGAGACCATGAGTGTAGTCATTGTGATTTCCTTAAATTCGATGGAATAATTCACCGAATTCCAGCGTCCCCCATATGCCGCGAAGGGCTGGTTCTTCGATAGCTAAAGAATTCCACCGGGGCAGAAATGCAACAATGCGTAGCCATACCCGACTTTTGAGGGGGGACACTTAGTGGCCCCCTCAAATAGGTACTCACACAGAAAATTCCAAGGTCCGGTAATCACTTGGATTCATAAGCCTGGCTTGGCTTTGTTCTCGGAAAACTACTAAGAGGGGCACTGTCCGAAATGCGTCAGGAGGCGAACAGGACCATCCCCAGGGCGGCCGCCAGCATGGAGGGCCCAAAGGCCACCTCGGATGATTTTTCGGTGCGCTTAAGCGAAATCAAGACGACGGAGAAAATCCCGCCCAGCACGAAGCCCAGGGCTCCGCCGTAGAACAGCTGGCTCCAGCCCAAGTAGCCCAGGTAGAGGCCCACCGGAGCAGCAAGCTTCACGTCGCCCATTCCTATGCCGTTGGGCGAGATAATCGCCAGAATCAGGAAGACTACGAACAGGATGGCGGCGCCGGCGGCCGCACGAAGCAGCTCGACCCAGCCTGAAGTGGCCGTGCTGCTGAGAGTGAGCAGTGCCAGGCCGGCAAAGAGCAGGGACAAAACCAGGGGATTGGGCAGTAGATGGTGGGCCAGATCAATCCGGGCCAGTTGCACGGCGAGTACACCGAGCGCCAGGAAGGCGGGTAGTGACCAGTCCACACCGAACCGCAGCGCGAAGGCGGCGCAGAGAACGCCGGTGAGCGCCGCCGTCGTAATTCTTGTCCTTATGCCCGGGAGCACGCCAAGGCGGGGGAGCAGGCGCGCGATCAGCAGCTCAGCCAGTATGCAAAGGAGAATTCCAAGCAGGCCGGCGGCAAGCGCAAACAGCGGACTGGCGCTGGCGGTTACACCCACAATGGACACAGAGACTCCCTGGCTGGAACGGATCGGCGCAGACCAAGGCGCGTTGCACCCTGAGACCGGATACCCCATTTTGACCCTGACGCCCGGTTCACGCTATTCTTGGTAGTCGTTGTGCGTGTCCTTTTCCGATGATGCGTGCCCGCTGAGAATCCGGTTGCAGGATAACTACTCCTCGGGCATATTCGGGACTTCTGGACCACTGGATTCATAGAGCCCTCACCTCTGTTCCGGTAGCGCATAGATAGTAGGTGCACCTTAGAGTGACGCCTAAAACAAGAACGCCAGAACAAGAACGAGGCAAACACCGTGCGTACGTACACCCCGAAGCCCGGCGATATCAACCGCCAGTGGCACGTCATTGACGCCACCGACGTTGTCCTTGGTCGTCTCGCCAGCCAGACCGCAATCCTGCTGCGCGGCAAGCACAAGGCCACCTTTGCGTCCCACATGGACATGGGCGATTTCGTCATCATCATCAACGCTGAAAAGGTAGCCCTCACCGGCGCCAAGCTGGAGCAGAAGCGCGCATACCGCCACTCCGGCTACCCGGGCGGCCTGACCTCCGTCAACTACGCGGAACTGCTGGAATCCAACCCGGTCCGCGCCGTGGAGAAGGCCATCAAGGGCATGCTCCCGAAGAACTCCCTCGCTGCACAGCAGCTGGGCAAGCTGAAGGTGTACCGCGGTGCTGAGCACCCGCACGCCGCCCAGCAGCCTAAGACTTTCGAAATCACCCAGGTCGCCCAGTAGTCCTGGCCACCAACCAACTTATCTATACAAGGAGAACCGTGGCTCAGAACGAAGAGACCACCGAAGCCGTTGTGGCAGAGGAAAACCCGACCAGCTACACCTCGGAAAGCGGTCCTGCAGAAGCAGAAGCGCCGAAGAAGGAACGCCCGGCACTGACCGTCGCCGGCGCAGCAGTTGGCCGTCGCAAGGAAGCCGTGGCACGCGTTCGCATCGTGCCCGGCACCGGCAAGTGGATCATCAACGGCCGTGAACTGGCCAACTACTTCCCGAACAAGCTGCACCAGCAGGACGTCAACGAGCCCTTCAAGATCCTCGATCTTGACGGCGCCTACGACGTCATTGCCCGCATCCACGGTGGCGGCATTTCCGGCCAGGCCGGCGCCCTGCGCCTCGGCATCGCCCGTTCACTGAACGAGATCGACACCGAGAACAACCGCGCCACCCTGAAGAAGGCCGGTTACCTGCGCCGTGACGCCCGCGTCATCGAGCGTAAGAAGGCCGGTCTCAAGAAGGCCCGCAAGGCTCAGCAGTACTCGAAGCGTTAATTCGCTTCCGAAGCCCGCCGCTTCACAGAAGCCCGTCCCGCCGTTCGGCGGGACGGGCTTCTGCCGTTAAGCCTTTGTGACCTGGCGGGATGCCCCCTTGAGCAGGCCAAACGTCCCCGGACGCCAGGCGGTCCCCTTGCCGGGGGCCGCCCGAGGCAGGGGCGGGGACCTGCATCGTCTAAACTTGACCCGATGTCTACATTATTTGGAACAGACGGTGTCCGTGGCCTGGCGAACGGCCTGCTGACTGCCGAGCTCGCACTGCAGCTGGCCCAGGCCGCCGCCGTCGTGCTTGGCCATGAACGCACCAGCGAGGGTGCGCGGCCGCGCGCCGTGGTGGCAAGGGACCCCCGCGCCAGCGGTGAGTTCATCGCCGCGGCCGTGGAGGCAGGGCTTTCCAGCTCCGGAATCGACGTCTATGACGCCGGCGTGCTTCCCACCCCCGCGGCCGCCTACCTAGTGGCGGACCTTAACGCGGACTTCGGCGTGATGATTTCCGCCTCGCACAACCCAGCGCCTGACAACGGGATCAAGTTCTTCGCCCGCGGCGGCCAGAAACTCCCCGACGAGGTGGAGGACGCCATCGAGGAACAGATGGGCAAGGAGCCCGTCCGGCCTGTCGGCGGTGAAGTGGGCCGCATCCAGCGCTTCTCCGACGCCGAGGACCGCTACATCGTCCACCTGCTGGGCACCCTCCCGCACAACCTTGACGGACTGAAGGTGGTCTTGGACTGCGCCCACGGAGCCGCCAGCGGCTGTTCCCCGCAGGTCTTTAAGGATGCCGGAGCCGAGGTTGTGGTCATCGGAGCCGAGCCGGACGGCCTGAACATCAATGAGGGCGTGGGCTCCACGCACCTGGGACCGCTCAAGGCCGCGGTGGTGGCGCACGGAGCAGACCTCGGCATCGCCCATGACGGCGACGCCGACCGCTGCCTCGCCGTGGACCACGAGGGCAACGAGGTGGACGGTGACCAGATCATGGCCATCATCGCCATCGCGCTCAAGGACGCCGGCAAGCTTACGGACAATGTCCTGGTTGCCACCGTGATGAGCAACCTCGGACTGAAGATCGCCCTGCGCAATGCCGGCATCGAGGTCCGCGAGACCGGGGTGGGTGACCGTTACGTCCTTGAGGAAATGCGCGACGGCGGTTTCAACCTCGGCGGCGAACAGTCCGGCCACGTGATCCTCGCCGACTACGCCACCACCGGCGACGGCGTCCTGACCGGCCTGCAGCTCGCAGCGCAGGTGGCCCTCACCGGCCGCCCGCTGAAAGAGCTCGCCACCGTCATGACCAAGCTCCCGCAGGTCCTCATCAACGTGAAGGGCGTGGACCGCAGCCGGGTCAGCGGCGACGAAGCCCTCGCAGCGGCCGTCAAGCTGGCCGAAGCCGAGCTCGGCGACACCGGCCGTGTGCTGCTCCGCCCTTCCGGCACCGAACCCGTGGTCCGCGTCATGGTGGAAGCCGGCACCCAGGAGACCGCCCAGGTCATCGCCGAGCGACTGGCCCAGGTGGTCAAGCGCGAGCTGGCGCTGGATCCCGTCCCGACTGAGCTCGTCCGCTAGGGCAGCTCCCGCAGCACCGAGAATTAAGAAAGCGGTCCGCCTCCCTCTCGGAAGGCGGACCGCTTTTGTCTCATTGGATTGCTCGCCGGGGCGATTACCGGGTGGGCTGTTTGCGCAGCTCGTCCCGGATTTCCTTCAGCAGAGCGATCTGGGGATCCTCGGCTGCTTCCTTCTTCACTTCCTGTCCAATGCCCAGCTTGCGGTTCCGGTGCTCGATCAGCCGGTTCATCGGCAGGATGATGACGAAGTAGATCGCGGCCGAAACCAGCAGGAAGTTGACCACAGCGGTAAGCAGGACGCCGATCCGTACGTCGCCGAAGGCCAGGAAATCATCAAAGTTGGGCTGTCCGACGAGCAGCGAGATCAGGGGCATCATGACACTCTTGACCAGCGCGTCCACCACTGAGCTGAACGCTGCGCCGATGACCACGGCCACGGCCAGGTCAATGACATTGCCTTTGAGAATGAATTTTTTGAATCCGGTAAGCATGGGTCCAAGCTATCGCACCGGTCCTCGCCGGCGGGCAGCGGTTACGCGCGCCAAGGGCAGCGGTTACAGGTAAGCAGGGCAGCGGTTACGGGTAACCGGGCGCCGCTTCGAGCCCGAAATACTCCTCGAGGGTGGCGATTCCGCGCTTCCGCATGTCGCTGGCCGCCTCGACGCCGACATATCTCAGGTGCCACGACTCGTAGTAATACCCCGTAATCGGATGCAGCATCCACGGGTACCGCACCACGAAGCCGAACCGGTACGCGTTGGCCTTGGCCCACACAGCGGCCGGCTGCTCGGCGAAGCAGGGCTGGAAACTGCACGCGCCGCCGCCGTCGCCGATGTCGAACGCCCAGCCTGTCTGGTGCTCGGAATGCCCGGGCCGCGCCGAGGCGGTGTCGGCAGCGGCCTGCCCCCGCGCGCTGACGTAGCCGTTGTAGGTGGCTGTCTGCGTGGCGTAGGACCGGTAGCCGCTGGCCAGCGTCATGGTCACGCCGTCCGCCGCCGCTGCCGCGAACATCTTTTCCGCGGCGGCCGCCGTGGTGCGGTTCAGCAGCGCTGCCTCGCCGGAAACGGCAAGGGCAACGCCCGGCTGGACAAGATCCCGCGGAACAAAGTTGGCCGGCTTCAGCGGGCGCCGCTTGTTGACCACAACCCAGGGGCTGGTTGGGTTGGTCAGTGAGTACTGCTTGGGCAGCCGGGAGGCGGCCGACGGCGGCGCTGGTGCTGCCGTCGGGGCGGCGGCTGCCGACGGCGGTGCTGCCGCGGACGCCGCGGCAGAACCGGAGGGAGGCGCGGTGGCAGAGGGCGACGCGGTGGCGGAAGCCCGCGCCGACGCGCTGCCGGCAGATGCGCCGGGTGACCCGGACGCCGACGGGGGTGCCGGCGTCGTACTTCCCGTGGCGGAAGGTGCCGCGGCAGGACCTGCGGGTGTGCAGGCCGCCAGCGCGGACAGGCTGGCGCCGGCGAGGAGGAATCGGGTGACTATACGGCGGCCGGGCGCAGCCGCTTTAGGGGCCGCGGCTTCCTGTGCTGACGCTGTCTGTGCCGCCCGGTCCGCGGCGGGGGAGCAGTCGTAGCACACCTGTGCTAGACCTTCCTTAGCAGCATGCGGCGGATGGAGTGGTCGGCTTCCTTGGTGAGCACCAGCTGGGCCCGTCCCCTCGTGGGCAGCACATTCTCTTCAAGGTTCGGCTCGTTGATCCGCTTCCAGATTTCGCGGGCCGTGGTCTCGGCCTCGGAATCGGAGAGGGTGGCGTAGCGGTGGAAGTATGACTCTGGCTGGGCGAACGCGGTGGAGCGCAGCTTCCGGAACCGGTCCACATACCATTCCTCGATGTAGGAGGTCTTGGCATCCACGTAGATGGAGAAGTCAAAGAAGTCGCTCAGTGCCAGTCCCTGCCGGCCGTCATGCCGGGGACGAGCGGGCGCCAGGACGTTCAGGCCTTCAACGATGAGGACGTCCGGGCGGCGGACCACCACTTCCTTGCCGGGCACGATGTCGTAGGTGACGTGTGAGTACCAGGGCGCCCGGACTTCCTCCGCGCCGCCCTTGATCTCACTCACGAAACGCAGCAGCGCCCTGCGGTCGTAGGACTCCGGAAAGCCCTTGCGCTCGAGCAGCTGGCGGCGCTTGAGTTCGGCGAGCGGGTACAGGAACCCGTCGGTGGTGATCAGCTCAACGTTGGGGGTGCCCGGCCAGCGCCGCAGCATTTCCCGGAGCACACGGGCGATGGTGGACTTGCCCACGGCCACCGAACCGGCGACACCAATGACGAACGGGGTGCGCTGGGTCTGCTCACCCAGGAACGTCGTGGTGGCCGCGTGCAGCTGGCCTGCCGCCTCCACATACAGGTGCAGCAGCCGGGACAGCGGCAGGTAGACCTCCCGGACCTCCTTCATGTCCAGGGGGTCACCGAGCCCACGAAGGCGCAGCACATCCTCTTCGTTAAGGGGCTGTTCCATCTGGGCTGCGAGCCGGGACCAGGTCTGCCGGTCCAGCTCCACGAACGGCGAGACACCCTCCCCGTTCGCTTCATTGCGTTGCGAAGTCACCCTAGAGATTCTGCCCTCCGCGACGCCGAGAGCGAAATGCGTGCGGACGTAAACTGCCTGATGACGGGCCGGTTGGGGCCTCACGCGTGCTTTGCCGGCGGCCGTTTGGCGGCCTTCCGGCATGCTGCGGCGGAGGTTGTCCGACGTCCGGTCTCCCCAAAGCCGGTTAGGCTTATACCCATGTGTGGAATCGTGGGTTATGTAGGGCGTACGTCGGGCCGGGCTGATGCCGGGCACACTGCGCTGGATGTTGTTCTTGAGGGTCTGCGCCGCCTGGAGTACCGGGGCTATGACTCGGCGGGTGTCGCCGTGGTTGCCGGCGGGGAGATTTTCTCGCGGAAGAAGTCCGGGAAGCTGAGCAATCTGCTCGCTGAACTGGAGGCGCGGCCTCTGCCGGAGTCGTTGACCGGTATCGGCCACACGCGCTGGGCCACGCACGGCGGGCCTACGGATCAGAACGCCCACCCGCACCTGTCTGATGGCGGGAAGCTGGCGCTGATCCACAACGGCATCATTGAAAACTTCGCCGAGCTCAAGCTTGAGCTCGTGGCCAAGGGTGTGGAGTTCGCTTCCGAGACCGACACCGAGGTGGCCGCGGCGCTGCTGGGCGACATCTTCCGCAACAAGCTCGGCGGCGACGTCTCCGACGGCGGCCTGACCAAGGCCATGGAGCTGGCCTGCCAGCGCCTTGATGGTGCGTTCACGCTGCTGGCGGTGCACGCGGACCAGCCCGATGTGGTGGTCGCGGCCCGCCGCAACTCACCGCTCGTGGTTGGCCTGGGCGAGGGCGAGAACTTCCTGGGCTCGGACGTGTCCGGGTTCATCGACTACACCCGCCGCGCGGTGGAGCTCGGCCAGGACCAGATCGTGACGATCACCGCGGATTCCGTGGTGATCACCGACTTCTTCGGCGCCCCCGCGGAGGGCAAGGAATACCACGTGGACTGGGACCCGGAATCGGCGGAAAAGGGCGGCTTCCCGTCCTTCATGGAGAAGGAAATCCATGACCAGCCCGACGCCGTGGCCCAGACCCTGCTGGGACGGTCGGACATTCACGGGAAGCTGACGCTGGATGAGCTGCGGATCGACCCGGCGCTGCTCAAGAGCGTGGACAAGATCATCGTCCTGGCCTGCGGCACGTCCGCGTACGCCGGGCAGGTCGCGAAGTACGCGATCGAGCACTGGTGCCGGATCCCCACCGAGGTGGAGCTCTCCCATGAGTTCCGCTACCGCGACCCGATCGTGGACGCGAACACCCTGATCGTGTCGATCTCCCAGTCCGGGGAGACCATGGACACGCTGATGGCGGTCCGGTACGCGAAGGAACAGGGCGCGAAGACCCTGTCGATCTGCAACACCAACGGTTCCACGATCCCGCGTGAGTCCGACGCCGTGCTGTACACGCACGCCGGGCCGGAGATCGCGGTGGCGTCCACGAAGGCGTTCCTGGCCCAGATCACAGCCGCCTACCTGCTGGGCCTGTATTTGGCACAGCTGCGCGGGAACAAGTTCCAGGGCGAGATCAAGGACATCCTGGCGGACCTGGGCAAGATCCCGGCCAAGATCCAGCGGATCCTGGACAACGAGGGCCAGATCAAGGAACTCGGGCGGTCCATGGCGGATGCGAAGTCCGTGCTGTTCCTGGGCCGGCACGTCGGGTTCCCGGTGGCCATGGAAGGCGCGCTCAAGCTCAAGGAGCTCGCCTACATCCACGCCGAGGGTTTCGCCGCCGGCGAGCTCAAGCACGGCCCGATCGCGCTGATCGAGGAAGGCCAGCCGGTGTTCGTGGTGGTCCCGTCCCCGCGCGGGCGCGACTCGCTGCACTCCAAGGTGGTCTCGAACATCCAGGAAGTCCGGGCCCGCGGCGCGAAGACCATCGTCATCGCCGAGGAAGGCGACGAGGCTGTGAAGGCTTACGCCGAGCACGTCTTCTACATCCCGGAGACCCCCACCCTCCTGGCGCCCCTGCTGGCCACCGTGCCGCTGCAGATCTTCGCCCTCGAACTCGCCACGGCCAAGGGATACGACGTGGACCAGCCACGCAACCTGGCCAAGAGCGTCACCGTAGAGTAAGCCCATGATTGTTGGCATCGGCGTAGACGTCGTGGACATTGAGCGCTTCGGCCGTCAGCTGGAGCGCACCCCCGGGCTGCGCGACCGGCTGTTCGTTCCGGCCGAGCGCGAGCTGAACACCCGCTCCCTGGCTGCGAGGTTTGCCGCCAAGGAAGCCGTGGCCAAGGTCCTTGGGGCCCCGGCCGGCATGAACTGGCAGGACTGCTGGATCGGGCTGGACCAGAACGGCCCAACGATCCAGGTCAAGGGCACCGTGCTGGCCGTGGCGGAGGCCAAGGGCGTCAAGCGCTGGCACCTGTCCATGAGCCACGACGGCGGCATCGCCACCGCCACCGTCCTGGCCGAGGGCTGATACCGAACGGATCGGACTGAATGATCAGCGCCTATACCGGAACCCAGATACGAGAGGCTGAAAAGCCTTTACTGGATTCAGGTATGGGCGCTGTTCTCATGCAGCGGGCAGCCCACGGCCTTGCCAATGCGGTCATTGGGGAGCTTCGCTCCGGGGGCCGTCGGCTCTACGGTTCCAGCGTTGTGGTGTTGGCCGGCAAGGGGAACAACGGCGGCGACGGCCTGTTCGCGGCCGCGCGCCTTGCCGGACGGGGCATGCGGACGACGGCGGTCCTCGCCTCGGGCAGCGCCCATCCCGAAGCGCTCGCGGCCTTTGAGCGGGCCGGTGGCCGGGTCCGGCACCTGACCGACGCCAACCTCGGCGAGCTGGCAGCGGAAACCGGCAGGGCCGACGTCGTGATTGACGCCCTGCTGGGAACCGGCGCGCAGGGCGGGCTCCGCGGAGCCGCCGCCGGGCTCGTAGCTCTGCTTGCCGCCGGTCCGCATGGCCTGGTGGTGGCCTGCGACGTGCCGAGCGGCGTGAACCCCGATACCGGGGAAGCGGCGGAACCGGTGCTCCCGGCCGATCTCACCGTCACGTTCGGCGGGGCCAAGGCCGGCCTGCTGGCGGACCCGGGCGCCGACTTTGCCGGGACTGTCCGTGTGATTCCGATCGGGATCGAGGAAGGGCTTCCCTGGCCGGCGCTGCGGCGCCTGGAAGCTTCCGATCTGGCCGCGCTCCTGCCCAAACCCGGTCGCCGCTCACACAAGTATTCCCGGGGCGTCCTCGGGGTGGTTGCCGGGTCCCCGGCGTATCCGGGCGCCGCCGTGCTCGCCTGCCGCGGGGCCCTCGCTGCCGGGGCCGGCATGGTGCGGTATGTCGGCCCGCCCGACGTTGCCGACCTCATCCGGCACACCTGCCCCGAGGTGGTGTGCAGCTCCGGGACCGTGGCCGAAACCCACGTCCAGGCGTGGCTCGTGGGTTCAGGCATGGACGGCTCGGATGACGAGCAGATGCAGCGGGTCCGTGACGCCGCGGATTCAGGCCTGCCTACCGTGGCGGACGCCGGCGCGCTGCCGGCACTGCCTGATGTCCTCGCGCCGCAGGTGGTGCTCACCCCGCACGCCGGCGAGCTGGCAACGCTGCTGACGCGCCTCGGAGCCGGCCTGGACCGCGCCGCCGTGGAGGCCTCGACCCTCGCAGCGGCCCGCCAGGCTGCAGGTCTCACCGAGGCCACCGTGCTGCTCAAAGGCGCCACGACGCTGGTGGCATCGCCGTACCAGGACTTCTACAGCCAGGCCGACGGTACGCCGTGGCTGGCAACGGCCGGCAGCGGCGACGTGCTGGCCGGGGTTATCGGTGCGCTGCTCGCCCAGGTGGGGTCCGACGTCGGCCGTTTCAGGGAACTTGGCATCGACCCGGACGAGCGGTGGGCGGCGATCGCCGCCATGGGGGCCAGCCTGCACGGCCGCGCCGGAAACGCCGCATCGGACGGCGCGCCACTGACCGCGGGACGTATTGCCGACGCCCTACCCGAAATCTGGGATAAAGTAAGCACGCTTAGTAATCAGCCGGCCGGTAATCGTAATAGTCACACCTACCGGCTACGGTAAGACCTAGTTCCCGGCGGTGACGCACGACATACCGGCCGGACACAAGTGTTGGACAACGTAATAGGAGCACGAATGGAAATCTGGCCCGGAACGGCGTACCCCCTTGGCGCCACCTTCGACGGAACCGGAACCAACTTCGCATTGTTCAGCGAAAGGGCAGAGAAAGTCGAGCTGTGCCTCTTCGAGGAGGACGGCACTGAAACCCGCGTAGAGGTCGGGGAAGTGGACGGGTATGTGTGGCACTGCTACCTGCCCCAGGTCCAGCCCGGCCAGAAGTACGGCTTCCGCGTCCACGGCCCTTATGACCCGGACTCAGGCAACCGCTTCAACCCGAACAAGCTCCTCCTGGACCCGTACGCCAAGGCAGTGCACGGCCAGATCGATTGGGATCCCGCCCTGTTCTCGTACAACATGGGCGACCCCGACTCCCGCAATGACAAGGACTCGGCGCCCCACATGATGATGGGCGTGGTCATCAACCCGTTCTTCGACTGGGACGGCGACCACCTCCCGCGGATCCCGTACCACCAGTCCGTGATCTACGAAGCCCATGTCAAGGGCCTCACGCAGCTCCACCCCGAGATCCCCGAGGAGCAGCGCGGCACCTACGCCGGCGTGGCCCACCCCTCGGTCATCTCCCACCTGCAGAAGCTCGGCATCACCGCCATCGAGCTCATGCCGGTGCACCAGTTCGTCAACGACGGCATCCTTGAGGACAAGGGGCTGAACAACTACTGGGGCTACAACACCATCGGGTTCTTCGCCCCGCACAACAGCTACAGCTCCACCGGCGACACCGGCCAGCAGGTTCAGGACTTCAAGGCCATGGTCCGCTCGCTCCACCGCGCCGGCATCGAAGTCATCCTCGACGTGGTGTACAACCACACGGCAGAGGGCAACCACCTCGGGCCCACGCTGTCCTTCAAGGGCATCGACAACGCCGCTTATTACCGTCTGATGGACGGCGATGAAAAGCACTACATGGACTACACCGGCACCGGCAACTCGCTGAACGTCCGCCAGCCGCACTCCCTGCAGCTGCTCATGGACTCCCTGCGTTACTGGGTGACCGAGATGCACGTGGACGGGTTCCGCTTCGACCTCGCGTCCACGCTGGCCCGCGAGTTCTACGACGTCGACAAGCTGTCCACCTTCTTCGAACTCATCCAGCAGGACCCCGTTGTCTCGCAGGTGAAGCTCATCGCGGAACCGTGGGACGTTGGCCCCGGCGGCTACCAGGTGGGCAACTTCCCGCCGCAGTGGACGGAATGGAACGGAAAGTACCGCGACACCGTCCGTGACTTCTGGCGCGGCGAGCCAGCCACCTTGGGCGAATTCGCCTCGCGCATCACCGGATCCGCAGACCTCTACGAGCACTCCGGCCGCCGCCCGGTTGCGTCCATCAACTTCGTCACCGCCCACGACGGCTTCACCCTCGCGGACCTGGTCTCCTACAACGAGAAGCACAACGACGCCAACGGCGAAGGCAACAACGACGGCGAATCGCACAACCGGTCCTGGAACTGCGGAGCCGAAGGGCCCACGGAGGACGCGAAGGTGCTGGGACTGCGCGCCCGGCAGCAGCGGAACTTCATCGCCTCGCTGCTGCTCTCGCAGGGCGTGCCCATGCTCCTGCACGGCGACGAACTGGGCCGCACCCAGCGCGGAAACAACAACGGCTACTGCCAGGACTCCGAACTGACCTGGATCAACTGGGACAACGTGGACCAGCCGCTGATCGAGTTCACGGCCGCCGTAAACTCGCTGAGGGCCAAGCACCCCACGTTCAGGCGCAGCCGGTTCTTCGATGGCCGGCCCGTCCGGCGCGGTGAAGGCGAACGTCTGCCGGACATCGAATGGCTGGACCCGGACGGCAACACCATGCAGCCGGAGGACTGGGACAGCGGGTTCGGCCGGTCCGTAGGCGTATTCCTCAACGGTGACGGCATCCAGGGCAAGGACAACCGCGGGCGCCGCATCACGGATGTCAACTTCGTGCTGTACTTCAACGCGCACGATGGCGACGTCGTGTTCAAGCTCCCGTCGGATGAATACGCCCCGGCCTGGGACGTCATCATCGACACCGCCGGCGCGGGTGCCGATTCCGAACCCGTGCAGGCTGGCGGCAAGCTCAACGTCGCAGCGAAATCGCTCGTGGTGCTGCGTGCCCACAGTGCGCCGGAGGAGGAACCGGACCACTCGGTGGCCGCCTCCCTTGCGGCGCTGACGCAGACGGCGACGACCGAGACTGCGGCGCTCACGGCACCTACCTTTCCGGAGCCGAAGAAGACGAAGAAAGCCTGGGCCGAGCCGGAAGAGACTCCTGTTGAGGAGCCGGAAGAGACCCCTGTTGAGGAGACTCCTGAACAGAAGCCGGCAGATCCTGAACAGAAGCCGGCGGAGGCTCCTGTACAGAAGCCGGCAACCAAGCGGAGCCGCAAGCCGGCGGGCAAGCAGGGCGGGACGCGCTCATGAGGACGCCCGTCTCCACCTACCGGCTGCAGATCCGGGAGGGGTTCACGCTGTTTGATGCCGCCGAAACGGTGCCTTACCTGAAGTCGCTCGGCGTGGACTGGGTCTACCTGTCGCCCATCCTGAAGGCGGAGAGCGGTTCCGACCACGGCTATGACGTCACGGATCCCTCCGTGGTGGATCCGGAGCGCGGCGGCCCGGAGGGGCTAGCGGCGGTTTCGAAGGCAGCCCGCGCTGCGGGAATGGGTGTACTGATCGACATCGTGCCCAACCATGTGGGCGTGGCCTCGCCGGTGCAGAACCCCTGGTGGTGGTCGCTGCTCAAGGAGGGCCGCGGGTCCCGCTATGCCGAGGCGTTCGACGTCGACTGGGACCTGGCCGGGGGCCGAATCCGTATCCCCGTCTTGGGCAGCGATGACGATCTGGACCAGCTCGAGATCAAGGACGGCGAGCTGCGGTACTACGACCACCGCTTCCCGCTGGCCGAGGGCAGCTATGCCGAGGGCGACTCGCCGAGGGACGTCCATGGCCGGCAGCACTACGAACTCATCGGCTGGCGCCGTGCAGACAATGAGCTGAACTACCGTCGGTTTTTCGCGGTAAACACGCTGGCCGGCATTCGCGTCGAGGTGCCGTCCGTCTTTGACGAGGCACATGAAGAAGTGGTGCGCTGGTTCAATGAGGGTCTTGCGGACGGACTGCGGATCGACCACCCGGACGGCCTCGCCGATCCGGAGGGATACCTCGAACGGCTCCGCGGAGCCACCGGGGGAGCGTACCTGCTCATCGAAAAGATCCTGGAGCCGGGAGAGCAGCTGCCTGCCGGTTTCGAGTGCGAAGGCACCACCGGCTACGACGCCCTCGCCGACGTCGACCGGATCTTCGTCGATCCGCAGGGACGCGAAGCGCTGGACCGGCTCGACGCACAGCTCCGCGGCGGCGAAGCTGCGGATTACCAGGCCATGATCCGCGGCACCAAGCGGCGGATCACCGACGGCATCCTCCACTCGGAGATCCTGCGGCTCGCCAGGCTGGTGCCTGGCGACGCCGGAATCCCGCAGGAGGCGGCAGCGGATGCCATCGCGGAAATCATCGCCGCCTTCCCGGTTTACCGCACGTACCTGCCCGAGGGTGCGGAAGTCCTGAAGGAAGCCTGCGAACTGGCAGCCCGGTGGCGCCCGGAGCTGGACCAGGCCATTGAGGTTCTGCATCCGCTGCTGCTGGAAACCGACCTGGAGCTCTCGCGCCGCTTCCAGCAGACCTCCGGAATGGTGATGGCCAAGGGCGTGGAGGACACCGCGTTCTTCCGGTACAACCGCTTGGGAACCCTCACGGAGGTGGGCGCCGACCCCACCGAGTTCGCGCTCGAACCGGAGGAGTTCCATGCCCGGATGGCCCGCCGCCAGGCGGAGCTTCCGCTGTCCATGACCACGCTCAGCACCCACGACACCAAACGGAGCGAGGACACCCGGGCCCGGATCTCGGTCATCTCCGAGGTGGCGCCTGAATGGGAAAAGGCACTCGACAGGCTGAGCGCCCTGGCGCCGCTGCCTGACGGGCCGCTCTCCGTCCTGCTCTGGCAGGCCGTCGCCGGCGCGTGGCCCGCCGACCGGGAACGCCTCCAGTCGTACGCCCTCAAGGCCGCACGCGAAGCCGGGAACTCGACCAACTGGACTGATCCCGATCCGGCGTTCGAGAAGAAACTGGCGGCCGCCGTAGACTCCGCCTTCGACAACCCGGAGGTCCGCACGGAACTGGAAGCCCTCGTGGCGCTGCTGGAACCGCACGGGGCATCGAACTCACTCTCGGCAAAGCTCGTGCAGCTGACCATGCCGGGGGTACCCGACGTGTATCAGGGAACCGAGTTCTGGGACCGTTCACTGACGGACCCCGATAACCGCCGCCCGTTCAGTTTCGAGGACCGCAAGCAGGCCCTGGAACAGCTGGATGCCGGATCCCGTCCGGAATCATTCCTCGACGAGCGGGCCAAGCTGCTGGTGACGTCCCGTGCCCTGCGGCTGCGCCGCGAACGGCCGGAGCTCTTCGCCGGTTACCGTCCGTTGCAGGCCAGCGGTCCAGCTACCTCCCACCTGCTGGCGTTCGGCCGCGGAGCCGGCGGGGCTGCAGGCCCGGGAGCACTCACCCTGGCAACCCGGCTTCCCTACGGACTGGAACAGTCGGGCGGCTGGCGGGACACCGCCGTCGAACTTGAAACGGCTATGAAGGACGAACTGACCGGTACCAGCTACGGACCGGGCCCGGCGGCGCTTTCGGAGGTCTTCCGGACCTACCCGGTGGCATTGCTGGTTCCCGAGACAGGAGCAAAGCCATGACACAGACCAACGTTGCAGCACAGCCCCACCAAGCCGCCAAACCCGTGCGGGGAGCAGAAAGGTTCGACGTCTGGGCGCCGGAGGCGGGCGCCGTCACGCTGCTGGCCGGAGGGGAGCGCTACCCGATGAGCCGCCGGCCCGGCAACGCGCCGGCGGACCAGGGCTGGTGGACGGCCCCGGACGCACCGACCGGCGCCGACGTGGACTACGGGTACCTGCTCGACGGCGACGAAACGCCGCTGCCCGACCCCCGGACCCGCCGCCAGCCCGACGGCGTCCACGCCCTTTCCCGCACTTTCGACCCCAGTGCCCACAGCTGGCAGGAAGCCGCGTGGCAGGGCCGGGAGCTCCAGGGTGCCGTGATCTACGAACTGCACCTGGGAACGTTCACGCCGGAAGGGACGCTCGACGCCGCCGCCGGGAATCTGGACTACCTCGCCGGGCTGGGCATCGACTTTGTGGAACTGCTGCCGGTGAATGCCTTCAATGGCACCCACAACTGGGGTTACGACGGCGTGCAGTGGTTCGCCGTCCACGAGGGCTACGGTGGACCGGCCGCCTACCAGCGGTTCGTGGACGCCGCCCACGCCGCGGGCATCGGCGTCATCCAGGACGTGGTCTACAACCACCTCGGCCCGAGCGGGAACTACCTGCCCAGATTCGGGCCGTACCTCAAGCACGGCGAGGGCAACACATGGGGTGACTCGGTCAATCTTGACGGTCCGGGATCGGACCACGTGCGCAAGTACATCCTGGACAACCTCACCATGTGGCTGCGCGACTACCGGGTGGATGGCCTCCGCCTGGACGCCGTGCACGCCCTCAAGGATGAGCGGGCCGTCCACATCCTGGAGGACTTCGGTGCACTGGCCGACGAACTGTCGGCCGAGGCCGGGCGTCCGCTGACCCTCATCGCCGAATCCGACCTCAACAACCCGCGCCTGCTGTACCCCCGGGACGCCAACGGCTACGGGCTGGCCGGCCAGTGGAGCGATGACTTCCACCACGCCGTCCACGTCAACGTCAGCGGGGAAACCACCGGCTACTACAGCGACTTCGATTCGCTCGGGGCGCTGGCCAAGGTGCTGCAGGACGGGTTCTTCCACGACGGCAGCTACTCCAGCTTCCGGGAACGCCACCACGGCAGGCCCATCGACTTCAGCGCCGTCCTTCCGTCCGCACTGGTGGTTTGCTCACAGAACCATGACCAGATCGGCAACAGGGCCACCGGCGACCGGCTGTCCCAGACACTCCCGTACGGCAGCCTTGCCCTGGCCGCGGTGCTGACCCTGACCGGGCCGTTCACGCCCATGCTGTTCATGGGCGAGGAGTACGGGGCAACCACGCCCTGGCAGTTCTTCACCTCCCATCCGGAGCCGGAGCTTGGCAAAGCCACGGCCGAGGGCCGGATCAAGGAGTTCGAGCGCATGGGGTGGGACCCCGCCGTCGTGCCCGATCCGCAGGATCCGGAAACCTTCACCCGCTCCAAACTGAACTGGGCGGAAGCGTCAGACGGGGAGCACGCCAGGCTGCTAGAGCTGTACCGCTCCCTGATTGCGGTGCGGCGCTCGAGTCCGGATCTCACCAAGTTGGGCTTCGAAGACACAGCAGTGGAGTTCGACGACGACGCCCGCTGGCTGCGGTACCGGCGCGGAGCGGTTCAGGTCCTGCTGAACTTCGGCGATCAGGCCGTCACCCTGGACCGGCCGGGAGCGAGCGTACTGCTGGCCACCGATGATGCCGTCCGCGTCGACGGGGGCAAGGTGGAGCTGCCGGCGCTGAGCGCCGTCGTCCTTAGCGACTGACACAGGCGGCCTTATCGTGCGCCGCGGGCTGATTCTGTCAGCCCGCGGCGTAACAACGGACTTGCGGGCTGTAGCCTGCGTCACAACTGGCAGGATGGATCGTATGACTTATTTGGCAGCGGACAACCGCTACGAAACCATGCCGTACCGCCGCGTCGGACGCAGCGGCCTGAAGCTTCCCGCCGTCTCGCTGGGGCTCTGGCACAACTTCGGTGACGACAAGCGCTTTGACGAGCAGCGCGCCATCCTGCGCCGTGCCTTCGACCTCGGCGTGAACCACTTCGACCTCGCCAACAACTACGGCCCGCCGGACGGATCGGCGGAAACCAACTTCGGCAGGCACCTGCAGGACGACTTCAAGCCCTACCGCGACGAGCTGGTCATCTCCACCAAGGCCGGCTACTACATGTGGCCCGGCCCCTACGGTGAGTGGGGCTCACGCAAGTACCTGCTCTCCAGCCTGGACCAGTCGCTCCAGCGCATGGGCCTGGACTATGTGGACATTTTCTACAGCCACCGCCCGGATCCCGAGACGCCGATGGAGGAAACCATGGGCGCCCTGGACCACGCCGTGCGCTCCGGCAAGGCCCTCTACGCGGGCATCTCCTCCTACACCCCGGAACAGACGCTGGAGGCCGCGCGCATCCTCAAAGAACTCGGCACTCCGCTGCTCATCCACCAGCCCAGCTACTCCATGCTGAACCGGTGGACCGAGGACGGCAGCCCCAACCTGTACGAGGCACTTGAGCAGGTGGGCGCCGGCTCCATCGCCTTCTCGCCGCTCGCCCAGGGCATGCTGACCGACCGCTACCTCCACGGCATACCGGCGGATTCCCGTGCGGCCAAGGACCGGTTCCTGTCCGAATCGGCCATTACCGAGGACAAGCTGGACCGGGTCCGCGGGCTGAACCGGATTGCTTCGGGCCGCGGCCAGACCCTGGCCCAGATGGCCATCGCCTGGATTCTCCGCGACCAGCAGAGGGGCACGCCGGTCACCTCGGCACTGGTCGGAGCGTCCAGCGTCAAACAGCTTGAAGACAGCCTCTCGGCGATCAGCAACCTGGAGTTCAGCTCGGAGGAGCTCACCGCGATCGACGAGTTCGCCGTCGAGTCTGACATCAATCTCTGGGCGCAGAAGGTGTGACGCTCACGCAAATGTAATGAACTGCCCGGGGCCGGCGGGAACAAAGCCGGCCCCGGCGCAGTTGGTTAGACTGTTAGGGCGCCGCGTGGCGCTGTGTCCGTCAGCCGCCGTCGTACAACAGGGTACCGACGCGCAGGGCACTGAAGTTTGTTCTCAAAGGAGTTCCGTGTCTTCAAATCCGATTCGTGTTGCCATTGTCGGCGTGGGTAACTGCGCTGCTTCCCTGGTGCAGGGTGTCCACTACTACCGGGATGCCGACCCCCAGGCAACGATCCCGGGTC